>NZ_OY782507.1:3532500-4132500 GCF_963677725.1 uncultured Cohaesibacter sp.
AGTCATGGCTAAGTGGGAAAGGATGTGAGGATCCCAAAACAACCAGGATGTTGGCTTAGAAGCAGCCATCATTTAAAGAAAGCGTAACAGCTCACTGGTCTAAATAAGGGTCTTTGCGCCGAAAATGTAACGGGGCTAAAGCCATGCACCGAAGCTGCGGGTGTGTACTTTGTACACGCGGTAGCGGAGCGTTCTGTAGGCTGATGAAGGCGTACCTGCGAGGGGCGCTGGAAGTATCAGAAGTGCGAATGCTGACATGAGTAACGATAAAGAGTGTGAGAGACACTCTCGCCGAAAGTCCAAGGGTTCCTGTGCAATGCTAATCAGCGCAGGGTTAGTCGGCCCCTAAGGCGAGGCAGAAATGCGTAGTCGATGGGAATGAGGTTAATATTCCTCAACCAGTGGGATGTGACGAATTCCGGTAGTTGTATGATCTTATTGGATTGATTGTGCAGCGTAGGAGTTCCAGGAAATAGCACCCACATTAGACCGTACCCGAAACCGACACAGGTGGACTGGTAGAGTATACCAAGGCGCTTGAGAGAACTATGCTGAAGGAACTCGGCAAATTGCTCCCGTAAGTTCGCGAGAAGGGAGACCCGTTAGAAGGCAACTTTTAGCGGGTGGCACAGACCAGGGGGTTGCGACTGTTTATCAAAAACACAGGGCTCTGCGAAGCCGCAAGGCGACGTATAGGGTCTGACGCCTGCCCGGTGCCGGAAGGTTAAGAGGAGATGTGAGAGCATCGAATTGAAGCCCCGGTAAACGGCGGCCGTAACTATAACGGTCCTAAGGTAGCGAAATTCCTTGTCGGGTAAGTTCCGACCTGCACGAATGGCGTAACGACTTCCCCGCTGTCTCCAGCATAGACTCAGTGAAATTGAATTCCCCGTGAAGATGCGGGGTTCCTGCGGTCAGACGGAAAGACCCCGTGAACCTTTACTATAGCTTTGCGCTGACAGTTGTGTTGGCATGTGTAGGATAGGTGGTAGGCTTTGAAGTCCGGGCGCCAGCTCGGATGGAGCCATCCTTGAAATACCACCCTTGTTGTCATGGCTGTCTAACCGCGGTCCGTTATCCGGATCCGGGACAGCGCATGGTGGGTAGTTTGACTGGGGCGGTCGCCTCCCAAAGAGTAACGGAGGCGCGCGAAGGTTGGCTCAGACCGGTCGGAAATCGGTCGTCGAGTGCAATGGCATAAGCCAGCCTGACTGCGAGACTGACAAGTCGAGCAGAGACGAAAGTCGGTCATAGTGATCCGGTGGTCCCGAGTGGAAGGGCCATCGCTCAACGGATAAAAGGTACTCCGGGGATAACAGGCTGATGATGCCCAAGAGTCCATATCGACGGCATTGTTTGGCACCTCGATGTCGGCTCATCGCATCCTGGGGCTGGAGCAGGTCCCAAGGGTTTGGCTGTTCGCCAATTAAAGCGGTACGTGAGCTGGGTTCAGAACGTCGTGAGACAGTTCGGTCCCTATCTGCCGTGGGCGCAGGAGAATTGAAAGGAGCTGACCCTAGTACGAGAGGACCGGGTTGGACGCACCTCTGGTGGACCTGTTGTGGCGCCAGCCGCATTGCAGGGTAGCTATGTGCGGAAGGGATAACCGCTGAAAGCATCTAAGCGGGAAGCCCACCTTGAGACAAGTTCTCCCTATCAGAGCCGTGGAAGACCACCACGTCGATAGGCCGGGTGTGGAAGTATGGCAACATACGAAGCTTACCGGTACTAATAGCTCGATCGGCTTGATCACTCCCATTTATCAATGTTCATTCAGAGCAATTGGTCAAAGCCAATTGCGGAATAGGCGAAAGGCAATTCGTGTAACGAAATGCCGAAAGCCAAAAAAACCAGCTTCTCAAATTTTGCTTTTAACCGGCCTGGTGGTCATGGCGAGGCTCCCAGACCCGATCCCATCCCGAACTCGGTAGTCAAACGCCTCTGCGCCAATGGTACTTCGTCTTAAGACGCGGGAGAGTAGGTCGCCGCCAGGCCTGTTAAAAGCAAAATATATAAAAAACCCCGGTCATAATCATGATCGGGGTTTTTGCGTTGAATAATAAAAAAATGGTCCGGGCAAGGGGCAATTGCAATTCAGAACAATTGAACGCTCTTGAGAACTGCAAAAAGGGTCATGCCTTCAGTCAAGTTCAAGCGCTGCCAAGATTTGGTCGTGATTTGTGATAGAAAGACTTGCTGATTAAGGCGAAGTTGCACATCAACATGCATCTGATCGGATTGATTGTGGTCCAGAATGGTTACCGGCAGAATGTTATTGGCGCTGATATCATTCGGGCTATTTTTCGACAACATGACGTCACGGGACTTGATCCTCACTCGCACCTTTGAGCCGATTTTTCGATCCATCTGCGGAACATAGATTTTATTGCCCTCAAGGTTGATGAGTGACATCCCTTGTGACGGAAGATGAGCTTTTACAACACCGATGACTGTGCTTGCGGCATCAAACTCTCCCGTCAAGGGCAACAAGTCGAGGCGCGATGTGATGTCATAAACCGAACCTTGTGCGGCCAATTTGCCATTTTCCAATAAAACCACATCGTCTGCCAATCTGGCGACCTCATCCATGGAGTGGGTCACCAACAGGATGGGGATGTTGCTTTCTGCCTTGATGGTTTCGAGATGACACAGAATGTCATGTTGCCTGCGATGATCCAGAGCGGAAAGCGGTTCATCTAACAAGAGAAGATCCGGTTGCCTGAGAAGGGCGCGACCAATGGCAACACGTTGTTTCTCCCCGCCTGACAGTTTTGAAGGAAACCGATCCAGCAAGTGCTCGATGTCGAGCAGGCCGATCACTTCTTCTATATAGGCATTGCTGGGTCTGGGGACGGTGCGCTTGGCGCCGAAGAGCAGGTTCTGCTTGATTGTTTTATGGGGAAACAGGCGTGCATCTTGAAAGACATAGCCGATTTTACGTTTATGTGGCGGAATATTGATCCTTTGGCGTGACGAAAAGAGCGCCTTGTCATTCAGACTTATTTCACCTGTCTGGGGTGTTTCCAGTCCCGCTATCATGTTGATGGTCAGGGACTTGCCGGCGCCGGACGGGCCGAACAATGCCGTGACGCCCTTTTGGGATTGACTGAATTTAATATCAAGCTCGAATTGCTGGACAGTGTGGTGCAAGCTGACTGTGAGGCTCATTGATTCAGATGCCTCTTGATACGGCGATTGGCTATTTCAGACAGGATCAAACCGGAAAAAGCCAATGCGACGGACAGGGTCACCATTCTAGCCGCTATGGCTTCCCCGCCCGGAGTTTGTATGGCGGAGTAGATTGCGAGTGGCAAGGTTCTGGTTTCTCCGGGAATGTTGGAAACGAATGTGATGATCGCCCCGAATTCTCCCAAGCTTGCAGCAAAGGCAGTGATTGCACCGGCGATGATACCGGGCATGGCGAGGGGCAGGGTGATCGATATGAAATGATCAATCGGTCCTGCACCCAATGTTCTGGCTGCGGCGATCAAGCCGGGGTCTATGGCTTCCATGGCTAAACGAATGGCGCGCACCTGAAAAGGAAAGGTGACGATCCCTGCTGCCAACGCGGCCCCTGTCCAGCTGAACACAAAGCGAATGCCGAAGGTATCCTGCAAGAAGGCCCCTAAAGGAGCACGGGTGCCCAGGGTGATCAACAGCAGATATCCCATGACCACAGGGGGCAGGATCAATGGCAGATGCGTGATGCCATCGAGCAGGATTTTTCCAGGAAAGCCACGCTTGGACAACATGGTTGCCGTCAGGATTGCCAAAGGAAGGGCACAAGTGACTGCCACAGCCGAGATTTTAAAACTGAGGACAAGGGCTTCTGCTTCGGCAGAGGTGATCAGATCCGTCATGCGGCCATAGCGCCTTTTCGATGCGTGGTCTTCATTGCATCCACTTTATTTTGCGGTTTCTTTCGAAAAGCCGAATTGTTCAAATATTTTGGTGCCTTCTTTTCCGTTCAGAAAGGAATACAGATCTGTTGCAGCGGCAGAATGTTGCCCTGCACTCATGGCGAAGACATAGCGGATGGGCGTCGGGCCTTGTTCAAATGTGTATAGGGTCGTCAGATCACTCATGCCGACCGTATCACTTTCATAGACAATGGCGAGCGGAACCTCAGCGCGTGACACTAGAGCGAGGGCTGCGCGGACATTATCTGTGCGAGCCAAGCGGGTGCGTAGGGTGGTCCATAACCCCAATGCGGACAATGCTTCTTTGCCGTAGATGCCGACGGGTACATGGTCTGGATCGCCCATGGCAATCAGCCCTTCGGAGCCCAGAATCGCGAGCAGTTCCTCTTTGTGGAGTTCGGGCAAGGCCTTTTGCCCATTGATGGCGGGGGCAACAAGAACCAGTTTGTTCGTCAAGCTGCGAGATTGGCGATCCGGGTCAAGCAAACCCCGGTCGAGAAGATAATCGGCCCAACCCTCATTGGCCGAAAGAAACACATCGACATCGGCGCCCGCTTCTATTTGGCGGGCCAATGTCGAGGAGCCGGCAAATGAAAGGCGTATTTTCGTGCCGGTTTGCTGCTCAAAGCGCTGTGTTGCTTTTGTCACTGCGTTGGTGAGGCTTGCTGCGGCAAAGACAGTCACTTTGTCTTCTTCGGCGCTCGTCTGGCTTGTCAACATCGAGACGGTCAATGCAAGGAGACAGAAGAGCCGGGGCATAGGAGTAGAGGCGCGTTTCACGGAAGTTGTCCTTGTCATGTTAAGTGCCGTGTTTATCGGCATCAGGTCTCTGTTTTCACATTGTGCATATTCTTTGCCAGCTTTGAAGTGTCATAAGTGTCATAAGTGTCATAAGAGCGCTGTTTGGGATTGATGTGTGATGCAAGGCTTCTTCTTTTTGTTTTGGAAGAGGTGTGGCCTGCAACCAGAAGGTTTGTTAACCATAATGGGGCCCAAAACTCTATATTTTTCAATGTTCTTCATCTCGGGGATTGCCAAAAATAGAAAACAGGGTGACACTTTACCTGCTGCGGATGGGGGGCTGTGACATTTTTGCGATGCGCTTTCAGCATCCATGCGGGCGAATGACGGGTATGGGGTTGCAGATCCACTGTGGATCCTCATCTCCGACCAAAAGGGATAATCAAGGATAAGGCGATTTGTGATTGGCAAGGCGCTTGAGGATCCAGAGGGTGAAGCAATGAAGACAATCCAATTTTTCGCAACGGGCGCCCAGATCTTACGATTGGTCGTGATTGCCTTGATGACGGTGCTTGTCAGTGCTGTCGGGGGCAAGGCTGCGAGCGACACGCCTTTCTTTACTGGGGTTTGGGAATTACGTGATGCGAATGGCGTTCGGCCATTGGTCATGAGTGATTGGCTGATTTTCGACAAGAAGATGCCGAGTACATGGCTCTATATGCGCTCGGATTCTGTGCCTGGCGTTCGTTACAACTTTTATGCACGCCGCCTGTCGGTCAATGGATTGTCAGCGGCGCTGGTCGAGGTTGCCCGGGTCGATGATGAAAAGATGCTTTATCGTATGAGTGCAAATGGCAACGTCATCGAGAAGGGCGAGGCCTATCGTCTCAGCGTGCCCAATGCCGACAATTCCTGCCTTGCGGTGGATACCGAAATGAAGGATCTGTTGGGACGCTGGGTGCTTGCAAGTGACAAAAAGAAGACCTTGAAGCTCAGTGAAAGCGAATTGGAACTGGCAGGCAAGAAACAGACCATCACCATGCAATCTCTGCGCACGGGTCAGGTGGGGCTGTCGGTTGCCGGGGCGCCTTTTGCTTTGTTCACCGATGCGGGTGGTGATTATGCGGTGCTGCAGATCCTGCCTCAGGGGACGCCCGCCTTTACTGGTGGTCCGATTGGCCAGCATGTTACCTTCGCGCAGGAGATTATCGTTCGCCGCGCCAAAGGACGGTGCAATGCGGCAATTGATGGCCGCCTGAAGCTGTTGGGTAAAAAACGTAAATAACCATCATAAGACTTGCATGACAACGGGTAGCCTGTTTGATTGGGCTGTTCGCGATTGGCCCGTTGTCATCGAACAGACAGATCTTGCTCATAAGGTTGGCGGCCAGAGACAATCAAGCAGGGAGATTTTGCCATGGAGCAAGTTTTTAGCACCAAATGCTTTGGCGGCGAGCAACGCGTCTATAAACATAAATCCAAGGCAACTGGCACCGACATGGAATTTGCGGTCTTCCTTCCGCGTGCCGCTCTGGACGGCTTTGTTTGTCCAAGTCTGGTTTACCTCTCTGGCCTTACCTGTACATGGGAAAATGTCACCACCAAAGGCTTGCCGCAGATGCATGCGGCCAAGCATGGCATGATCTTCATTGCGCCGGATACCAGTCCGCGGGGCGAAGGGGTTGCCAATGATGATGGCTATGATTTGGGGCAGGCAGCGAGCTTCTATCTCAATGCAACGCAAAAGCCATGGTCACCCCATTTCCAGATGGAAAGCTATCTGACAGACGAGCTGCCTGATCTGTTGATTGATGCCTTGCCCGTTGATGAAGATGCAATCGGTATCACCGGGCATTCGATGGGGGGACATGGGGCCTTGACGCTGGCCTTGCGCCATCCGGATCTGTTTCATTCCGTCTCTGCCTTTGCGCCAATCACCAATCCTGTTGACTGTCCTTGGGGGCAGAAAGCCTTCAACGCCTATCTCGGTTCGGATGAGAGCTTGTGGGCGGAGCATGATGCTTGCGCGCTGATCAAGGAAAAAGGATGGGACGGCGATATTCTGATCGATCAGGGACTGGCTGACGATTTCCTGACCAATCAGCTCAAGCCATGGGCCTTTGAGGCTGCCTGCCGCAAGGCTGATGTCGATCTCACGCTGCGTTTGCAGGGTGGATATGATCATTCCTATTATTTTATTGCCAGCTTCTTGGCGGATCACTTTGCTTGGCATGCTGATCGCCTTGAATAGGCGGCTAGCCATCCCGTCCAGCGCGGTTTCTTTGGGATACCGCGTCCGGAATGGTCCGCTTTTGATGGTCTGAGACCCGGATAGGCATTACTACTAAGGTTGTGCCTAGTCTGTCAGGAATGTCCGCTTTTCGGTGCTGCGTCCTTTTGTTGTGCTCTCCTAACTAGATCAACTTATCCTCAGTTTGCCTATAAAAGACCAGGCAGACCATTTTCGTCTCCCTTCCAAATATAGAATCAGGCAGAGGTAAGTCCCGATCCACCATATCCTGACATCAACTTGATCAGCCGTGCTTGTGCTGGATCCCACTCGGTTGGTCTTAGGAGATATAATATGTCCGAAGGCTCTACTTCGGCTGACAAAATTGCCCAAATGGGGATTGGTCGCCAAATCATTCTCGGTGCACAAATGCTGTTCGTGGCATTTGGATCTCTGGTTCTCGTGCCAATTCTTACCGGCCTTGATGCGTCGGTCGCCTTGTTCACTGCAGGGGGCGGCACGCTGCTGTTCCAGCTGGTGACCAAGCGTCAGGTGCCCGTTTTCCTTGCCTCTTCTTTCGCCTTCATTGCGCCGATCATTTTCGGTGTGAAGACATGGGGGGTGGCAAGCACCATGTCCGGCCTGATCGCTGCCGGTCTGGTTTATGTGGCCCTATCTCTCCTTGTTCGTTTTCAGGGGCAGAAAATCATCGACCGGATCCTGCCGCCGGTTGTTGTCGGTCCGGTGATCATGGTCATTGGCCTGTCGCTGGCACCAGTCGCGGTGAATATGGCACAAGGCAAATCGGGGGATGGTGCCTTTCAACTCGCACCAATGTCGCAATCGATCATTGTCGCTTTGGTGGCGATTGTCGTCACCATGCTGGTGACGCTGAAGGGACGCGGCTTGTTCCGCTTGCTGCCGATTCTGTGCGGCATTCTGGCGGGCTATGCCACCAGTTTTGCCTTCGGTCTGGTCAGTTTTGAAGCCGTCTCTCAGGCGCCGCTGTTCGCCGTGCCTTCCTTCACTTTCCCGGAATTCAATCTTGAAGCAATTCTCTTCATCCTGCCGGTAGCGATTGCGCCTGCTATCGAACATATCGGCGATGTGGCGGCAATTTCCAATGTCACCAAGAAGGATTTCCTGACCCGTCCGGGCCTTAAAAACACCCTGCTGGGTGATGGGCTGGCAACAAGCTTTGCGGCCTTTCTGGGTGGCCCCCCCAACACGACCTATTCGGAAGTGACCGGGGCTGTGGCGCTGACCAAGGCGTTCAATCCGGTGATCATGACCTATGCGGCCATCTGGGCGATTGTCTTCTCCTTCTCCGGCACGCTTGGAGCTGTGCTTGGGACCATTCCGGTGCCGGTCATGGGGGGCATTCTGGTCATTCTGTTTGGTGCCATTGCCGTTGTGGGTGTTTCCACCTTGCTCAAGGTTGGGGATGCGCTCACCGAGCCACGCAATCTGATCATTGCCTCGGTTGTTCTGGTCGTCGGTATTGGTGGCATGGAAGTGGGATATGGCGATTTCCAGATCAAGGGAATCGGCCTGTCGGCTGTGGTGGCCATCTTGCTCAATGCCATTCTGCCAAAGGCCCATGTCGATTAGAGAGCCTGTCGCGTCAAACCAGCAAATGATAAGGCCCGCCCCGTTGCGGGCCTTTTTCTTTTTGCGTCGCCTAAGCTTTTGCCCTTATATGCGAAGGAGGTCTGATTAGAGCAATTCAAACAACAAGCAGCAGCTTTCATGACGCAAACCATACAACGGCCCGCGGTCTTGGTGCGGAAACATCGCAGGATGTTGACGTGGCTTGCCGTTTTGTTGACCTTGGTGGTGATTGCAGCGACGGTGCTGAGCTATCGCGCGGCGTTGTTGAACAGTCAAGATCATGCTCGGGGCCGCCTGACCTTGCAATTGGAGGGTCTGGTCAATGCGCTTGATAAATATCGCTTGCTTACGCCTTTGCTGGCGCGCCGCCCAGACGTGCTGACGATCTTTTCCAGCCGCCATGATGATGATGATATGGAAGCGGCATTGCAGGAAATGACGCGCATTGGTGGCATGAGTGATGCGGTTGATATCCGCCTGACTTATCTTGATGGCTCGCAGCTTTCCACCTTTTCCGAACGGCAGCAAGAGGGGGCGTCCAGCGATGAGGACACTCTCAGGCGTCCCGATATCAAGCAGGCGCTGGAGGGTCGGCTTGGGCGCTGGTTGAGCACTGGACCGCAAGGAAGGATCTATGTCTTTTCCTTTGCAGCGCGGATTGATGGCAAGATTGCCGGTGTGGTGTCTGTGCATGTGGATTTGAGTGGCACGGAGCAGATCTGGGCCCTGTCACCCCAGCCGATTTTGGCCACCAAGCGCGGGCGGGTGTTGTTGAGCAACCAGACCGAATGGCTGAATGCAGAAATGGGCGGCCGCACGGACAGCCGCCAAGCATGGGCCTTGAGAAAACGTACAAGCCTGTTCGGGCCGCTGCTGATTGATGTGCAGGCCCGCAATGGCGTGGCAGGTGCGGCGGGGGACTATGTGGCCGCCAGCCGTGTCGATCATGTGCTGGGCTGGACCTTTTATGCGCTTGAGCCGCTGCGTCGCCCGGTGATGACTGCAGCCACCGCTCTGGTCATTTTCAGTCTGATTTCCGGGTTGGTGTTGGGGGCCTTGTGGGTGGAATTCAACCGCCAGCAAATGCAGTTGCGTCAGCGACGCAAGGATCTGGCCACCAGTCAATGGCTCGAACGACGGGTTCGGGACCGGACGCGCGAATTGCGCCAGACGCAGGAAGGGTTGATCCATTCCGCCAAGCTTGCGGCCATCGGCCAGATGTCAATGGTGTTGAGCCATGAATATAATCAACCCTTATCGGCCATTCGGTCTTATGCGGACAATGCGCAATTGCTGTTTTCTGCCGGACGCTATGCGCAGGGGCAGGACAATCTCAATCGAATTGGCAAGTTGGTAGATCGGCTGGCGAACCTATCAAAGACCCTGAAGACCTTTGCCCGCAAACCTGGCGTTGATTTGAAAAGCATCCCGGTGGATCTGGTGGTCGATGAAGCGGTCATGCTGATGCAGCCACAGGCTCGCAAGGTCGGGGCAGAGCTGTTGGTGACGCGTGAGGACACCCAGTTGCAGGTGACCGCCGGGCATACCAGACTGGAACAGGTGCTGATTAATCTGATTGCCAATGCGCTCGACGCCATTGCCGAACAGTCCGAGCGGAAATCTGACAGCCGTGTGGTGATCCGGATTGCCTGCGAGCGTGGGATGGGCATCATTGAAATCAGCGACAACGGACCGGGGATCGATCCTTCATTGCGGTCCGAGATTTTTGAACCCTTTGTCACCGGCAAGGGGCATGGGGTCGGCCTTGGGCTGGGCCTGCCAATTGCCAGCAATCTGGTGAGTGGCTTTGGTGGTAGCCTGTCGCTGGTTGACCCTGTCAATGACGGGATGACAACAGCCTTCCGCATTTCATTGCCTTTGGCAAAGGATGCCTGAGGTCAAAGATCAATCCGGACTTGCAACGCGGCGTGCTCCGGGGGAATGAGGACAAGATGACGAGCCAAACGAAAATTTTGCTTGCCGAGGATGAAGACGAGGTCCGCTTTGCCCTGAAGCAGGGGTTGGAACTTGCGGGCTATGCGGTCATCGAATTTGACAGCCGCGAGGGGATCCTTGAAACCATCTCGCGTCATTTGGACGGCATTCTGATTTCCGACATTCGACTGGGCACTGAAGATGGGCTTGATCTTATGCAGCATGTCCATGAGCTTGATGACGCCTTCCCGGTGATCCTGATCACCGGCCACGGGGATGTGCCGTTGGCGGTGGAAGCGATGCGGCTTGGGGCTTATGACTTCATTGAAAAACCCTTCCCGGTTGCGGTGCTGGTGGGGGTAGTTGCACGAGCGGTGGAAAAAAGGCGGTTGGTGCTGGAGAACCGCGCCTTGCGGCAGGAGCTGGCCGAGGAAAGCAAGCTTGAGGGGCGGCTCGTTGGTCAGTCCCTAGCCATGCAGCGGTTGCGGTCCGAGATTTTGGCCTTGGCGGATACGGATGCGGATATTCTGATTGAGGGGGAAACCGGTTCGGGCAAGGAAATGGTCGCCCGTGCGTTGCATGAAGAAGGCTGCCGGTCCGGTGCGCCCTTCGTCGCGCTTAATTGTGGGGGGTTGCCAGCGGAAATCATCGAATCCGAATTGTTTGGCCATCTGCAAGGGGCCTTTACAGGGGCTTCGGCAAAACGGGTGGGCAAGCTGCAATATGCCAATGGCGGTACGGTGTTTCTCGATGAAATCGAAACCATGCCGCTCGAATTGCAGGTCAAGTTGCTCCGAGTCATCGAGGAGCGGGCTGTCGAACCCTTGGGCAGCAACGAGTTGATCCCGCTTGATATCCGTTTCATTGCCGCGACCAAGACCGACCTGGAAGAAGCCGGGCGACGGGGGACGTTCCGGCCTGATCTCTTTTATCGGCTGAATGTGGTGACCTTGCAGATCCCGCCTTTACGAGACCGCAAGGAAGACATTCCTGACCTGTTCAACTTTCTGGCACGTGGGGCGAGGTCCCGTTATCGCAAGGATATCCCTGATCTGACCCGCGCCTTGCTTGACCGTTTGATGGCCTATGACTGGCCGGGCAATGTGCGTGAATTGCGCAATGCGGCGGACCGGTTCGTGCTGGGGCTGTCGCTTGGCTTGGCCGACGGTCAGGATGTGCCCGCTGGTGCTTCTGCGCCAGCAGAGGCAGCGACCCTGCCAGAACGGGTTGGGGCCTATGAGCGGCAGTTGATAGCCGAAGCGTTGAAAGAACAGGGGGGCTGTCGCACCAAAACCGCTGACAGCCTCGGCCTTGGCCGCAAGACTTTGTATGACAAGTTGAAGAAATACGGCCTCGAATAGATCTTGATGATCGGCGCAACCTTCAAAATGCAATATGTGTGGGAATCGACACATATATAAAAATACGTGTAACGAAACCCACACAGTTTTCGCTGTCGCCATGGATGAGTGATGCAATCGAGGTGGGGCTGATATGCGTTATTTTCAAGGCTTTGCGCGAAAAGTTACCGATTTTTAAAATTTGGCACGGGCGTTGCAATGAAGAGAGCATTCGCACAATGGGCAAAAGCCCTTGATATGACTCTCTGGGAGGAGACCCCGATGAAGAAACTTGTTCTGGCTACAGCTTCTGCAGCCCTGATGCTTGGTACTGCTGCTGCGTCTGCCAATTGTGATGACGGTGAGCTGGTCATCAAATTCAGCCACGTAACTGCATCCACCGGCCACCCAAAGGGTGAGGCTGCCGAACTGCTTGCCAAGCGTGTGAACGATGAGATGAACGGCAAGGCTTGCATGGAAGTTTTCCCGAACTCTCAGCTGTTCAACGACAATAAGGTGCTCGAAGCCCTGCTGCTGGGTGATGTGCAGCTGGCCGCCCCTTCGCTTGCCAAGTTCGAAAAATACACCAAGAAGTTCCGTCTGTTCGACCTGCCCTTCCTGTTCGAGAACATGGATGCAGTTGACCGCTTCCAGAATTCTGAGAATGGTCAGGCCATGCTCGATTCCATGCAGCGCAAGGGATTGCAGGGTTTGTCTTACTGGCACAATGGCATCAAAAACTTCTCTGCCAACAAACCTCTGGTTAAGCCGTCCGATGCTGCTGGCCTGAAATTCCGCGTGCAGACCTCTGAAGTGGCTGCGGCCATGATCGAGGCTCTGGATGCCAACCCGCAGAAACTGGCTTTTGCCGAAGTCTATGGTGCCTTGCAGACCGGCGTTGTAGATGGTCAGGAAAATACCTGGTCCAACATCTACACCAAGAAATTCTTCGAAGTGCAGGACGGTATCACCGAAACCAACCATCAGGTTCTCGACTATCTCGTGGTTACGTCCACCGAATGGTGGGATGGTCTGGATCCTGAAATCCGCGATCAGTTGAAGAAGATCATGGATGAAGTGGCCGCCGAGCGGAATGCTCTGTCTACCCAGATAAACGCTGAGAACCGCGCCAAGATTCTTGAAGCCGGTGGTGTGATCCGTGAACTCAATGCCGAGCAGCGTCAGGCTTGGGTTGATGTGATGAAGCCTGTTTGGGATCAGTTCAAGGACGATATCGGTCAAAACCTGATCGATGCGGCTCTGGCTTCCAACCAATAAGCAACAGACCTGAATATTGCGGAGAGAAGGCAGATCGATTGCCTTCTCTCTATATCTCAGATCTTTAAGGGCATCCGTTTGGGCGAATGTCGGCAGAGCCGCTTGCGCGCAAGATCATGACCCTTGCGGCTGGGGTGCCTTGAAGCGTTTTTCAATAACAATAAACAGCCCTGCCAAGACAGGGCTCGGGGGCGGGTATGGAACGACTGTCTCGCATCATCACGAAATTTGAGGAAACGGTCATCTCGCTGCTTTTGGCGGGAATGGTGCTGCTGACCTTCTCGCAGGTGATTGCTCGTTATATTTTCAATTCCGGCTGGGGGGCTGCATTGGAAGCCACCACGCTGATGTATGCCTGGATGATCCTGTTTGGCGCATCCTATGGCATCAAGATCGGTGCCCATTTGGGGGTGGATGCCTTGATCGCGCTCTTTCCCAGCCGTCTGTTTCGGATTTTCGCCATTCTCGGTGCACTGACAGGTGTTGTCTATGCCTTGATGCTGTTCGATGGGTCGATGACCTATATCGGCAAGATGTATAAATTCAACATCGGCATGGAAGATCTGCATTTCCCGGACTGGTTCGCCAATGGCGTAGCACCGGCCATGGGTTTGGAGATTTATGACAATGAAGTGCCGCGTTGGCTGGCCTATTCCATCCTGCCCATTGGTCTTGCCCTGTTTGCCTTGCGTTGTTTGCAGGCCGCCTGGGCGATTGTGGTTGGTGATCGCAAAATGATCATCGCGAGCCACGAGGCAGAAGACCTCGTCGCTGAAAACAAAAACAAGGCATAAGGGACACGGGCATGGAAACTCTCTTTCTTTTTTGCATGGTGCTCGGCCTGTTGCTGTTTGGTGCGCCGATCTCCATTTCGCTGGGCCTGTCCAGCGTTGTATTCATTCAGTTTTTCTCCAATGACAGCCTGTCTTCAATGGCCCAGAAGCTGTTTGAAGCGACCGAGCATTATACCTTGTTGGCGATCCCCTTCTTCATTCTGGCCTCCAGCTTCATGGCAACTGGCGGGGTGGCCAAGCGCATCATCCGCTTTGCCATTGCGGTGGTTGGACCTTTTCCCGGTGGCCTTGCCATGGCGGGTGTGTTTGCCTGCATGTTGTTCGCCGCGTTGTCGGGTTCATCGCCTGCAACTGTGGTGGCCATTGGCACCATTGTCATTGCCGGCATGAAAGAGGTCGGCTATCCGAAGGAATTTGCCGCTGGCATCATTGCCAATGCGGGGACGCTGGGCATTCTCATTCCGCCTTCCATCGTCATGGTGGTTTATGCGGCGGCAACCGATGTGTCGGTGGGACGGATGTTCCTTGCGGGGATCATTCCGGGCCTGTTGGCTGGTTCGATGTTGATGCTTGGCATCTATATCGTCGCCAAGCGCAAGAATTATCCGCGTCAGCCTTGGAAAGGTGTCGGGGAGCTGGCGTCCGCTGCGGGAGATTCCGCTTTTGGCCTGTTCCTGATTGTCATCATTCTGGGCGGCATTTATGGCGGTGTCTTCACGCCGACCGAAGCGGCCGCCGTGGCAGCAGTTTATGCGGCCTTTATCGCCTTGTTTGTCTATCGCGACATGGGGCCATTGCGAGACGTGTCCTGGCGTCGACCAAGTGAAGGCTTCTTTGAGGCAGCGATCCGGAACATCTATCTGACAGTGACCCGCTTTCCAGCCGCTTTGGTCCATGAAGACACCCAGAAGGTGATGACCAACTCGGCCAAGACGACCATCATGCTGATGTTCATCATTGCCAACGCCCTTTTGTTTGCCCATGTGCTGACGACCGAGCGGATCCCGCAGCAGATCACTGATCTGATGATCGGGGCGGGCTTTAACTGGTTCACCTTCCTGCTTGCGGTCAACTTGCTGCTGCTGATCGGTGGCCAGTTCATGGAGCCATCGGGTCTGTTGTTGATCGTCGCTCCGGTGGTCTTCCCTATCGCCATCGAGTTGGGTGTTGATCCGATCCATCTGGGCATCATCATGGTGGTGAATATGGAAATCGGCATGATCACCCCGCCGATTGGGCTCAACCTGTTCGTGACTTCTGGCATCACCGGCATGTCGCTGGTGCAGGTTGTCCGGGCCGCCCTTCCGTGGGTTGGTATCCTGATGATCTTCCTGGTTTTGGTGACCTATATTCCATGGATCTCGACCGCCATTCCAACCGCATTGATGGGCCCGGAAACGGTCACGCGGTAACCACTGACAAACAATAAGAAAAGTCCCCGCACCTTATAAGGCCGCATCCATTGGATGCGGCTTTTTTACGTCAGGCAGGCGTCGGGCCAACATAGAGGGATTGTGGCCGGATCAACTTGTTGCTGGCATTCTGTTCCATCACATGGGCGGTCCAACCTGCGGTTCTGCCAACGGCAAAGAGGGGCGTGAACAAGGTGCGATCAATGCCGATGCTGTCCAGAAGGATCGCGGTATAAAATTCGACATTGGTGTCAAGGGTGCGGCCGGGCTTGTGCTTCTTGAGCGCTTTCAACGCAGCTTGCTCAATGGCCATGGCATGCTTGATCTTGTCTGAATGGTTGGCCATTTTGGCCAAACCTTCCTTCAGGATATCGGCTCTTGGGTCACGCACCCGATAAATGCGATGGCCAAAGCCCATCAGGCGACGGCCTGCCGCCAGCTCCGAGGCAATCCAAGCATCCGCTTTGTCCAGCTTGCCGATGGCTTCGATCATGTCAAGCACTGGGCCGGGAGCGCCCCCATGCAAGGGACCCTTTAGCGCACCGATGGCGCCGGAAATGGCCGAGCGCATGTCCGATTGCGTGGACGCGATCACCCGTGCCGTGAAGGTCGAGGCATTCAGACCATGATCACAAATCGTGACCAGATAGCGATCAAGGCTTTCCACTTCGTGGCTGCTCGGGGGCTCATCATGGAGCATGGTGAGAATATTTTCCGCAAAGCTGTGGTCCGGATTAGGGGGCACCAACGTCATTCCCTGCTTGGCACGGAAGCCGTTGGCCAGAAAGACCGGCAAGGCCGCCAGGATCGCCACCGGTTCCGATGTGGAGTTGTTGCTCGGAAGAGCATCGAGACAGGCCCGCATCCATTCGATAACATCAAGCTTTGGAGCCAATGGCTCAAGGAGGTGCGCAATCTCCATCGCCTGACTGCTTGCCGCTCCCAATCGGTCTCTAATGTTGGTGACGGGGTCTTTGGTAAAGCCAGACCAGAGGTCAGCGACGACATCTTCAAATGGGATTTGCCCTGCCACGTCCTCCATGCGTCGACCGCGCAGGATAAGCTCTCCTGCCGCGCCATCAACGTGGCTGAGGGTTGTTTCTGCGACGATGACATCATCAAGGCCAGGGGAAATATGGTGCTTTGACAGGGCAGATGGTGGGGTAACCGTATTCATTGGCAATCCTCTCTTTGGTTTGTATCTGCTCTTAGACTTGACGATCCAGTCATCATTGATCAATCTTGATTCAAACAATCAATATATCAAGACTTTGGTAGGGAGCGTGGCCATGGCGGCCCTTTATATGACGGCGAAAGAAGCGGCGGCGGAATTGGGTGTGCGGGTTGAAACGCTCTATTCCTATGTTTCGCGCGGCTTTATCCGATCTCAGGCGGGACCGGGACGATCAAGGCTCTACGCATCGGAAGATGTGCGTGCCATGCGGGTTCGCAATGGTGACGCTGTCACGGCCATCGGGTCTGAGGCGCGGGATAGTGGCGATGTCATCCGGTCGAGCTTGACTTATATTGACGATAAAGGACCGCATTATTGTGGCCGATCGGCAATCGAGTTGGCCCAGCATGGGACATTGGAGGCGACAGCAACGCTTTTGTGGAACTGCGGTGCGGTCAATCCTTTCAATCGCGAAAAGCCGCGTCGTCCGATTGCCTCAGCACCTTCTGCCTTGCGCCCTGTTGAACGGGCCATGGTCATGCTGTCGGCTTGGCCGTTGGTTGACCGTTCAGCCTATGCGCTGCATCCCTCTATTCTCTGGGCTCATGGTGTGGATCTTTGTCGGCTGGTTGCTTCCGAGCTGGTCAATGCTCCGCCGGATGCGGTCCCAATTGTCGATATCATTGCCAAGGGCTGGGGCATCAATGGGGAGGTGGACCGGCGGTTGATCAGTATGGCTCTGGTGCTGTCCGCAGATCATGAGCTGAATTCGAGCGCCTATGCGGTGCGGGTGGCTGCCTCTACCGGTGCGCCCTTGCATGCGGCCATCGTTGCAGGCATGGGGGCTTTTCTAGGGCCAAAACACGGCGCTGCCAGCGAACGGGTGGATCACTGGTTTGAAGGCATGGTGCGTGAGGCTGATCCGGCATTGGCGTTGGAGAAGCAATTGATGCGGGCGGAAGAGCTGCCCGGCTTTGGACATTTGCTCTATCAGAACCCGGATCCACGGGCAAAATGCCTGATGGACGCGATACGAGCGGCGCATCCTGATCATGGCGATGTCATGTTGGCCGATCAGCTGGTTGAACAGGCCCGGACCTTGTTTGGCATTGCGCCGAATATCGATTTCTCGCTTGCGCTGTTAAAACGGGTTCTGACCTTGCCAGAAGGGGCGGGGATGGTGCTCTTTTGTGCCGGGCGCATGGTTGGCTGGATTGGCCATGCGTTGGAGCAAAATAAAAGCGGCGCGCAGATCCGCCCGCGCGCGCTCTATGTTGGCCCCAAGGGCATCTAGAGCATCCCGTCTCAAAGCGCAGCAAAAGCCTGGTCGAGCTTTTCGATTGTCTCGTCGATATGCTCGGCTTGGATGGCGATGGGCGGCTTGATTTTGATGACATTATCAAAGGGACCATCGGTGGATAGCAGCACGGCTTCATTTTTCATGAAGTTGATGATGCGGCCCGCTTTTTGCGTGGCTGGCTCCAACGTCTCGCGGTCCTCGACCAGCTCTGCACCGATATAGAGGCCGCGGCCCCGGACATCGCCGATCAGCGGAAATTTATCGGCCAGTTGTCTGAGGCCTTGCTGGAAGTAGGCGCCCATCTTGAGGGCATTGTCCTGCAGGTCTTCTTGCTCGATCACATCAAGTACCGCCATGCCGACCGCGCAGGAAACCGGGTTGCCGCCAAAGGAATTGAAATATTCCATGCCATTGGCAAAGGCACGAGCGATATCCGGAGTGGTGACAACGGCGGCCATCGGGTGGCCATTGCCGATTGGCTTGCCCATGGTGACGATGTCCGGCACGACCCTTTGATATTCAAAGCCCCACATATGCTCGCCATCACGGCCAAAGCCGATCTGGACTTCATCGGCAATGCAGAGGCCGCCAGCGGCGCGAACCTGATCATAGGCATGGGCGAGATAACCCTCCGGCAGCACCACCTGACCGCCGCAGCCGACCATGGATTCGGCAATGAAGCCAGCAGGCCCCCGATGATTCTTGGTCCTTATGGCAGCGATGCGCTTGCCGACATCCTCAGCATAGGCGCGTCCGCTTGCTTCGCCATAGCCCTTGAAGCGGCCGCGATAGGGATCTGGCATTTCGGCGATCTGGGTGCTATCCGGGCAGCCTGCACCGCCTTTGCGGTCAAATTTATAGGGGCTGACGGCGATATTGGCCGCCGTGTTGCCGTGATAGCCCCAATTCACGCAGATCATGTCGCTGTTGCCGGTCACCGTGCGGGCTATGCGCATGGCCAGTTCATTGGCTTCACTGCCCGAGCAGACCAGATAGACCACCGACAGCGGATCAGGCAGGGTGGCGGCGAGCCGTTCGGCATAGTCGATGATGGTATCGTGGAGATAGCGGGTGTTGGTGTTGAGCCTTCTTGCCTGCTTTTCCAGTGCCTCAACCACATGGGGGTGGCAATGACCCACATGGCAGATATTGTTGACAAGGTCGAGATATTCCCGTCCCGTTTGGTCGATCAGAAACAGCCCTTTGCCGCCGACAATCTTCAACGGTTGCTTGTAGGAGAGGCTGAGCGAGGGGCCAATGACTTTGTCGCGGCGGGCTTTCAGCGCCCGGGCACTGGTGGCATTGGTCTCAAAGGCAGCAGGGTGGAAATCGATGATCAGGTTCGGTTCAGGGCAGATATCGCTCCAGACATCCATCCGGTTTGGTTCTCCTACACCGTAAAAATCCCCGGTCTCGCCGAGCAGGTCGAGGATGATCTGGAAATGGAGGTGGGGTGCCCAGCCCACATTGACCGATGCATCGCCGATATAGCCAATCGGATCACCCGCCTTGACCTTCTGGCCGGGGGTGAGCAGATCCAGCGTTGCCAGCGATAGATGACCATAAAGGGTATAGAAATGGGCGCCCGTGTCCCCTGCCTGATGTTTGAGGATCACGGTGGGGCCGTAATTCTGGTATTCGGCATTGTTGACGATGGAGACCACCTCGCCATCGAGCGGGGCGAAGATCGGTGTGTCGACCTCGATGAAGACATCAAACCCGAGATGGGTGCTGCGCCAGCCTGACCCTTCGCGGCTCTTGAAAGCATCGGTGCGATAGCAATCCCGGTCCTCGGCATAAAGGCCAATGGCATAGGTTGCGTCCGCTTCGGCCATCTTTTGCTGGATGAAGGCCCAGTGGGCGTCGCCATCGCTGAGCAGATCGAGGCCTTCGGCACCTTTGGCATAGGAGACCAGAATGCGGGCTTCACGCTTCAGTGGGCGCGTAAAGATAGGGGCGAAGCTGCCCTGATTGGTTTGCAGCCAAGGCAGGACCAGATCGCCATTCTCAGTGGCAGATTTGCCAGCAGCCTTGCGCCAAGCGGCGGTCACAAAACGCAAATTGAGCCGATCAAGGCGGGCCAGCAGGTCAAAGGCCGGTTTCTGACTGATGGTCAGATAGGCATTGTCCGGATAGCTGGCGGCGCGATGGGAGCTGATGCAGACCGACATGACCAGCCGCATCGTCATTTGCATCGGCAGGACCGCCATCTCAAGGTCGGTGAGGGGAAACTCAGCGCAGTAGGCAGAAACAATATCGCCGCCATCCGACAGCAGATCATCGCTGTCCATCAGGGCATAGGCTAACGTGACAGCCAGCTCATTGACCCGGCGCGAATAGACCATATCACCAAAATCAATCAGGCCGATGGAGCCGTTTTCCTCATCGACAATCAGATTAAGATCGTTGGCATCGTGATGGATGATGGCTCCGGGCAGGCGCTCCAATATCGGCTTGGTGATGCTGTCATAAAGAGCAAAGAAGCGGCTGACCATTGCCCGGTTGGCCTCATCGGCAATGGTGGGAATGAACGCACGGCAGGCCTCGACATTGTCTAGATTCCAAAGGAAATCCGGCTGATGAGCCGCTGGGTGGCCAAAGCCTTGCAACGCACAGGTGAGGCGGCCCATGGTCTGTCCCAGAGCGCGGCGTAGCTCTTTGGTGTTGTCGCTATCGGCAAAGGTTTTCCCATCAAGATAGGAGACCGCACGCATCCAGTTGCCGCCATCTGCGTCTGGCAATTGAACAAGGCTATCACCGGTTTTCGTCTTCAGGATCTGCGGGATGGAGAGGTCAGGGTCAGTATTTTCCAAATGACTGAGCGCCGCGATTTGCAGATCGAGCAGGGCCTTGTCCTCGCCCTTGTTGGCGATCTTGACTGTGTAACGCCAGTTTCCTCCAATACCCTCGCTTTTTTCTTCCAGGCACATATTCTGGTCCCGCTCGCTGACCAGCTGTTTGAGGCTACCTGTCTTGCCATAATAGTCATTGATCAAGACAAGCAAGCGTTCTTCGCTGAGATCAGGTGGCGGAATGTCAAAGGCGGATGCGGGAGAGGATGCGCTCATGAGGGTTGTCTTTGTCGTTTGAAAAGCAAGATCGAAAATTGGATCCAATATTCAATAGATGGGTGCCGACTGCAAGGCAAGGAGTGGTTCTTTGCCCATTCCTTGCTCTCATGTCATGTGGCATGGGTGCCTATTGGGGACCATTGGCGTTGAGGAACTCGCCCATGCGGTCGATGGCCTTGAGGATATTGTTCAGGCTGTTGGCATAGGAGAGGCGGATATAGCCTTCCCCATGGACGCCGAAATCAGGCCCGCCGATGGTCGCGACGCCTGCTTCTTCCAGCAGCCGCGAGGACAGATCCTTGGCCTTGAAGCCTGTCTCCTTGATGTTAGGGAAGGCATAAAATGCGCCCTTGGGGGTGATGCAGGAGACGTTGGGAAGCCCGTTTAATGCTTCAACAACCGCTTTGCGGCGGATGTCAAACTCATCCATCATGAAGTCAACGGCCCCTTGCGGGCCGGTGAGGGCGGCAATCCCGGCAAACTGGGCGGCGCTGTTGACGCAGGAATAGGAGTTGACCGCCAGCTTGCGGGCATCATCCAGAATTTGCTCGGGCCAGACGGAGAAACCAAGCCGCCAGCCCGTCATTGCATAGGTTTTTGACCAGCCGGAAAGCAGAATCAGGCGGTCGGCTAGTTCGGGATAGCTGGTCAGGCTTTGATGAGTGAGACCATCAAAGGTCATGCGCGAATAGATCTCGTCTGACATGATCGCCACTTCAGGCCATGCTTCCAGCCCTTTGACGAGCTTGTCGATTTCTTCCTTCGGGGTGACGCCACCGGTTGGGTTTGAGGGGCTGTTGACGATGATCAGGCGGGTCTGGGGTGTAATCAGCGAGAGCAACTCATCGGCTGAGAAGGCAAAGCCATTTTCCTCGCGCAACGGCACTGGCACCGGGCGGGCGCCGGTAAATTCGATCATCGAGCGATAGATCGGAAAGCCGGGATCGGGATAGAGAATATCTGCCTCGGGCTGGCCGAACATGGTGATGGCCATATACATGGTCACCTTGCCACCGGGCATGATCATAACCCGCTCAGGGGAAATATCCGCGCCATGGCGCAGTTTCAGATCGGCTGCCACCGCTTCGCGCACGGCCGGTATGCCATTGGCCGGCGTATAGCCATGTTCGCCGCCTTCCAGCGCCTTGACTGCCGCCCTGACGATATGATCGGGGGTTTTGAAATCCGGCTGACCGATGCCCAGATTGATGATGTCGCGTCCTTCGGCGGCCAGTTTGTTGGCGCGGGCCAGGACCGCAAAGGCATTTTCGTCACCCAGATTGGCGAAATTGGCGATGGGGTGGAGCATGATTGGTCTCCCTTGGTGCTCTTGTTGGTGGGCGATACGATAGGCGGAGATTGGGTGCAGGTAAAGCGACTATGCGACCGGGCAAGGAGGAGAACACGATTGCTTTGCACAGTGAAATCATGCCTCAAAAGGGTGGCAGATCTTGAATCCTTGAGAATTAGCCTTACCATTAAAGATATGCCCCTATTCGGTGCGCGCATTCTGCATTCGCTCACATTTGTTGACTGTCGAACGCAGCACCTTGTCTTCAAGAAAGGTCTCCTTAATGGTCAAACGTCTCTGGCGCGATATGGGACGCGACGAGATTGCCGCTTTGACAGCGCGTGATCCGATTGCCGTCTTGCCGATTGCGGCGATTGAACAGCATGGGCCACATTTGCCCACGGGCACCGACGCTTTGCTCGCTGAAGGCTGTATCGCGCGCTGTATCGAGCGGGCGGACGAGGATTTGCCTCTGGTCTTTCTGCCCGTCCAGCAGGTGGGCTGGTCCGAAGAGCATCTCGACGCGGTCGGCACCCTGACGTCAAGCTGGAAGCATTTGCTGCCGCTCTGGACGGACATTGCCCTGTCCGTCAAGCGGGCTGGAATTCAGCGGCTGCTGGTGATCAACAGCCATGGGGGCAATGTGCCCTTGATGGATATTCTCATTCAGGATTTGCGGGTGCATCACGCCATGCAGGCCTCGGCCACCAATTGGCTGCGCTTTGGCTATCCCGATGGGATGTTCTCGGCCGATGAGCTTGCCTATGGCATTCATGGGGGGGAAGTGGAAACGGCCTTGATGCTGGCCATCCGCCCTGATCTGGTTGCCATGGACAAGGCGGATCAATTCCCTTCCGCGCAGCAGGCGAGGGCCGAGCAGAATGATCATGCCCGCTTTTACGGCAGGAAACAGACCGGTTGGTTGGCTAGCGATCTGAATCCTGAGGGTGTGGTCGGCAATGCAGCCCGGGCGACCCCTGAAGTGGGGGAAAAGCTGCTTGATCATCTTGTTGACGGTTTTCTTGCCTATGCTCGCGAGCTCCAAGGCCTGCCGCTACCGTCCCCTCTTTCGAACCCAATCAGGTGAACCTCATGTCTGAACTTGCTGTCAAATCCTCTGCCGATCTCTCCCAGAACCCGGCAGGGGAGCAAACTTTCGTTTTTGACGTGACCGGAATGCATTGTGCTGCCTGTTCGTCACGGGTGGAACGGGTGCTCAATGCCAAGGAAGGGGTCAGTGCGACAGTGAATTTGGCGCTGGAACGGGCCGATGTGGCCGTCAGTGGCGACTTTGATGCCGACGCCATCAAGGGCTTTATTGAGAAAACCGGTTTTGGAGCCACCTTACGCGAAGGGTCGCTGGCGGAGCGGCAGCAGCAGGCGGAAAAACTTGATGAAGCGCGGTCCGAAGAAGAAAAGCGATCTTTCTATTTGTTCCTGTTTTCCGCCGTGATGACGGTGCCGTTGGTCGCGCCGATGATCGGCATGGTGTTGGGGCAGAGCTGGCATCTCAACCCCTATCTTCAGTTGGCACTGGCTTTGCCGGTGCAGGTGGTTGTGGGCGCGCGTTTTTATCGCGGTGCAATTGCGGCCTTGGCCAACAAGGCGGCCAATATGGATGTGTTGGTGGCGCTGGGCACCTCGGCGGCCTTTCTCTTTTCGCTCTATCAAGTGGCCATGCTGGGGCAACAATCTGTCGGGCATCTCTATTTTGAAGCCTCTGCTGCGATCCTGACGCTGATTGTCTTTGGCAAGTGGCTTGAAGGCCGGGCACGTCGGTCGGCGGCGGATGCTCTGCGGGCCTTGATGGGGCTGAGGCCCCGCGAAGCGCGTTTGATTGCAACGGACGGGTCCGGTGATCGGATGGTGGCGATTGAAGAGGTCTCGGTCGACAACCTGATCCGGGTTCTGCCCGGTGAGGTCGTGCCGGTCGACGGGGAGATCGAACAGGGTGAGAGCGAATTTGACGAGGCGCTCCTGTCAGGCGAAAGCGTGCCGGTTTTGCGCAAAGCTGGTGACAAGGTGATAGCCGGGGCGGTCAATGGGGTCGGCTCGGTCACCCTCAAAGTGGTGGCTCTGGGAGATGATACGGTGCTGGCGCGGATTATCCGTCTGGTGGATCAGGCCCAGACGGGACGCGCCCGGATGCAAAATCTGGCGGACCGGATTTCGGCCATCTTCGTGCCGATTGTGGTTGGTTTGGCGCTTCTCACCTTCTTTGGCTGGATATTGGTGTCCGGATCGTTTGAGACCGCGTTGGTGGCCGCTGTCTCGGTATTGGTCATTGCCTGTCCCTGCGCGCTGGGTCTGGCGACGCCAACGGCTTTGGTGGCAGGCACCGGGGCTGCGGCCAAGAATGGCATTCTGATCCGTGATATTGACGCACTGGAACAGGCTGGCAAGGTGTCCCATGTGGTGTTTGACAAGACCGGCACCCTGACCGAGGGCAAGCCAAGCCTTGCGGAGCAACGCTATTTTGTCGACGGTCAAGAAGCTGCAATTCTGGCCGCTGTGGCGGCTGTGCAGGCAGGCAGCGAGCATCCTTTGGCCAAGGCCTGTGTGACTGCGGCTGCGGAAGAGTCCCTGGTCTTGCCCAAATGCGACACCACCAAGGCTTATGTGGGCGAAGGGGTTGAGGGGGTTGTTGATGGTGCTCGTTATCTGATTGGCACATTTGACTTTCTTAAGCGTCACGAGGTGGCGCTTGATGGCATTGAGACCGAGATGGCCAACATGGCCAGCGAGGGGCTGTCGGTGTCTGCTGTCGCAAAGAATGCGCAATTGGTTGCCTTGTTTGGCTTCCGCGATGAAGTGCGACCAGAAGCCATCGAAGCGATCCGGTTGCTCAAGGACAAAGGCTTCAAGACCATGCTGCTGAGTGGCGATGCGGTGCAAACGGTCGCCCGTGTCGGCGACGCGCTTGGTCTTGATGAGGTGCGTGGTGGTGTGTCGCCGCAACAAAAACTGTCGGTGCTCTCGGACCTTCAGGCTGCAGGGCACGCGGTGGCGATGGTTGGCGATGGGCTTAATGATGCGCCTGCCTTGGCCAAGGCCGATCTGGGGATCGCCATGGGATCGGGTACGGATGTGGCGATTGGGGCTGCGGCTGTGACCTTGATGCGGGAAGATACCCGCCTTGTTGCGTCGGCCTTCGAGATTGCCCAGAAAACCTATCGCAAGATTTGGCAAAATCTCTTTTGGGCCTTTGTCTATAATGTGATTGGGATTCCGCTGGCGGCCTTTGGACTGCTCAATCCGGCCTTTGCCGGCGCGGCTATGGCCTTTAGTTCTGTGTCGGTGGTCAGCAATGCCTTGCTGCTGAGACGCTGGCGATCAGAGCATTGATCCTTGACTGCCGGGTGGGGTGCCATCCGGCAGTTTTGTTTGAACCTTCAGCGCATGAACAGCTTTTCAGCCATCCGGTCTGCAATCAGGGCGGTGGATTCGCCACTGGTTGCGGCCGCCTCAAAGATTGTGGAGAGCGTGTCCCCGATGGCCTTGGTGCGATGGGTGACCCTGTCATGCGCGATTGTGGTGCCTTCGGGTTCAGCGACCGCGATGACACCGCCCGCATTGATCACATAATCGGGTGCATAGAGAATGTTGCGGCTGGCGAGCAGGGCACCGTCTGATGCTTTTTCAAGCTGATTGTTGGCCGCGCCTGCCACGATGCGCGCCCGAATGTCAGGAATGGTATGGCGATTGAGCCCGGCACCCAGGGCGCAAGGGGCAAAGATATCGCATGGCACGCTATGGGCTTCTTGAGGCGAGACAGTGGTTGCGCCAAAGGCTTCGACAGCACGGGAGAGGCTCGGTTCCCAGACATCGGAGACGATCAGTTTGGCTCCATCCTTGTATAGACGCTCGGCGACCCGGAATCCGACATTGCCCAAGCCTTGCAGGGATATGGTTTTGCCAGACAGCGCATCGCTGCCAAAGACATGGCGGGCTGCTGCCTTGATGCCGCAATAGACGCCAAGAGCGGTATAGGGGCTTGGGTCGCCAAGACCTGCATTACTGGTGCCGCCAACATTGGGGGCGATGGTGGCCATCAGGTCAGCATCGGCGCTGGTGATGCCGACATCCTCCGCCGTCATGTAACGCTCGGCGAGACATTTTACATGGTGGGCAAAGGCCTTGAGAAGCTCAGGATTCTTGTCGTTATGGGCGTTGCCAATAATCACCGATTTGCCACCGCCATGGGGCAGGCCAGCCAAGGCATTTTTGTAGCTCATGCCTTTGGACAGACGCAGGGCGTCGGTCAGGGCCTCATCGGCACTGGCATAATCCCACATGCGGCAGCCGCCAATGGCCGGGCCGAGATTGGTATTGTGCACAGCGATGATGGCTTTCAGACCGCTTTTGGCATCGCTGCAAAACAATACCTGCTCGTGGTCGTGAAATTCGGGGTGATCAAATGTCGCAGACAGTTTGAAGTTTTCCGGAAGAAGGTTCATTTGTTCCTCTCAAATCTCATTTTTGAGTTTATTATCGACGATTTTCAAGGAATATGCGTCTTTTTGTGCCTGTAAAATTACTTATTTGAGATTGAGCGTTTTCTTGTTACGTCCGCAGGGGAATGTCTGTTTCTATTCAAGTGGGGATATGACATTTTCTTGCCGAACTGTCTGGCTATCGGTTCGGTGTCGAATCTGGTTGCCACTTCATGCAGACCATCATCCCGATTTTTGGAGGCCCTTGATGACGAGATCCGCACTTTTCTGCTGTCTCGCAGCAATGCTGACTGTTGCAATGCCGATGCCGCGCGTAGAGGCGCATCCCCATGTCTGGACGGCGGTGAAAACCGAGCTGATCATGAAAGGCAGTTTGGTGACGGCGGTACGTCATCACTGGACCTTTGATGAGGCGTTCAGTGCCTTTGCCTCACAGGGGCTGGATGAAGACGGAGACGGCAAGCTTTCGCGGGCAGAGCTTCAGCCTCTGGCTCAGGTCAATGTGGAATCGCTTGAGGAATATGGGTTTTTCTCTGACCTTTATGAGCATGGAACAGAGGAGACCAACAAGCGGACATTTGGCGACCCGAAAGACTATTTCCTGACCATTGATAACGGGCAATTAACCCTGCATTTCACCTTGCCGGTGCTGGTGCCGGTCGACGCCAAGAAGAAAGCGCTGCTTGAGGTTTATGATCCGAGCTTTTTTGTTGATTTTGCTTTTTCCGCCAACGACCCCGTCAAATTGGTCGACGCGCCTGCTGGCTGCAAAATGGATATGAAGATGGCGCAGGATCTCGATAGCGACACAATGGATGCGCTGGCGCAAATCCCGGCGGATCAACGTGAATTGCCCCAGGAACTGATGAAACTCACGGTCACCATGGCCAATGAGGTGACTTTGACATGCAAGTAAGAGCAGCTGCTGTCCGCCTGCGCCTCTTGCCGGGGTTGGTTGTTCTGCTGGCTGTCGCCTTTTGGCTGCTGGCCGGGCATAGTGCCTTTGCTGCCGGTTCGCCTTTCGGGGTGGCAATTCCCGACACGACAGGACCGCTTGCCACCGGGGGGATTTGGGGCGACATTCAGGGCTGGATTCTTGCCCGGCAATCCGATTTTTATCTGGCGCTGAAAGACACTGTCAAACAAGTGCAGAGCAATCCGGCAGCGCTCGCTTTGCTTTTGGGATTGTCCTTCGCCTACGGGGTATTTCATGCGGCTGGGCCCGGTCATGGCAAGGTGGTGCTGACCACTTACCTGTTTGCCAGCGGGGCAACTGCACGACGCGGGGCCTTGTTGGCCTTTATCGCCGCGATGGTTCAGGCATCTGTGGCGGTCATTCTGATTGGTGTTGCGGCGGTTGCGCTCAATCTCACCGCGATGGCGATCACCCAGACGGCACAATTGCTGGAGCTTGGCTCCTACGCCCTGTTCGTGTTGCTTGGCGGGTGGCTTTTGCTGCGCGCCTGGAAGGGCTTTGCAGAGCAGATCAAAGCCGGAGCGGTGTCCGATGTTTCGGGGCAGCATCACGGTCATACGCACGACCATGACCACGATCACCACCACGCTCATGATCATCATGCCCATCACCACCATCATCATCATCACGATCATGATGAAGCTTGCGGTTGCGGGCATAGTCATGCGCCAAGCATCGAAACTGTTGAGCAGGTCAAAGGCCTGCGCGGCATGGTGCTGGCGGTCGTGTCTATGGGATTGCGACCCTGTTCGGGCGCGCTGATCGTGCTTGTCTTTGCCTTGTCGCAGAAGGTTTTCTGGGCCGGGGTGCTTTCCGCCTATGCAATGGGAGCAGGGACCGGGTTGACCATCGCCATTCTGGCGTTGATCGCGGTTTATGCCCGCCGTTTTTCGCAAGGTCTGGTGGGCCGCGGTCTTTCGAGCCAGTGGGTAAACTGGTTTGGTGTGCTGCTGTTGGCTGTCGGTGGCGTGGCGGTGATGGGCTTTGGTCTGGTGCTGTTGCTGGCGAACCTTCTCTAGGTTCCCGGTCTTGAGCTGGTTCTGTCTTCAGCCGGTTAGCTTGTCCGCCGGGCCGGTATTGATCAGGCCCATTTCCATGGCAATATGAGTCAGTTGGGCTGCATTGCCGCCGCCGATCTTTTCGCGCATCCGCTGGCGGTGGCTTTCAACCGTTCTGACACCGATTCCCAGTTCGTTGGCGATTTCCTTGTTGGCTTTGCCCTCGGCGATGCCCTTGAGAACATCAAGCTCCCGGTCGGTGAGATGGTAGGGATTGCTGGTGGCCTTGTCGCCGTCTTCCTTAAGGGCATCAAGCGAGATATTCTTCGAGACATAGAAACCACCAGCCGCAACAGAGGCGATGGCCGATGTCATGCCTGAGGTGCAGACATCCTTCAGCAAATAGCCGTTGGCACCCGCATCGACTGCCGCTTTGACATATTCTGCATTGTCATGCATCGACAGGAACAGGATGCGGCATTTGCTATTGTCTGCACGGATCGTTCGGGCGGCTTCCAGACCGTTGCAATTGGGCATGGAAATATCGAGCATGACAATGTCTGGATTATGCAGTCGGGTCAAATTGATTGCCTCGAAGCCATCGGACGCTTCGGCGACGATCTCGATATGGTCGATCATTTCCAGACGGGCGCGTATGCCGTCGCGCACCAGAGCGTGATCATCAGCAATGACAATGCGCAAGTTTTTGGCGGGGGTGCCTTGCGAAGGTGCTGCGTCTTTGTTGAAGGTCATTTTGTACTCTCCCGGAAACTGGCCTTCGGTCCGCTTGCCTCTTCGGGCTGCATTGAACCGAGGTGTCGCTCGCTTCCGTTATGGCTGTGATCCTGCATATTGACTGGCTCTTGTGGTTATTGGATGTCAATGGTTGCTGATCGATCTGGCCTTTGGCCATTGTGTTATTGGATATGAGATATACAGGCTTTGGGCCAAAATCAAAAGAAAGTACAAGGCATCTTCCCGATCAAATGGTTTCGCACAGCGATCTTTCCGTTTGATCTGGACGGTCTGCCCCTCTCTGAGAGGCCGTTGCAAACGATTGATCGTGGGCGGTTTCCTGCTTTTCTCCCGTACCATGCCATCAAGGCCTGACTTGTTCCTGACTTGCCGCGTTTGATCCCTTTTGTTGAAAGGACGCGGGCTTGGTTGTTCAGACTTGTGGGATATAGGCGATCAGTTCGACACCACCCTCACTGCCATTGCGGATGGACAGCATGCCACCATGGCTTTCGATCCTCTCGATCATGTTGCGCAGGCCCAAGCCATCGGGATGGGGAATCTGATCGGGATTTTTCAATCCCACGCCGTTATCGGCAATGCGCAAGGTGACCTTCTTGAGCTGTTCATCAAGGCTGAGGGCAATGTCGACATGGTTGGCCTTGGAATGGCGGGCAATGTTGGTCAGCGCTTCCTGCAGAACGCGATAGATGGCGATTTTCGCGGTGTCCTCGATCTGGTCGCCGATAGGGTCTGTTTGGACGCGGGTCGTGATGCGGGTGCTTTCCTCGAAATCCTGCGCCAGCTCGCGCACCGCAACGGCAAGGCCGATATTGTCGAGAGCAGACGGGTGAAGGGCTTTGGACAGGCGGCGGACATCGGCGATTGAGGTGTCAAGAATGGTCATGCTCTTGGTCAGGAGCGTTTCAGCCTTGTCCGGATTGGCCAATTGTTCGCGGGCCAGCTCGACCCGATGGCGCACGCTGACCAGCAATTGATTGATGCCGTCATGGAGATCATGGGAAACGCGTTTTCGCTCTTCTTCCTGAATGGCAACAATGCGCCGGGTCAGTGCCTTCAGGCGCACGTCTGCAAGTTTGTGCTCATTATAATTCACGGCTGCGATAGCGATGGCTGTGATGACCACAGCCATCAGCGCAACAAGGAACAGTACCGTTTCTGCCTTTCGGATTTCCTTGAGCATGTCACTGCGGAAGGCAACCACCTGCTGCTCGATATCATCAAGATATAGCCCGGTGCCGAGCATCCAGCCCCATTTGGGCAGATAGGTTGCATAGCTTAGCTTGAGGGTTTCGGTTTTGTTGGATGGCTTGTTCCAGCGATAGGTGAAAAATCCGCCCCCATTGACGGCTTGCTTCATCAAACCCTGAACGATGAATTTGCCGTCGCTATCCTTGATATACCATAGATTGGCACCAATCAGATTCGGGGTGGGCGCATTGACAAGGCTGGTGCCCGAGCGATCATAAGCAAAGAAATAGCCGTCGTTGCCATAATTCAGGTTGTTGAGGATCTGGATCACCGCCTGTTTGGCGGTCTGGGTGTCGGGTTCAGCATGGGAATATTCGTGATCGATGGCGGTCAAAGCCAGTGCAGCATAATTCTCCAGCTCTTTCTGGCGGAAGGTTATAATCCGCTCTTTGATCAAAGATGTTTCGATCTCGATCAGGCGATTTGCCCCTATATGGATGACCCAAATGGTCAGAACGGATGCTAGAATGATCGGCAGAATGGCGATCATCAAAATCTTCAGTTTGAAGGGCAGGTTGCCGCGCGTTTCTGAAGCTGTGGGCATTGGCGTTGGGTGCATGACTGTCTCTGAAGTCCGAATGCGGGGATCGAGATTGCTTGTTTGGCTTCCCATGACCAGCCCCCCTTGTCAAGCAATCGCAGGGCGGCTCAATGGATGTCATTGGGCTGGCTGTTTGACCAATCCGGTGATGCTCAGGGGAGTTATGCAAAAGGCGGGGAAGTGTCAAAATTGCCTAAGGGGTAGTTTGTAGTTTTCCGTTGTTATTCAATCAACATGAAATATTCAACAAGTCTTTGATATAGTTTCTGGAATTTTCGTTTTAAATTCCGAGTTCTCATGTTCATATGTTGCCACTTTACATCTTTCGTCTATAGCTGTGGGGATCGGGATGGTCATGGGCTTTTGCCTTCCCCTTTACGGCGTGACGGTAACATTGACCTCAGATCTTAAGGGATCTCCTGTCCTCTTCAATGGCGGGAGAAAGACGTAAAATGGATCGCCGATCTTTTCTGAAACAAGCCAGCCTCGTCTCCGGTGCCGCAGTGGCTTCGACGCTTTCAGCGCCTGCCATTGCTCAGAACAAGCGCACCCTGCGCATGGTAACCACCTGGCCTAAAAACTTCCCCGGTCTTGGCACGGCTGCGCAAAAACTGGCTGACAATATCACGGCGATGACCGACGGACGGTTGACGATCAAGCTTTATTCGGCTGGCGAACTGGTGCCTGCCTTTGAGTGCTTTGATGCGGTCTCCACCGGCTCGGCTGACCTCTATCATGGTGCTGAATATTATTGGCAGGGCAAGCATAAGGCTTTCAATTTCTTTGCGACCGTGCCGATGGGCCTGACCGCCAGTGAAATGGACGCCTGGATGTATCATGGCGGTGGTCAGCAATTGTGGGACGAACTGGCTAGCAAATTCAATATCAAGGCCTTTATGGCGGGCAATACCGGTGTCCAGATGGGCGGTTGGTTCACCAAGGAGATCAACACTGTCGATGATCTCAAGGGCCTGAAGATCCGTATGCCGGGTCTTGGTGGCGAAGTGTTGCGCCGTCTTGGGGCGTCTGCGGTGTCTTTGCCCGGTGGTGAGGTGTTCCCGTCGCTGCAATCGGGGGCAATTGATGCGACCGAGTGGGTCGGCCCTTGGAATGATCTGGCCTTTGGCTTCTACAAGATCACCAAATTCTACTATTATCCGGGCTTCCATGAGCCGGGTTCGGCCATGTCCTGCGGCTTCAATCTCGACGTCTTCAACAGCCTTTCGGCTGCCGATCAGGTGATCGTGCAACAGGCCTGCAAGGCGGCAACGGCTGACGCCTATGCGGAATTCAATGCCAACAATGGCCGGGCGCTCAATACCCTGCTCAACAAGCATGGGGTGCAGTTGAAGAAGTTTCCGGACGCAGTGTTCGACGCCATCGCCAAGGCGGCAGAAGAGGTGATTGCCGAAGTGGCCGCTGAGGATGAATTTACAGGCCGCGTGTTTGAAAGCTTCTCAGCCTCGCGCAAGGAGTTGGCAGGCTGGGGCAGCATTGCTGATCAGACCTACGCTCTTTATCGCAACCGGGCCATGGGATTGGCACGGGACGCCTGATGTTGGATTTGCTCCCTTGTGACGGACGTTGCAGGGGAGCCGCTGATCAGCCATGACTGCCCTGATGGACCTCGTCACAGCGCAAAAACCAGCTTTTCTGCAGAAAAGAGACTGAAAGGGTCGCCTATACGACCAAAATACTATTCTGATCCCTATTGGAAATGCTTAGCAATTTTCCGTTGGAATTAGAGGGGTTTTATGTTCGTATGTTGCTCGTAGGTGGTCTTTTGGGGAGAAGATTGCGTATTAGTACGCAATATCTGTCGCTGCTACTACTGTAGAGCCTCCAAAAGCGATTATGTAAGCAAAAAAACCGACCAAACTGGTCTGCAATCACAAAGATTGCCTGTGGAGGAGAGAGAACAGATGGATCGTCGTTCATTTTTGAAGAAAGCTAGTCTTGTTTCTGGCGCGGCTGCAGCAACCACGCTTGCGGCTCCAGCGATTGCGCAGGACAAGCGCACGTTGAAAATGGTCACCACTTGGCCAAAGAACTTTCCGGGCCTTGGCACAGGTGCCCAGCGCGTTGCCGACCGTATCACCGCAATGACCGATGGTCGTCTGACCGTGAAGCTTTACGCTGCTGGCGAGCTGGTCCCTGCATTTGAGAGCTTTGACGCCGTTTCTACCGGTACCGCGGACATGTATCACGGTGCTGAATATTACTGGCAGGGCAAGCACAAGGCTTTCAACTTCTTTGCCTCGGTGCCGATGGGGCTGACGGCAAACGAGCTGGATGCCTGGATCAACAATGCCGGTGGTCAGCAATTGTGGGATGAGCTGTCCGCCAAATTCAACATCAAGCCTTTCATGGCCGGTAATACCGGTGTGCAGATGGGTGGCTGGTTCAACAAGGAAATCAACACCCTTGAAGACCTCAAAGGCCTGAAAATGCGGATGCCTGGTCTGGGTGGTGAAGTGCTGCGCCGTCTTGGTGCATCTGCGGTGGCTCTGCCGGGCGGCGAGATCTTCCCGTCTCTGCAATCCGGGGCAATTGATGCAACCGAGTGGGTTGGCCCTTGGAACGATCTGGCCTTCGGGTTCTACAAGATCACCAAATTCTACTATTATCCGGGCTTCCACGAGCCGGGTTCAGGCCTTGGTTCTGGCGTCAATCTGGATGTCTTCAACAGCCTGTCAAAGTCTGATCAGGCGATTATTCAGAATGCTTGTATGGCAGAAAACAACTTCATGTTCTCTGAATTCAACGCCAAAAACGGTGCCGCTCTGGAAACCCTGCTGAACAAGCATAAGGTCAATCTGAAGCAATTCCCTGATGATGTCTTTGATGCCATCGGCAAAGTGTCCGAAGAAGTGGTTGCAGAAGTGGCTGAAACCGACGATCTGTCCAAGCGCATCTATGACAGCTATGTCAAGGCACGCAAGGATGTTGGGGACTGGAACCGCATTGCGGAACAGACCTATACCGCCAACCGTGACCGTGTGTTGGGCTAATTACGCTCCTTTGAGAGCCTCTCGTTCCCCCGCCTTTGTGTGGGGGGACTAACTCGCCCGCCTCGTGCGGGCACATCAACAATAAAAGCCAAAATGGCTGATGCTGACCTTGAACAGGGTCTGCGTCCAAGGATCTCCTGTTCGAGGTGAATGGCGTCTTTTGCTGCTTAACGGTTCGCCATCGCCGGTTGTGTACGAACAGGATCAGCCAGGAGTTAGACATATGCGCGCTCTCGCGGACCTGTTCGATCGGGTCAATGTGGTAACCGGCCAGACTTTGGCGTGGTTCACCCTCTTTATCGTTCTTATTCAATTTACCGTCGTTCTGATGCGCTATGTGTTTGGCATCGGTTCCATCTGGATGCAGGAACTGATTGTCTATATGCACGCTTTTCTGTTCATGCTGGCCTCTGCCTATACCTTTTCTAAGGAAGGGCATGTGCGCGTTGATATTTTCTATCGGGAAGCAAAGGCGCGGACGAAAGCCTATATCAATCTGTTTGGTGCGGCTTTTCTGGTCATTCCGGTCTGTGTGCTGATAGTCATTGTTTCCTGGGATTATGTCTCCAACAGCTGGTCGATTATGGAAGGCAGCCCGGAAACTTCAGGTATTCATGCGCGATTTTTGCTCAAGAGCGCGATTATTGGCTTCGCCGTTCAAATGGCTTTGCAGGCCTTTGTGATGATCGTACGCTGCTGGTATGCCCTGCAAGGGGATGAACAGGAACTGGTTCGTCTGCAGCAGATGGGTGGCCACTGATGGAAGCGTTTGCTCACATTCTAGACCTGTTGATGTTCGGTGTTGCCTGCGTTGTATTGATGTTTGGCTTTCCCGTCGCCTTTACGCTGGCTGGCGTGGCGCTTGCCTTTGCGTTGATTGGCTGGATGGCCGGCGCGTTCGACGTGTCGTTCCTGTCAGCTTTGCCGCAGCGTATTTTCGGCACCATGAGCAACGAGGTGCTGATCGCTGTGCCTTTGTTCGTGTTCATGGGTGTGACGTTGGAACGCTCCAAGGTGGCTGAGGAGCTGCTCGATACGATGGGTCGCCTGATGGGCTCGGTTCATGGCGGGCTTGGCATTGCGGTGTCCATCGTGGGGGCACTTTTGGCTGCCTCCACCGGGATCGTCGGCGCAACGGTTGTGACCATGGGGTTGTTGTCGTTGCCGACCATGCTCAAGCGTGGCTATTCTCCGGAATTGGCTTGTGGCTCGATTGCTGCTGCCGGAACGCTGGGGCAGATCATCCCGCCCTCCATCGTTCTCGTCATTCTGGGGGACCAGTTGTCCAACGCCTATCAGAAGGCGCAGCTGGAAATGGGCATCTTCTCGCCAGAAACGGTATCCGTTGGCGACCTGTTTGCCGGTGCCCTGTTACCGGGTTTGATGCTGGTTGGCTTTTATATCATCTACCAGGTGGTGGTTGCCATTCTCAAGCCAAGCTCTGCTCCGTCCATTCCAAAGGCTGAAAATCCCGGCGTGACGGGAAAGGAAATCCTTCATGCGCTGGTCCCACCGATCGTATTGATCCTTGCTGTGTTGGGGTCGATCCTTGGTGGTATCGCCACGCCAACTGAAGCGGCCGCCGTTGGGGCTGTCGGTGCGGTGCTGCTGGCTGGCTATCGTCTGGACGAAGATCACAGCTGGCCGATCTTTCTGGCGGCGGTGGCGTTGGTTGCCGTCTTGGTGCTGACGGCCAATGTGGATTTGCGTGTGGCTCGTGATGTCATCTCGACATCTGATCAGATTGCCATCTATGCAGCGGCCTTCTTTGTGCTGGTGCTGATGCTTGGCATCGTGACTGCGATTATCCGGCTTATCAAAACCGGCGTTCTGAAGCCGGTTATGGAAGGCACGACGCAGGTCACCTCCATGGTGTTCGTTATTTTGATTGGTGCATCGCTCTTCTCGCTGGTCTTCCGTGGCCTTGGCGGCGAAGAAATGATCCAGGAAACCCTGTCGGGCATTCCCGGTGGTGCCGTCGGTGCAATGATTGCCGTCATGCTGCTGATGTTCTTCCTTGGCTTCTTCCTCGACTTCCTCGAAATTGTCTTCGTGGTCGTGCCAATGGTTGCGCCGGTCCTGTTGCAGTTGGAAATGCCAAATGGGGAGCCGATGAGCCCGGTTTGGCTGGGAATTATGATGGCTGTAAACCTGCAGACGTCGTTCCTGACGCCGCCATTCGGGTTCGCGCTCTTTTATCTGCGTGGTGTGGCGCCTCCGACTGTGCGCACGTCGCAAATCTATCGGGGTATCATTCCATTCGTCTTTATCCAGATCTTGGCTCTGGTCCTGCTGTGGTATCTCCCGGCATTGGCCACCTGGCTGCCAACCATGATTTATGGTTGATGCATGAGGGTGTTTCAGTCAGTCTGACAGTTAAAAGCCGCATCCATTGGATGCGGCTTTTTTGTTTCCCTTAATGCGGCATCTGGTCTCATTGCGGTGTTTTGATCGCTGACGGCCAGAGAATCATCTGTTTCGCTTTCATGCAATCAAAGAGGAAGTGGCTGGCAATGCTGGTATTATCCTGGTTGTCTCTGAGGATTGGTTTCGATTGAAACCAACTGGCGGAGGTCTCGCTCTGACTTTATGCACAGTGTTGCGTGACTTTGGTCGCATGATTATTTCAAGCCCGATTTTCATTACGGACGTTTGTCTTTGTTTTTACGTTTACGTAAATTGCGGTTTGGCGGGATTGGGTGTTACGGGGAAGGTACTGATATTGCCACACAATTTGAAATATTGACGTAAACGGAATGCGAAAGAATGATTATAAATCACGCACTTGCGGAATTTAAGATACTGGAAAAACAAGTAGCTTCTTTCTAAATCCTTCGGCCAATAAAACTGACTAACACTTGATTTGTCTGATCCTTTCAGCGTTAGATTGAGGAAAAATATAAAGAACCCATTCAATGGGACCCTTCAGTGGGAACAGAGGAAACGACCATGTCAGTTGCGGAGGAGACTGCATCGGCGCGTCTGGAAACCTTTCCAGCCGTGTTGTTGCGGAATGCCAAACAGTGGCGGGATCGCCCTGCTTTGCGGGAGAAAGATCTAGGGATCTGGCAGACCTGGACCTGGGGTGACACTTTGGAGGAAGTGCGCGCTTTTTCGGTCGGTCTTGCGGAGTTGGGTGTCACGAGGGGCGATCATATCGCCATTCTGGGCACCAATCGTCCACGGCTCTATTTCACATTTGCCGCCGCGCAGGCGCTGGGCGCCATTCCGGTTCCGGTCTATGCGGATAGCGCGGCAGAAGAGCTGCATTATATTCTTGATCACGCCAACGCCAAGCTGGTGATTGCAGAGGATCAAGAGCAGGTCGACAAGGTTCTGGACATTTCAGACGATCTGCCCGAGCTGAAAAAGGTGGTCTATGACGATCCAAAGGGTCTGCGGGGGTATGATCACACCCATCTGCATGGCTTTGGTGATGTTCAGAATCTTGGTCGTAAGGCGCTGGCCAATGAGGCCGGACGTGAGCAGGCTTGGCTGGATGAAATTGCCAAGGGCAAAGGCTCCGATATCGGCGTGATGCTTTACACGTCCGGTACTACCGGCAAGCCCAAGGGCGTGATGCTGTCGAACGACAATGTGATGATTTCCGGCATCAATGCCTGCGAGGCGGAAAGGCTGACCGAGAAAGACGAGGTGCTTGCCTACTTGCCACTTGCCTGGGTGGGGGATCATCTTTTCTCCTACTGCCAGTCCTATGTGGCGGGCTATTGTATTTCGTGCCCGGAAAGTGCCGAGACGATGCAGACGGACCTGCAGGAAATCGGACCGTCCTTCTTCTTTGCACCGCCAAGGATGTTTGAAGCTCTGCTGACTTCGGTGATGATCCGGATGGAAGATGCAAGTGCGCTCAAGCAGACCTTGTTTCATTATTTCATCAAGCATGCGGAGCGGGTTGGCGAAGACATTCTGAATGGCAAGCCGGTGGCTTTCATGGATCGGCTGAAATACTGGCTTGGGGATCTGGTGATCTATGGCCCACTGAAAAATACCTTCGGTTTTTCCAATATCCGGGTTGGCTATACGGCCGGTGAGGCGATCGGCCCTGAGATTTTCCGCTTCTATCGCTCGCTGGGGATCAATCTCAAGCAGCTTTACGGCCAGACCGAAGCCTCGATTTTCGTGACCGTTCAGCCCGACGGCGAAATCTATTCCGACACGGTTGGCAAACCCGCCAAAGATGTCGAAATCCGCATTGCCGAGAATGGCGAGGTTCTGTTCCGCTCGCCAGGCGTGTTCGTGGCTTATTACAAGAATGAGCAGAGCACCAAAGACACCAAGGACGATGAAGGCTGGGTGCAGTCGGGCGACGCAGGCTTCTTTGATGATCGGGGTCACCTCAAGATCATTGATCGCGCCAAGGATGTGGGCAAACTCACCAATGGGGCGATGTTCGCGCCGAAATATATCGAGAACAAGCTCAAATTTTTCCCCAATATCAAGGAAGCCGTGGCGTTTGGTGATGGGCGCGACAGTGCTACTGTCTTTGTCAATATTGACTTGAATGCAGTTGGTAACTGGGCTGAACGCAACAATATCGCCTATGCCTCCTATCAGGAACTGGCCGGACATCCGCAAGTCTATGCGATGATCAAGTCGCATATCGAGCAGGTGAATGCGGATCTCGCAAAAGAGCCGATCATGGCCGCCTCGCAGATCAGTCGTTTTCTGGTGCTGCATAAGGAACTGGATGCCGATGACGGCGAGTTGACCCGCACCCAGAAAGTGCGCCGCCGCTTTGTTGCCGAGCGCTATGACGATCTGATCGAAGCGCTCTATAGCGACAAAAGCGAGCAATATACCAAAACAGAAGTGGTGTTTGAGGATGGCCGCAAAGGCTCTATCGAGGCGACGGTCAAATTATCCGACGCCACGGTCTTTCCTCATGAAACCGGTGTTGGGGAGGCGGCTGAATGACCTATCAAAACAACGTCAATGCCCAGATGGGTGACGTCGCCAAACCGTCAGAGCCGGACGTGATGCTGGCCGTTGAGCATGTGTCCCTGTCCTTTGGCGGGGTGAAGGCGATCACCGATATTTCCTTTGACATTCACAAGGGTGAAATCCGCGCCATCATCGGCCCGAACGGTGCGGGCAAGACCTCGATGCTGAATGTCATCAATGGCTTCTACCACCCGCAGGAAGGTACGATCTTCTGGCAGGGCGAGGTGCGCCGCCGGATGAAACCACACGAGGCGGCAAAGAGCGGCATCGCCCGGACCTTCCAGAATGTGGCGCTCTTCAAGGGCATGTCGACGCTCGACAATGTCATGACCGGGCGCGGGCTGAAGATGAATGCCAATTTTTTCTGGCAGTGCCTGCATATGGGGCCGGCCCTTCGGGAAGAGAATGCGCACCGCGAAAAGGTCGAGGAAATCATCGACTTTCTCGAAATCCAGCATATCCGTAACAAGCCGGTGGGCAAGCTGCCTTATGGTTTGCAAAAGAGGGTGGAGTTGGCGCGGGCGCTGGCCATGGAGCCGGACCTGTTGCTGCTGGATGAGCCAATGGCGGGGATGAATCTTGAGGAGAAGGAGGACATGTCCCGCTTCATCATCGAGACCAATCAACGCTATGGCACCACCATCGCTCTCATCGAGCATGACATGGGCGTCGTGATGGATCTGTCCGACCGTGTCGTTGTTCTGGATTATGGCAAGAAAATCGGGGATGGCCCGCCAGCAGAAGTGCAGGCCAACAAGGAAGTGATCGATGCCTATCTTGGGGTTTCGCACTGATGATCACCCGTATTTTCTCATTTGTTTGACAGAGGCAAGTCCATGGGTATGGAATTCGCTTTCTTTTTGGAAACTGTCATTTCCGGTCTGATGGCCGGTGTGATGTATGCGCTGGTGGCGCTCGGTTTCGTCCTGATCTTCAAGGCCTCGGGCATTTTTAATTTTGCTCAAGGGGTGATGTGTCTGTTTGCGGCGCTGACTTTTGTCGGTGTGCAGGAAAGGCTCGGATTGCCCGTCTGGCTGGCTTTGCCTGCCGCAGTGGGGGTGATGATCCTTCTTGCCTGGTTGATCGAACGGTTGATCCTGCGCCATCTGGTCAATCAGGATCCGATCATCCTGTTCATGGCGACCATTGGGCTGGCCTATGTGCTCGAAGGGCTTGGCGACGTGCTTTGGGGGTCAGATGTCAAGCCGCTTGATATCGGTCTGCCGCAAGGGGCATCGGACTATCTACTCGACAATTACAATCTGTATGTCGAAAAGCTGGAAGTCGTCGCTGCGATCATCGCGATGATTTTGGTGGCAGCTCTGGCGATCTTCTTTCAGAAAACCCGGATCGGACGGGCGCTTCGTGCGGTGGCTGATGACCATCAGGCGGCCTTGTCGGTTGGCATTTCGCTCAACACGATCTGGGTGATTGTATGGTCGGTGGCGGGTATTGTGGCATTGGTCGCCGGGATTATGTGGGGCACCAAGTCGGGCGTGCAATTCTCGCTGTCGCTGATCGCCCTCAAAGCCCTGCCGGTGTTGATCCTTGGGGGCTTTACCTCCATTCCCGGCGCCATCGTCGGTGGCCTGATCATTGGCGTTGGCGAGAAAGTTGCCGAGGTCTATATGGGCCCGTTTGTTGGCGGAGCCGTTGAAAACTGGTTTGCCTATATGCTGGCTCTCGCCTTCCTGCTGGTTCGTCCGCAGGGCTTGTTCGGCGAAAAGATCATCGAAAGGGTGTAATGGATGTTCTATCGCGAAACAGGTCAATTCAAGACCAACTATACCGACGACCGGGCGATCTTCCCGATTGCACAGGATCGCTATGGCATGATGGTCATTCTGGCCGTGGCCTATCTGGTGGTGCCTTTCTTTGTCAATGATTATTGGGGCAACGCGATCCTTCTGCCGTTGCTGATATACACGCTGATTGCGCTGGGGCTGAATGTGCTGGTGGGGTATTGCGGCCAGATCTCGCTTGGAACCGGTGCCTTCATGGCGGTGGGGTCCTATGCTTCTTTCAAGCTGATGACCTCTTTCCCCGGCCTTGATTTCGCCGTGGTAGTGATCCTGTCGGGCTTTATCACCGCTTTGGTCGGCTCCTTGTTCGGCTTGCCGTCGCTGCGGATCAAGGGCTTTTATCTGGCGGTGGCGACCCTGGCAGCGCAGTTTTTCATCATCTGGCTGTTCAACAAGGTGTCCTGGTTCTACAACGATTCCGCCACCGGGCAGATCAATGCGCCGGAACGCACCAGTTTTTTGTTTGAGGTGACCGGCTCGAATGCAGCAATCCTGAACAAATATTTCTTCTGCCTTGTTTTCGTAACGCTGGCAGCATGGATGACCAAGAATATCGTGCGCGGTCGCATTGGACGCCAGTGGATGGCAATCCGTGACATGGATATTGCTGCCGAGCTGATCGGTGTGCGGCCTTTGACCACCAAACTGACCGCCTTTGCTGTGTCCAGTTTCCTGATCGGGATGGGGGGCGCGCTCTATTTCGGCGTCTGGCTGGGGGCTGCCGAGCCGACCGAAGCCTTCGGGATTGATCAGTCCTTTTTGATCCTGTTCATGGTCATTGTTGGTGGTCTGGGAACCATCATGGGCTCATTCCTGGGGGCCGCCTTCCTGTGGCTGTTCCCGATTGCTTTCAAGAATTTCATGGTGGACACGCTTGGTTTGTCGACCGCCATGTCAGAGCATCTTCAGATCATTCTGATGGGTGCGCTCATCATCTTCTTCCTGATTGTCGAACCGCATGGCCTTGCGCGCCTTTGGCAGATCTTCAAGGAGAAGCTGAGAATCTGGCCTTTCCCGCACTGATGCATGAGGAGTGGCTGGGGGTCCCATGGAGGAAAGGGGCCGGCTGGCTGATCATGCGGGCAGGGCCCACTGGCTCCGTTTGAGGAGCGAACTTTTCGGAGGAGTGTCTGACCAAGCCAACAAGAAGGTGGCGGGCACGCATATTGGAGGAACGATAATGAAATTTGCCAAGACAAAACTGGCCGTGGCCTGTCTGGCGGCGACCCTGATGGCGCCGGTGGCAACGATGGCCAGCGAACTGGTTCTGCCATCCCTTGACTATCGGACCGGTCCTTACGCGCCGGGCGGCATTCCTTATGCCAACGGCTATGCAGATTATTTCGCGCTGCTTAATGAGCGCGATGGGGGCATCAATGGGGTGAAAGCCAATGTGGTGCCCTGCGAAACCGGTTACAACACCAAAAAGGGTGTTGAATGCTACGAGAAAACCAAAAATATCGGCTCTGGTGCGCTTGCCTATCTGCCACTGTCCACCGGCATCACCTATCAGTTGATCCCGAAAGTGACTGCGGACAAGATCCCGCTGGTGACCATCGGCTATGGCCGGACCTCGGCTCGCAACGGTGAAGTGTTCGAATATGTCTTCAATCCGCCAGCCACCTATTGGGATGGGGCGACCGTTGCCATCAAGCATATAATTGACAGCGAAGGGGGCGAAGCCAACCTCAAAGGCAAGAAAATCTCGCTCGTCTATCACAATTCGGCCTATGGCAAGGAGCCAATCCGGACCCTTGAGAAACTGGCCGAAAAATATGGTTTCGAGCTGACCTTGCTGCCTGTTGATCATCCCGGTCAGGAGCAGAAGGCAACCTGGTTGCAGATCCGCCGTGGCCGTCCGGACTGGGTGCTGATGTGGGGCTGGGGCGTGATGAACCAGGTCGCCATCAAGGAAGCATCTTCGATTCGCTTCCCGATGGATAAATTCATCGGTGTCTGGTGGTCCGGTGGCGAGAATGACGTGCTGCCGGCAGGCGACGCGGCCAATGGCTACAAAGCGTTGAACTTCGTTAATGTGGGCGCTGACTTCCCGCTGTTTGAGGATATCAAGACTCATGTCTATGACAAGGGCAAAGCGTCTGATCCGGACTTCAAGGATCGCATTGGCGAGACCCATTATAACCGCGGCATCTATGCTGGTGTGCTTGTGGCAGAAGCCATTCGCAAGGCGATGGAAATGCACGATACCAAGGATGTCACCGGTGAAATGGTCAAGGAAGGCTTCGAAGCCCTTGAAATCACCGATGAGCGTTGGGCAGAGCTGGGTTTGCCTGGCTTTACCGGTGCGGTCAAGCTGAGCTGCTCGGACCATCGTGGTCCGTCCAAGATTGCCGTCCAGCAGTGGGATGCTTCTGCCAAGAAGTGGGCCCTCATTACCGACTTTGTCGAGCCAATGGATGATGTGACCACGCCGCTGATCAAGGAAGATTCCATGGCTTATGCCAAGGAAAATGGTCTTGAGCCACGCAAGTGCATGTAATGGCAAAGGGATGACCCAGCCGAGGCGCCTTTGTCTGCGCCCCGGCACTGGTCTTACTTTAAAAACAAAAGGCAAGGGGCGGACTTTATCGCCCGTTCCATCCCTTGCCTGCTCATAGACGGTTTTGCCAGCCCCTGCCCATAGGGGCGGGGGCTGTGAGGCAAAGAAGGCATAGAGATAACTGGTCATTGAAGGCCATGGAGAATGGGCATGCCGAAGGTACTTTCGGGGAGGAGAATTAGGTGACTGACGTCAAGAGCGATACGATTCTGTCGGTGAACAATATCGAGGTGATCTATGATCACGTCATTCTGGTGCTAAAGGGTGTTTCGTTGGCCGTTCCCCGTGGCGGCATTGTGGCCATTCTTGGGGCCAATGGGGCGGGCAAGACCACGACCCTGAAAGCGATTTCCAACCTGTTGGGCGCCGAGCGTGGGGACGTGACCAAGGGGTCCATTGTCTTTGAAGGCGAACAGGTGCAGGCGCTCAGTCCGAATGATCTGGTGCGCCGTGGCTGTATTCAGGTGATGGAAGGCCGCCATTGTTTTGGCCATCTATCGATCGAGGAAAATTTGCTGACCGGAGCTTATACCCGCAAGGATGGCAGTGCGGCGATCAAGCGTGATCTTGAGATGGTCTATGATTATTTTCCGCGCCTGCGTGAGCGGCGGCAGTCGCAGGCCGGTTATACCTCTGGTGGCGAACAGCAAATGTGCGCCATTGGCCGGGCGATGATGGCAAGTCCGTCCATGATCCTGCTTGATGAGCCATCCATGGGGTTGGCGCCGCAGCTGGTCGAAGAGATTTTCGAAATCGTCAAGCAGCTCAATCAGAAAGAAGGGGTGTCTTTCCTTCTGGCCGAGCAGAATACGTCGGTTGCCCTGCGTTATGCCTCCTATGGTTATATTCTTGAAGGCGGGCGCGTGGTGATGGATGGTGCTGCCAAGGATCTCAGCGAAAATGAGGATGTGAAGGAATTCTATCTCGGCGTCGGTGGCGAAGGGCAGAAATCCTTCCGCAATGTGAAGCATTACAAGCGCCGCAAGCGCTGGCTGGCCTGATCGGGTGACCCATGTCTGACTATTATGATGAACGAGATCTGCAAGACCCCGCCGCAAGAGAAAAAGCCCTGTTTGCCCGTCTGCCGGCCTTGATTGCCCGTGCGAAGGCGGGTGGCGCTGGCTGGGCCGCGCATCTGGAGGGCGTGGATCCGGAGGCAATGACGGATCGAGCCGCTTTGGCGAGCCTGCCGGTCCTGCGTAAAAGCACGCTGCAGGCCGCGCAAAAGGCCAATCCTCCCTTTGGTGGCTTTGCCATTGGCGAGCCAAAGGACTTTGGTCGGGTTTTCATGTCGCCCGGCCCGATCTGGGAACCACAAGGACTGGCTGTTGATCCATGGGCCGGAGCACGTGCCCTTTATGCAGCGGGCTTGCGGCCCGGTGACATGGTGCATAATGCCTTTGCCTATCATATGACACCGGGCGGCTTCATTCTGGATGAAAGCGCCCGGGCGCTGGGCTGTGCGGTCTTTCCAGCCGGGATTGGCAACACCGAAATGCAAGTTGAAGCGATGGCGAGCCTAAAGCCGGTTGCCTATGTCGGGACGCCGGATTTCTTGAAAGTCATTCTGGAAAAAGCCGACGAGATGGGTGTTTCGCTTGATAGCCTCAAAAAGGCTCTTGTGTCGGGCGGCGCTCTGTTCCCTTCCATGCGCGAGGCCTATCAGGCCCGCGGCATTGCAACGGCGCAATGCTATGCGACGGCAGATCTAGGCATCATCGCCTATGAAAGTCTTGGTCATGAGGGAATGCTGATCAATGAGGATTTCATTGTCGAGATTGTCCGACCCGGAACCAATGATCCGGTTGCTGACGGTGAGGTCGGTGAGCTGGTGGTGACCGGCTTTAGCGATGTCTATCCGCTGATCCGATTTGGGACTGGCGATCTGACTGCGATCCTGCCCGATCCCAGCCCCTGTGGCCGAACGGCGGCCCGGATCAAGGGTTGGATGGGCCGGGCTGATCAGCGCACCAAGGTCAAAGGCATGTTCATTGATCCAACCCAGCTGGATGAGTTGGTCAAACGGTTTGGTGCGATCCAGAAAGTGCGGCTTGAAGTGGAGCGAGCCGATGATCAGGATGTGATGGTTCTGAAGGCCGAAGTTGCGGACGAGGCGGAGGTGGAGACCGCTGGCGTCGCCGAAGCCTTGCGTGACATCACCAAAATTCGTGGCTCAGTCGAGTTGGTCGCCACAGGCAGTCTGCCCAATGATGGTATGGTGATTGCCGACAAGCGCGATTATTCCGCCTGAACGAAGCGGTTCAAATCACTCGATAGGTCCCCAACGAAATGAGCCCGCTTTTTGAGTAAAGCGGGCTTATCTCGTTTTTGGCTTACGTGATGTCCGCGCCATTGACGCGGTCGATCAATTGTTGACCGGTCTCCACGCGTTCCGAATAGCGGTCGACAAGATAATCGCTGCGGCTGCGGGTCATCCAGGTGAATTTCAACAGCTCCTCGCAGACATCGACAATGCGATTGTAATAGGGTGAGGGTTTGATGCGGTCTTGCTCGTCAAACTCGGTGAAGGCCTTGGCGATAGACGATTGGTTGGGGATGGTGATCATCCGCATCCAGCGACCCAGAATGCGCATCTGGTTAACGGCGTTGAAACTCTGGGAGCCGCCCTCCACCTGCATCAGCGCCAGGGTTTTGCCTTGCGTCGGGCGGACGGCGCCGAGCGAAAGGGGGATCCAGTCGATCTGGGCTTTCATGATGCCGGTCATGGCACCGTGGCGCTCGGGGGATACCCAGACCATGCCTTCTGCCCAAGAGGCGAGGGCGCGCAATTCCTGAACCTTTGCGTGGTCCGCTTCTGCGTCATCGGGCAAGGGAAGGCCGGACGGGTTAAAGAGCCGACAGTCCGCGCCCAGTTGGGTCAAGAGGCGGGCGGATTCTTCTGCCACCAGACGGGAGAAAGAGCGTTTGCGCAGGGAACCATAGAGCAACAGGATGCGCGGCTTGTGGCCATCATCATCGGGGCCCGCCAATGCCGCATAGTCGATTGCTCTGAGGTGAGTTTCGTCGGCCAGATGATCTTTATTCTCCAACGCCAAGCCGAAGGGTCTGGGGTTATTCTGGTCCATGTCAGTGCCCCTTGCTGACGGTTTCGCCATCTTCCTTGGTGAAGCTGCCAATATCAACCGGCAGTAAATCCAGCACCTTTTCAGATGGGCGACACAGATTGGTGCCTTTGTCGCTGACGACGATTGGGCGGTTGATCAAGATCGGATGGGCCATCATCGCATCCAGCAACTGATCATCGCTGAGGCTTTCATCTTCAAGACCCAGCTCCTCATATGGCGTGCCCTTCTGGCGCAACAGATCTCGCGTGGAAATTGGCATGGCGTCGATCAGGGCGATCAATTCCGCGCGGCTTGGGGGCGTTTTGAGATATTCGATGATGGTTGGCTCGATCCCTGCTTTACGGATCATGGCAAGCACATTGCGTGAGGTGCCGCATTTGGGATTGTGATAGATGGTGATCGCCATCGGGGTGTGGCTCCTGTTGATTTGACTTGTCTTGTCTTTGATTGATTGCCAGCATTCAGCACTGCTTGACCCTGTCAGGTTGCGTCAGGCTCTCAATCGTCTGGCCGCACAGTTCCGGTGCGCCACCACAACAATCCTGTAGCAAGAAATTGAGCAGATTGCCGATGCCGTCCATATCGGCAAAATAGCGTACGGACCGTCCTTGACGTTCATTGCGGATGAGGCCTGCGCGCAGGAGAATATTGAGATTGGTCGACATGGTGTTTTGGCGCACACCGAGTTTCTCACCCATCTCTCCCGACAATAGGCCGTTGTTGCCCGCCTTGATCAGCAAGCGAAAGACATCCAGTCTTGTCTGCTGGCTGAGAGCTGCGAATGCGTTGGTTGCTGTTGTCTTATCCATATATCATGAATAATTGATATTTTAAGGTCTTTCAACTTGAAACTTCAAGGTTGGTTCTGACCACAGGGCAGGCTGGAAAAAGCCGATCCGCTAGATCAGCATGACGCTGTTGTCATTCTCATCGAGCCGGGGAGGAACGGCTTGGCGTTGGCGGGCCTGCAAGCCCATTTCCAATGCATCGACACGGTTGAGGATTTTTCGCCGCGTTTCGGGACGGGTTGATGACAGCTCATTTTGATAGTCCTGCGAATAGTCGAGCAAATCATTCATATGCTCGGTGAGATCCTCTATCGTATCCTCTTCGCGGATTGGTCGGGAGATGAGGCTTTCAATCCGCCGCTTTCTTGTGGGATCCGGCAGGGCAGGCATGGCATAGCTGGGATCGAGAATGGCCTTCAGGCGTTCATTCAGGCTTTTGGGCGAGAAGGGGCGGGAAATGACCCAGTGCGCTCCAAAACCGATGGCCTTGGCGACCCGTTGTCGTGTTGGCTCCTGCATCATGATGAACATGTGGGTGTTGGCACCGAGCATTTTCTTGCGCATATTCTCGCGGCTTCGGAAAAGTTCCGATCCCTGCGCGGTTTCGTAGTCTATGAAAATGAAGTCTGGGAAAATGCGACTGGCCTCATCAAGACCAATCTCGACTGCATCAAATTCGCTAACACGAATGAAGCCTGATGACCTAAGCACGGTTCTGAGCAATTTGCGCTGAAAGGTGTTGTGATCAACAAGTACGGCGCTACCTTGCCGTATTGGCTGTAACATCAGTTGTCCCCTTGGCTGACATTTCACAGCAGACCCCCATCTGCCTTGAATAAAGAGTTATGTCAGAGTTGGATTAAAAATTGGGTAAAAGACGTAACCTTTCAACGATGTGGGTGAAAAAAAGTTCCGCATGGGAAGGTAAGTGGCAGAAAGACGTCACTTTTGGTGTTTGGTCCCTTGTTCATGCGATGCGTTATGTGTCCGCGCGCGGGCCAGATGCAGGAAAATTGGGCAGAAGGATACTAAGGATTTGTTCCGGTTGCCTGCCTGACGCATATTAGAGCCACAATGCTGATGCCACATGGCCAAAGTTAGCCTCTTTCATCTAACAGGCTTTGTTGATCTGATTTCAGGCACCTGCGGTTTTGTGCCGGTGGCAACAACCGGCCCGCCCATGGTTGCCAATTGGGGAGTTGCTCTATGAATATTATCGGATTTGATATTGTTGCCATCGTGCTGGTGGTGCTGTTTGTGCTGATCCTGTTGGCGGGAATCAAGACGGTGCCACAAGGTTACAATTTCACCGTTGAACGCTTTGGCGCCTATACCCGTACGTTGAGGCCCGGTCTGGCTCTGATCGTGCCTTTCATCGACCGGATCGGTGCCCGGATGAATATGATGGAGCAGGTGCTCGATGTGCCAAGCCAGGAGGTCATCACGCGGGACAATGCTGCCATCGCCTCTGATGGCGTGGCCTTCTATCAGATTATGAATGCGGCCGAAGCGGCTTATGAAGTGCATAATCTGGAAACCGCCTTGCTCAATCTGACCATGACCAACATTCGTACGGTGATGGGGTCGATGGATCTGGATGAGTTGCTGTCCAACCGTGACGAAATCAATGCCAAGCTGTTGCATGTGGTCGACGCCGCAGCAGCGCCTTGGGGCGTGAAGATTTCGCGTATCGAAATCAAGGATATCAATCCGCCGCGGGATCTAGTGGAAGCCATGGGCCGTCAGATGAAAGCAGAGCGTGAGAAGCGTGCGTCCATTCTGGAAGCCGAAGGGCAACGTCAGTCTGAAATCTTGCGCGCCGAAGGCGAAAAGCAATCGCAAATTCTGGAAGCCGAAGGGGCGCGGGAAGCCGCCTTTCTTGAGGCTGAAGCCCGTGAGCGTGCAGCAGAAGCCGAAGCCAAGGCAACCGAGATGGTCAGCAAGGCCATCGCGGAAGGCGACGTGCAGGCCATCAATTATTTTGTCGCCAGCAAATATGTTGAAACGCTGGGTGAAGTGGTCAAGGCACCAAACCAGAAGGTTATCATGCTGCCGATTGAAGCCACCTCCATTCTGGGTGCTCTTGGGGGCATTGGTGAATTGAGCAAGCATGCCTTTAGCAAGGATGCGACTGCCGGCAATCGAACTGGCCGCGTGCCGAATGTGCGGGACGAGCAATAGGGTGCGGCCTTTGTGGTTTTTCTTCCGAAGCTAGGCTAGGAAAGGGACGTGATGATACAGCAATTTTTCATCGAACAGGGAGAATGGGCATGGCTCATTCTCGGTCTTTTGCTTTTGTCGCTGGAATTGCTGGCACCGGGAACCATGTTTCTGTGGTTCGGGCTCGCGGCCCTGATCGTCGGACTGATCGGCTTTTTTGTGGAGCTTAGCTGGCAAAGCGCCTTCATTCTGTTTGGCCTCTTGTCGCTGATTTCGGTGCTTGTTGGGCGGTATATTCTCAAAAGAATGGCTCCGACTGCATCCGACCAGCCAATGTTGAATGCCCGGGCCAAGGCTCTGGTGGGGCAGGTTTATATTCTTGATGCGCCGATTGAAAATGGTCAGGGGCGGGTCAAGGTGAATGACAGCTATTGGCGCGTGGCCGGTTCGGATGTGGCCGCCGGGCAAAAGGTGCGGGTGGTTGGTAGCAATGGCACCGTGCTGGACGTTGTGCCGGTCTGATCGTGGGTCAGTCCATCATTCAAAAAACAAAGCAGACCAATGCAACGCCGCCCGGTCTGCTTTTTTGTTTCGTCAGGTGATCGGTTTGGGTCAGGGCTTTTCCAAATCCGGAATGGGCATGCAGGCCTCTTCGGTGCAGACATTGACCTCGATGGTGGTGTGCGCGATGTGCTTTAAGGGCTTGAGCTGGGCCTTGTAATGCTCAGCGCTGCGCGGATAGTGGGTGACGACCGACAGAATCGCAGCATAGCGGCCCGAGCCGATATACCAGATGTGATGATCGGCGACACGGTTGTCCGCGTCGGCTTCTATCAAGGCAATGGCTTTTGTCGCCAGACTGTCGTCCGGGCTTCGGTCCAGCAGAATCGAGCCGGTCTCCCGCACAAGGCCATAGGCCCATTTGCCGATGACGAAAGCGCCGACCAATCCCATCATTGCATCCATCCATGTCCAGCCGAAAGTCTTGCCGAACAATAGGGCTATAATGGCCAGAATGGAGGTCAGCGCGTCGGCCATGACATGCAGATAGGCCGCCCGCATATTGTGATCCTTGGCGGTTTTGTGATCGTGATCATGTTGCTCTTGATGGTCTTGCTCATGCTCATGTGCATGGTGCCCATGATCGTGATGTCCATGATCGTGATGTCCATGATCGTGATGCCCATGATCATGATGATCATAATGGCCGTGATGAGCGTGAGCATGTCCGTGATGATGGTGATGATGGTCATCTTCCCTCAGAAGATAGGCGCTGACCAGATTGACGATCAGGCCAAGGGAGGCGACCAGCATGGCCTCATTGAAGGCAATCTCGAGCGGATTGAACAGGCGCAGGATGGATTCATAGATCATGAAAAGCGCCACAAGCCCCAGAATGATTGCATTGGTATAGCCGCCGAGAATTTCGATCTTGCCCACGCCGAAGGTGAATTGGCGATTGCCGGAATGCTTGCGGGCCAGTTGATAGGCAAGCACCGTCAGGCCCAGAGCGCCAGCATGGGACGCCATATGCCAGCCATCGGCCAAGAGAGCCATGGAATTCAAGATCGTTCCGGCGGTGATTTCCACCACCATCGTGACGATGGTCAGAAGGACAACGTAGAATGTGCGGCGGGCATTTTTCCGGTTGCGATCATCATCGAGGAATTGATGATCGTGTTGCCATTTTTCAAGCTGGAAAATATGCATGTGGTTTGTCCTGTGGGGATGGAAACTGTGTGGGCTTGCGAGCTGTAGCAGAAATACGCAGGCTTCGAAATCTCTCTCAAAGGCGAAAGGGGGCTGAATAAGACAAAAGCGTCCCTGACAGGTCAGGAACGCTCTTGGAAACTGGTGGCTTTCAAACCCTGATCAAGCCCCGTGTCAGCTCAGCATCAAGGCTGGTGAGCGGGTGGGAGTGGCGGCTCTTCGGACATCAGCAGGATGCTGATGCGCCGGTTGGCGGCCAGATAGGGATCGTTGGGAAACAGCGGATCCGTGTCAGCTTTGCCTTCTACGGCAAAGATCTGATCGGCTGGCACACCATATTCCATCAGCACGGACCGAACTGCATTGGCGCGGTCTGCCGACAATTCCCAGCCGGTATAGCCAGAATTGATTGGCATGTTGGAAGCGGTCGTGTGACCGCTGATCTTGATGCGATTGGGCATGCGGGCCAGCACTGGCGCCATATGCACCAGCAGGCGCCGGGTGAAGTCGTAAGGATATTTGGACCCTTCGGCAAACATGGAACGGCCATCCTGATCAACCATCTGGATGTTCAGGCCATCCTTGTCTTCCTCAATGATGATATGCTTTGAAATCTCGCTGATTTCCGGCATTTCCTGCCATGCCTGACGCAGAGAAGCGGCGGCGGTGGCAAACATCCGGGGGCGCTCGATTTCGGTTTTTTCGATGTCGTGGGTGTTGGCTTCCGGTCCCTGCTTGGAGCGTTGATCATGGCGCTCCTGGGCAAAGTCGGAGTCATTTTCCTGCGCAACCGCTGCAACCTGTTTGACATATTCGCGGACGGGCATGCCCTCGATTTCGATCATGCCGGCCTTGCGCATGACCGGTTTGACACCGAATGCATCCTTCATCGAACCGGCAACGACCTGCAGTTTCTGGTCATCCTGAATGGAGAAGGAAATGATGAGAACGAAGAAGCAGACGAGCAACGACATCAAGTCAGCAAAGGTGACCAGCCAATCGGGCGCACCACCACCCGCTTGTTGCTTTTTCTTGGCCATGATTGATGCCTTTCCTAGTGATCAGCTCGATCTGCACTGGGCAGATCAGGCCGCTTCGTCCATAAGTTCGTTGCGGGCTTTTTCCGGCAAATAGGCGAGCAACATTTCCCGGATCAGGTTCGGGCTCTTGTTTTCGCGGATCTGCATGACACCATCGATGATCAGGGTCTGGTTCAGGTCTTCACCATCGAGTTTGGAATCGAGCTTGTCGACAATCGGGATACAGATAATGTTGGAAACCAACGCACCATAAAGGGTGGTCAACAAAGCAATGGCCATGGCAGGGCCAATGGCTGAAGGGTCATCCATCGCTGCGAGCATCTGCACCAGTCCGACAAGCGTGCCGATCATGCCAAAGGCCGGGGCCGCATCGCCGAGCTGTTTGTAGAAGCGTTTGCCTTCCTGAAGACGTTCAATATAGAGATCGCGCTCGCGTTCCATGCTTTCACGGATGAAACCGGATTCATAGCCATCGGCGATGAACTGAACGCCTTTGGCAAGAACCGGGTCCTCTACCTCAATACTCTCAAGGCCAAGGGGGCCGCTCTTGCGCGCGACATCAGCCAACTCTGTGATTTTTTCAATCATCTCGCGTGGGTTGGTGCTTTTGCCGCCAAAGGCAACCTTGCCGCCCGTAATAATGGCGCCACCAATGCCGCCAAGCGTGAAGCGGATCAGGGTCGCGGACAAGCCGCCGCCAATCACGATGAGAATGGAGGGAACATCAACAAACTGCCCGAGAGTGCCGCCCAGCAGAACCGCCGTCAGCACAACGCCGAAAGCCGCGACCATACCGATAAGGGTTGCAATATCCATTCCTGTGTTCCTGTTTTCATGTGCCGGATTTGACGCCCGGAGCCATATGATTAAGTGGCAGTCTATGAAAACAGATCTAATGGATTGCTAATGAAAGGCTTCAAACGCTTCGAAATTGAAGTAAATTTGGTTAAGGTTACCAAAGGGATAACAAGGTGAGGCTGGTCCGGCCTGCGGCCTTTTGTGTAAGGGGCAGGGGGCGTGGGCCAAAGGTCCTTGGAAATGCAGGGAAATCCAGTTTCAGGCAACCCCTGCGCGCAAGAAATCGTGCATATGCAGAATGCCAACCGGTTTGGTATCCTCGACAACGAAGATTGACGTGATCGCCAAACTGTTCATCTTTTCGATGGCTGCAGGGACAAGCATGTCTGGTGTAAGGGTCTTTGGCATCTCGGTCATGACCTTTTCGACAGGCTGATTGAGCAGGTCATCTGCCAAATGGCGTCGCAAGTCGCCATCGGTGACCATGCCGACCAAAGCTCCAGTGTCATCGGTGACCCCAACGCAGCCAAAGCCTTTTTGTGACATGATGACGATCACTTCGCTCATTTTGACGTCTGGTTGGGCCAGAGGCAGCGAGGCGCCTTTGTGCATCAGGTCCCGAACAAATTGCAGGTTGGCTCCCAGCGAGCCGCCCGGATGGTAAGTCTTGAAGTCGGCTGCGGTAAAGCCATGGCTTTCCAAAAGGGCAATCGCCAATGCATCGCCGAGGCAGAGTTGCATGGTGGTCGAGGTGGTTGGGGCCAGACCGTGCGGGCAGGCTTCCTTGACCTTGGGCGGGCAGAGACTCAAATCGGCTTGCATTGCCAACGTGCTGGCAGGATTGGATGTCATGGCGATCATCGGCACCTTGAAGCGACGAGTATAGGAGATGATATTGGCAAGCTCGGCGGTTTCTCCCGACCAGGACATTGCCATCACCACATCCACAGGCCGGATCATGCCAAGGTCGCCATGGCTGGCTTCGGCCGGGTGGACGAAGAAGGCAGGCGTTCCGGTTGAGGCCAGTGTCGCGGCCAGTTTCTTGGCAATGTGACCGCTTTTTCCCATGCCGGTGACGATCAAGCGACCCTTGGATTCGCGTATGGTGCGTACCGCCTCTTCAAATGGTTTTTTAAGGCTGGTTGCCAATTCCGCTCTCAAGGCGATCAGGCCATTGATTTCATTGTCTATTGTGGAATATGCCGAAGCGATTGCGGAATAGTCAGCGGGAGTAGCTGGAGGAGTCATCTTGGCCTGCCTGATCATTTGAGATGAGCGATTCCTAGTACAATTTCGGCGGGAATGAAAGTTGTTATCAATAACGCTTTTAGGTGATCCATTAAAGTCTACCCTCAAGCGGCGGGTCTTAAGGGTAGGGAAACAAGTTGTTAACCAAAAGTGTTTACCTTCTGGAAAGGAATAATTGCGCCCGAAGTCACCGATTTTTGCCTGATCCGGAGCCGTGACGGGCTGATATCGGTTGGTGTGGGCCAGACGTCACCGATTTTCTGCAAGGCCAAATTCGCATGCGGTTGCTGTTAACATCAACATTCCTGACCGGCCCTCTTCTGGTGGGTGTGGTCGTGACCTTGCAGCCCCTTTCGGCTTTGGCGCAGGCGGTTGAGGCAAGCAATGCGCCTGCAATCTCGAGCGCAACTGAAACCTCTGCCAATGGTGATATGGTGCCGCAAACGGGGCAATTGGGGGTACAGCAGTCCTTACTGACGTCGGATACAACGACCTCCCCCTCGTTGCGCGGTGCCGATGGTGATTTGACCAATGAGGTGTCGCAAACCACGCCATCCAACACCGGCTCTATTGATCCAACCCGGGGGCGGGTGACCTACCCAATCGAGCCGGTCAGGCCCGAAAGGCCAGTGCAAAGCCCGGCCCGACCTGCGGCAAAAGTGCAAGGCAAGACGGTTAGAGGCAGCAAAGGAAGTGATGCCTATGATGCGGTCGGAGTGAAAGCTGGTTCCTTCCTGCTTTATCCTTCGCTCACGCTGTTTGCCGAAGGCACGGACAATATAGACAATGCCGAGCGTGGCTCCGAAGGGACGCTGGGGCGGGTGGCTCTGGAGGTTAGCGCGCAGTCCCTGTGGGAGCGGCACGCTTTGACCCTGAGCGCATTGGGGGTGTTTGAAAGCTACAAAACCCCGAAGCGAAAGCCTGACAATGAACTCTCTGCCAATGCAGATTTGACCCTTGATCTGGCTGACCAGACCAAGCTGGCATTGGGTACGCGCTTTGCGCGGAGCAAGGAAGAGGCGAACAATCCCGACCTTGTTGCCTCAGGCGGCACAGCCTCCATCGAGACCAATTATGGATTTTCCGCCACCCTTGATCAGGGAGCCGGGCCGCTCAAGCTGCAATTGCGCGGGGCGCTGGATCGCGAAAGCTTTGACGAGGATGCAAGCCGCGACTATCGCAGCTATAAAGTTGGTGGGCGTGTCGGATATCAGGTGACCGATCAGATCCTGCCTTTTGTTGACGCCGAAGTGGCGCGCAAACGCTACGATCAACGCAATAGCAGTCTTGATGGCTATAGCTTGCGCGGGGCCATAGGGATCGCCATCACAGATCGCGAAAAACTGTCGGGCGAAGTGTCTGGCGGGGTGATGGTCTGGAAACCGGACAAGGATTCTATAGGGGGCGACACGATCCTGTTTGCCGATGCCAGTGTTACCTGGTCGCCCAATGCCCTCTGGACGCTTAAGGGCGGGCTGGAAACCAGTCTGACATCGAGTTCAACCACTGCGACGAGCGTGGCGACCCGGACCCTGTCGCTGGAAGCGGATTATGCGATACGGCGCAATCTGACCCTGTCGCTCGACAGTGGGTTGTCGCACGAGACCTACAATGGTTCAGGGCGTAAGGATTGGGTGTTTGATGCTACCTTGGGAGCTGAATATGCTTTCAATCGGTCGGTCCAACTGATTGCACGCGTCAGCCGTGAACAGCGGGAAAGCAATCAAGCTGGCTCAGACTTTGCCGCCAACAAGGTCGAAGTCGGATTGCGTTTCCGTCGCTGATCGCCTCAACAAATTTCAGAAAAAAGCCAACGAAATACAAAGCCCGATGCCCGCATCCTTGTCAGATGCAAGCGTCGGGCTGTTTGGTTTGCGCGCTTATTGGAAGCTTCGGATCGACATCCGCGCAATGGCACGACCGGTGAAGCTGGCATCTTGTGGCACTTGATTGAGGCGGGCGCTGAAAGTCTGATCAATCATGCTGGCGGGCTTGCTCACCAAGGCGCGCAAATTGGCCGGGATTGGCCGGGACAGACGCGCAAAGGTCGACGTGCGGGTCGATTGCTTCATATGAGCAAAATGCGCCATGCCTGACGGGCCATAGGCAAATGTCAGCTTGGTCAAAAGCGAGCCATCAGCCGCAGACGTCCGCTTTGCCGCAGAGGGGGCTGCTGCTTGCGGCAAGGCCCGGTCGGCACGGCGCGGCAGCATAGCCATCATGTCGCGTGGCACGTTGATGCGGTCCTTGAGGTTTGTGGGCAGGCTTGCCAGTTGCTGGCGCTCGGCCTTGCGTGGCAAGGCGACGAGATTCGTCTCGTGAGGATCGGGCTTGGCGATGATGCGAGCACGGGGGGCTGCGATTGGCAGGCCGGTGCTGTCCGCCGAGGCATAGGCTGCGCGAACGCTGGAAGCATCGTCTGCTTCCTCGCCATTGCCAGCCAGTTGATTAAGAACCTGTTTGGCGTCTTGTTGAGACGCCTTGATTTGCGCGCGGGCATGGGGCAGGGCGGCAAGCTCAACCCGTTCGGTCGATTGGGCGGGCTGCTGCGCCTGAGGGATCTGAGGGGCCTCAGGGACTTGCGGCGCTTCAGGGGCATTTTGTTGCTCGGTAGCGGCTGGTGCCTGGGCCGTTTGCTGTGGTTCGTCCGCCGTTTGAGGCGGGTTGGCAAGCTGTTGCAGAATAGGTGAGGTGCCTATACTGCCGACTGCATTGTTGTCCGGCAGGGGCTGATCGTTCGACGCGCTCTGAATAGGCAGAGGCTTTGGTTCAGGCGTGGTGCTGGCCAGCTGGAACGGACTGCTTGTCTGATTTGCCGGGCGCGTGCGCGGAAGGGTGGTGAAGCGAAGGGGCGGTGTTGCCTCGGCTTCGGCGTTGGTAATGTCTTCCCCGCGCAGTTTGGCTTCTGCGGCTTCTGCCGCAGCGATGATGTCGTCGGCATTGGTGGGCGCATTGGCGGCAGGCTGACTGGTCAGTGTTGCGACAAGGCTGCCGGGCGCGCGGGTTTCCTCACGGCCATCAGGACGTTTCGGCAACGAAGCCAGCCGGGTTGGCAGCTCGGTCGCGGTCTCTTTAGCTGGTGCGCTTGCGGTGTCGAATGTTGGTTTTGGTGGCGCTTTGGGGCCGCGACTAAGCAGTCTGCCAAGAAGAGTGCCTTCGCTTTGTGTTACAACCGGTTTTGCGGTGGCAACGCGCACCGCATCTGGGCTGCGCGGACGGACCGGAGCGGCCTTGGCCACCTGGGTATAGCGGCGGGCAGAGCGCGTCGTGCGGATCATTTCTGCCTTGCGCGCAGCGACCTGTATCTTCGCTTTCTTGTAGCCTCTCAGAGGCTTGCCATCCGTGGGTACATGGACGGTATTGCCTTTGGGGAAGACTCTGGCCAACTGTTTGCGGGTCATGCGTGGCCAATGACGGACATTGCCGGTATCGATATGGACAAAGGGAGAGCGCGATGTGGGATAATAGCCAACTCCACCAGCCTGCATGCGCAGGCCAACCTTGCGAATCTTGCTGATCGGCACGCCGGGCAGATAAAAATCCATCGCCTGACCTTTGGTGTGGCGACTGTTTTTGGCGACGCCGCGGCTGCGTCTGCGCAGCATGTTATTGGTGGCGGGCGACCGATAGCCCGAAACCACATAAATCGGCTTTTTGGCTCCGGTTTCCTTATAGACATTCCAGATCAGGTCGAACAGCACCGGATCCATCTGGGTGCTTTCGTTGCGGCGCCAGTCACGCAAGAAGCGGTTCATCTTGCGCAGACCTTCGGGGTCAAAGCGGCCATTGCGCTTGTAAGTGATGGTCTGGGTTTCTTTGGTGTGGGTATTGTGCAGGGTTAGCGAGCGGGAGGAGGCCTCTGCCGTGGTCGGCGCCATCAAAGGCAGCATCACAAGGGAAAGCAGGAGAGCTGTCGGGAAATGGATACGGAGTGCCCCAGATGTCGCAAAAGCGGACAGAATCTGGTGCATCTTAGGCATCAAACGGGACAGAAAGGCTTTGTGTCTGGCCACAGGTTGTCCAATCATCAGTCAGCAACAGCTGACATACGCACGCCTCCACCCATGGGCAGATCTGCAGGAGCGGTGCTAACCAAAGTGAATCTGCTTTCCTTACCGGCCAAAGATAGCAGAAAATTCTTCTTACTTTGAGCGCATTATGCTTGTCATTTGGTTAATGAAGGTCAAAGACACGCGCAGAATGCGACATTCGGCCCTGATTGACGGGTCAAATGTACGTTAAATCGCAAGTTGCACGAACAATTGGGACGAAAAATGGCAAGGGACGGATCGTTGCCGATCCATCCCCAGATTCCCGGCCCGAAAGGCCTTGTTCTTTGATGGCAGGGTTAATGAAAGACCCCGCCGCTCACTCCAGCCCGAGGGCTTTTTTGGTCTTTTCATTGTGGCCATATATATCGGAGCGCACCTGCAAGACACCGTCGTCGGACATCCATGTGGTGAAATATGCCAGATGAACTGGAATCTTGTTGTCCAGATTGACCCGGCGCTCGTTGCCGCCAATCATCGATTTGACCCGTTTTGCGCTCCAGCCTTTGGTTCCGGACAGGATGACTTCGGCGAATTCCATTGGTTCATGCACCCGGACGCAGCCGTGACTGAAGGCGCGATTGTCGCGGTTGAACAGGCTGCGCGACGGGGTGTCATGCAAATAGACCGCATGTCTGTTGGGGAACATGAACTTGATATGGCCAAGCGCATTGCGAGTGCCCGGCATTTGGCGCAGACGGACCTGGGTTGCATCGACCTTTTCCCAATCCAGCTTGGACGGATCAATAATCCGGGTGCGGCCCTTCACACTGGCCAACACCTGATAATTGGTCTTGGAGAAAAAGGCAGACGGGTCGGATTTGATCTTTGGCAGCAATTCGTTCGAGGCGATGGATCTGGGGACATTCCAATAGGGATTGACCACCAGATATTCCATCTGGTCGGAAAAGATCGGAGTTTTGTGACGGGATTTACCAACCACGACGCGGGTTTCGTGGATGATCTTGCCGTCACGGACCACTTGGGCGTGGTATGTCGGGATATTGACCATCACATGGAATTTGCCCAGATCGCGTGGCAGCCAGCGCCAGCGTTCCAGATTGGCGATCATGTCGCTGATCAGTTCCTTGCGGTCATCATTCATGATGCGCAGGGTTGCATTGCCGACGATTCCATCGGCGATGAGGCCATGTTTTGCCTGATAGGTCTCGATCTTCTCGGCCAGAGCCTTGCTGTAAAGGGTGGGATTGTCGCTTGGTGCGCTCAGGCCCAGTTTGCGCCAGATCAGAGGCACCCGTTCATCGCTCATCCCGACCTTGAGGCTTTTGCCAGATGGGACAGGCGGCGTCTGGTCTTTGGTGCCAGCAAAGCGCAGGCGGTTATATTCCGCGCGCAGGGCAAGGAAGCCCTCATGCTGCGGATTATAGCTGCGCAGGGTTTTGACCGGTGCGCTGGAGACGACAATCTTGTCGAGCGCAGCGATGGAATCAGGATAATGCGGCTTGATCGTCACGGCCTTTTTGGAGAAGCTGCGCGGATCGACGCGTCCGGCATAGGCGTGACGGGTGTAGCGCGTCAGGGCCCGTGACAGGGCAATGTCGGCCGCTGCTATGTCCGCATCCGAGCTGCCTGCCTTGCGCGAGAGGGCGAGCGACGGGGTTTGATAGTCCGCCGGGTCGAGGCCGTCCCGCTCGGCGCGGGAAAGGGCAAAGACCAGCTTGCGAGCGTGATCGGTCCATTCCCCATTGTCAAACCATGCCGTCTGGAAATCGCGGGCTTCATAAAAGGCGACAAGGGCTGCATTGTCGCGCTGTTCAAGGAAGTTCTTGGTGCGCGGTATGGCGTCGATTTTGGCAGCCACTGCGTCAAACAGATCTTGATCGCGTTGCTGATCAAGGGTGCTGTCCGCTGTGCGCAGGGCCTTCAGGATGGCATTGATATGGATCCCGTTGGTGACTTCGCGCTCAAGGCTGGCGGCTGGCGCGACATTCAACAGGCTCAGAGGGCCATGGTTGGCAGACATCTGGCCAGAGACAGAAACCGCGGACAATTGGGTCTCGGAGGCCATGGAGGGGCTCAGGCATAGTGCGCTGCCGGTTGTTGCGACGGTGATCGCCAGCATGGCAGTGTACAATTTAGGCATGTCTTTGTAGTCCCCTTTTTCACGGCACTCAGTCCGCGAATCTCAACAAATCAGTTATTGGAATCAAAGCTGATTTTCGAGATCCAATGCAATATAAAAATAGGATACAGGATCGTCTTCCTAGCTTAGGTGTCACCCAGATATCACGGTCAGGAGGCCTGAGCCCCTGGCTCTGTTGATTCGGCGGACTCTGCCTCGTCCTGATCAAGGCCATATTCCTTGAGCTTTCGATAGAGCGTAGAGCGGCCGATGCCAAGGCGTCGGGCCACATCGGACATGCGGTGATCGTGATGCTTGAGAGCGCGGCCTATGATTTCGGCTTCCAGTTCGGCCAGCGAGCGGATGTTGCCATAATCATCCAGCAAGCGCAGAAACCCCCAAGGATCTTGCCGCAGGCCGTCATTGTCCGGGCCTGATGCTTCTGGCGCTTCTGACAATTCGGGCATCCCATCTGTCCGATAGGCTGCATCAGAGGCAGGCGGAATGCTGGCCGGATATGGGTCACCCATGTCGGGGGATGAGGCCGGTGGGTTGACCGACTGACTGGTCGCACTGGACCGGGTTGGAGCGAGCCGGGCCAGATCTTCGGGGCGTGGGGCGCGCGCCTTGACGACCGTTTCGCTGAAGGCGCTGACCTGACTGGCAATCTGGGGGAATTCTTCAATCGTCAACTGGTCGCCGTCACACAGGACGACAGCACGGAAAACGGTATTTTCCAACTGGCGGATATTGCCCGGCCAGTCATAGCTTTCGAGCAGCGACATGGCATCGGGCGTGATGGTGGCAAGGCTTTTGCGGCCTTCTTCGGCGGCAAAGCGGGTGAGGAAATTGCGAGCCAGAGCCGGGATGTCATCCTTGCGGTCGCGCAGAGGCGGGACACGGATGGGGAAGACATTGAGGCGGTAATAGAGATCCTCTCGGAACTTGCCATCCTTGACGAGCTGGATCAGGTCTTTGTTGGTGGCAGAGATCAGGCGGAAGTCCACCTTGACCGGCTTGGTCGCTCCGACCGGATCAATTTCGCCTTCTTGCAGCGCGCGCAGCAATTTCACCTGGGTTTCGAGTGGTAGCTCGCCGACCTCGTCGAGGAACAGCGTGCCGCCATTGGCTTCGACGAATTTGCCGACATGCTTTTCAGCTGCTCCTGTGAAGGCTCCTTTTTCATGGCCAAACAGGATGCTTTCGACCAGATTGTCGGGGATCGCGCCGCAATTGACGGTGACGAAGGGTTTGGATGAGCGGTCGGAGGCATTCTGGATCGCCTTGGCGATCAGTTCCTTGCCGACGCCGGATTCCCCTTCAATCAGAATGGGAATGTTGGATTTAGCGCCGCGCTTGCCCAGATTGATCACCCGGCCCATGGGTTCGCTTGAGGCGATGATTGTCTTGAAACTGAGCGTTCCGTGACTGCGCGAGCGGATGCGGGTGATTTCCTCTTCAAGCGCATTGACCTTCAAGGCGTTGCGCATGGCGATCTGCAACCGCTCGGGCGAGACGGGCTTGATGACGAAATCGAACGCGCCGGCGCGCATGGCATTGACTGCGGTGTCGATGCCCGCATGGGCGGTCTGAACGATGATCGGAGCCTTGATGTCGGTTTTCTGTAAAGCCTGCAACACGCCCATGCCGTCAAGATTGGGCATCACCAGATCGAGAATAATCAAGTCGAAATAGCTGGCCGGATTCTGCTCGAGAATCGCCAATGCCTGTTCGCCATGTTCGGCGCACACGGCTTTGAAACCGCTTTTCTCAACGATGGCTTCCAACAGACGGCGCTGTACGGGATCGTCATCGACGATCAGAATTTTTTCGCTCATTATCGTGCCGGTTTGCTTGAGTGCGGACTGGGGCGAAGATGTTTCATTTTGAACCAAGATCGGCTGCATCGGTTAAAGCTGTATTAATTTCCGGGTCTATTGTTGCAAAAAATTATGTGTATAGCGGGGCATCGGGGCGGACTTTCGGACCCATCCATCTGGGCAAAGCCCGCTTGTGACCCTACTTTCGAGACAAGGGCACTGGATCCATCCCGAAGAGTGCCTATCTTTGTTATAAGACCCGCGTGACGCCGTCGCTATCCGAGCGCGCGTCCGGGGATTTTGTCTTTTCTCTTATCGCTGGAAAGTTGTTTCATGACCTCTGCGCTTCCTTATCCGTCACTATTTCATATGCCACTGACTGCCGCGGCCGCCGAGCAGGGAAGCGCCAGCCTTGACGGTTTGCCGGAATGGAACCTTGATGATCTTTACAAAGGGACCGATGACCCGGCGCTGGACGCTGATTTCAGTCAGTGCAAGGAAGATGTGGCAGCCTTTGGAGCCGATTATCAGGGCAAACTGGCTGACCTGTTGGCAGAGAAGGGCGGCGACGTGCTGGGCGAAGCCTTGCAACGCTATGAAAAAATTCAGGACCGGATGGGGCGTATCATCAGCTTTGCGGGTCTGACCTATACGGGCAACACCACCGATCCTGCGCGGGCGAAATTTTATGGCGATGTACAGGAGCGGATCACGACGATCTCAACCCAATTGCTGTTTTTCGAGCTGGAACTGAACCGCATTGCAGACGATGTGCTTGATCAGGCCATGGCAGAGAGTGCATTGCTTGGCCATTACAAGCCATGGCTTGATGATCTGCGCAAGGAAAAGCCCTATCAGCTCGAAGATCAGCTTGAGAAACTGTTCTATGAGAAATCAGTGTCCGGTGCGATGGCCTGGAACCGTCTGTTTGACGAGACCATGGCTGGGCTGCGTTTCTCGGTCGAGCTGGCCGATGGCACCGAAGAGTTGGCCATCGAGCAGACACTCAATCTGCTGACCGATAGTGACGAAGCCAAACGAAAGGCGGCGTCCGATGCTTTGGCGACAACCTTCAAGGCGAATTTGTCGATCTTCTCGCTGATTTCCAACGTGCTGGCCAAGGACAAGAGCATTTCTGACAGCTGGCGCGGCTTTGAGGATGTGGCGGATAGTCGCCATCTGGCCAACCGTGTCGAGCGCGAAGTGGTTGACGCTTTGGTCGATGCCGTGCAAGACGCCTATCCGCGCCTGTCGCACCGCTATTATGCGTTGAAAGCCAAATGGTTCGGCAAGGATGCCCTCGATCATTGGGATCGCAACGCGCCGTTGCCCAAGGTGCCTACACGGACCATCGAATGGCCGGAAGCCAAGGCCATCGTACAGGATGCCTATGGGGGATTTTCGCCGAAAATGGCAGAGATTTCCGCTCAGTTTTTTGACAAGAACTGGATCGATGCGCCGGTGCGTGAAGGCAAGTCGCCGGGGGCTTTTGCCCATCCCACCGTGCCAAGCGCCCATCCCTATGTTTTGCTCAATTATATGGGCAAGCCACGCGATGTGATGACACTGGCCCACGAATTGGGACATGGGGTGCATCAGGTGCTGGCCGCTGGGCAGGGTGCCTTGATGGCACCAACTCCGCTGACTTTGGCTGAAACCGCCAGTGTGTTCGGTGAGATGCTGACCTTCCGCTCTCTGCTCGCCAAGACCAAGGATGTGGCCGAGCGTCGGGCGATGCTTGCCGGCAAGGTCGAAGACATGCTCAATACGGTGGTGCGCCAGATTGCCTTCTATCTGTTCGAACGCAAGCTGCATACGGCCCGGGCCGAGGGAGAATTGACCTCCGACCAGATCTGCGAGCTCTGGATGAGCGTACAAGCAGTCAGCTTGGGGCCATCGGTGAAACTGGGTGAGGGCTATGAGACCTTCTGGGCCTATATCCCGCATTTCATCCATTCGCCTTTCTATGTCTATGCCTATGCGTTCGGGGATTGTCTGGTCAATTCGCTCTATTCTGTCTACCAGAATAGTGACGAAAGCTTTGTCCAGAAATATTTCGACATGCTGAGCGCAGGTGGCACCAAGCATCATTCGGAATTGCTCGCACCATTCGGGTTGGATGCAAAGGATCCGGACTTCTGGTCAAAAGGCCTCTCGGTTGTCGAGTCGCTGATTGATGAGCTGGAAGCGCTGGAAGAGGCCTGAGCCTTCTCTTTGCCCGAAAGGGTGTGACTGGCAGGAAAGTAATTGTAATGGCCGACCAGAAGACACCCGAACTGTCCCATTCCTCCGTCGCTACACCGGCGACGGATGGCCCCTTGCCTGGGGATGATAGCCCAGACGAAGCCTATAACGATGCCAATCGGTTTGGCCGGCGCGTCAAGCGCTATGCGCAGGTCAATGCTGGCATGGGGGGCTTTGTGGCGCGCGCTGCCACATCGCGGTTGTTTGGCCGTGGAGACAGTGACATCGAACGCGAAGCCGTCGACCTTGCCAAGGTCATGGGGACGCTGAAGGGGCCGTTGATGAAAGTGGCGCAAATGCTCGCCACGGTGCCCGACGTGTTGCCACCCGAATATGCTGCCGAACTGGCGCAATTGCAGTCAGACGCGCCGCCTATGGGCTGGGCGTTTACCAAGCGGCGCATGCGGTCTGAATTGGGGTCGGATTGGCGCTCGCGCTTTGCATCCTTTGACCATGAACCCTCAGCTGCTGCCTCATTGGGGCAGGTGCATCGGGCCTTTCATCATGATGGCAGCGAGCTTGCCTGCAAGCTGCAATATCCCGATATGGCGTCTGCGGTGGAAGCAGATCTCAAGCAACTGAATATGGTCTTCAAGGTCCATCGGACCATGCAAAGTGCGATTGATACCAGCGAGATCGCCAAGGAAATCGCCGAGCGGGTGCGCGAAGAACTCGATTATGTGCGCGAAGCCTGGCATATGCATCTCTATCGCACCATCTTCAAGGATGAACCAAGGGTACGGGTGCCGCGGCTCTATGACGATTTGTCAAGCCCGCGTCTTTTGACCATGGACTGGCTGCATGGACGCAAATTGCTGGCCTATAAGCAGCATTCACAGGAAGAGCGCAATTTCCTCACCCGCGTGATGTTCCATGCCTGGTGGTATCCGTTTGCCCATCACGGGGTCATTCACGGGGATCCGCATCTGGGCAATTATAGCGCCTTTGAAGAGGATGGACGGGTGGCCGGGATCAATCTGTTTGATTATGGCTGCGTCCGGATTTTTCCGCCACGCTTCGTGCAAGGGGTGGTGGATCTCTATCACGGGCTTGGCAAGGATGACCGGGACCAGATCGTTCATGCCTATGAATGCTGGGGCTTTTCCAATCTAAGCAACGAGCTGGTTGATGCCCTTAATGTCTGGGCGCGATTCATTTATGGACCGTTGTTGGATGACCGCGTGCGGACGATCGCTGATGGGGTCAGTCCGGCGGAATATGGCCGAAAACAAGCCTTCAAGGTGCATCAGGAATTCAAACGCCTTGGTCCGGTGACCGTGCCGCGCGAATTTGTCTTCATGGATCGGGCAGCCATCGGGCTTGGCGGGGTGTTCCTGCATTTGGGGGCCGAATTGAATTTCTATGAGATGTTCAACGAACAAATTGAGGATTTCAGTCAGGAGCGTGTGCTGGCTGCGCGCCGGACATTGCCTGCTGCTCCCGATGGGTGTGATTTGAGTTTTGGGGCTGAAGGCTGACAAAGCGACCCGTCTCCAGTTATGGACTCTTTTCACCTTAGACTGGGGATGGATTGCCATTCGCTTTATGCTGCGGTATGTTGACGCAGAAGAAATACTTAGTCGCCCCCCGGCGGCACGAGGAGGGATCTATGAACAAAGAACTCAATCCGGTGATGGATTACGAAGAGCACGAAAAGACTTATGATCTGTTCGTCGCTTTATTCCAGTATGGCACCATCGGTTGCTTGCTGGTCGTGGTGTTCATGGCCATTTTCCTGCTGTAAGCAGCGGGTTTTCAATAAAGCCAGACACAAAAAAGCGCGCCTTCAAGGCGCGCTTTTTTGTGTCTGTTGCCGATTTTAGGATCGCTTGATCACGCTTTGCTTTGGGACCGTAGCTTACGGGTGCGATTCATGCCGTTGGTGGCCGGGCTGTAATTGGGATTGATGATCCGGGCGCGGGAGTAGGAATCAAACGCCTTGGAATAATTGCCGACCTTTTCAAGCGCGATTCCCTGATTGGTCCAGGCGCGATAATTCTTTCGGTCAATTTTCACAGCGTTGGAGAAATCGCCAAGGGCGCCCTTGATGTCATTTTCCACCAGATAGGAAATGCCACGGCTGTTGAAGGCTTCCGGGTTGGAGGCATCAAGGCTGAGCGCGAATGTGAAGTCTTCGATCGCCTGGGAATGATTGCGTTGCTGCTGGTAAATCAGGCCGCGATGATAATAGGCGCGAGGATCGCGGGTTTTGGCGGCGATTGCCTGATTATAGTCGGCAATGGCGCGGCTATCGTCGCCATTCTGGCGATAGATGTCGCCGCGACCGATGAGCGCCACATCATAAGTTGGTTGCAGGGCAATGGCGCGATTATAGTCGGCCAAAGCTGCGGATGTGTTGTCCATCTTCTTATAGATCAGGGCGCGGTTGGCGTAGGCCTGATGGAAATTCGGATTGAGTGAAATGGCGCGGCTATAATCTTGCAAAGCCAGATCAAACTGACGCGAACGGCCATAGGCGGTGCCGCGAATATTGTAGGCATTGGCGTCGCTGGGGTTTCTGGCGATCACCTGATTGAGGGATGCGATATTGTCAGCGGCCCCCGCATTGCGATCAAAATCCTGACTGTTCTGCATGCCAGTGGTCTGGCAGGCAGCTAAAGCCGCTGAAAGACTGGCGATCAGGAAAAGCTGCTTGAAGTGGCAGATGCGAACCATATTGACAAACCCCGTCGGACGTTCCGGTGCGCCTTGCTGGCGCCTTTTTGACTGTGAGTATCACATGTTGGCAGAATAAACTGGCCAAAATTTGTCAGCCGGATATGCGTGGCATGATGCAGTGCAAAAAAGCATGCCTATCCACGACAAAGTCAAACGGCTACGCATTCAATGCGTCCATTTGCCCAGATGTGTCAAGAGATAAGTGAACGCAAACAGATGTTATCAGGTCCCGTAAGCGGGACCTGACCAACATCAGCGAACTTTGACACAGAGTCATAGTGTTCAGCCTTGATTAAAGGCTGTCTCTGCGCCCGGAATCGACATGCATCATCTGGTGTCATGCGGCGTCCCGAAGCGGGACGGAGTCGGTCCGTGAAGGGCGCAAAGTATATGGTCTAGCTTGAGGAGGGTCAGCCTGTTACGGGTCGTGCAAATGCGCGACCTGAGGCGACACGGTCCTTAGCGACCACGGCCTTTGGAAGGAATCAGACCTTCGCGCTGAAGACGCTTGCGAGCCAGCTTGCGGGCACGACGAATAGCTTCAGCTTTTTCTCGGGCCTTCTTTTCAGAAGGTTTTTCATAGAAGTTCCGCATTTTCATTTCACGGAACACGCCTTCGCGCTGGAGTTTCTTTTTCAGCGCCTTCAAGGCTTGATCAACATTGTTATCGCGGACGAGTACCTGCACGCGTCAATCCTTAAGTTCGTGATGTCTGGATTTTCGAAAAAAAATCGGCCACCGCCCTAGCAGCGACCGAAACTTTGGGGGGTTCTAACAGACCGACAATGGCTTGTCTATATCCAAGGGGGCTGTTTTGACGAAAAACTGCGAAAAAGTTGCCTTTCAGGCGGCGTCAATCGGTGAAATCACGTTGATATGACCCATTTTGCGGCCATCGCGGGTTTCCGATTTGCCGTAGGAATGAAAGGCCGTTGCGTTATCCGAGAGATGGTCGGGCCAAGCCTTGATGTCATCGCCGACCAAATTGGTCATGACGCAGTTGCTGTGGCGTTTGGTGGTGCCAAGCGGCCAGCCTGCAACGGCGCGGATATGCTGTTCAAACTGGGAAACAAGGCAGGCGCTTTCCGTCCAGTGGCCGGAATTGTGCACGCGTGGCGCCATTTCGTTGGCAACCAGCCGTGGGTTATGACCCTCGGGCAGAATAAACAGTTCCACTGCCAACACGCCGACATAACCGAGCTTCTCTGCAACCTTTTCGCCAATGGCGCGGGCGTCTGCTGCAACCGATTCGCTGATGGCCGCCGGAACGGTGGTGGTATGGAGAATCTGGTTCTGATGGACATTTTCCGCAATGTCGTAGGAGACTGTCTGCCCCTGCTCGTTGCGGGCGGCAATGACTGAGATTTCTCGCTCGAAGGGAACGAAGGCCTCAAGGATGGCTGGCTGATTGCCGATGATATCGAGGGCCGTCTGGATATCCTCATCACTGCGCAGAAACACCTGCCCCTTGCCGTCATAGCCAAAGCGACGGGTTTTGAGCAAGGCAGGCAGGCCAAGCGCCTTGATGCCGTCTTCTAGGTCCAGCTGGCTGGCAACATCGTGGAAGCCCGCGGTTGGGATCCCGATATCATTAAAAAAGGTCTTCTCGATCAGACGATCCTGTGACGTGCGCAACACATTCTCGCCGGGCAGAACGGGTAGGCGGGCGGTGAGAAACTCGACGGTCGGGGCCGGGATATTCTCGAATTCGTAGGTCACCCGCTTAACCGACTTGGCGAAGGCCTCAAGGGCGGCTTCGTCTTCATAATCGGCGCAGGTGTGAAAGGCGGTCACGTCAAAGGCCGGGCTGTTGGGGTCCGGGCAATAGATGTGGGTCTTGAGGCCAATTTTGCTTGCGGCCAGTGCCATCATGCGGCCTAGTTGACCGCCACCCAGAATGCCGATTGTATCGCCCGGTTGCAGCATGTGTGCCTCTTGTTCTTTATCGCCGTGTTGGTTTGGGTTGAGTGTTATGCGTCTTCGTCAACCGGTGCCAGTGCGATTGCATCGGTCTGAGTCTGGCGCCATGCATCAAGACGGTCTGCCAGTGCATCGTCGGTTGTTGCGAGAATGGCAGCTGCCATCAGGCCCGCATTGACTGCACCTGCCCGTCCGATGGCCAGGGTGCCAACCGGGATGCCCGCAGGCATCTGGACGATGGAGAGAAGCGAATCCTGCCCGCTTAGTGCGCGGGACTGAACCGGTACGCCAAGCACTGGCAAGGGCGTCATGGCAGCGGTCATGCCCGGCAGATGGGCTGCGCCGCCTGCGCCTGCAATGATAACCTTGAAGCCGTTCTTCTTGGCGGACTTGGCAAAATCGGCCATGCGGTCCGGGGTCCTGTGGGCGGAAATGATCTTGGCTTCGTAGCCAACGTCCAGAGCGTCGAGAATTTCGGCAGCATTGCGCATGGTGGGCCAATCGGACTGGCTGCCCATGATGATGGCGACAGGGGATGCAGCGTTGGTTCCGGCGTTCGACATGGTCAGATCCTTCCCGCAGAACAGAATGTGATGTCTGCCCACCTTTGGCGGGCTTTACAATGTGTCTCGCTTTGACCCCTCACTATAGAAACCGAAGACATTATGCAAAGACAAACTCTGCATTAGTGCCTGTAGAGATTGGAGGGTTGCTGTGGATCGCGACACACGCAAGAAAGCGCGGAGTATAGCCAAGTTGGCGAGGGGGACAAGCGGCAAGATGCGCGCGAAAGGGCTGGTATTGCTGCCGAAATGTTGCCAGTTGGGAAATGCTCCTGACTGTCAGGCGATGATGTCCGGAAAGAGCATATTTTCAAGGCGCTGGATGTCGTCCTTCAAGGACAGTTTCTTCTTCTTCATGCGCTGAATGGGAAGGGCGTTGCCGCCGGGGCGCTCTTCCAGGGCCTGAATGGCAAGATCCAGATCAGAATGTTCTGTTTTCAGCAATGCTAAAGTCGTGCGAATTTCTTGTTCTTTTTCTGGAGTCATGACAGTTGGGCCGATCTAATAATTGGGTGCAAATTCAATATATTATCAGGGCGTTTTTTGCAAGTTCTTGTTTGCGTTGATAGTGTCTTAACCGTCCAATTTCAAGGGCTTCAAAAGACACGAAAAGTCATCCCAATACCTCCTGATTTCTGTCGACAGCCTGTAACATCTATGTCACAATTATCTTGTTTCAATCGAACCTATGGAGGAAATATATGTCGCTAGATGCACGTATCCAGGAGCTGCAACGCAAGCATGATGAACTGGATAAAGAAATTGAACAAGCATTTACCCATCCTTCCAGCAATGACCTCGACCTTGCCGAAATGAAGCGCAAAAAACTCCAGATGCGTGACGAAATTGAACAATTGAAAGCTGCTAGCTGACCCGGTCGCTCAGTTTGAATGACGAAGCCGCGGAAAGTGACCGCGGCTTTTTTGTTGTCTGATCGTGCTGAAAGGTGCTCCCGCTGATTTTATTGCGGGACGCGCTTTGAACGCTCAGAGATGTTTTGCCTTGGTGCGCAGGCGGAATTTCTGGATTTTGCCGGTCGAAGTGCGGGGCAATTCCTCGAAAATGATGGTTTTCGGGGCCTTGAAGTGGGCGAGATGCTCCCGGCACCAATCGATCAGTTCGGCCTCGGTTGCTTCATGCCCTTCGCTCAGTTCCACAAAGGCGCATGGGGTTTCCCCCCATTTGTCATCGGGCCGGGCAACCACGGCAGCCGCTTCTACTGCCGGATGCTTGTATAGGGCATCTTCCACCTCGATGGAGGAGATGTTCTCCCCGCCGGAAATGATGATGTCCTTGGATCGGTCGCGCAGTTGGATGTAGCCATCGGGATGCATGACGGCGAGGTCGCCGGAATGGAACCAATCATCATAAAAGGCCTGATTGGTCGCTCCTTCATTCTTGAAATAGCCCTTCATGACGATGTTGCCGCGGAACATGACCTCGCCGATGGTTTCGCCGTCTGATGGCACTGGTTCCATGGTGTTGGGATTGAGAACCGCGAGGCCTTCGAGCGCGGGATAGCGTACGCCCTGACGGGCTTTCTTGCTGGCCTGTTCTGGCGGGCTCAATGTGTCCCAATCCGCTTTCCATTCATTGACCACAGACGGACCGTAGGTTTCTGTCAGACCATAGACATGGGTGACGTGAAAACCTGCATCAGCCATGCCTGCCAGCACGGATTCAGGGGGCGGGGCGGCGGCGGTTATGAATTCCACCTTATGGGGCAAGGTGCGTTTTTCATGGGCTGGTGCGCTCAACAGGGCCGACATAACGATTGGCGCGCCACACAGATGCGTGACGCCTTCATCGGCGATGGCATCATAGATCGGTTTGGCTCTGACCGAGCGCAGGCAAATGTGGGTGCCTGCCACCACCGAAATGGACCAAGGGAAACACCAGCCATTGCAATGGAACATTGGCAAGGTCCAGAGATAGACCGGATGTTTGGCAAGGCCTGCTGAAATGATGTTGGCATACCCCATCAGATAGGCACCGCGATGGTGATAGACCACGCCTTTCGGGTCGCCCGTGGTGCCGGAGGTGTAGTTAAGCGCGATCGCGTCCCATTCATCCTTGACGCCGGGCCATTTGAAATTCGGGTTGCCTTCGCTCATCAGATTTTCATATTCCAGTTCGCCCAGATAAAGACCCTGCTGGGGATGGACAGGATCTTCATATTGGACGACGATCGGGTCGAGGCCTGACAATTCGATGGCTTCCTTCATCAGGTCGGCATATTCTGTATCAATGACCACCACTTTGCTTTGCGCATGTTCAAGCTGGAAGGCGACGATTGCAACGTCAAGGCGGGTATTGATGGTGTGCATGACGCCGCCAAACATTGGCACCGCATAGTGCAGCTCCAACATGGCCGGGACATTGGGCAACATGACAGAAACCACGTCGCCGGCACGCAGTCCACGATGCATCAGGGCCGAGCCGAGCTGGCGGCACCGGCGATAGAAATCCGCATAGCTGGTGCGGTCGGGTCCATAGACCCATGCCGTATGATCAGGATAGGTGGTGGCTGCGCGCTCCAGGAAGGTGATTGGAGAGAGCGGTACATAATTGGCCGGATTCTTGTCCAGATGCTGCGAAAACGGATTGTTGGTCATGGTCGCTTCTCTCCTTGTCTTCTCTGGTGCCTATCGTTCCTAGACAGGAAGGATATGGCCCTTGTCCCCTAAAGCTACGTGCTTTTCTTTATCAAAGCGAAGGATAAACGTTTGATCAATTGGAAATTTGGCTTGAGGGTGGAGTTGTTGATGGAATGAGGCTGCCTATCGCCACTTTCTCCTAAATCAGGGAAAAAATCCCGTCATAGCAAAGCTTGACTGAAACAATCAGCATCGCACCATAGGCCAGCTTGTAAAAGAGATTTTGGTCGAGTGTGCGCACCAGCAACACACCGATGCCGACGCCGACTGGGGCCAGAGGCAGCAGGGTGGCTGTGGTCGTCAGATTTTCCCGACTGAACTGACCGAGCGCGAAATAGGGGACCAGTTTGACCAGATTGGTGATGGCGAAGAAATAGACCATGGTCGCGGCAAACTGGATTGGGGGCAGGCGCAACGGCAGGGCATAGATCTGATAAGGCGGGTTGCCAGCATGTGCGATGAAGCTGGTAAAACCGGTGAGGGTGCCCCAGACGGCGGCGGACAAAGTGCCGCCGGGTTTGCCATCTTTGGGTCGGCGGGCAAGGAAGAAATAGTTCAGCACAAAGCCAAGAGCGACAAGACCGAGGGCGAGGCGGATCACTTCTTCATTCATCTTGTCAGCCAGCAGCCAGCCAAGCCCGACCCCGCAAATGGCAAAGGGCAGCATGTGGGTCAGGATATGACGGTTTGCCTTGCCGCGATAAATCACCAGTCCGATCAGATCCATACTGACAAGGATCGGCAGCATGATCGCCGCTGCGGTGACCGGATCAATCACAAGGGCCGTGATCGGCACGCTGAGCATGCCGAGGGGGCCGCAAAAGCCACCTTTGGCAATGCCGGTGATGAGAATCGCAGGGACAGCGAGATAATAGAAGGTCGGATCAGCGATCATTGCTTGGCTTCTTTGAGACAGTAAGTGGTTTCTTAGTATAGGTAATTGCACTTATAAAATGGTGCGATAATGTCGGAAGGGGCGGATCTTTGAAGCGGCCAGAAGGGGCGCGAGGGGGCGTTCACGCTAAAGCTTTAGTCTAAGCCTTCATGTTTTATGGACCCTTTTTTCTTTCGAATACAGGGAAAACTTCAAGAAAATACCCGAAAAGACGAAGAAAAACAGCTGCTATCCCTACTTTTGCCCGATAGACCGTGGCAAAGGCGGACGCTATTCATAGCGCCAAAGGTTCAATCGCTGGGAGGCTTTGATGAGCGTGAAATATAAGGACGTGTATGAAGGGTGGAAGCAGGACCCGGAAGGGTTCTGGGCCAAGGCTGCGGAGAAGATTGACTGGTTCAAACCGGCAGAAAAGATCTTTGATGCGGACAGTGGCGTTTATGGTCGCTGGTTCGCCGGGGCGGAATGCAACACCTGCTACAATGCGGTGGACCGTCATGTGGAAGCCGGGCGCGGCGCCGATGCTGCCATCATTTATGACAGCCCGATCACCGGCACCAAGGCCACCTTCAGTTTTTCTGACGTCAAGGATCAGGTTCAGGCGCTGGCCGCCGTGCTGAAGGATCGCGGGGTCGAAAAAGGTGACCGGGTGATCATCTATATGCCGATGATTCCGCAAGCTGCCTTTGCCATGCTGGCTTGTGCCCGTGTCGGGGCGATCCATTCGGTGGTCTTTGGTGGCTTTGCAGCCAATGAGCTGGCCACGCGCCTGAATGATGCCAAGCCGAAGGCAATCATTTCAGCATCCTGCGGCATCGAGCCGAATCGCACCATTGCCTATAAACCTCTGCTTGATGAAGCAATTGAGCTGGCTGAACACAAACCCGATAGCTGCATTGTCTTCCAGCGCGAGCAGCTGGTTTGTGATTTGATCGACGGGCGGGATGTGGATTATGCCAGCGCCGTTGCAGACGCTCTGCAGAAGGGTACAGAGGTGCCTTGCGTGCCGGTGGCAGCGACCGATCCGCTTTATATCCTTTATACGTCCGGCACCACAGGTCAGCCAAAGGGCGTCGTGCGCGACAATGGCGGTCATATGGTGGCTCTGGCCTGGAGCATGGAATATCTGTATGGCATCAAGCCGGGCGAGGTGTATTGGGCCGCGTCGGATGTGGGCTGGGTCGTGGGGCATTCCTACATTGTTTATGGGCCTCTGGTCCATGGTGCGACCACCCTTCTGTTTGAAGGCAAGCCCGTCGGCACGCCTGATGCCGGTACTTTCTGGCGCGTGATCGAAGAGTATGATGTGGTGGCCCTGTTCACCGCGCCGACTGCCTTCCGCGCGATCAAGAAGGAAGACCCGAAAGGTGAGTTCATCCGCAAATATGATCTCTCCAAACTGCGCATCCTGTTCCTTGCCGGTGAGCGGGCGGACCCTGATACGGTGCAGTGGGCGGAGGACATGCTCAAAGTGCCGGTGATCGACCATTGGTGGCAGACGGAAACCGGTTGGGCGATTGCGGCTAACCCGGTGGGCATTGAGTTGCTGCCGGTGGTGCATGGGTCTCCGACGGTTGCCATGCCGGGGTATGATGTGCAGATTGTCGGGGCTGACGGACATCAGGTGGCGGCCAACGAGATGGGCAACATCGTCATCAAGCTGCCGATGGCCCCGGGCAATCTGCCGGGTCTGTGGCAGAATGACGAGCGTTTCAAGTCGAGCTATCTTGATGAATTTCCGGGATATTACCAGACCGGGGATGCAGGCTATATGGATGACAATGGTTATCTCTATATCATGTCGCGTACGGATGACATCATCAATGTCGCCGGTCACCGTCTGTCGACGGGTGCCATGGAAGAGGTTCTGGCGGCCCATCCGGATGTGGCGGAATGTGCTGTGATCGGCATTGCCGACAAGCTGAAGGGCCAGTTGCCTGCAGGCTTTGTGGTGTTGAAGTCGGGGGTTGATCGCGCACCCATAGAGATCGAGAAAGAGCTGGTCGGTCTGGTGCGTGAAAAAATCGGGCCGGTTGCAGCCTTCAAGATCGCGGTAACGGTTGATCGTCTGCCCAAGACTCGGTCGGGCAAGATCTTGCGTGGCACCATGCGGGCGATTGCTGATCATGAATCGTATAAAATGCCTGCGACCATTGACGATCCTGCCATTCTCAGCGAGATCGAGGCTGCCCTGCGCGAGCATGGCATTTAAGGCTCAATCAGGCTTCTGAAACAAAAAAGGCCGGACAAATTGTCCGGCCTTTTTTTGATCATTGATCGAGCGCCTTTTGCTCAAGGCAACACGCATGTTCGGATGCGCGAGGGTGAGCTTAATCTTTGTCTTCGTCGTCTTTTTTGTCGGACGCCTGGAAGTTGGCAAAGACCGATGCTGCATCAGGGATCTTTTCGTCGTCTGACGTGTCAGCTTCTGCGGTCTTGAAGTTGCCGAATGGATCGGCTGGATTGATGGTTTCCTCGGTGGGCAGAATGGTCTGCTCTTCGTAGGCATCCGGGCGGGCCGGTGCATCGGCGGCGGACTTGCGCACTTCCAAATCGAGGTCAAGCTGCTTGCAAATGCCAAGGGTTACCGGATCCATCGGGGTCAGCTGAGCGCTGTTCCAGTGGGTGCGGTTGCGGATCGCTTCGATGGTTGGCTTGGTGGTGCCGACCAGACGAACGATCTGTGCGTCCTTCAACTCGGGATGGTTGCGCACAAGCCACAGAATTGCGTTTGGACGGTCCTGACGTTTGGAGACCGGTGTATAGCGCGGGCCACGGCGCTTCGGTTCGGGCACGATAACTTTCGGTGCAGCCAGTTTGATCCGGTAGGTCGGATTTTTCTGGGCTTTTTCGATTTCTTCGCGGGTCAATTGGCCGGTGATCACCGGATCCAGACCCTTGATGCCCTGAGCGGCTTCGCCATCGGCAATCGCTTTGACTTCCAATGGGTGCAGCTTGCAGAAAGCAGCGATCTGATCGAAAGACAGGGCTGTGTTATCGACCAGCCAAACTGCGGTTGCTTTCGGCATCAGTGGTGCATTCGACATGGTACATCCTCATTGTTGCTGGACCTGAATTCTCGTCAGATCAGCCTCTCAAGATTCTTTGAATTTGACAGGGAATGGCGGGACTATACTTGCATTGTCCTCCCGGCGCAAACAAGAAAAGGTCCATAGCGGCCTTTTGCGCTGGTTTTTCTGTCTGAAACGTCCCGATTCCACCCTGTCTACGGCACTATAGCATTGATATGCGGCGGCGGTGAGACACATTGTGACTTGTGCGGATTTCGAGCGGCAGGCGGTGGATGGATCAAATGCAAAAGCGACTGGAACAGGGTCGCCCCGGCACCAGCCGCTTTCTATCATCTTTTTGAAATATTGACTGAAAATACTATCTTGAGCGGATTTTTTCGGTCAATCGGTCAGGCGAATGACGTTGAGTGCCGCCGCAATTTCCTTGAACACATTGATCATATCCGAGGTGCTTTTCGGGGTGAAAGCGTTTTCAGGGAAGGTTGCGCAATCGCTGAGCATCCTTGTTGTGGACGAACCGATATTGCCATAGGCGATCGTATAGACGATGACACCCTCATTCTTCGCTGCAGAGCAGGCTTCGAGCGTGCGTTTATCCATCTCGCGTGTGGTGCTGCCCGAGCCATTGATGCGGCCGTCCCCTGACCAACCATAGGCCTGATAGCCGCCATAGGTGTTGGCACCGTCCGACATGACGATCAGGAATTTTACATTCTCATCATCATCATAGCTTTTGCCTTGGGAGTAAGGCTCCTGTTGTGACAGGACGCGCAAGCCCCAAATCGTACCCATGTGAATGTTGGTATTACCGTTTGCGCTCAGGGAATCGATGTGCGAGCGCACTGTCGTCATATTGGTGGTCAAAGGCAGGATGCGCTGAACATAGCAGCTATAGTTGGGTCCACGGCCCCATGTGAATGTCTGCTTGAAATATTCGCCATATATTTTCTTCTCGCCATTGCTTTGGTCATTTTTATAACCGTAACGCGGCAAATAGTCGTTATAGTTGTTGTAGTGGTTGTTGTTCGGCTCGCGCGTATCCGGATAGAAGAAGGGTAGGAAGAAACTGTCGCGGTCCGAGCTCTTGGCTTTGGTGTCTTGGATATCCAGCGGGTGTTTACGTGCTTCCACACACCCTTCCCATTCTTCCGCCTTGTGGGTGTAGGGATCGGTCAGCGTCTTGAAAAGATGCAGACGGTTGGATTTTGGCGGAAGATTTTCGCGGTGGTAGGTCGATTTGGCATTCTTGTCCAGCCAAACCATTTTTGTGTCATTTGAGTCCAGGCGAACGAGGTGGTTGAACGGCACGATACCGATGCTGAGATCTTCGGAATTTTGCTGATTTTCCTCCAGGATCGTGACCAATTCCTTGGCTGCGCTCTTGAGCGCCCGCAGGCGGGAGCCGCCCATGGATCCGGAATTGTCGAGTACCAGAGCAACTTCGATGCTTTTGTCCGAGGCGACTGCGCTGCTCTCTACCCTGAAGTCGGCCTTTTCAATGTCCGCCAGCATCATGAATGTGGTTTTGGTCGCACCGGTGGCCTCAACGTGGATCGAATTGGGATTGCGTTTGATCTCGGCGGGCTTGATGTCGGCCTTCAATGTGCTCGGCGTGTTGGCGGACACATAGGCAGTGATCATCTCCTGGATCTCGTTGTCCTTCATGATGCCGATTTTTTTCACCGCTGCCAGCGTTGCTGCATCAAGGGCTGCCTGAACCTGTGACCGATCCAGCGCGATGCGTGAATAGTCGATGGCCACACCGATCAGCATTATGATCGGGATCAACGTCAGGGCAAAGATGATGGCAATTGCACCGCTATCGTCTTTGGCGAAGGAGCGGCCGGTTTGAAACGGCGCAGACCGACGAAGGCGTCTGGCATTGTTTCTGGCAAAGCGCAGCAAAGATGAAGCAAGCATGGTTCTGGCAGTCCCCTGTTCAAGCAGCTATGCATGGCGTCCAGCGGTGCCTCGCAAAAGAGACGGGGCACAATGGCGCAGCAACGTCCAAAGGCCAGACCTCTGTGTCAGATGATCCGGCAATGGTCGCTTTTGACCAATTGAACCTCCACAGCGTTACCATTTCCTTTCGGACGGGTGTCTGTGGTCGCAGAACAGGCTGCTTCCTGTCATTGAGGTGAACAGATCTTTAAGGGAAGTGCCGAATATTTGGCAATTGGCCGCCCGCCGCCGCCAAATCCGGTTTTTGGAAAGGGCGGCGGGCGATTTTTGTTTTTGCCCGGTAAGGCTGGTGCGGCTCAGTCGCCAGACAGGTCGAGCATGATTTTGCCGATATGAGCGGAGCTTTCCATCAAGTGATGGGCGGCTTTGGCTTCGGCCATCGGGAAGGTCTTGTAGATGACCGGCTTGATGTCACCCTTTGCCAGCAAAGGCCAGACCTTGTCTTTCAACTCGCTGACAATGCCAGCCTTGATGACATCTGACCGGGCGCGCAGGGTGGAGCCCGTATGGGTCAGGCGCTTCATCATCAAGCGGCGGAAATCGGCTTCGGCAATGCCGCCTTGCAGGAAGGCGATGGAGACAATGCGACCGTCTTCTGCGGCGATGACATAGTTTTTCGAGATATAGTCGCCGCCAACCATGTCGAGAATGACATTGACGCCTTTCTTGTCTGTCCAGTCCTTGATCTCTTTGACAAAGTCCTGCTCGCGATAATTGATGGCCAGATCTGCGCCCTGATCGAGGCAGGCGTCACATTTTTCCTTGTTGCCTGCAGTGATCACGACCTTGGCGCCAAAGGCCTTGGCGAGCTGGATGGCGGTGATGCCGATACCGGACGAGCCACCATGCACGAGCAGGCTTTCGCCGGACTGCAGGCCGCCACGCTGGAAGACATTGTGCCAGACCGTGATGAAGGTTTCGGGGAGGGCTGCCGCTTCCAGATAGCTCCAACCTTCGGGCACGGGGAAGACACTGCCTTCATGGGCGACGCAATAGTCGGCATAGCCGCCACCGGAGACCAGGGCCGCGACCTTGTCGCCAACGCTCCAGTCTTTGACATCCTTGCCCACGGCAACAATGTCGCCTGATACTTCAAGGCCGAGAATATCGGACGCGCCTTTGGGCGGTGGATAGTTGCCAGCGCGCTGGATGCAGTCCGGGCGGTTGACGCCTGCCGCTTTCACCTTGATCAGAACCTGATCATCCTTCGGGGTTGGCACGGGGCGCTGGACCATTTGCAAATTGTCCGGTCCGCCCGGCTCTGGCGCATAAATGGCATTCATCTCTGAAGGAATGGGCATGGATCACCTCTCTAGTCATGTCTGTGATGGTTCTAACGCAATTGACCGGTCAGGGGAAATCCGATCAATGACCTAGTGGGGCAAAAAATTATTTGAAGGGCTTGTATTTGCGACGTCGCGACGTGGGGCGTGGCGTGATGTCATATCCAGCGATCGCGTCTTTATAAGGTTGCAGGAGGGCATGTCGTTGTATGCAAAGGTCCGGAACTGGTGAAATCTGGTTTTGCTGTTTTGTTCTGAAGTATTTAATTAACTTCCTTTGCGTCATCGGTCGGTATTTTCGCAATTTGCCACAGGTTAACGTCTTGTTAATCTATTTTTGCGTTAATAAAAGGTGTCCATACCATATGGATTTCGAGTGGCTCCTGTCACTCTGTTTGACGCCTCCCTGTTAACTCCTGAGAGCCGCTTTGCGGCTCTTTTTTTTTGGTGTCCTGATCGCCTGTTGATCGCTTGGAGATCGCGGGGGTGCTCGATCTGTTGTTCAAATGGGCGTGCTGGCTTTGGTTTGATTCGGCACAGATTGGCAAACTAAGGCCGCCGCGACATTGTTGCTTTGAATAGATGCCGGTGTTGATAGCCACTTTGTTGCCTGATTTCTGTCGCTTATGGAGAGGCTATTCCCCAATCAAGATGGAGAAAGGGTGCGCAGGGCACGAATTGGTGGGCTGTTTTCACAGTATCTGCTAAGCTGTCTGCAGCTCCCGACAAGTGCCAGTTTCCGATCAAGGCCATGGCCTCTGTCAAGGACAAAAGCGGGATTGGCACGGTTTGTGCTTTGTATTTACGCAAATCACATTCTGTTGCATTGCCTGTTTGAAAATGACACAGCGATCATGCTAGGCAAGGCCAGACATTTGGAGGTCACATGAGCGACAAACGTAGGCAGCATAAAAATACAAGCCCGGTCTCTTTCGGTGCCAAGCTGGCGGATTCCGATAGCTTTAAAACCCTGTTCCGGGATGGAATGGCCCTCGTTGAAGAGGCTGCCGATTATCTGGATGGCGAAGGCCGCGCCGAGGCGAAGAGCTTGCCCCGTGTTGCGTCGCTGGCCTATGCGACCGAATCCATGCGCCTGACCACGCGCCTAATGCAGATGGCCTCTTGGCTTTTGCTGCAACGTGCTGTGAATGAAGGCGAAATGAGCGCCGAGCAGGCTGGTCAGGAAAAGAACAAAGTGCGCCTGCATGGGCTGACATCTGCCAAGGATGGCCCCGGTTGGGACGAATTGCCTTCCCGTTTGCGCGATTTGATCGAGCGCTCGCTTCATTTGCAAAAGCGCATCCGTCATCTTGATGACCTGATCTATACCAAGAAAGCGGCTGAGCCGGAAGCCGATGTTGAACAGAGCAATCCGGTTGGCGACCAGATTGGCATGATTGCCAACGCCTTTGCGATCCGGTCTTTGGCTGACTGATCGACGCCTCCAGACCGCTCCAGCTGTCTTGATGATGAAAAGCGAGTATCCCGCAAACAGGGTGCTCGCTTTTATTGTGTCTCACTTCCGGATTCGATGCATGAAATGGCACCTGTAAAAGGTGCCCCAGATTGGAACAGAGGATGACGCATTCATGCGGGCAATAAAAAACCCGGTGCCAAGCACCGGGTTTGAAATTCGACCGTGTCGACTGGGACTTATGAACCCAGAAAGCCGGAGAATTTGTCTTTGAAGCGAGACACGCGGCCGCCTTTGGTCAGCAGCTGGTTGTTGCCGCCGGTCCATGCTGGATGGGAAGATGGATCAATATCAAGGTTGATCACGTCACCTTCGGAGCCATAGGTGGAGCGGGTTTCGAACTCGGTGCCATCGGTCATGACAACTTTGATCATGTGATAGTCTGGATGAAGGTCTTTTTTCATTTTCATCGTCCTTAGCTTGGAACCGCGATGGCGCTCGCTCTGAGGCGTGCCGATCAGCGTGACCCAATAAATTAGGCTGCGGGCAGGCGAGGCCACACAGCCATTATGATAATTTGAAGCATCGTATAGCGCAGTGTGTTGCGATATACAAGCCTGTTGCTTATCTAGAGAGGGAAAAAGAAGCCTGACAGGTCGATTTTTCCTTTCCATCCCGTTGCCCACAGCCTTTCCCCCGACAGGAGCAGTCATGGCCAGAGAAGATGCCGCGTCCAAACCCCGTTTGCAGCCGCTTGTACGCCTTCTGCCCTATGCCTTGCGCTATCGGCGCATCGTGTCTCTGGCGATTCTGGCTTTGCTGGTGGCCTCGCTTGCGACGCTGTCTCTGCCGATTCTCGTTCGCGGGCTGGTGGACAAGGGATTGTCGCAGGACAATGTCACCTCCGTCGACAGCTATACCGGCTGGCTGATTCTTGCTGTGTTGGCGTTGGCGCTGGCCAGCGCGAGCCGCTACTATTTTGTCATCATTCTGGGTGAGCGGGTGGTCAATGATCTGAGGCGGGATGTGTTTGCCAAATTGACCAATTTGTCTCCTGCCTTTTTTGATCGGGTGCGCAGCGGCGAGATTGTCTCGCGATTGACGGCGGACGCGACCCAGATCAAGTCGGCAGTGGGGGCAAGTGCCTCAATGGCCTTGCGCAATATGCTGTTGTTCCTTGGGGCTGCGGTTATGATGGTGGTGACCAGCCCCCATATGTCGCTGATCGTGCTGGGGGCAATCCCCTTTATCGTGTTGCCGATTGTCTTTCTTGGTCGCTGGGTGCGGCAAAAGCAGCGCTATGCGCAGGATCGACTGGCGGATAGCTCGGCTTTTGCGACCGAGGCGATTGGCGCGATGCGGATCTTGCAGGCCTTTACGCAGGAAGAGCGGGCCAATGCCTTCTTTGGCGATGCCATTGAGAAGGCCTTTGGCGCCGCGCGCCTGTCGGTGCGGGCGCGGGCGGTGCTGACCGCCTTTGCGATGTTTGTGATTTTTGCCTCCGTGGTCGGGGTGCTGTGGTATGCAGCCCAGGACGTCACTGCAGGACGTATTTCTGCCGGGCTTCTCAGCCAGTTCCTGATCTATTCGATCATGGCCGCAGCTGGTTTGGGGGGCTTGAGCGAGGTGTGGGGCGAAATATCGCAGGCTTCCGGCTCGGCGGAGCGCCTGTTTGAACTGCTCGATGAGGATGTTTCGATCCATTCGGTTGCCAATCCTGTCGCTTTGGAGGTCGGGGATCATCTCTCGGTCAGCTTTGATCAAGTGGGATTTCATTATCCGCAGGCCGATCAGAGCCCGGTTCTGCATGATCTGTCCTTTAATATCAGCGAAGGGGAGACCGTTGCGATTGTCGGTCCGTCCGGGGCGGGCAAGACGACGATTTTCCAATTGCTGATGCGATTCTATGATCCCGGACAGGGGCAGATCCGACTTGGCTCGGTGCCGATTGATCAGCTTTCCTTGCAGGACTTGCGCTGCCATATCGCCCTTGTGCCGCAGGAGCCGGTGATCTTTGCCATGTCCATTGCGGACAATATCGCCATGGGCCGCTCGGATGCCACCCGCGATGACATGATAGCTGCTGCCAAAGCGGCCCATGCGCATGATTTCATCGTCAATCTGCCCGATGGCTATGAGACGCTGGTGGGAGAGCGCGGTGTGACCCTGTCTGGCGGTCAGCGCCAACGCCTGGCCATTGCCCGCGCGATCCTCAAGGATGCGCCGATCCTGTTGCTGGATGAAGCAACCAGTGCGCTGGATGCGGAAAGCGAGCGGTTTGTGCAGGCGGCGCTTGACGGAATGATGGTCGACCGGACCACCATTGTCATTGCCCATCGACTGGCAACGGTCAAGAAGGCCGACCGGATTTTGGTGCTGGATAATGGCCGTCTGGTGGAGCAGGGCGATCATGACAGCCTGATCCGCGAAGGCGGGCTCTATGCCCGACTGGCGAAATTGCAGTTTGGTACGGACGAAGAGACCGACACCAACGAAGAGATTGGCTCAGATCGGGCCATCTAATTCCCACCTGAGCCGGTTACCCTGCCGAGCCGTTTACCCAGTGCGTTTGTTTAGCGCTGGGTCAGCTTCAGCTCGATGCGGCGGTTTTTGCGCAGGGATTCGTCGTCGTCGCCTTCTTCCAACGGCTGGAATTCACCAAAGCCTGCGGCGACGAGGCGATTGGGTGGTACACCTTTGGAAATCAGATATTTGACCACCGAGATAGCGCGGGCCGCGGACAATTCCCAGTTGGAGGGGAAGCGGGCGCTGTTGATGGGGCGATTGTCGGTGTGACCGTCGATGCGCAGCACCCAGTCAATTTCTGGCGGGATGTCGGCGCTCAACTCCAGAATGGCTTCTGCCAAGCGGTCCAGTTCCTGCTCGCCTTCGGCCTTCATCCGCTCCCCACCTGAGGGGAACAAAACTTCGGACTGGAAGACAAAGCGGTCGCCGACGACGCGAATGTCAGAGCGCTGGGACAGGATCTCACGCAGGCGGCCAAAGAAGTCCGAACGATACCGGTTCAGCTCCTGCACGCGCTGGGCCAGTGCCACATTGAGGCGTTTGCCAAGGCTGGCAATCTTGGTCTGGCTTTCGCGGTCGCGTTTCTCCGAGGCTTCAAGCGCATCTTCCAGGGCTCCGATCTGGCGGCGCAGGGCCGAGATTTGCTGGTTGAGCAGCTCCACTTGGGCTAGGGCGCGCTGGGAAATGACTTTTTCGCCTTCCAGTGCCTTGGTCAGAGAGGCAATCTGGCCACCGGCAGTGTCCTTGTCACCAGCCTGATTTTCCAATTGCATCAGCAGCCGCTCGCGCGAGGCTTCGGCACTTGAAAGGCTTGCCTGCATGCTGAGCAAGGAACTTTCGAGATCCCGGTTGCCTGCGCGTTCAAGGGCCAGCAATTCGGTCAGTTCCGCAATCTGGCTGTTCAGGCGGTTCAAGACCGTGTCCTTGCCGGAAATTTCCTGACTGAGGAAGAATTGCGCCACCATGAAAACGGTGAGCAGGAAGATCAGCACCAGCAACAGTGTCGCCATAGCATCGACGAAGCCGGGCCAGTAATCGGCTCTTGGTTCGGTGCGGCGATTTCGGGACAGACCCATGTCAGTGCCTCATTGCTTGGCGTAGATATGTTTGGCTTTTGTCTGGCCCGAATGGTCAGGCCAGTGGAGGGCAGAAGGCCCCATAATGTTCTCAAAGTCTGTGTCAGCTTCGCGGTGGTGTCGACAAGACCGTGTTGAGTTTGGACAGCAACTGCTTGATTTCTTCCTGCTGGGTGGCCTGTTGATCGGCCCATTCGCGCATCAATTCCTGCTCGGAGCGCAAATGGCCAACCAGACCCTGAATGCCTTCGGCCAGATTGGCCATGGCGCTGGTTGCATTGCGATCTGAGCCTGCATTCGCTTCGCGCCCGACCTTGTCCATCTTGGCGGACAATTGTTCAAGGACGGAGACCAGCTGGGCATTGTCGCCATTATCAAGGGCGTCTGCATAGCCATTTTCCAGATCTTCGATGCGGATGTCGGTGACGGTGGAAAGCCAGTCTTCAAGGTTGGTGAAGAAGCGGGTCTGGGCCTGGCTGGCCTGAAGATCCAGAAAGCCCAGAACGAGGGATCCCGAGAGACCGAATAAAGAGGACGAGAAGGCGGTGCCCATGCCCTGCAACGGGGCTTCAAGGCCTGCCTTGAGATCTTCAAAGATCACGCCAACATCGGACGATGCAACCGAAAGGGAGCGAATGACGTCGCCGACCGAGCTTACGGTTTGCAGCAAGCCCCAGAAGGTGCCCAGCAGGCCGAGAAAGACCAGAAGGCCGGTCAGGTAGCGCGAAATGTCGCGGGCTTCGTCCAGACGCATGCCGACAGAATCAAGGATGGATCGCATCGTCGAGGTGTTGATCGCCATGCGTCCGACGCGATCACCCAACAGGGTCGCCATGGGCGCCAGCAGGATCGGCGGGCGGGAAACCTCGAGCCCCGGATCGCCGAGGCGGAAATTATTGACCCATTTGACTTCGCGGAACAGGCGTACCACCTGTCGCAGTGCAAGGAAAATCCCCACCGCCAACACCACAAAGATCATTGCGTTGAGCAGCGGGTTGCTCCAGAAGGCGTCCAGAATCTGCCGATAGAGAATCAGGGGCACAAAGGCGGCTGCGCCGATGAAGATGAGCATGCGCCACAAATAACGCTGTGGACTTGCGAGCTTGTAAGGATCCATTTCGCTGGTCATCATCCGTCTGTTCTGGTTGCACAAAAAGAGAGGTCCGCAAGCCCAAGATGGGTCGACTGTGTCAGGTGAGACCCTTTCATTCCCGGAAACAGACGCTTCCAACAAACAAGGTCACCCCGACATGCCGTTTGGCACGAAACCCACTTCTCGCGAAACCACTTACCGCGAAACCATGTCGGAATGGTGATGCAGAGCGCCTTTCCATCATGGTTACTAAGGACATTGCCCAATTTCCCCGCGAAGGGAAAGGGCTTTTATGATTTATTTGCCATGTCGGCGTGCAAAAGAAAAGGCGCGGTGCATTTCATTGCACCGCGCCCGAAGGATCTTCTTTTTGGCATGCGTGGGCAGACGCTGCCCGCTTTTTCGGTCAGGCCTGAGCCTGCTTGGGTTGATCAAGTAGCTTTTTCAGGCGCATGCGGATCATCTCGTTGCCTGCGATCACCGAGCCGTTTTCCAGCATCGCATCGCCACCATGGATGTCGGTCACAAAACCACCGGCTTCGCGGATCAACAGGATGCCTGCGGCAATGTCCCAGGCATTGAGATATTCTTCAAAGTGGCCATCAAGACGCCCTGCGGCGACATAGGCGAGCTGCAAGGCAGCCGATCCCATGCCGCGGACGCCAGCTGCTTCGCCCATAATGGTTTCCAATTTGCCAATGTAGGACTTGTGCTTGCCGCGGCCCAGATGCAACACGCCAGTGCCAATCACACAATCGTGGATGTCATCACGGGCAGCAACGCGCATGCGGCGGTCGTTATAGAAGGCGCCACGGCCGCGTTCGGCGGTGAACAGATCATCGGTGGCTGGATTGTAAATCACCGCAGCAACGATGCGGCCTTCATGCTCCAGCGCAATGGAAATGGAGAAGAATGGGATGCCATGCAGGAAATTGGTGGTGCCATCAAGCGGATCGATAATCCAGCGGTGGCTTTTGTCAACGCCTTCCACCGTGCCGCCTTCTTCCATCAGGAAGCCGAAATTCGGGCGCGCTTTCTGCAGTTCCATGCGAATGGTCTTCTCTGCCTGCATGTCTGCGTTGGATACGAAGTCGCCCGGCCCCTTGCGGGAGACCTGCAGATTTTCCAGTTCGCCAAAGTCGCGGGCGAGGCGGCGGCCTGCCTTGAGGGCGGCTTGGGTCATGACATTGAGAAGGGCTGAGCGGGCCATGGGTCGTGTGTCCTGGGTGGCTGGCATCCCGACACGGGCCACGGATTGGCCGGTCGGCTGCGGATAAATTGAAAGGACGTGCAGGTGATCTTTCGAACGCCAACACGTCTTTAAAGGCTGCCAAAAAGGCTGTCAGGCCGCCGCGCAGGCTTGCGCGTGGCCGGGATAAGAGCAGGGCTGATCAGTCTGCACGCTTGATGTAGGTGATTTCGTTGGTGTCGACCACGATTTTCTCACCCACGGAGATGAAGGGAGGCACCATGCAGCGCACGCCATTGTCCATCATGGCTGGCTTGTAGGAAGAAGACTGGGTCTGTCCCTTGATATGGGGCTCGGTGTCGGTGACTTCGAGGACCACCTGATCAGGCAGCTGAATGCCGATCGGGCGCTCTTCGTGCAGCTCAACAACCACTGGCATGCCGTCCTGAAGGAAGGCTGCGCGTTCGCCAACAAAGTCTTTGTTCAGTTCCAGCTGCTCGTAGCTTTCGGTGTCCATGAAGACCAGATTGTCTCCTTCTTCATAGAGGAACGTGAAGTCTTTTTGTTCAAGGCGAATGCGTTCGACCGTTTCGGTGGCGCGGAAGCGTTCGTTGAGCTTGCGACCGTCAATCAGGTTTTTCAGTTCAACCTGCGCGAAGGCACCGCCTTTGCCGGGTTTCACGGCATTGATTTTAACTGCAACCCAGATCGTGCCTTGATGCTCGATCACATTGCCAGGACGGATATCGTTACCATTGATCTTCATAACTAGCCATCTTGCTGACAGGATGCGGACACAAATGGTTGCTGCGATCCTGTGTCATTTGAAAGGATGATAGGCGCCCGGCCAAGACGGAATAGTCTCAGCACGCGGGCAGGTGCCTTCTAGGACCATATTCACGGGCGATTTGCAAGGCTTTTGGCAGCTTTTTCGGCGCAAAACTGCCAGATTGCAGCTTTCTGACGACACAATGGGGGGACGTGATCCGTTGCAAAAGGCTTGGATAGCCCATTCTCAAGGCTGTTGTGTCTTTGGTTGTGTCTTGGATTCTGGCTTGGAATTTGGCTTGGTTTGTGTCTTGGGCATTGGCGTCCAATGGGTCGCGTGCTGGATGGATTTCAGGGCCTTTTCCTTGTCTGCGTTGGGCAGCTTCTGGAAGAAAGCTTCAAGCCAGTCATCATTCAGGCCAGCCCGCTTGGAGAGCAGATAATAGCGGGCCGCCTTGACCGGATCAGGCGGGCTATCAAAGCCTTGGGCGAGGATGCGGGCAAGGCGATTCTGGGCAATAACATGGCCTGCATTGGCCGCCTGCTCAATCCAGGCCTGGGCTGCGCCATAATCCTTTTTCACCCCGCGCCCCTTGAAGAGCATAAGGCCATATTCCAGTTGGGCGTCGGTAAAGCCATTTTGCGCCGCTTTATGCATCCAATAGCTGGCCTGTTCGAGATTGGGGACGGGGAACAGGTTAGACTGATACAAGGTCGCCAACGCATATTGGGAATCGGCAAGGCCCTGCTTGGCGGACTTGGTGAAGAGATCAAGCGCGCGCGTCACGTCGCGGCGCACGTGCTGCCCCTGCAACGCCATATAGGCAAGATTGAACTGTGCGTTTTTCTGTCCACTATCCGCCGCCTTGGTGAAGAGTTCTGCGGCTTTTTTGATGTTTTTCTCGACGCCACGGCCACGGGCATAGAGCAGGCCGAGGGAGAATTGCGCTTCGGGGTCGCCCTTGTCGGCGGCCAGCTGGAACCAGTTGGCGGCTTCTTTCACATCCTGCGGGACGCCCTGACCGTTGAGATAGAGTTCGCCGAGCAGGGTCATGGCAGAACGCTCTCCACCGGAGGCCAGCTTGGTGGCCAGATCGAATGCCGAAAGGTAATAGCCGCGCTGATAGGCTGCATAGGCAAGGCCCGGAGAGAGCTTCAGTTCTGGCAGATTGAAAGGATTGTTGCCGTCATTGGGTGAGACGACGCGGTTGCCGGTAAAGGTGCCTGCATCCGCTTCCTCGACGCTGGTGGTGGCGTTGGCAATCGACTTGTCCGGGGTGATCGATTTGATCGCACCGTTGCCTTCGGCACTGGCTCCGGCGCTGATGAGGGACAGGCTGGCCGCCAGCAACACGTGGGACAGTTTGAAAGGGCTGTGCATCCGGCGGATGGGTTTGGCACGATCGAGCGTTACAGTCACACGAATCCTCAATGGTTCATTCTGTCAGATTTGCAGGAAACGGAAATGGCCATTCTGCATAGGAGTTTGGCCATTCTGTGGTCTCAGGTGGTTTGGCGCAAAAGGGCCTTTGCGCTGGCAAGCAGCCCTTAGTCTTCCTGCGGGGTATGCTCGGCGATGATGGCATTGGCTTGCTGGATCGCAACCTGCGGGCCGGCTTCATGGTCCCAGATGGCTTCGCGCAGGGCGACAAATTCGATTCCACGTTCGGCCACCTTGGCGCATTCCTGCAAATCGGACGCGCCTATAAGGACCGCAGGCACTTCGAACAGGTTGGACCACCATTCTGCCATTTCCAGCGCCTTGTCGTGGATTTCCTCGGTTGCCGGTGCTTCCAGACGGCCAAACATGATGTAATCAATACCGGTTTCGGCGATTTCCATGGCTGCATGGCGTTTGTTGCCGCCCTGAGCGCCGAGCATGAAGCGGCTGGAATAGTCATCGACCGCGGCTTTGATGTCGGCCAGTTCGCCATCAACATGCAGGCCATCGCATTTGGTGCGCCCGGCAACGCGGGAATCGCCACGCAGCATCACCGCAATGTCATGCTTTTGGGCAATGGGGCCGAGGGTCTGGGCGATCTGCTGGACTTCACTGTCATGCTGGGCATCGCAATCGATCAACAGGGCGGCAATGTCGCCACCGGCAATTGCTGCTTCGAGCTGGGCCGGGAACGTCTCCAGATCGACATGTCTGGGGGTGACGAGATAAATCTGAGAGGCTTGCATGGTGGTGCGACCTGTTGTTTGCGTTGGTTGGATGCGCGGGTTTGTCTGATATCTCGCAAAAGATACGGTCTTGCAAGGGTTGGCGCGGTGATCAAAACGATAAATGCGCCAACGAGAGCGTCGGCGCATTGGTTATCCTTAGGTTTTTGTGCTGTCTCAGGCTTTGAGCACTTCAACACCCGGCAGTTCCTTGCCTTCCATCCATTCAAGGAAAGCACCGCCAGCGGTGGAGATGTAGGAAAAGTCTTCATAGACGCCGGCGTGGTTGAGCGCGGCAACGGTGTCACCACCGCCGGCAACCGAGGTCAGTTTGCCTGCTTTGGTTTCTTCCGCGGCTGCCTTGGCGGCTGCGACGGTCGCTGTGTCAAACGGGGCGATCTCGAAGGCACCAAGCGGGCCATTCCAGACCACGGTGTTGGCTTTCTTGATCCATGCGACAACAGCTTCGACGGATTTCGGTCCCACGTCGAGCATCATGCCATCAGCAGGCACACTGTCGACGTCAAGCACTTCGTGTGGTGCATTGGCTGCAAATTCCTTGGCGACCAGAGCGTCGACCGGCAGGACGATTTCGCAGCCGATGTCTTCAGCCTTGGCCATGATGCGCTTGGCGGTTTCTGCCAGATCATGCTCACACAGGGATTTGCCGACATCTTTGCCTTGAGCGGCAAGGAAGGTGTTGGCCATGCCACCACCAATGACGAGACCGTCAACCTTGGTGATGAGGTTTTCGAGAAGGTCGATCTTGGTGGAGACCTTGGCACCACCGACAACGGCGAGAACCGGACGGTTCGGAGTGCCAAGCGCTGCGTCAAGGGCTTCGAGTTCTTGCTGCATGGTGCGGCCAGCAACGGCTGGCATATGGTGGCAGAGGCCTTCGGTTGACACGTGGGCGCGGTGGGACACCGAGAAAGCATCGGCTACCAGGAGGTCGCCATTGGCACCGAGGGCTGCGGCGAATTCCGGGTCATTCTTCTCTTCACCCTTATAGTAGCGGGTGTTTTCGAGGACCAGAATGTCGCCATTGTCCATATTGTCGATGGCTGCCTTGGCAACATCACCGATGCAATCTTCAGCAAAGGCCACTTCGCGCTCCATGACGCGGGCCAGTGCAGGGACCACCTGCTTGAGAGACATTTCAGGGACTTTCTCACCCTTTGGACGACCGAAATGGGCGAGGATGATGACCTTGCCGCCTTTTTCGGAGATTTCCGTCAGGGTCGGGACAATGCGGTCGATACGGGTGGTATCTGTGACTTGGCCGTCTTTCATTGGCACATTGAGGTCAACGCGCACCAGAACGCGCTTGCCTTGCACTTCAACATCATCGAGTGTTTTGAATTTCGTTGCTGCCATGGGTCAATCCTGCCTCTTGTTGGCTCGCTCAATCAGCGCGCCCTGCGCCCCAATATCGGGACATGTCATCAAATGAAAAAGGCGCTGTCCGGACCTAAAACCGTGGCCGGTTTCGTCTCAAACAGCGCCTTGATGTCTTGTCAGGCCCGCCTGACTTGATCAGTCGGGGCTTGTCTCACCCTGATTAGATGAGTTTGGCCATAGCAACCGCGGTGTCAGCCATGCGGTTGGAGAAGCCCCATTCGTTGTCATACCAGGTCAGGATGCGGACCATGCGGCCTTCCATGACTTTGGTCTGATCCATGTGGAAGATGGAAGAATGTGGATCATGGTTGAAGTCGCAAGAGACGTTTGGCAGATCGGTGTAACCCAGAACGCCATTCAGCTTGCCATCAGCCGCTTCGCGGATGGCTGCGTTGATTTCTTCAACGGTGGTGTCTTTCTTGGATTCGAAGACCAGATCGACAACAGATACGTTCGGGGTAGGAACGCGAATGGCAACGCCGTCCAGCTTGCCAGCAAGCTCAGGCAGAACCAGGCCAACAGCTTTTGCAGCACCGGTAGAGGTCGGGATCATGGACAGGGCAGCAGCGCGAGCGCGGTACAGATCCTTGTGCATGGTATCGAGAGTCGGCTGATCACCAGTGTAGGAGTGAATGGTGGTCATGAAGCCTTTTTCGATGCCGACAGCCTTGTCCAGAGCGTAAGCAACCGGAGACAGGCAGTTGGTGGTGCAGGATGCGTTGGAGACAACCAGATCATCAGCGGTCAGGGTATCGTCGTTGACGCCGAATACGATGGTTTTGTCAGCGCCAGCAGCAGGAGCCGAAACCAGAACGCGCTTTGCACCAGCGGTCAGGTGCATGGACGCTTTTTCTTTGGCGGTGAAGATGCCGGTGCATTCCATGGCAATGTCGATGCCAAGTTCACCCCAAGGCAGTTCTTCAGGGTTGCGGATCGCGGTTACCTTGATGGGGCCACGACCGACATCAATGGTGTCGCCGTCAACCGTGACTTGTGCAGGGAACCTGCCATGTACAGAGTCAAAGCGGAGCAGATGGGCGTTGGTTTCAACTGGACCCAGATCGTTGATCGCAACGACTTCGATGTCGGTGCGTCCAGATTCGATGATACCACGCAGTACATTTCGACCAATACGACCGAAACCATTGATCGCTACTTTTACAGTCATGACCTTCTCCTGAATTTTCTTGCCAGCCCCGGATTGAAACCAATGAATGGGGGTCGGACTTCCACTTAAGAGAGTTTTCTTGCCGCCTTGAGATTCAAGGTGGCAGAATAACGCTTTGGTTCATTGGCTTGAGTATGGTCCGTATTTCAACACAAAACTACGTGATGTGCGAATCGGGATCTACCCCAGATCTTCCATATATGCGCCTTATTTTCGACTTTGAAAATGACGCACTGATCAGCCTTAATTTAAATCGTTATCATACTTTTGTCGTATGACATTTTTGCATGGCTGCCAAGTCGCTTGGCGGGACTAAAGCATATTTTTGCATTTTTTCCCGCCAATTTGACATTTGGCTTTAAAAATTATGACGTTTTAAGGCGCTCGGTGACCTTGGCAACGACATTCTCGGCAGTGATGCCGAATTTCTCATAAAGCTCTTTGTAAGGGCCAGAAGCACCGAACGAGTCCATGCCGACGAAGATGCCGTCGGTGCCGATGAAGCGATCCCAACCCATGCGGATGGCGGCTTCGACGGCAACATTGACTTTGGCGCTGCCAATGGTCTCACGCTGATAGTTTTCTGACTGTTTTGCGAACAGTTCAAAGCAAGGCACGGAAATCACACGGGCCAGAATGTTCTGCTCGGCAAGGGCTTTCTGGGCTGCCATGGCGACTTCGATTTCAGAGCCCGAGGCAAAGATCGAAACGTCGGCTTCGCCGTCACAATCGGACAACAGGTAAGCGCCGCGGGCAGACAGATTTTCGTCGGAATATTCCGTACGAACCGGTTCCAGACCCTGACGGGTCAGGGACAGGACGCTTGGATTGTGCGCCGACTGGATGGCAACTTCCCAGCATTCTGCGGTTTCATACACGTCAGCAGGGCGGAAAACCTGCATGTTCGGAATGGCGCGCAGGGAGGCAAGGGTCTCAACCGGCTGGTGGGTCGGGCCATCTTCGCCCAGACCGATGGAATCATGGGTCAGAACATAGATAACGCGCTGTTCCATCAAAGCGGAAAGACGCATGGCACCACGCATATAGTCCGCAAAGACCAGGAAGGTGCCGCCGTAAGGAATGACGCCGCCATGCAGAGCCATGCCATTCATGGCAGAGGCCATGACATGTTCGCGAATACCCCAGTTGACATAACGACCCGAGAAGTCGTCAGCGGTGATGGAGGTGGTTTGCGAGGTTTTGGTGTTGTTGGACCCGGTCAGGTCAGCAGAGCCGCCGATGGTTTCCGGTAGAACGCCGTTGATGACATTCAATGCCATCTCGGACGCCTTGCGGGTGGCAACATTCTTTGGCTCTTCGGCCAGTTCTTTCTTGTAGGCTGCCATGGCATCTTCAAAGCCGGATGGCAGATCGCCGCGCATGCGGCGTTCGAACTCGGCGGACAGCTCAGAGTCAGCAGCGTCAAAACGCTTCTGCCATTCCTTGCGGCCATGGGCGGCATTCAGGCCGGCAATGCGCCATGCGTCACGAATGTCGGACGGAATGTCAAAGGGCTCATTTTCCCAGCCCAGCGCTTCGCGCGTGGCGGCAATTTCCGCTTCGCCCAGAGGTGCGCCGTGAACGGAGGATGTGCCGCCCTTGTTTGGTGCGCCAAAACCGATGGTGGTTTTACAGGCGATGATGGTTGGCTTGTCGCTTTTCCGAGCAGCCGCGATGGCTTTTTCGATGGCGGCATGATCGTGACCGTCAATGGCATCGGTGTTCCAGCCAGATGCCTTGAAGCGGTCAAGCTGGTTGGTGGAATCGGACACGGACACGGCACCATCGATGGTGACATTGTTGTCGTCCCACAGCAGGATCAGCTTGTTGAGCTTCAGGTGGCCTGCCAGTGTCAGGGCTTCCTGGGAAATGCCTTCCATCAGGCAGCCGTCGCCACTGAGCACATAGGTATAGTGATCAACCAGCTCGGACCCGAACTGGGCCGCCAGCGCTTTCTCGGCGATTGCCATGCCAACTGCGTTGGCCAGACCCTGCCCAAGGGGGCCGGTGGTGGTTTCAATGCCGCTGGCATGACCATATTCCGGGTGGCCTGCGGTTTTCGATCCGATCTGACGGAAATTCTTGAGATCCTCAATCGACATGTCTTCATAGCCGAGAAGATGCAGGAGAGAATAAAGCAGCATGGAGCCGTGACCGGCGGACAGGACAAATCGGTCTCTGTCAGCCCATTTCGGGGCCGTCGGGTCAAACTTCATGAATTTTGTGAAAAGAACCGTCGCAATGTCGGCTGCACCCATAGGAAGACCTGGGTGACCTGATTTCGCTTTTTCAACGGCGTCCATTGAAAGAAAGCGGATCGCATGTGCCATGCGGGTTTGTTTATCCATGTTGCTCATGAACTCTGCTTTTGGGAATAATCAAATGTGACAGCAAGGGAAATCCCAACCAAATGCCCCCTCCGCCAGTTGAGTGATCGATAACGATCATGCCATTCAGGACCTGCCATGCCTCATTGTAGCCCGGCAGACAGAGGCTGAAACAAACGCTGTGACATTTAGCATTCGTGGGCGAAGAGTCAATCTCAACTTGGCCTTGACCTTAGCAAAAAGGCTGATTTTTGCGCTTCTGCCAATCCCCTGTGGACTGGAACTGTTGACGAATGGGCAGCATTGACGTGACTGGCAGAAGTCACCTAGATTCAGGTTTGGCTATATTTGAGGCCTGATTCATGCCGTTTGGTGGCTTGGACGAAGGATCCGGAGTGGGCACCGGGGATGCTGTGCGGGTGAAGATTTTCCGAAAGAAGGCCCGATCAAGTCATGTGTCTTTGTGGGACATTCGTTAGAAGATATACCGAAAATGCTGCGAAGCACCGGTCTGCCGCTGGACGCTGAGGGTGCATTGAGCTAAAGCAGGCCGATGCGCCATCTTTTTAGCAGCTCGCGGTCTTGTCGGATCGGTGGCTGGTTCGGATGCATTGATTGTGTGAAATATCGCGTGGCGGAATGGGTAAGATTTTCCAAGCTGTGGGAAGGTTGGGGGAAGTATGTCTGAAAGACCGGCAGTTCAGGACGCCTTGGTGCGGCTTGAGCAGGCGATTGCCTCCCTTGAACGGGCGGTAGACAAAAGGCAGGATAAGGCGTTGTCAATCGAGGCCCTGCAGGGCGATTTGAAACGGATGACCAAGGAGCGCGAAACTATGACGCAGTCTTTGAAATCCGCTCAATCCCGATCCGAACGCCTTGAAGGTGCGAATGAAGAGGTGTCCCGTCGTCTGGTATCCGCAATGGAATCAGTGCGGGCCGTTCTGGATCAGCATGGTGGCTGATTTTTTGAAGGTTTGACCGGAGAAGGCTATGGTTCAGGTCAGTGTCAGTATCAATGGTCGCGCCTATCGCATGGCGTGCGAAGATGGTCAGGAAGATCATCTGCTGTCGCTGGCGCGCCGGTTTGACGCGTTGATCACCCAGTTAAAAGAGAATTTCGGTGAGATCGGTGATCAGCGCCTGACTGTGATGGCGGGAATCATGGCGATGGACCAGATGGCCGAGCTGGATGGACGGCTCAAGCATCTGGATCAGGAAGTTTCGGCTTTAAGAGAAGCGCGCTCGGCGGTGCAGGTCAAGAATGAAGGCGATCAGGAGCAGTTGGCCAGCCGCATCGACAAGGCCGCCGAACAGCTGGAGCGTTTGTCTCAATTGCTGCTGGAAAGCTGAAAAACTTGTCACCCCGGGCTGGTAAGTTCCTCGTCCATCCCTTATATGTCAATCCTTGCTGCACTTCGCGTGAGAAGCTACTTTTCTTCGGGGCCTTAAAGATCCTAAAGGGAGCTGGCGCTGATAGGGACCGTGGTCCTCTTCAACTGGCCCCCACCTTAACAAAAGGTGTCCCAGGATCAGAAAAGCTTTAACGGTCGTTGCGGCATCCTATTTGTAGAGCGGTCCCTTGTTTGAGGGGCCGCTCTTTTGTTATCTGCCTCTTGATCTTGGCCTGCGGTGTTGGGTGGGACGAAGGAGCCACTGTCTTGTTAAGACAAAAGAAAGCGGATTGTCGCAGAGCTTTCGTCATGGGATGATATCTTGATAGAGGTCTGCTTTGGGTTTTGTGTCGATTTCTGGGAGGGTGCGGCGTGAATGAGCTTCGATTGACGGGGAGGAAGGCGCAACTGCGCAGCACGGTAGGGGTTTTGCGCGATTCAATGCCGCGTGCGGATCGTGCGGTGCAAAGCGAGCAGGCGGCATCTCTTCTGCTTGATCAATTGGATGACGTGGATGGGGTCACGGTGGGGTTGTTCTGGCCGATCGGGTCGGAGATCGATGCCCTCGCTCTGGTCGAGCCTCTGCGTGAAAAGGGGGCGGAATTGGCCTTGCCCGCCACCATTGGTGAAAGCGAGATGGTGTTTCGCCAATGGGTGCCGGGGTGCCCGATGGTGGAGGCGGGCTTTGGCACTTTTGCGCCTGACGCGTCAGCCCGGATTGTCGAGCCGCAAATTCTGATCACGCCTCTGCTGGCCTTTGATCCTCAGGGCAATCGGCTTGGCTATGGAGCTGGTTATTACGACCGCTACATTGCCGGTCTGATCGAGGCCGCGCACAAGCCGCGGGCTATCGGGTTGGCTTTTTCACTGCAAAAACTGGACAAGGTGCCGGTTGGTCTTTATGACCTGCCTCTGGACATGATCGTGACCGAGGCCGGTATCATTCACCCCTCTGGCTAGCAGCCCCATCCTGATGCTTTGCGATGCGTCGTTCGATGAGGCTGCCAGCGTGATCGCATCATCTCTTCTTACGTGATCAGGCAGCGCGCGCCGACAGGGGGCTGCATGCCCAAGGAAGACGGCGCTGCGCGCTGAAGGCAGGATGTAATGAGACTGTTATTCATCGGGGACATTGTTGGCCGGGCGGGCCGGACCATCGTGCAGAACAAGCTGCCGGGTATGGTCGAAAAACATGCCATCGATTTTGTCATTATCAATGGTGAGAATTCCGCCGCGGGCTTTGGTATTACGGAGAGCATTGTTCAGGATCTGCTGGATGCGGGGGGCGATGTCATAACCACTGGCAATCATGCATGGGATCAACGCGATGCTCTGGTCTTTTGCGAGCGGCAGCCTGCTTTCCTCCGGCCGGTCAATTATCCATCCGGCGTGCCGGGCAAGGGCGCCAACCTCTACACTGCCCGCAATGGCGCCAATATATTGGTGATGAATGCCATGGGGCGGGTCTATATGGATGCGCTGGATTGTCCTTTTGCTGCGGTTGAAAAGGAACTGGCAGCCTGTCCGATGGGCGACTTTGCGGATGCCATCGTGGTTGATTTTCATGCAGAAGCGACCTCGGAAAAGCAGGCCATGGGGCATTTTCTCGATGGTCGGGTCAGTCTGGTGGTGGGAACCCATACCCATGTGCCGACCTCGGATTATCGGGTTTTGCCCGGTGGCACCGCCTATATGTCGGATGCGGGCATGACGGGCGATTATGATTCCGTGCTTGGCATGGAGAAGGAAGAACCGGTTCAGCGCTTCATGCGCAAGGTGCCGTCCTCGCGCTTCACGCCGGCCCTTGGCGAGCCTACGCTTTGTGGGGTCGCGGTCGATATCGAGGAGGGAACCGGGCTGGCAACCGCGATCGAGCCTTTGCGGATTGGCGGGCATCTATCCCCGCATATTCCGTCCTTCTGGGCAAAATCCTAGCGAAACAGCCGGTCTTTGAGCGCTCGTGCAACAGATCGCTTGATCTTTGCTGCGGTCTTGTGGCATCACCTGCAACAAATTTGATGCGCCTTGGGCGCGATGAGACAGAATTTACGGATTTAGGGATTATGGCAGGCCATTCAAAATTCAAGAATATCATGTATCGCAAGGGTGCACAGGATGCCAAGCGGTCCAAGTTGTTCTCCAAGCTTTCCAAGGAAATCACCGTAGCGGCCAAAATGGGGGGCGGTGATCCGGATTCCAACGCCCGTTTGCGTCTGGCTATTCAGAATGCGCGCGGCCAGTCCATGCCGAAGGACAATATTGATCGTGCGATCAAAAAGGCAGAGGCCGGTGACGAGGGCACCTTTGATGAAGTGCGTTACGAAGGCTATGGCCCGGGCGGCACCGCTGTCGTGGTTGAGGCGCTGACCGATAACCGCAACCGGACTGCCTCCAACGTGCGCGCTGCTTTTTCGAAAAATGGCGGCTCTCTTGGTGAGACCGGCTCGGTGGCCTTCATGTTTGATCGCGTGGGCGAGCTGGTTTATCCCGCTGACGTGGGGGATGCGGACACGGTTCTGGAAGCTGCCATCGAAGCAGGTGCAGACGATGTGGTCAGCGATGAGGATGGCCACACCATTTACACCACCTTTGAAGACATGATCGAAGTGGGCAAGGCGCTGGAAGAATCATTTGGCAAGGAAGCCGAATCCCAGAAAGCCATCTGGAAGCCACAGAATGAGATCGATGTCGACGCCGAGAAAGCCAGCACCATCATGAAATTGATGAATGTGCTGGAAGATGACGACGACGTGCAGAATGTCTATTCCAACTTCTCCATGAGCGACGAAGTGATGGCATCTCTGGAAGACTGATCTGGAAGGCTGGGGCCATTCCATCGACGGATACAACAAAACCCCGCTTGGTTGCCAGGCGGGGTTTTGTCTTTTGTGATCGTCTTTTGCTCTGTTCAGTGCCCGAATGAACTGGTCAGGATGCGAATGCTGGCAACGCCGAACAGCATGGCAAAGACCGCATCAAGGGCGCGTCTTGTTTTGCGGTAGCCACTGACCACCGGGCGGCTGGCAAAAATCCATGCATAGAGCTGGCAGATAAGGGCGCTTTGGGTGCCAAGCAGCAGGACGACGGTCAACAGGTCGGTCGGGGTGGCATCCGCTGGCAGTCCAAGGGCATAGATCGAGCCAATAAAGAGAATGGCCTTGGGGTTGGTCAAGTGGATTGCCAGCCCCTTCAGATAGCTTTTACCCAGACTTGAACCCTGAACTTCGATCACCGCCTGCGTGGTTTTGGTGGGGGCGAGGGCAGAGCGGGCGGATTTGAGTGCCAGAAACAACAGATACCCAGCCCCGAAATAGCGCATCACTTCAAACAGCCAGACATTGGCGGCCATCACCGCCCCCATGCCGAGGGCTGCGGCCAGCGACCAGAGAAACGACCCGGTTGTCACGCCATAGGCCAAAGCCATGCCATATTTGCGACCATGGGACATGGAGGTCGCGGCAATGGCAAGGGTTGCCGGTCCGGGGCTTGCCATGGCAATCAGGGATGCGCCCATGATGAGTGGCAGATTGATGTCGGTCATGAAAGCTACCTTGTTGACACGGGGCTTTGGAGGCGAAATTCTCTATGAGAAACGCCATTTTCTCACGGGGGCTGCAATTGTCAATTGCTGTTTGAAGTGTGAGTTTGTTCTGGTATTGTTCATATTTTCGGGCTAATGAAGAGCTATGAAAGAACATCCTGTCCGAATCGTTGGTTTTGATCCCGGGCTCCGGCGCACTGGCTGGGGCGCGATTGATATTGTCTCCAATCGTTTGATTTTCGTCGGCTCGGGGCTGATTACCTCGAACAACAAGCTTGATCTGGCCTCGCGTCTGCTGGAATTGCATACGGGAGTAATGGATGTGCTGGAGACCTATCAGCCGCAGGAAGTGTCCGTCGAGCAGACCTTTGTCAACAAGGATGCGGCCGCCACCCTGAAGCTGGGGCAAGCGCGGGCCATTGCCCTGTTGGCTCCGGCGCAAAAGGGGCTTGAGGTTGCGGAATATGCACCAAACGCGGTCAAGAAGACGGTGGTCGGTGTGGGGCATGCGGACAAGAAACAGGTTCAGGTGATGGTCAAGATGCTGTTGCCAAAAGCCCATTTTGACAGCGAAGATGCCGCCGATGCATTGGCCATTGCCATATGTCACGCGCATCAGCGCAAGCGCAAAGCCCTGAAGATCGCCTGAAGGTTGGGCTGAAAGAGAAGCGGAGAGCCGAACCATGATTGGCAAGCTGAAAGGTCTGATCGACGAATATGCTGACGGTTATGTGATCGTCGATGTTGGCGGGGTTGGGTATGAGGTTCATTGCTCCGGCCAGACCTTGCAAGCCTTGCCCTCGGTTGGCGAGGCGGCCACTGTGCTGATCGAGACCCATGTGCGCGAGGATCAGCTCAAGCTGTTCGGATTTGCCACAACGTTGGAGCGTGACTGGTTTCGCCTGCTGACCACCGTGCAGGGGGTGGGGCAAAAGGTGGCCTTGGCCATTCTCTCAACCCTAAAAATTTCCGAATTGACATCGGCCATCGCGTTGCAGGACAAGGCGATGGTGGCGCGAACGCCGGGGGTTGGCCCCAAGGTTGCGCAACGCATTGTCTCAGAGCTAAAAGACAAAACGCCCTCACTCGCCGCGACCGATGGGGCGGTGGCCAACTTGCAGGCCGAAATGGACAGCGCCGCTGCGCCCAAAGCCATGGCCGAGGCCGTTTCGGCTCTCTCCAATCTGGGCTATGGACAGCTGCAGGCGAGCGCTGCGGTTGCCACCATCATCAAGCGCGAAGGCGACGAGCTGGGCACAGCTGCCCTCATCCGCCTTGCGCTTAAAGAACTCAGCCAATGATATTTGGCAACAAACTCTGACAGTAATTGGGGAGCTTGACCAATGATCGGGGATGACGACCGTCTGGTTTCGGCCCAAACGACCGAGGAAGATACGGATCGGACCTTGCGACCTCAGATGCTTGACGATTTTGTCGGGCAGGCACAGGCGCGGGCCAATCTGTCAATCTTCATCGAAGCCGCTCGCACACGCAAGGATGCGCTTGATCATGTGTTGTTTGTTGGCCCTCCGGGGTTGGGCAAGACGACCCTTGCGCAGATTGTCAGTCGCGAACTTGGGGTGAATTTCAAATCCACCTCCGGCCCGGTGATTGCCAAGGCAGGTGATCTGGCTGCGCTTCTGACCAATCTGGAAGAGAATGACGTTCTGTTCATTGACGAGATCCACCGCCTCAACCCGGCGGTGGAAGAGATCCTCTATCCGGCAATGGAAGATTTTCAGCTCGATCTGATCATTGGCGAGGGACCTGCCGCGCGGTCGGTGAAGATCGATCTGGCAAAATTCACCCTTGTGGCGGCAACCACCCGGCTGGGGCTGTTGACGACACCGTTGCGTGACCGGTTCGGCATTCCGGTGCGGCTCAATTTCTACACTGTTGAAGAACTGGAATATATCGTCACCCGCGGCGCGCGCCTGATGGGTGTGGGCATCACCAAGGATGGTGCGGTTGAAATTGCCCGCCGGTCCCGTGGCACTCCGCGCATCGCCGGGCGGCTGTTGCGCCGGGTGCGTGATGTGGCTGTTGTGCAGGCGAATGGCCATATCAGCCGCGAGGTCGCAGACCGTGCCTTGTTGATGCTGGAAGTTGACAATGAGGGCCTCGACGCCCTAGACAGACGCTACCTGACTTTGATCGCCACCTCGTTTGGTGGCGGGCCCGTCGGCATAGAGACCATAGCCGCGGCGCTTTCGGAACCCCGGGACGCCATTGAAGAAATCATAGAGCCTTACCTGATCCAGCATGGTTTCATCCAGCGCACCCCGCGCGGACGCTTGCTGGCGCCTAAGGCTTTTGCCCATTTGGGTCTGGCTGTGCCTCAAAAAGACACCCCTCCACAAATGGGCCTTTTTGCTGAAGGACTGGATGATGCCTGAGCATCATGACAAAGAAAGCTGGCCAGATCTTGCTGGCCGTCTCACCGATTTTGGTCACCGTCAGGTGGTGCGGGTCTATTACGAAGATACCGATTTTTCCGGGATCGTTTATCACGCCTCCTATATTCGCTTCATCGAGCGGGGCCGCTCGGACTATATTCGCCTGTTGGGCATTGAGCATTCTGCGCTTGATTCCGGCGCGGGTGGAGAACGGGTGGCCCTTGCCGTGCGGCATATGGATATCAATTATCTCAAGTCCGCCCATATCGACGATATGCTCACAGTTGAAACCCGTGTCGCGGCCGTCAAGGGCGCGCGGATGATCCTTGATCAGCGTATTTTGCGCGACGGCGAGGTGATCTTCACGGCTTGCGTCACAGTTGTGGTAATCAATCGCCAAGGGCGTCCGAGACGTCTGCCGGACAGTATGCGCAAGGCGTTCGGGATTTAAGCGCGGGTCCGGGGCGGTTTGTGCATTGCAGGCACTGGCAAAGAACTGGCAAAGAAAGTGAAAAGCGAGGCGCTTGTCGACCTCGCTTTTTCTATGTGCTTTTTCTATGGGTTAGTGCGTAAGCGGCATTCTGTCCCCATTTGGCAAGAGTTTGCCGGGCAATGCCTGTCTGTTCACGACTATTTAATCCTTCATTAACCATAATCATGCTGTGTCGAATAGGGAACGCAATGGGGTGCGGATGTTCAGCGTCCCTAGTTTTGACAAAATCTGCTGACAAGACCTGACGCAGAAAAGCAATTGAAGCGCCGGGCTTGTGGCAAAGAACAACCGGCAAAGAAAGGACATGAGACTATGGCTGATGAGGTAGTGCAAGGCGCCCTTGCAGGGGTGACGGCTGACCTGTCGCTGATCTCGTTGTTTTTGCAAGCGCATATTGTGGTCAAGCTGGTGATGATCGGCTTGATGCTGGCGTCGGTTTGGTCCTGGGCGATCATCATCGACAAATCTCTGCTTTATGCGCGAACAAAAAGGCAGATGGACCGATTTGAGAAGGTATTCTGGTCCGGTCAGTCTCTCGAAGAGCTTTATCAAACTCTGTCCGGTCGCCCCAATCATGCGATGGCGGCCTTGTTCGTTGCGGCGATGCGGGAATGGAAGCGGTCCTTTGAAGGCCATGCCCGATCCTTTGCCGGTCTGCCAACCCGGATTGAAAAAGTGCTGGATGTGACATTGGCCCGCGAGGTGGATCGCCTTGAGAAGCGGTTGCTGTTCCTGGCTTCCGTCGGCTCGGCTGCGCCCTTTGTCGGTCTGTTTGGTACGGTCTGGGGCATCATGAATTCGTTTCAGGGCATTGCAGCGTCGAAAAATACGTCGCTGGCGGTGGTCGCTCCCGGTATCGCGGAAGCCCTGTTTGCCACAGCCATTGGTCTTCTGGCTGCTATTCCGGCGGTGGTTGCCTATAACAAGCTGGCCTCTATTGCTTCGCAGAATGCGTTGCGTCTGGAGGGATTTGCCGATGAATTCTCCGCCATCCTGTCCCGTCTGATGGACGAAAGGGGCTAAGCGATGGGTATGGGTTCCATGGGATCACCGGGTGGATCGCGCAGGCGCGGTGCAAGACGTGCCATGCGGCACAGGCCGGTTGCCGAAATCAATGTGACGCCTCTGGTCGACGTTATGCTGGTGCTGTTGATCATCTTCATGGTTGCAGCGCCCATGATGACTGTTGGCGTTCCTCTGGATTTGCCTGAATCCAGCGCCAAGCCGCTTTCCAGCCAGACCGAGCCATTGACCCTTTCGATTCGCAAGGATGGCAGCATCTTTTTGCAGGATCAGCCGGTGGAATTTGCCAGCTTGGTTCAAACCCTGCTTGCTGTCGCCGAGAATGGGTATGAAGAGCGCATATTTGTGCGTGCCGACCGCGAGATTGATTATGGCTCCATCATGAAGGTGATGGGGGCGATGAACCGCGCCGGCTTCAAGAAAATCGGGCTGGTCAGCACCGAGGAGCAATCCTAATTGCGCAATGTCGGCTTCATAGCATCGAGCATCGGACATATTGTCTTGCTTGGATGGGGGCTTTTCAGCCTGCCGTCGGCGGAGCCACATGACGTTACGGAACTGGAAATTCTGCCCGTTGAGCTTGTCTCGGTGTCTGACGTGACCGATGTGCGCAAGGGGGAGGCGAAAGCCAAGCCAACTGAAAAGGTTCAGGAGAAGACAAAAAAGGCTCCAGAGCCGAAAAAGCCTGAACCAGAGCCAGAGCCGAAACCGGCACCGAAAGCAGAGCCCAAGCCAAAGGAACCCGCTCCGGTCAAAATGCCAGAGCCTGCGCCTCCTGTGCCAGAACCTGCCCCAGAACCTGCGCCAAAGCCAGAGCCACCCAAAGAGCCTGAAGTGCAGCCGGAACCAAAGCCCGAGCCGCCAAAGGAGCAACCAAAAGAGCCTGAGGTGCAAGAGGCGAAGCCCGATGTGCCAAAGCCCATTGCAGCTTTGCCCAAGGTGCGTCCGCGTCCTCCGAAAAAGACACCGCCGAAAAAGAAAAAGCGCAGCTTTGATACAGATGCCCTGAAGGCGTTGGCCAACAAGGCGGAACAGTCAGCCCCCACGCAAGCTGCAAACCGTGATCAGGATGCGTCTTTCGGGTCTCGCACCGGCAATCAGGCCGCGGCCATGACCCAGAGTGAGCTGGATGCCTTGCGGGCGCAAATCTCGCCTTGCTGGTCTCCGCCAGTTGGTGCCGCGGATGCGTCACAATTGCGTGTAAAGATCGAATTTGGCCTTGACCGTCAAGGCAATGTGATCAGCGGTCCGGAGCCTTATGAATTCCCGGCCAACCAGTTTGGTCTGGCAGCGGTGGAAAGCGCCATGCGCGCGGTTCGCCGGTGCGGCCCATACTCGAATTTGCCGCAGGAAAAATATGATGCGTGGAAACGTGTGCGCATCACATTTGACCCGCGCGAAATGTTCTAGCACGATCAGGCATGCGCCTCAGGCCATGGCCCTTTATGTGACATATGAGACAAGACAGGATGAACAAAGAGATGAAACAGGACACGATTTCTGCGCCCGACCATTCCGCTCAGATCTTGCCCCTGTCTGCTGGCGGGGTGCCGTGGATGAAGCGGGTCCACTTGCTGCTGCCGGTGATGCTGTTGGCTTTTGTCTTTCAGGCACTGTTGACTGCACCAAGCCATGCACTGATCGAGATCGATATCCGACAGGGCAATATCCAGCCGATGCCGATTGCCATCACCAGTTTTTCCGGGGTGTCGCAAGGCGCTGATATTTCAAATGTGGTCGAGGCGGATCTCAAACGCTCCGGCCTGTTTGCTCCGGTGGACCGGAATGCATTCATCCAGCGCGATCTGTCTTCCTCAAGCGTGCCATCCTTTGCCAACTGGACCGTTATCAATGCGCAGGCGCTGGTGACCGGGACCGTAACGCAGGAAGCTGATGGTCGGCTGAAAGCAGAATTTCGCCTGTGGGACGTGTTTGCCGGTAAGCAGATGACGGGTCAACAATTTTTCACCTCGCCAAAAAACTGGCGTCGGGTGGCCCATATCATCGCCGATGCGATCTATGAACGGTTGACCGGTGAGAAGGGCTATTTCGACACGCGGATCGTTTTTGTCGATGAAAGCGGGCCGAAGGACAATCGGGTCAAGCGACTGGCCATCATGGATCAGGATGGTGCCAATGTGCGCTATCTGACCGATGGTCGCAGTCTGGTTCTGACTCCACGCTTTTCGCCAACCAAGCAGGAAATCACCTATATGGCGTTGGAAGATGGCCAACCACGGGCCTATCTGCTCGATATCGAGACCGGTCGCCGGTCCAATGTCGGCCAGTTTCCCGGCATGAGCTTCTCCTCGCGTTTTTCGCCAGATGGGCAGAGCATTGTGCTCAGCCTGCAGCAGGGGGGCGATGCCAATATTTACCGGATGGATCTGCGCAACGGCAAAATCACCCGCCTGACCAACTCCGCCTCGATCGATACCAGCCCGAGTTTCTCACCGGATGGTCGCCGTATCACCTTTGAAAGTGACCGTGGCGGGCGTCAGCAGATTTATGTGATGAATGCGGATGGTTCCAACGTCCAGCGGATCAGCTTTGGCTCTGGCAGCTATTCAACTCCGGTCTGGTCGCCACGTGGGGATCTGATTGCCTTCACCAAGCAATATAAGGGGCAATTCCAGATCGGCGTGATGCAGGCGGATGGTTCGCGTGAGCGTATTCTCGCGGATGGCTATCACAATGAAGGGCCAACCTGGGCACCCAATGGGCGCGTGTTGATGTTCTTTCGCGAAAGCCCCGGTGCCAATGGTGGACCAAAGCTCTATTCCATCGATCTGACGGGCCGGAATGAATATCAGGTGCCGACGCCAGCCTTTGGTTCCGACCCTGCCTGGTCTCCGCTTGTGAATTGATGCGGATAAGCCACCATATGCAACAAAAGCGGCCAGAGAGGGGCTCATCGCCTCAGTCTGGCCATGTTTCAGGCAAATCTCGTTCTCTCACGCAATGTGAGGGATAAATGCCAAGAAAGACTTTGTTAACCATCTTTGCGAACCCGCAATTAACCTAAGTTTTTCATTATGGCAGACAACTAAATCCACTCCTTTGGGATATGAAGGACGACACTCATGTCAACTCGCGCAAAATTCTCCATTCGTGCCGCATTCGGTATCGCCCTGATGACGGCGCTGGCGGCATGTTCCTCAACCCCTGACAAGCTTGCCAATCCCGGTATGTCGGCTGCGACACCCGGATCTGCTCAGGATTTTGTTGTCAATGTCGGGGATCGCGTTTTCTTCGATACCGATAGCTCAGATCTGAATGCATCGGCTCAGGCAACGCTCGAAAAGCAGGCCTTGTGGCTGCGGCAATATGGGAACTATCGCATTGCCATTGAAGGCCATGCGGATGAGCGCGGCACCCGCGAATATAACATCGCACTGGGTGCCCGCCGTGCCAACGCTGTTCGTACCTATCTGGTATCGAAAGGTATCGCGGCAAACCGTATGTCGACGAAATCGTTCGGCAAGGAACGCCCGGTCGCCGTCTGTAACGACATTTCCTGCTGGTCGCAAAACCGTCGCGCTGTGACGACACTGGCCAACTAGGATCTGATTGGTTCGCCATCAGCACTATGTTCGGGAAAAGTTTAAGGGATCGGTCGATGAACCGGTCCCTTTTTCTTTATGCCGAAGGCGCGTGGCGGCTGCAGAAGACCGGTTTTGGACGGATTTTGTGGGGTCTGATGAATGGACTTCACATTTTTGCCGTGAAAGTGGCCCAAAAGGCTTACCAGAGGGCGAGAATCCGTTAGTCTGATTGCGTAACGGTGACCCTTTCGCCTTGTTTTGACACATGATCCCAGGGGACATTCATGATCAGGATCTTATTCGCCCTGCTGGCGATGGTTTGGGGCAGTGCCGCATTTGCTGCCAGTCCGGCGCCGCTGGATGCGTTGGCCAAACGCGTCGAAGGCCTTGAGCAGCAGGCACGCAGTCGGGGACTTTTGATTCCGCCTGCACCCATTCCCAATGATGACGGCCGTATCGTGGTTGCGCAGTCCGCTGCCGACCTTGCGGTGCGGGTGGAACGTCTTGAAAATCAGATGCGCCAATATACCGGCCAGATGGAAGAGATGAATTTCCGCATGCGGCAATTGCAGGAACAATTGCGCCGCTTCCAGGAAGATAGCGAGTTTCGCTTTCAGGATCTGGAACGGGGTAAAAAGCCACGCAAAAGCTCAAGTAACAGTCAGTCGCGGCAGCCAACCAACCAACCCCAGCAGTTTGAAAAGCTGGGGGAGCCGCCGCGCAATCTGGGTAGCCTGCCTGCCAATCCGATGACGTCCGAGCCTCTGGCTCAGGATGGTCGTCAGCTCTTGGCAGGTGCGCAGCCAGGCAGCCAGACAGGGACTGGGCCCATCGATCTGTCTTCAATGCTTGGCGGGGTTGCAGCACCTGAGCAATCCAATGGTCAGGTTGATCAAATGACCGCTTTGACCGGTGATCCGGCGACAGATTATGACGCCGCCTATGGTCAGGTTCTGCAAGGCAATTACCCGGCTGCGGAACAGGCTTTTCGCCAATTTGTGCAGGCTTATAGCAGTCATCGCCTGACGTCCAATGCCCATTACTGGATCGGCGAAAGCCTTTATCAGCAGGGGGATTTCCGTGGTGCGATTCAGGTTTTTCTTGATGCTTATTCCAAATATCCCAATGCCCAGAAAGCGCCTGAAATTCTGCTGAAAACCGGCATGTCGCTGCGTAAGATCAAAGAACGTGATGCGGCTTGTGCAACCTTTGAGGAATTACTCGCCAAATTCCCAAATGCTTCGTCCGGTGTGCGTCAGAAAGTGCGTGCCGAGATTAAAAGTGCCCAATGTTAAGTCGTCCGGTGACGCGACCGCGCCGCCGCTCTCTCTCCTGACCCTTGAAGATCTGGATGCCTTGTTCGCGCCTTTGTTGCGCCTCAAAACAGTCCTGCTCGCGGTCTCAGGTGGAGCCGATTCTCTTTCCTTGATGTTTCTATGCCGCAAGTGGCAACAAGCGCGCGCGCCTTCGCTGTCGCTGCATGTTGCCAGTGTCGATCATGGTTTGCGCCCCGAAGCTGCTGCTGAATGCGCTTTTGTTGCCAAGGAGGCGCGGGCGATTGGTCTGCCTCATGAGACCCTTGTCTGGACGCCGCCTGCCGAATTGACCAATTTGCAAGCCCAAGCGCGGGCCGCTCGCTATCAGCTTCTGTCCGCGCATGCACGAGCGGTTGAAGCATCCCATATTGTGCTGGCCCACCATCTTGACGATCAGGCCGAAACCTTGGTGATGCGCCTGTTGCGGGGCAGTGGCGTGACTGGCCTTGGAGCCATGCGGGCCGAGCAATCGCTTGACGATCTGACGTTGCTACGGCCTTTCTTGTCGGTTCCAAAAGCCCGGCTTCGCGCTTCGCTTGATGCGATGGGTAAAAGCTGGGTGGAAGATCCCAGCAATGCTAAGGACGCCTATTTGCGGGTGCGTGTGCGCCAATGGATGCCGATGCTGGCCGCGGAAGGCTGCGATGCGGACAGGCTGGCGGCAACTGCCAGACGGATGCAGCGGGCGGATGCTGCGCTTGAAACGATGACCGATCAGGCTTTTGACTTGCTGGTTGAGCCAAAGCCGGGCAGGTCTCTGTGTCTATCGCTCGACGGGTTGGCGGGACAAGGGGAAGAAGTCCGGTTGCGCCTGTGGCGGCGGTGCCTTGATTATGTTGCCGGCTCTGCCTATCCGCCGCGCGAAGAGAAAGTGCTGATGCTTGATCAGGCCTTTGCGGGCTTGGAAGCGGCGAGCCGGGTGAAGCGAACCCTTGGTCAATGTTGCTTTGAGCCAAAGGGGCGCGATTTGTGGATCTATCGCGAATTGGGGCGCACGCCCTTTGCCAGAAGCTTTCGGGCAGGTGATCCAAGTGACTGGCCGGGGCTCTATAAGGCTGTGAGCCTTTCGGGGGTCGAGGGTGATGAAATCTGTATCTTGCGTCCGCTCGGCCCGGATGGTCAGAGACTGATCGAGAAAATGGAAGGCCTGTCGATCACTGACTTCCAGCAGAGCCATGGAGGTGTGCCAACGGGCCTTTTGCACGCGTTGCCCTCGCTGTGGCTTCAAGATCACCCTGTCTTTGTTAAAGATTGGCCACAAGTGGCCGAACTTTCGGGGATAAGGGTTGAATTTCAAGAAAAATAAACGAAATGTTTCCCCAGAGAGACCGAAAACTAAACTATGGGTCTAATTTGGGGTAGAAAGCGGTGGTCTTGCCTTGGCAAGTGCGCTTTGAGTACCTAAATTCAACGAGAAATTTTGTCGAGCATCCAACCGAAGGCAATGAAGACTTTTCGGATGGCACTCGACCTCCCCCGGGAACCAAGGGAAAACATATGAACGCGAATTTCCGCAGTCTGGCTTTGTGGGTAATTATTGGTCTCTTGCTTGTGGCCTTGTTCCAGCTGTTCCAGAGCCCGACGCAGCGTACCAATTCTCAGGAGATTCCTTTCTCCCAGTTTGTGACTGATGTGGAGCAAGGACAAGTCAAGGAAGTGACTATTGTCGGCCAGCAAGTCAGTGGCAAGATGTCCGACAACTCCGCCTTCCAGACCTATCTGCCTGCCAATGACACCACGCTCATTCCGCTTTTGCAGAAAAACAACGTTTCGATTACCGCCAAGCCGCAGACCGAGAGCTTCTCGCTTCTTGGTGCGCTGGTCTCGTGGTTCCCGATGATCCTCATTCTTGCGGTCTGGATTTTCTTCATGCGCCAGATGCAGGGCGGCGGCAAGGCGATGGGCTTTGGTAAATCCAAGGCCAAGCTTCTTACCGAAGCGCAGGGGCGCGTCGTGTTTGAAGACGTTGCAGGCGTGGACGAAGCCAAGGAAGATCTCCAGGAAATCGTCGAATTTCTGCGTGATCCGCAGAAATTCCAGCGCTTGGGTGGCCGCATTCCACGCGGTGTTTTGCTGGTGGGCCCTCCGGGTACCGGTAAGACCCTGTTGGGTAAGGCGATTGCCGGTGAGGCAAATGTGCCTTTCTTCTCGATCTCCGGCTCCGATTTTGTTGAAATGTTTGTCGGTGTGGGTGCATCCCGTGTCCGTGACATGTTCGAGCAGGCCAAGAAAAACGCGCCTTGCATCATTTTCATCGACGAGATTGATGCGGTGGGTCGTCACCGTGGTGCAGGTCTTGGCGGCGGCAATGATGAGCGCGAACAGACGCTCAACCAGTTGCTTGTCGAGATGGATGGCTTTGAAGCCAATGAGGGCGTGATCCTTGTGGCTGCGACCAACCGTCCTGACGTGCTTGACCCTGCCTTGATGCGTCCGGGCCGTTTCGACCGTCAGATCGTGGTGCCGAACCCGGATATTACTGGCCGTGAAAAAATCCTCAAAGTCCATGTGCGCAACGTGCCGCTGGCTCCGGATGTGGATTTGAAGACACTTGCACGCGGTACGCCCGGTTTCTCTGGTGCGGATCTGATGAACCTCGTCAACGAAGCCGCTTTGCTGGCTGCCCGTCGTGACCGTCGTCTGGTTTCCATGAATGAATTCGAGGATGCCAAAGACAAGGTGATGATGGGGGCTGAACGCCGCACGCTTGTGATGAGCGAAGAGGAAAAGAAACTCACTGCCTATCATGAAGCCGGTCACGCCCTCGTTGCATTGCATATGGAAGCCTCTGATCCGATCCACAAGGCAACCATCATTCCGCGCGGTCGTGCGCTGGGTATGGTGATGCGCCTGCCGGAAAAAGATCAGGTGTCGCTGACCCGTGCCAAATGTCATGCCGACCTTGCGGTCGCCATGGGTGGACGCGTGGCAGAAGAGCTGATCTTTGGTCGTGAGAAGGTGACGTCCGGTGCATCTGGTGACATCCAGATGGCAACCCGACTGGCGCGGGCCATGGCAACCCAGTTCGGCATGTCCGATGCTCTTGGTCCATTGCTCTATTCGGAGAATGAGGAAGAGGTTTTCCTTGGTCATTCGGTGGCACGCCAGCAGCATGTGTCGGATGAAACCCAGAAGCTGGTGGATGCGGAAGTAAAACGCTTCGTCGACAAAGGCTATACGAAAGCCACGCAGATCCTGACCGATTACAAGGATCAGTTGGTTTCCATCGCCGAAGGTCTGTTGGAATATGAGACCCTGTCTGGTGATGAGATCCGTGGCCTGATTGATGGCAAGCCTCCGGTGCGCGAAGATGATGAAGCGCCGGTGACCTCGAAAGGCTCTGCAGTGCCAACTGCGGGATCGGTCAAAAAAGGCGGCGAGCCAGATGGTGGCATGGAGCCTCAGCCGCAGCCATAAGGCCACCAGAAAGCCTCTTGCAGGCTGATGTGACACGCAATGAAAAAGCACCCTTCGGGGTGCTTTTTTGCGTTATGGGATTGGTGGATGTTGGCCGGGCTGTAACAAGAAGAAACAATTATTGACGGTCAAATTGGTGCTTTGTTGAACAATTCATCAGGAATTTGCGGTAAGCCTTTTGGTAAATGCTGGCATGGGCGCGCTGCTCTTGGCCGCAATGAATATAAGCTTGAAGAAAGCGGGTGCGCATTACCGGGACTGATGTTTCGATGGGGTGCGCGTCCCTGAAAGGGTGATGGAAGCGTATGGGGAAATATTTCGGAACAGATGGCATTCGTGGATATGCCAACCAGTCGCCAATGACACCGGAAATTGCCATGAAAGTCGGCATGGCGGCGGGCAAGGTGTTCCGTCGCGGTGATTTTCGCCACCGGGTGGTGATCGGCAAGGATACCCGGCTGTCTGGCTACATGCTGGAACCTGCCTTGACTGCCGGTCTGACCGCAATGGGTATGGATGTGTTTCTTTTAGGACCCGTGCCGACACCAGGTGTGGCAATGTTGACCCGGTCCTTGCGCGCCGATCTTGGGGTGATGATTTCCGCTTCGCATAATCCCTATCATGACAATGGCATCAAACTGTTCGGCCCGGATGGTTACAAGCTGTCAGACGAAATCGAAGCCGAAATCGAAGAGATGCTTGATACGGACATGACTGGCAAGCTGGCGGGAGCCCGTTCTCTTGGGCGGACCAAGCGGATCGAGAGTGTCTATGACCGCTATATCGAATTTGCCAAGCGAACCATGCCGAGAGATTTGTCTCTGGAGGGCTTGCGGATCGTGATCGACTGCGCCAATGGTGCGGCCTATCGCGTGGCACCGGACGCCTTGTGGGAGCTGGGCGCCGAGGTGGTCAAGATTGGTGTCACGCCGGATGGTTTCAACATCAATGACAATTGTGGATCAACCTCGGTGGGTGCGTTGATCAGCAAGGTCAAGGAAGTGCGCGCCGATATCGGCATTGCACTTGATGGGGATGCTGACCGGGTGATCATTGTCGATGAGAAGGGCAATGAGGTTGATGGCGATCAATTGATGGCCGTGGTGGCCGAGAGCTGGTCGAAGGAAGGCCTTCTGACTGCACCGGGTATCGTGGCAACCGTGATGTCGAATTTGGGGCTGGAGCGATTCCTCAAGGGTCTGAAGCTGTCTCTGGCACGCACCAAGGTCGGTGACCGCCATGTGGTCGAATATATGCGCAAGCATAATTTCAATGTCGGCGGTGAGCAGTCCGGGCATCTGGTGCTCAGCGACTATTGCACCACGGGCGATGGCCTGATTGCGGCGCTGCAGATTTTGGCCGTGGTCAAGAAGCTCGACAAACCGGTGAGTGAAGTCTGCAATCGCTTCGAGCCGGTGCCGCAGCTTCTCAAGAATGTCCGCTATTCCGGGGGTAAGCCTCTTGAGGCCGAGAATGTCAAAAAGGCGATTGCAGAGGGTGAGGCAAAGTTTGGCAAGAATGGCCGCCTGGTCATTCGCGCCTCGGGCACCGAGCCGCTGATTCGCGTGATGGCCGAAGGGGACAATTCCGATCTGGTTACCCAAGTTGTAAACGATATCTGCGACGAGGTCACCAAGGCAAGCCTTGAGAGCTGATACGATCATCGGGTTTTGAAGAAAAAAGGCCGGGTCTGGTGACCCGGCCTTTTTATATGCAGAAGAGCGGGATATCGCCTCAAAGACGCGTGGGGGCAGGATCGATTGAGGCGACGGTCTTGGCCTTGCGTTGGCTGAGCAAGAGACCAAACAGGATGATGGCAAAGCCAATCAATGCGGACAGGCTGATGCTTTCGCCCAGAAACAGCACACCACCCAGTGCCGTTACAATCGGGATCATGTAATTGGACGTAGCGACGAATCCGGCGCTGGTTTGCGAAAGCAGCACAAACAGCACCAGCGTGGAGAGCGCCGTCGGGACGACACCCAGATAGAGCAGGATAAGCCACTTCTCCATTGGCGCCCGGTCAAGGCCGGTAAAGGGCTCGAACAGCAGGCAGAGCGTGATCAGGATGAGCGATGCGGTGATCAGCACTGCGGTGGCTTTGTCGATATTATTCGCGGGCGGCATGCGGCGTGTCGAAACGCTGTTGAGCGCATAGCAAAAGCTGGCGATGAAAATGGCCACTTGCCCTACCAGTTCGCTGTTGCCGTCAAGGGACAATCCCCCAGCGGAGGGATTGATGATGAGTACCACACCGATAAAGCCGATCAGAAAACCGATAGCCTTGTTGCGGGTCAACTTTTCGTCGGGCAGCAGAATATGGGCAAGGCCAAGCACAGAAAGCGGGATGGTGCCCATTAGAATGCCGGCAATCGCGGCGCTGGTATATTGAGTGCCCCAGGCGATCAGCAGGAAAGGAATGGCGGAGCTGAGCAAGGCCAGCCAGATCAGCCATGGCAGATGGTGCCAGCCGAGGGAAAAAGCCGTGCGAACGAACAACAGCCGATAGGTCAGCAAGGTTATCGCTCCGGTGGTGAGACGACCAGCTGTCACCCATAGGGGCGGCAGGTCATTGACCGCAACACGTGTCAAAAGGATTGCCGAGCCCCATGATAGAATCAATATGGCAAGCATGAGCCAGTGGCGTAGGGTGGGGGATTGCATGGTATATCCGTAAATAGCGGGTGGGGCAGGACGGCCAGACTATGCGAGCGTCAAGGACAAATCAAATGGTCTTTTACTCATGTGTTGCGGCGTCACTTCGTGCTGAGGAAGGTGCATTGTCCGCGCGACGTATGGGCATGAATGTGGATTTTTGTGACAAGTTCATTGGCACGCTGGAGTGTTGGTAATGATTTGTTAATTTTGATTTTCGCAATTTGCTTTAAATCGTTTACAAATAGTTTCAAACTTTATGTTTTTGAAAGAAATCATGCTTAATATTCGTGGTTAATCCAGTATTAAGGATATTCTGAGATCGTTTCCCTTGAGTGTAATTCAAAGTTTTCGTGTTTAGACACTTGCATCGAGAGGAAATCAAGATGAGCAGCCTCAAAAGAAATCTGTTTTTGAGCGTGTTCGGGGCCGCTATGTCAGCGACTGTCGTACTTGCAGCAGATCTGCCTGCACCCCCGATTATCGAATATGAACCTGAGACCCCGGTAGAAATTGGTTCCAGCTGGTACCTGCGCGGAGATCTCGGATTTGCCGTTTATCAGGGCGGTCAAGCATCGTGGACCGACCCGACCAATACGAACTTGATCGGATTCCATCACGAGAATATCGCCAATGGGTGGGTTGCTGGTATCGGTGCCGGTTACTATTTCAATGAGCATTTTCGTGGTGACTTGACCCTCGACTATCGTCACAGGGTCAAATATGACAGCACCTCTACCTGTACCCCGGTTAGCCCTCCTGCGGGCTGTACCCCAGCGGACTCGTATGAGAAGCTGCATTTCAGCGCTTGGACCTTGATGGCTAACGGTTATATTGATCTGGGCAGCTATTACAGCATCAACCCATATGTGGGTGGTGGTGTCGGTGTGGCCTGGCTGAAAGCTAGCAATCACAAAACTGTCGGCACAGGGTCTCCGTTCAAGAACAAGACCAAGACCAATTTCGCCTGGAATCTCACGACCGGCGCAACCTTCGATCTTGCCGAAAATGTCAAGCTTGATGCGAACTACCGGTTTGTATCGCTGGGCAAAGCCCGTACGGGTGGTCGTCGCGACGGCTCTTCCAATGAGCCGGTTAAGTTCAAGGATTTGTATGCCCATGATTTCCGTGTGGGCCTGCGTTACGACCTGAACTAGGTCGGCATTGACTTATGGCGGGTGTCCGGTGCGGTGCCACGCTCATCATTGCCGCATAAGGTGCATCTGATGCGCCATTGATTGCCCGTCATGGGAACCAAGGGATGAAAATCCTCTCGAGAAAGGCGACTGCCATAGGGTGGTCGCCTTTTTTGGTTGATAAAAGGCCTGTTGCCAAAGGCCATCGCCAATCGCGAAAAGGTCAATGATTGTAAGGTGAATTGGCTGTTTGATGGGTTCTACTCACTTCCCTTGGGTCACATCTCTTTGGGGGAGGGCGCGCAGTTTGTGTTTGACGCTTCTGTGGATATCGGTTATGCCCGTTCGTGGGACACCTCTCCCCAACGAGAGGCAACTATCTGTGAGGGTAGATACATGACAGATATGACGAAGCCGGCTCAACAGCCGAATAATCCCCTTTTCTCTTCTGGCCCATGCTCCAAGCGTCCGGGTTGGTCCCTTGATGGACTGGCTGACGCGCCACTGGGTCGTTCCCACCGCGCAAAAATTGGCAAAGCGAAGCTGCAGGAAGCCATCGATCTGACCCGTGAGGTGCTCAATGTGCCTGCGGATTACCGGATCGGAATTGTTCCGGCGTCTGACACGGGTGCCGTCGAAATGGCTCTTTGGTCGCTGCTTGGTGCGCGTGGCGCTGATATTCTCGTTTGGGAAAGCTTTGGCGCTGGCTGGGCAACCGATGTTACCAAACAGCTCAAGCTGGATGATGTGCGCGTGCTCAAGGCTGACTATGGCACGCTGCCGGATCTGTCGGCGGTTGATTTCTCCCGCGATGTTGTCTTCACCTGGAATGGTACCACCTCTGGTGTCTGCGTGCCCAACGGCGACTGGATTGCTGCGGACCGTGAAGGCCTGACCATTTGCGATGCCACCTCCGCTGCCTTTGCGCAGGATCTGGCGTGGGACAAGCTTGATGTGGTCACCTATAGCTGGCAGAAAGTGCTGGGCGGCGAGGCGGCTCACGGCATGCTGATCCTGAGCCCGCGCGCTGTCGAGCGTCTGGAAAGCTACACGCCGGCTTGGCCTTTGCCAAAAATCTTCCGTCTGACCAAAGGCGGTAAGTTGATCGAGGGCATCTTCAAGGGCGAAACCATCAACACCCCATCGATGCTTTGTGTCGAAGATTATCTCGATGCCCTGAAATGGGCAAAGGATCTGGGTGGTCTGTCCGGTCTGATCGCACGGGCCGACAAAAACCTCGCCGTGCTGGAAGCCTGGGTTGCCAAGACCCCTTGGGTTGACTTCCTTGCCAAGGATGCGTCCATTCGCTCCAATACATCGGTCTGTCTGACCATCGTTGATGAGGCAATTCAGGCGCTCGACCCAGATGCTCAGGCGAAATTTGCCAAGGCATTGGTTGCTCGCCTTGATGCTGAAGGCGCTGCCTTCGATATCGGAGCCTATCGCGATGCACCATCCGGACTGCGCATCTGGGCGGGTGCCACCATCGAGGCAACTGATCTGGATGTGCTGACCGCTTGGCTCGATTGGGCCTTTGCTGAAGAAAAGGCGGCTCTGTAATCAGAGCCCCTTCCATTTCCCTGAATTCAATTTTTCCTTTGACAGACGCACTGGTTTCGCATGTGCGCGTGCGCTGTCCGCAAAGAGCATGAGGAGTATCCCATGGCCAAGGTTCTGATTTCTGACAAACTGTCTCCAACCGCCGTTCAAGTCTTCAAGGACAAAGGCGTTGAAGTCGATTACATGCCGGATCTGGGCAAAGACAAGGACAAGCTGATCGAGATTATCGGTCAGTATGACGGTCTGGCGATCCGGTCTGCCACCAAGGCGACCGAAAAGGTGATTGCCGCCGCTGACAATCTCAAGGTCATTGGTCGCGCCGGTATTGGCGTTGACAATGTGGACATCGAGAAAGCCACCCAGCGCGGCATCATCGTTATGAATACCCCGTTCGGCAATTCCATCACCACTGCCGAGCATGCCATTGCCATGATGTTTGCTGTGGCTCGCCAGATTCCGGCGGCTGATGCGTCAACGCAGGCTGGCAAATGGGAAAAATCGAAGTTCATGGGTGTCGAAATCACCGGCAAGACCCTCGGCATCATTGGCTGTGGCAATATCGGTGGCATCGTGGCGACCCGCGGTATTGGCTTGAAAATGAAGGTCATTGCCTTTGACCCATTCCTCTCGCCTGAGCGTGCGGTTGATCTGGGCGTTGAGAAGGTTGAGCTGGAAGACCTGTTCAAGCGTGCTGACTTCATCTCGCTGCATACGCCTCTGACGGATAAAACCCGCAATGTTGTCTCGGCCGAAGCCATAGCGTCCATGAAAGACGGCGTGCGGATCATTAACTGTGCCCGTGGTGGTCTGGTTGACGAAGCCGCTTTGGCGGAAGCCATCAAAAGCGGCAAGGTTGCTGGCGCGGCGTTTGACGTCTTTACGGAAGAACCAGCCAAGGAAAATGTGCTGTTCGGTCTGCCCAATGTGGTCTGCACCCCGCATCTGGGGGCCTCTACCTCGGAAGCACAGGAAAATGTGGCTATCCAGGTGGCCGAGCAAATGGCTGACTATCTGGTCAATGGCGCGGTTTCCAATGCCCTTAATATGCCATCCATCACTGCTGAAGAAGCGCCTCGCCTGACCCCATTTGTCAAACTGGCCGATCAGCTTGGCTCCTTTGCCGGTCAGCTTACCGAGACCAGCTTGCAGGGCATTCGCATCGAATATGAAGGCGATGTGGCCGAGATGAATACCCGCGCTTTGACCTCTGTGGTTCTCTCAGGGGTGCTGAAGCCTCTGTTGCAGACCGTGAATATGGTGTCTGCTCCCGCTGTTGCCAAAGAGCGTGGCATTCAGATTGAGGAAACCCGCCGCGAACAGCAGGGTGCCTATGAGAATTACATCCGCGTCACCCTGATCACCGAGCGTCAGGAACGCGGCGTTGCCGGCACCGTGTTTGGTGATGCCAAGCCACGGATCATTCAGATCAAGGGCATCAATATGGAAGCCGAGCTGGGCGAGAACATGCTCTACATCACCAACAAGGACAAGCCGGGCTTCATTGGTCGTCTGGGGACTTTGCTGGGCAAGCATTCGCTCAATATTGCGACCTTCAATCTGGGCCGCAAGGAAGCCGGTCAGGACGCCATTGCGCTGATCGAGATTGATGGCACGATCTCTGATGAGGTCGTCGCTGAAATCACGGCGCTGGAAGGTGTGGTTCAGACCAAGGCCCTGCACTTCGCCTAAGGCGGCGTGATAATGAGGCGGCGAGAATCGCCTGAACTATGTTTGATAGAAGACCCGCTCCAGTATTCTGGGGCGGGTTTTTTCGTAGTTGGCGGCAGTTCTTGTGCTTAAAGCGCGGATCAACTACGCGATGTTACGGGATTTTTGCAGTTTTCACTGAATCGAGAAGGCTCAGTGCTTGGTTTCATGGGCACTTCCCTCTATAGAATTGTTTGTAACGGAAAGATGTGCCGCCCGCTTGCTTCTTGCATGGACTGGTGGTGCAGCAGGCGGACGCCTGAAAGGGCTATTTCTTTGAAGGGACGCGGTTGACGCGATTTGACGCTCAGTTTTGCTGTTGTTGCTCGACCTTAGTGCGGTCGAGATCCGAACCGTACCCGTCCCCTTCTCAACCACCAGATTAAAGGAGCTCGCATCGATGGCAAATGTTGTGGTCGTCGGGTCGCAATGGGGCGACGAGGGTAAAGGCAAAATCGTGGACTGGCTTTCGGAGCGGGCAGACATTGTTGTCCGGTTTCAGGGCGGTCACAATGCCGGGCATACGCTTGTCATTGATGGGGTCAGCTACAAACTCAGTCTGCTGCCGTCCGGCGTGGTGCGCGAAGGCACACTCAGCGTCATCGGCAATGGTGTGGTGATTGATCCCCATGCGCTGGTCGCTGAAATTGCCCGTCTTGCCGAGCAGGGCGTGAAAGTCTCTCGCGACAATCTGCGGATTGCGGAGAATGCCTCCCTTATCCTGTCCCTGCATCGCGAGCTGGATGCAATGCGCGAGGAAGCCGCTGCTGCTGGCACCAAGATCGGCACCACCAAGCGCGGCATTGGGCCTGCTTATGAGGACAAGGTGGGCCGTCGTGCGATCCGCGTGCTGGATCTGGCCAACACTGAGACCCTGCCTGCCAAGATTGATCGTCTGCTGGCGCATCACAATCCGCTGCGTCGCGGCCTTGGCGTGCCAGAGATCAAGGCCGAGGATCTTTTTGAAGAATTGACCAGCGTAGCCGATCAGGTGCTGCCGTTTGTTGATCAGAGCTGGCGCTTGCTGGACAAGGCCAAACGCGATGGCAAACGCATTCTGTTTGAAGGCGCGCAAGGGGCATTGCTCGATGTGGATCACGGGACCTATCCGTTCGTGACCTCGTCGCATACTTCTGCAGGTCAGGCTGCTGCCGGGTCAGGCATTGGTCCATCGGCGCTGAATTATGTGCTTGGCATCACCAAAGCTTACACCACCCGCGTGGGTGAGGGGCCATTCCCGACCGAACTGAATGACGAAGTGGGTCAGTTCCTTGGTGAGAAGGGGCGCGAATTTGGTGTGGTCACCGGCCGGAAGCGTCGCTGTGGCTGGTTTGATGCGGTTCTGGTTCGTCAGACGGTTTGCACGTCCGGCATCACCGGCATTGCACTGACCAAGCTTGATGTGCTTGATGGTCTGGAAGAAATCAAGATCTGCGTCGGCTATATGCTGGACGGAGAGCGGATCGACTATCTGCCTGCCTCTCAGGGCGCGCAGGCGCGTGTCGAGCCTATCTATGAGACCCTTGAGGGCTGGACCGGTTCCACCGCAGGGGCCCGGACCTGGAATGACCTGCCGGCACAGGCTGTGAAGTATGTCCGTCATGTCGAAGAGTTGATCGGTGCGCCGGTTGCAATTCTCTCGACCAGCCCGGAACGGGACGATACGATTCTTGTTCAGGATCCGTATCAGGACTAAGATGGGGAGCCAAATGGCTTTTTCGGATCGATTCTCTTCCTGGAACCGGTTCGGAACAGCTCATTTAAGTGGATTGGAAGATGGCGGACTATTTTACGATTTTGAAGCGAGCTGTGGATGCCGCCCCGGATGTTGGGCGCGAGCAACGTCAGGCGATTTATGACAAGGCTCGCAAGGCGCTGTTGGCGCAGCTTCAGAATATGGATCCGCCATTGGCCGCTTCGGAAATATCCAAGCAGCGCATGGCTTTGGAAGAGGCTGTGCGTGCTGTTGAGCGTGAACTGGATCTGGAAGCGCAGGCTCTTGAAGTTGAGGCCTCCGCGGATCTGATGCATGAAGCTTCCCATCCAGCGCCAAATGTTACGGTGACGCTGGCGGACACGGATGCTGCTCAGAAAAAATCAGACGCCTCTGCCGAAGGGGATGATGGGGCTAAAGAGGCCGCCAAGGCCACAACTGATGCCAAGGATGCAGGTAAGGCACCCGACGTTCCCGCTGTTCAAAGCAACAATATGCCAGACGAGGCGGAGGAGACGTCTGACCCGGTTGTTAAACGGGCCGGGCCGGACGTGCTCAAGCATGCTGTGCGTGATGCCAATGCGCTGGGAGCTGCCACCAATGCGGCGGTACGCTCCGCACAAGACGCAGCAGATGCGGTTAGCGACCGGTCTGACGAGAAGAAGAAATCCGACAAGCCCGCAAAAAAGGCCCAACAGGAACGCATCGAACCGACCATGAGTGCTACGGTCGCCCGGCCGGGTGTCCAGCCCAAGCTCGAAGCGAAGCCGGATAAAAAGGGGCCGCCAAAGATTGAGCCACTCGACAAACCGGTCAATCTTCCAAAAGGCTCCAGCTTGAATGATGGGTTGGAAGAAGAGGGCGGTTCAGGGTCGCGCCTAGGCGTGATGGTTGGTGGCGTCTTGCTGGCTGGTCTGTTGGGCGGCAGCGGCTATTTGCTGTATCAGAACCGTGACGCCTTCATGGATGATGAGGGTGGAGCCGGGCAGGTGGTCTCCAAACCAACAACACAGCCCGGTAATGATCAAAACACCACAACGCAGCCTGCTTCGGAAGGGGAAATTCCAGCCAAGTCTGTGCGCACGGTGGATATTACCGCCCCGTCGGGGCCTGAGGACAGCGCGACCGCGACGACAAATGATCCTGCGCAGCCAGCAGATCAGTCGGTGGCTCAGACACCGTCAGATACAGCTTCAAACGGTGAGCCGGTTTCGAGCGATCCTGCCTCCAGCGAGGCGGCATCGGATGTGACGGCAGCTCAACGCTCGATCCTCTACGAGGAAGAAGGGCCGAATGGGCAGCCTGGCTCTGCCAATGCCGGAGAAGCTCTGTGGGAGCTCGAGGGCCAAGGGGATGATGCTGAAATCCTGATTTCGGCGACCATTCCAAACCAGAATGTCACCTTTTCAATCAAAATCGCGAAAAACAAGGATGCAGAACTGCCTGCATCGCATCTGATTGAGATTTCCGCTGAGCGAGCCACTCCGGACGAAGCACGCAAGATCGTCAAGATTCCGGGCTTGATCCTCAAGCCAACCGAGCAAAGCCGCGGCGAAGGTCTGGTCGGTGCTGCGATCAAGATTGCCGATGATTTGCACTGGATTGCGCTCACGGCAGGGGAGAAGGAAGAACGCTACAATCTCGAGCTTCTGGCCCTGCGCAGCTGGATCGATATTCCGATCCAGTATAATTCGGGCGTCAGGGCCATTTTGACCCTTGAAAAGGGGCCGGCAGGGAATCGTGTGATCGAAGATGCGATCAAGGCGTGGGGCGAATAGAAAACTGAGTGCTTCTGTATGGCATTTGGCCAATATCAAACAAAACAAAGCCGGTGGCGAGAGCCACCGGCTTTTGTTTTGGTGGTGTGGTGCGGCGTAGTTGAGGGCTGAACAAGCGCGGGAAAGAGTCACGGATCTGTATGGTCGATCAATGCCGATAGTCCGTGGGGGTCTCAAGGGTGCTGTTGGCCGGAGCATGCGCTTTGAGATTGGCTCGTATCAGGTTTGCCACCCATTGCTGGTCAATGCCTTTTCTCGCCATCACGCGAATGGCCAAAATTGTACCAATAAGACAAAGGCCCGACGTTTCCGCGTCGACCGAGGGATCAATAGACCCATCTTCAATGCCGCGTTTGATGGTGTTGGTCACCGTTTTCTGTGCTCTGGCGATGCCATTGTCGACGAGTTCTTTCATCGTGGCATCAGTGGCGCTCTGCTCGGTTGCCGTATTGACCAAGAGACAGCCCGTAGTCGTCTGGTTCTCCGCAGTCGTGCATAATATATTATTGAAAAAGGCGATCAGTGCCTCGCGGCCATTGGTGCCACCCTCCAGAAAAGACAATGAATGGGTCTGTTTTTCTTTTATATAATAGGAGAGAACGGACCTGAACAAATCTTCCTTGGTGCCGAAGGCATTATAGATGCTGGCTTTGGCCAGACCGGTTGCCTCGACCAGATCTCGCATGGATGTGCCTTTATAGCCTTGGCGCCAGAACAACGTGGTCGCTCTTTCCAGCACATCTTGATCATCAAATGAACGCGCACGACCCATGTGGAAACCAGCCTCCTGAATACTCAAAATAGATAGAAGACTCTAAGCGAAATCGATTTTGGCGACAAGCTGATCACATCTTTGTGATCCGTCAATCATAGACGAAGTGATTGTTCTGATTGTGATCTCTGAAGGACCCGACTTTCAAAGCGAGGCTCGTCATTCAGGCAAATTCTCAGCCAACGCCTTGGCGGCAGCGGTCTGCACTTCTTTCTGGACCTTTTCGAAAGCGCGGACCTCAATCTGGCGAATGCGCTCGCGACTGACGTCAAATTCTTCAGATAATTCTTCCAGCGTGATCGGTTTTTCCTTGAGGCGGCGGGCTTCGAAAATGCGACGTTCGCGATCATTGAGAATGTCCAGAGCATCCGTCAGCAGGGACATGCGATGGTTATGCTCTTCTTTATCGGCGAGAACGGATTCCTGACTTTCCGCTTCGTCCACCAGCCAATCCTGCCATTGGCCGCTTTCGCCGTCTGCCTTCAAGGGGGCATTGAGCGAAGCGTCGCCAGACAGGCGGCGATTCATCGAAATGACTTCTTCGTTGGAAACACCCAGTTTCTCGGCAATATAATCCACCTGATCGGGCTTTAGATCCCCATCTTCAAGTGCCTGAATCTGGCCCTTCACCTTGCGCAGGTTGAAGAAAAGGCGCTTCTGGTTGGCAGTGGTGCCCATTTTGACCAGTGACCATGAGCGCAGGATATATTCCTGAATAGACGCACGGATCCACCACATGGCATAGGTGGCGAGGCGGAAGCCCTTTTCGGCGTCGAAGCGTTTGACAGCCTGCATCAGGCCAACATTGCCTTCTGAGACAACCTCGCTGACAGGCAGACCATAGCCTCGATAGCCCATGGCGATCTTTGCGACAAGGCGCAGATGGCTTGTCACCAGTTTGTGGGCGGCATTCTTGTCGTCATAATCCGCATAGCGCTTGGCCAGCATATATTCTTCTTGCGGCTCGAGCATGGGAAAACGGCGAATTTCGTTCAAGTAGCGACTCAAGCCACCTTCAGAATTCGAGACTACCGGGATATTGCCAGTTTCTTTTGCCATGTAACTCTCGTTCCTCTTGTCCCCCAATTTGGCAGGACAGCATCGTGCAGCCGGGACAGCCTGCACTCAGAATTAATATAGGTCAAATTTGGACAACAACAGGGCCAAAGACGAAAAAAGTTCTACATTTCTTGCAGCGCTTTCATGACATTCTTCAGATCACTGGGCATTTCGCTTCGAAATTCCAGGACTTCTCCCGTGATCGGATGGGCAAAGCCGAGCAAACCCGCATGGAGGGCTTGACGTTTGCGTTTCTCGATATGGCGCGCGAGGGTCTCTGGTAATTTGTTGAGTTTCGATTTGAAGCCCTGGCCATATTCCTGATCCCCGATCAGCGGATGACCAATATGGGCCATGTGGACGCGAATCTGATGGGTGCGGCCAGTTTCCAGACGACATTCAACCCGCGAAGCGACAATTTCACCGCCTGAGCCGAACTCTTCCTGCAATTGATAATGCGTGATGGCCTGACGCCCGCCTTCGCGCAGCACCTTTTGTCTGAGGCGATTATGCTGTGAGCGGCCGATCTGAGTGTCGATTGTGCCCTTTCGGTTGCTCAACTGACCCCAGACGAGGGCCTGATAGGCGCGCACCAAAGGCCCGGTGCGTCCATGATCGGCAAATTGTTCGGACAGGCCCTTGTGGGCGGCATCACTCTTGGCGACCACCAGCAGGCCGGAGGTTTCCTTGTCCAGTCGATGGACAATGCCGGGACGGCGCACACCGCCTATGCCCGAAAGGCTCTCACCACAATGATGGATGAGGGCATTGACCAATGTGCCGGTCCAGTTGCCTGCAGCCGGATGCACCACCAGACCTGTCTGCTTGTTGATGACAATCAGATGGTCATCCTCGAAGACCACGTCAAGCGGGATGTCTTCCCCTTTAGGCGTCGGGTCTTGAGGCGGGGGCAAAGTGACCTTGATGCAATCCCCTGCATTGACCCTGTGGTTGGGCTCCTCTATCGTCCGCTCTGGTTGATCGGGCTGGGCAAGGCTGACCTTGCCTTCCTTGATCAGGCTTTTGAAGCGGGAGCGGGAAAAACGACCATCCTTGGCGGCAATGATCGCATCAAGGCGTTTGCCGCTTTCATGCTCTTCGACTTCGAAGGTCAGGATTTCATCTACTAGGCTAGAGTCACTCATGGTTCAACAATCTTCCGACCAACAACCGGTCAGCGATGATCCCTTTCAGAGCCCGGAAATGCTGGAAATGCAGCGTAAGATGCGCCGCATTGCTCTTCGGTCCATTCTGGTGATGGTTATCGGTATTTCGTCCATTATTGGCATTCTTATCTACAAGAGCGTGACCAAGAAGGAAAGTGCCTCGGATGCAGCTCAGCCTGTAGGAGCGGTTACACACAGCCTGAATGCCGGGGAAAGGATCCGCGAAATGCGGATCGAAAATGGCACTGTTTATTTGTTGGTGGACGGCAAGGGCATGACCTCTGTGCTTGAAATAAACAAAAAGGACGGCAGCATTTCCCGCCGTGTCGAATTTATTCCACAGGCACAATGAATATTCACAGGTTCGTCAAAAACCACCCTTGCGCTTTGCGACAAAGCCTCATATAAACCGCCTCACCGATTGATGAGCGCCCTTCGTCTAGCGGTTAGGACGCCGCCCTTTCACGGCGGTAACACGGGTTCGAGTCCCGTAGGGCGTGCCAATCGCGTACAAAACTAGGCACCTTTTGAGGTGCCTTTTTTGTTTGCGGCGCTGGTGCCGTGAACAAGGATCATGCTCTGATCCAGTTATTCTGATTTCTTTATCCCCAGGACAATCTGTTTCACGAACTCCTACAGGTAAGCCTTTTGCTGAGCTGGGTTTTCACTCGTTAGATTTTTACGCATGCGTGTGGCCAAAGCTTCTGAATTCATTCCTTGAGAATGCGCTCATCCATGAAATCCATGCGAATGCTTCTACCGGGCAAACCGGTCTTTTGTTTGCTTACTCATGGCAACTTGCAGGAAGCAGGGAATGGGATTAGAAAGCAATTGAAATATTACAATGCCAAGTGTCCTCATTCAGCGCTTGACCGAATGATGCTGGATCAGGTCTATTTCTAACTGTAATTCCGCTGGATATCGTGGCGCGAAATCAGGCCCGTGCCTGTTGTTAAGACAGCTTAAAGCTGTTCAGTTTTCGCGAGCCACTTCTAATCTCCAATACCTCCAAGGAGGGAGCTGCCATGTTAATATGCTTCGTCCACAATAATGAGACAGATCGTCTCCAAACCCTTGTTCCCAATATACAAAAGCTTGCGCACTCTCTCGCAGGCATCGGAGAGGAATGCAGGATAGTTGATGTTGGTCCCGATGTGTCGGGGATGAAGGAACTGGCCAACTCTGTGGGGTTGCGGCACAAACTGATGCGTGCCTTGGGCTTTTCGTTGACCGTTTACCGCACTCTGCGGAAAGATCCCGAATGCTCCTTTTTTCAGGCAAACAAAAAATTTGTATCCGCTCTGAATTACTACGGCTTGAAATATACCAGAAGCATCGCCGTTGAGCAGGAAGTCTATTACGCCCACAGATATTGCTGGGATCTCTCTGCCAAGGCCCAAGAAGATGTATTGGTGCTTGAGAGTGATATAGTTTTCGATGCCGCCAGCATTGACCTGGTGAAACAAACAATCCGCTTTTTACGTGATCAAGCGTCGGATGATGCCTTTTATGTCAACTTGGCTGTTGGCTGCGTCGATGATGATAAAATCAATGACATGTGGCAATTCTCACCGGAGCATCTCGTCAGCCGATATCAGATTGAAGCTTCGCCTCCCATTGAGATACTTCAGCCGCCTGTGCTTGTGACAGATTGTGTTGCCGGCTATTTCATGTCCTATTCCTTTGCAGATGAACTGCAAAAGACGATCCGCAGCCATATGAATCCTGTTTTGCCACCGGATTGGGTTTTGGATTATTTCGCGCAGTTGAATACGAAACTTAATCATGCAAAGTGCTTCTTTGTTCGCCCTTGTCCCTTCAGTCAAGGTTCAGCGACGGGCATCTACCAGTCATCCATTGAGGGACGTTAGAAGGAAATGGCAAATCGCACGAAGTCTATCGGTCGGCATTTGAGAAAAATCTTTGGTTTGCAATCCAAGGAGGATCTGGCCCGAGAAGCTGCCAAACGGCAATGGAAGAAAGACATTGTTGTTGCCGCGCAGTGGGTCCAGCCACTGGTTGAATTGCTCAGACCTGTCTCGGTTGAAGGGTGCGAGTTGATCCGAATCGGGAACGAGGCTGGCGATGGGGGCTATGTGTGTGCGGATCCAAAAGGGCGGGTCGATGCTGCCTATTCGCTTGGAATCAGCGACGAAGTCAGCTGGGACGAAGACATCGTTTCCATGAGCATCCCCGTCTATCAGTTTGATTGCACCATCGCAGAAGGCCCAATGAAGCATGAGTTGGTGACCTTTTACAAAGAATGCCTGGGGACGTTCAATGGCAAGAAAGTCACTTCTATTGAAGAGGCACTCGTGCGCCATGATCATCTGGACAATGACCGGTTGTTCCTGAAAATGGATATTGAGGGCGGTGAATGGTCAATCCTAGACTATATCGCCGAACAGGATCACCCCAATTTCTGGCAGATTGCATGCGAATTTCATGACTTATGCAACCCGAACGTGATGATGCGTTTCTTCGAGTTAATGAAGAAGCTATCGGTGCATTATTATGTGATCCATGTGCATGCCAACAATGCGGGCAAAATGAAGCCGATCGGGGAGGTGGAGTTTCCTGAGTTGCTGGAAGTCACATTCTTGCGTCGTGATGGGCGGGCGGCCCAGCCATGCAGCGTGAGGCGCGATTTGGATCATCCGAATGTGCCGAATAACCGGGATTTGTCTACCGAGCATCTCTGGTAAAGTCGCCGGATTTGGTGTCCTTCTGTAGGCCGTGAGCTTGTTTGGCTTTTGGGTTCAGGGCATTGCCGGTCGGGGATGGGGAGATCGCTGCTTGGCGAGGCCGTGTCGTACGGATTACCAAGGGGTCAATTTCCCGAATGCTCCCCTTCATCTCCCAGATGGCCTGCAAGGAATCTCAGCACTTTCGTGGACGTCAATTGGCCTACCAATTCCCCCTGCTTGAGGACGCCGATGGGGCCTTTGGCATTTGCCAGCGTGTCGAGCATATCGGCCAGAAGGGTCTCTGCCGGAACGGTTTCGTCGTAGCTGTCTGACAGCGGTTTGTTCATGGCGTCACTGGCGCGCAAAATCGCCAGAGGGTTCATGTGGGCCACAAAATCCGCGACATACCGGTCGGCAGGCCGGGAGAAAATCTCGCGTGGGGTGCCAATCTGGGAGATGTGACCGCCTTCGAGAATGGCGATGCGATTGCCCAGTTTGAAGGCTTCATCAAGATCATGACTGACAAACAGGATGGTGCGTTGCAGCTTTTCCTGAAGGTCGAGCAATTCATCCTGCAATCTGCTGCGGATCAATGGATCGAGCGCAGAAAAAGGCTCATCCATCAGCAGGATTGGGGCGTCTGTCGCAAAGGCGCGGGCAAGGCCGACGCGCTGCTGCATGCCGCCAGACAATTCCGAGACCTGACTGTCGGCCCAGTCTTCAAGGCCCACTAGGGCCAGTTGTTCTATGGCCTTTTCCTTGCGCTGTCTTTTCGGGACGCCGGACAGTTCCAACCCCAATGCGACATTTTCAACCACGGTGCGCCAAGGCAGCAAACCAAATTGCTGGAAAACCATGGCGATGCGGTCGTTGCGGATATGGCGTAACTCTTTGGGCGATGCGGCGGTGACATTGATGGTGTCGCCTCCATCATCTTCCACATGCACCGCGCCACGCGCGACGGGGTTGAGGCCATTGACTGCGCGCAGCAAAGTCGATTTGCCGGAGCCGGACAGGCCCATCAGCACAAAGATTTCACCCTGCTGAACCTCAAAGGAGCAATCATGAACGCCCATGACCTGATCGGTCTGTTCCTGAATGCTGTTGCGATCCAGCCCTTGATCCATCAATGGCAAGGCAAGCTCTGGTTTGTCGCCAAAGACGATGGAGACATTGTCGAATTTGATGGCCGTCGTCATTGGTCACTTTTCCTATGCAACATGCGATCGAGAATGATGGCGACAACGACGATGATGAAGCCGCTTTCAAAGCCAAGGCTGGTATTGACCTGATTGAGGGCGCGCACCACCGGTACACCCAGCCCGTCAGCGCCAACCAAAGCAGCGATGACAACCATGGACAGCGCCAGCATGATGGTTTGGTTAAGGCCTGCCATGATTTGAGGCATGGCGTAGGGGATTTCTGCCTTGAACAGCACATCGCGATTGGAGCCACCAAAGGCGCGGACCGCTTCGGTCAGGCTATCCGGTGTCGAGGATATGCCCAGCTGGGTCAACCGAATGGGTGCGGGCAGAACAAAGACGACCGTCGAGATCAGGCCGGGCACCATGCCGATGCCGAAAAAGACAATCGCCGGGATCAGATAAACAAAGGTAGGCAGGGTCTGCATCAAGTCGAGGATGGGGCGCAGCACCGCATAAAATTTCGGCCTATGGGCGGCCATGATGCCGATGGGAACGCCGATTGCCATGCAGACTGCGCAGGAGGTGAGAACAAGGGTCAGGCTCTCGGTCGTCTCTTGCCAGTATCCCTGATTGAGAATGAAGAGAAAGCCAAGCGCTACCAGCAAGCAGGTTTTCCAGCTGCGTTGGAAAAGCCATGTCAGAGCCACGAAAATGGCGATGACGATGAGAGGGTGGGGCGCGTTCAGCAGCCAGAGGATGGAATCGATAACAGTTTCAAGGAAAAGAGAGAGAATATCGAGAGCCCCTTCGGCATGGGTGCGTACCCATTCAAAAAGCGCGCTTGCGACATCGCCGACAGGGATTTTATGCTCATAGAGCCATTCCACAACAACGGTTCCTTTGTGCGGTGGGCGGATGGATCGGAGGCGATCCTGAGAGCTCTAGCCTTGACAGGCGAACTCTCATGGATCTCCGATCTCACGTGAAAAGCCCCGCATGGAGCGGGGCTCGGTCGTGACCTGAATCAGAGGCCGAGTGCTGATTTTACAGCAGGTAGTCCGTCTTTACCATCCTGAGTTTTGACACCATCGAGCCAACCATCGAGGACGGCCGGATTGGCCTTCAGCCACTCTGCGGCAGCATCTTCGGCTTTTTTGCCGTCATTGAGGATGGCGCCCATGATTTCGTTCTCCATGGCCAGAGTGAATTCAAGATTGGTCAGCAGTTTGCCAACATTGGGGCATTCGGCGACATAACCTGCGCGCACGTTGGTATAGACCGTTGCGCCACCAAAGTTCGGGCCAAAATAGTCATCACCACCCGAGAGATAGGTGAGATCAAAGTTGGCATTCATCGGATGAGGTTCCCAGCCAAGAAAGACGATCGGCTTGTCACGTTTGCTCAGGCGGCCAACCTGGCTGAGCATGCCTTGCTCGGAGCTTTCGCGGACTTTGAAATCCTTGAGACCAAAAGCATCCTTCTCGATCATGTCTATGATCAGGCGGTTGCCATCATTGCCCGGCTCGATGCCGTAGATGGTGCCTTTCAATTCGTCAGAGAATTTGGCGATGGAGGCAAAGTCTTTAATGCCAAGCTTGGCGCCAGCTGCGTTGGTCGCAAGGGTATATTTCGCGCCTTTGAGATTGGCGCGAACCGTCTCGACCGTGCCTTTTTCGCGGTAAGGTTTGATGTCGGCTTCCATGGTTGGCATCCAGTTGCCAAGGAAAATGTCGACATCGCCTTCCTGCAAAGACACATAGGTCACTGGCACGGACAGGACACGGGTATCGGTCTTGTAACCAAGTGCATTCAGTACCGTCGACGTGGTCGCGGTGGTGGCCGTGATGTCTGTCCAACCGACATCGGAAAATGTCACAGTTGAGCAATCGGCAAAGGCTGAAGCAGTGGAAAGTGCGAAGAGTGATGCGGCGACGGCCAGTTTCATGGAAGGTCTCGCTTTCAGTTCTGTAGAAGTGTCTATTGATAGTTATTGATTGACTAGTTAATAAATAACAGGCTACAAGAAATTTGCAACCCACTTTGCAGGATAATGAATTTGGTCAGGAAAAGCGAACAGGAAAGACGGGCGGAACTGATTGCTGCAACGATACGCGAAGTTGCCGCAGTTGGGTCGCTGAACGTGACAACCAGTCAGATTGCCAAAAGTGCCGGTGTGTCATCAGGTCTCGCTTTCCATTATTTCAAGGACAAGAATAGCCTGTTTCTGGCAGCGATGCGCGATCTGCTTGCGCGTTATGGACGGGAAGTGCGGCGTGGTTTGTCTGAAACCCAGTTGCCGCAAGAGCGTCTTGCCAGTATCGCGCGGGCCAGTTTCAGCTCGCACAATTTCACCAAGGAAACCATTCAGGCTTGGCTGATCTTCTATTCGCTTTCCTTGCGATCAAGCGAGGCACGGCGGTTGCTCTATATCTATCAGAGGCGGCTGCACAGCAATCTGGTGTATAATCTGCGCCCTTTGATCGGGGAGGTCGCTCCCGATGTTGCCCGGCGCATTGCTGGCCTGATTGATGGTCTTTATTTGCGCTATGCGCTGGATCCGTCGTTGGACGACAATGAATCTGCCTCTGACCATATCATGCGTGCGATTGCTGCTGAATGCACCGAAATTCGTGAAAATGAGGAGATATCCATCGATGAGGCTGACCCAAGCCCGATGGCTCCCATTGCCAACCCCGCCTTGGTCGGGGGACAGGAGTAGACTTACATGACATCGTCTTATCAACCGAGTGCCAGCCACTTTATCGGCGGGCGCTATTGCGAGGACACGAGCGGAGACATCATCGAGGTGATTTATCCGGCCACCGGCAAGGCCATTGCCACGGTTCACAGCGCCACCTCTTCCATTGTCGAGCAGGCCATTGTAGCAGCTGAGGCCGCACAGAAGGACTGGGCCAAATTGTCTGGCACCGAACGGGGCCGGGTTCTGACCCGCGCAGCCCAGATCATGCGCGAGCGCAATCGCGAGCTGTCAGAGATCGAGACCCATGATACCGGCAAGCCCTTGTCCGAGACGCTTGTTGCCGATGCGGCCTCTGGTGCCGATGCGCTGGAATATTTTGGCGGTCTTGCTGGCACCCTGACAGGGGAGCATATCCCGGTCGCAGGTGGGGATTTTGTCTATACGCGCCGCGAAGCGCTTGGTGTTTGCGTCGGCATCGGTGCCTGGAACTATCCCATTCAGATTGCCTCATGGAAAGCCGCACCGGCATTGGCCTGTGGCAATGCTATGATTTTCAAGCCATCCGAGGTCACCCCGCTCTCGGCGTTGAAACTGGCTGAAATTCTTATCGAGGCTGGCGCGCCTGCTGGCCTGTTCAATGTGGTGCAGGGATATGGTGATGTCGGTGGGGCGCTGGTGGCGGATCCTCGCATTGCCAAAGTGTCGCTGACCGGATCGGTTCCGACGGGTAAGAAGGTTTATGCCAGTGCAGCCTCGGGGCTCAAGCATGCCACGATGGAGCTAGGGGGTAAATCGCCGCTGATCATTTTCGATGATGCCAATCTGGAGAATGCCGTGTCTGCCGCTATCAACGGCAATTTCTATTCGACCGGCCAGATCTGCTCCAATTCGACCCGTGTTTTCGTTCATGAGGATATCAAGGATGCCTTTCTTGAACGGTTGATCGAGCGGATGAAGCGCGCAGTCGTCGGTGATCCTATGGATGAGGCAACAACCATTGGACCGATGGTCTCAGAGCGTCAACGCGCGATCACGCTGGGCTATGTCGACAAGGGCGTCGCAGAAGGGGCAACATTGGTTGCCGGTGGCCGGGTGATTGAGGGAGATGGCTTCTATATGGAGCTCACGGTTTTTGCCGACGTCAAAGATGACATGACCATCGCGCGGGAAGAGATTTTCGGACCCGTGATGTCAGTGCTGTCCTTCCGGGATGAAGAGGATGTTGTCGAACGGGCCAATGCGACCCAGTTCGGACTGGCAGCAGGGGTCTTTACGAAGGATATTGGCCGGGCGCACAGGGTGGCCGAACGGTTTGAAGCGGGCACCTGTTATATCAATAGTTTTAACCTGACACCGGTTGAGGCGCCGTTCGGTGGCGTCAAGATGTCCGGCGTTGGCCGGGAAAATTCCAAGGCAGCGATTGAGCATTATAGCCAGTTGAAGTCCGTTTATGTCTGTCTTGGTGACACGGAGGCTCCCTTTTGATGCGTGCGGATTATGTTGTTATTGGCTCTGGCTCTGCGGGTAGTGCCACGGCCTATCGGCTTGCCGAGGCTGGCAAGTCGGTGATTGTCATTGAGCAGGGAGGCACGGATATTGGTCCCTTTATCCAGATGCCAGCTGCCTTGTCCTATCCGATGAATATGCCGATCTATGATTGGGGCTTTAAAAGCGAACCTGAACCTTATCTTGGTGGCCGCTCAATAGTGACACCGCGCGGCAAGATCATCGGTGGCACCTCGTCCATCAACGGGATGGTCTATGTGCGCGGACATGCCTGTGATTATGACGACTGGAACGAGCATGGTGCGTCTGGCTGGTCCTTTGCGGAGGTGCTGCCCTATTTCAAGCGCATGGAGCATTGGCATTCCGGTGGTCATGGCGGCGATGCCGACTGGCGCGGCAAGGATGGCCCGCTGCATGTGACACGCGGTCCGCGTGATAATCCGCTTGTCAAAGCCTTTGAAGAGGCGGGTCGTCAGGCGGGTTATCAAATGACTTCGGACTATAATGGCGAGAAGCAGGAAGGCTTTGGACCTCTGGAGGCCACCATTTGGAAAGGCAATCGCTGGTCCTGTGTCAAGGCTTACCTCAATCCGGCTTTGAAGAGCGGGCATTGCGAGCTGGTCAAGGCGTTCGCGCAGAAGATCGTGATAGAAGATGGTAAGGCAACCGGGGTTGAAGTCCACCGCCGCGGGCAGACCGAAGTGATCCATGCCAATTGCGAAGTGATTGTCTCGGCGTCCTCGATCAATTCGCCAAAACTGTTGATGTTGTCTGGCATTGGCCCGGCGGCTGAATTGGCCGCGCATGGTATCGAATGCGTGGCGGACCGTCCGGGTGTTGGCAAAAACCTTCAGGATCATCTGGAGCTTTATATCCAGCAGGCCTGTATTCAGCCCATCACTTTGTTCAAATATTGGAACCTGATTGGCAAGGCGCTGATCGGGGCTCAGTGGCTGTTTACAAAGACCGGCTTAGGGGCGTCGAACCAGTTTGAAAGCGGCGCCTTTGTGCGCACTGCAGCCGGGGTGAAATATCCCGATATCCAGTTCCATTTCCTGCCGATTGCAGTTCGTTATGATGGACAGGTGGCCGCAGAAGGCCATGGCTATCAGGCCCATGTCGGCCCGATGCGGTCGAAATCCCGTGGCGAAGTCACTTTGCGCTCGGCGGATCCACGGCAGGATCCGAAGATTCTCTTCAATTACATGTCCCATGAAGAGGATTGGCGCGATTTCAGAACCTGTATTCAGTTGACAAGGGAGCTGTTCGGTCAGGAGGCTTTTGACCCTTATCGCGGCAAGGAAATCCAGCCCGGCGCTGACATCACCTCAGACGAGGCGCTCAATGATTTCATTCGCGAGCATGTGGAAAGCGCCTACCATCCGTGCGGTACGTGCAAGATGGGGGCAAAAGACGATCCGATGGCGGTTGTCGACCCGGACCTCAAGGTCATTGGCGTGGATGGCTTGCGGGTGGCGGACAGTTCGATCTTCCCGCAAATCACCAATGGCAATCTGAATGCTCCATCAATCATGGTGGGCGAGAAAGCTGCCGACCATATTCTGGGCCGGATGCTGCCACGCGATGATAGCCAAGCCTGGATTCATCCTGATTGGCAGACCAGTCAACGTTAACACGCCACGCTTTCAAGAACCAAAAATCCCGGCAACTGACAAGTTGTCGGGATTTTTCTGTTCTGCCAGCTTTGTGAGCTTGAATGCGTGTGGCCCGTCGTCGTTTTTAGCGCTTTGGTGCGCGACGGGTGATGGTGTCCGGGCGACCGGGCAAGGACAATGTGGGCAGGTCGCGAGGCTTTTGGGAAATGACCTTGCCTTTGGCAATGACATAGAGCCGGGTGGCGCGCAGGCGAATGGCATCGATCGGATCATTGGCGTCGAGAATGACGAGGCTAGCCTTCTTGCCAACCGCAAGGCCGTAATCTTCCAAGCCCATGATGGCCGCGCTGTCTGTGGTGACCATGTCGAAGCATTTGCGCATGTCTTTCGGGCTGGTCATTTGCGCCACATGCAGACCCATAAAGGCGACGTCGAGCATGTCGGCGGTGCCTAGCGAATACCATGGGTCGAGGACGCAATCCTGACCAAAGCCAACGCGGATACCATGGGCCAGCATTTCCGGCACGCGGGTCTGGCCACGCCGTTTGGGATAAGTGTCGTGGCGGCCTTGTAGCACAATGTTGATCAGGGGATTGGGGATGGCGGAGACTTGCGCCTCCGCGATCAATGGCAGCAATTTCGAGACATAATAATTGTCCATCGAATGCATCGAGGTGAGGTGAGAGCCTGCCACCCGGCCTTGCAGCCCCAGACGTTGGGTTTCATAGGCCAGTTGCTCGATATGGCGCGACAGCGGGTCGTCGCTCTCGTCGCAATGCATGTCGACCATCAGGCCACGCTCGGCAGCAACTTCGCAAAGCTCGGTCACCGACCGCTTGCCGTCCTCCATGGTGCGTTCGAAGTGGGGGATGCCGCCGACGATATCGACACCAAGATCCAGCGCCCGCAAGGTGCAATCCTTTGCCGTGGCGGAACGGAAATAACCATCCTGCGGGAAGGCAACCAGTTGCAGGTCGATATAATCCTTGACCTTGTCGCGGACCGATAGCAAGGCGCGGACGCCTTTAAGACCGTCTTCGTCAGAGGTGTCCACATGGGTGCGGATGGCAAGAAGGCCCATGGACGCGGCCCAATCGCAATAGGCGAGCGCCCGGGTCTCGATGTCCTCTTCGGTCTGGATCGGCTTTAATTCGCCCCACAGATTGATGCCTTCAAGCAGGGTGCCAGACGCGTTGATGCGCGGCGTGCCATAGGACAGGGTGGCGTCCATATGAAAATGAGGATCGACGAGGGGTGGGGCAACAAGGGCACCGGTCGCGTCGATGATCTCGCCCGCTTCCGCCGTGATCGTTGATTCGATGGCGGCAATGGTGCCGCCCTTGATGGCGATATCGGCGATGGAGTTGTCGGGCAGGGTGCCGCCTTTGACGATGAGATCAAACATTATCGTTCCCCCTTGAGATATGGGATCATCAGTGCCTTTGGATAGGTGGCACGACGGGCCATGATGATCAAGGCAAGAATGGATAGCAGATACGGCATCATCAGGAACAGCTGATAGGGCAAAACGCCGCCCGTGACCTGTTGCAGGCGGATCTGGTAGGCATCAAAGGCAGCAAACAGGATGGCCCCCAACAGGGCCTTGCCCGGACGCCAGGAGCCGAACACCACCAGCGCGATGCAGACCCAGCCACGGCCATTGACCATTTCAAAGAAGAAGGAGTTGAAGGCTGACATGGTGAGGAAGGCGCCGCCAATGGCCATCAAGGCACTGCCGCACATCACAGCGCCCATGCGAATGGCAACCACGGAAATGCCCTGCGCTTCAACGGATTCGGGATTTTCTCCCACGGCGCGCACCGCAAGGCCGAGCGGAGTGCGATAGAGAATGTAGGCGACCAGCGCGACGCAAACAAAGCTTAGATAAGTCAGCGGTGTCTGGGCAAATAGCGCTTCGCCAATCACCGGCAGGGACGATAGACCTGGAATGGCATAGGGCTCGAAGGCCTCGATTTTTGGCGGTGAGGTGACTTTGGGCAGAACCAAGCGGTAAGTGTAATAGGTGAGCGAGGTGGCCAGCAGGGTGATGCCGATGCCGGTCACATGCTGGGACAAGGCGAGCGGCACGGTCAAAAATCCGTGCAACGCACCAATGGCCAACCCGACCGAGGCGGCCACAAAGACCCCAAGCCAGAGATCGCCGCCCAGATAGACGGTGACCCAGCCCGCAAAAGCTCCGGCGGTCATGATGCCTTCAATGCCGAGATTGAGAATGCCCGCCCGTTCGCAGACCAGTTCGCCCATGGTGGCGAAGATCAACGGTGACGCAATGCGGATGACGGCAACCCAGAAAGAACTGGTAAGCAGGATGTCTAAAGCCTCAAGCATGGTCTATCTCCACCGGATCCGGAAACGGGTCAGCATGATTGCAGTGACCATGGTCAATAGGGCAGTGGCCACCATCACGTCGGCAATGTAACTTGGCACGCCTGCGGTGCGGCTCATGGCATCGGCCCCGACAAAGATGCCCGAGACGAAAATCGCCGACAGGATGACACCAAGCGGATTGAGCATGGCCAGCATGGCAACAACAATGCCGGTATAACCATAGCCGGGCGACAGATCCAGGCTGAGATTGCCTTTGAGGCCGGCCACTTCGGAAAAGCCTGCCAGCGCCGCGATCCCGCCTGACAACAGGGCGGTTTTCATCAGCACCCCATTGACGCTGATGCCCGCAAAGCCGGACGCATTGGGGTTGTGCCCAACAGCGCGCATTTCAAAGCCGAGGGTTGTTTTCTTCATGATGATCCAGAGGAAGATGGCCGCGCCAACGGCAATGACAAAGCCATAATGCAGCCGCTTGCCCTTCACGACGCGGGACAGGGTGGCGGCATCCTCGACCGATTCCGACTGGGGCCAGCCAAGGCCCATCGGGTCTTTCAGCGGCCCTTCGAGCAGCATCGAGACAAACAGCAGGATGACGAAATTCAACAGAAGCGTTGTGACCACTTCATCGACGCCAAAGCGGATTTTCAAAAAGGCGGGGCCGAGCAGCATCAACGCGCCTGCCAGCATGGACGCGGCCATGATGGCGGGGATCAACAAATAGGAGGGGAGCGGCAGCGCCCCGGTGCCCATCAGGATGGTGACCACCGCACCGATATAAAGTTGAGCCTCTGCACCGATATTCCAGAGCTTGGCGCGGAAGGCGACTGCCACCGCAAGGCCGGTGAAGATCAATGGCGTGGCGCGGGTCAGCGTTTCGAAAAAGGCAAATTGCGAGCCCGCAGCACCCTTGGCCACCAGATAGAAGACGGAAAAAGGCGAGGCTCCCGCCAGCAGAACGAGGATGGAAGAGAAAAGCAGTGTGGCGAGAATCGCGCCAGCCGGGAACAGAATGGAGCTTGCTAAGGATTTGGTGTCTTTGGGTTCCAGTCTCATGCGTCAGCCCCCTTCTTGTGGCCTGCCATCAGGATGCCGAGTTCCTTGACGCTGCGCTCGCCGCGGGCTGATGGGGCGGACAATTTGCCCTGACTGATCACCACGATCTTGTCAGACAGCAGACGAATTTCATCGAGATCTTCAGAGATCAGCAGGATCGCGGCGCCCTTGCTGCGGGCTTCGAGCAGCTTTTGGTGGACATAATTGACCGCGCCGACATCCAGACCCCTCGTGGGCTGGGCGGCAACAATCAGTTTTGGCTGATTGTCCAAGGCTCGGGCAAGGATGAGCTTTTGCATGTTGCCGCCGGACAGGAGCCGGATGGGGGCGTCCGGTGAGGGGCATTTGACATCATAATCGGCAATGGCCTGCTCGGTGAAAGCGCGGGCCTTGGTCTTGTTCATCCAGCCAAAGCGGGAATAGGGGGCGTTGCGGTAATTCTCAAGCACCGTGTTTTCCAAAATCGACATGTCACCAATGGTGCCCGTGCTGTGCCGATCTTCCGGGATGCGGCCAATGCCTGAGGCCAGCGCTTTTTGCGGTGACCAAGTCTCGATATAGGAGCCGCAAAAGAGCATGTCGCCGCTTTCTGGTGCCAACATGCCAGACAGAAGCGCCGACATGGCAACCTGACCATTGCCCGATACGCCAGCAAGGCCGGTGATTTCGCCTTGATGCAGGGTGAGGGTGATGTCGTCAAGACGGGTGGCGGTGCCGACTTGTGGGGTCGTGACAGCCATCAGTTCGAGCACAGGCGCGCCGGGTTGCTTGGTCTCGACCACGGGCAGGGGGATTTCCTCCCCAACCATCAATTCAGCCAGTTCGTGGCGGTCGGTCTCTGAGGTGATGCGCTCGCCGGACAATTTGCCCGATCGGAGCACCAGCACCCGATCGCTGATTTGCATCACTTCATTGAGTTTGTGGGAGATGAAGACCACGGACAGGCCGTCGCGGATCAGATGGCGCAGGGTTTCGAACAGCGCATCCGTTTCCAGCGGGGTGAGAACGGCGGTCGGCTCGTCAAGGATCAGAATGCGGGCATTGCGATAGAGCGCCTTGAGGATTTCAACCCGCTGGCGTTCGCCCACCGTCAGCTCGGAAATCATCGCGTCGGGATCAACCGTCAAGCCGAAATTCTGAGACAATTCGACAATGCGTTTTCGCGCCGCCTTGCGGTCAAAGCGGAAGGACATGAGGCTCTGGGTGCCAAGGGCGATATTGTCGAGGACGGACAAATTGTCCGTGAGGGTGAAGTGCTGATGCACCATGCCGATGCCCGCATCCAGTGCGGCGGACGGGTCGCCTGGCGGCAGGGCTGTGCCAAAAGCCTCGACAGTGCCTTCATCGGCGACATAGTGGCCGAAGAGGATGTTCATCAGGGTGGTTTTGCCTGCCCCATTTTCCCCCAACAGGGCAATGACCTCGCTTTTGCGCAAATCAAAGCTGACGGAATCGTTGGCAATCAGGGGGCCGAAGCGTTTGGTGATCGCGTCGAGGCGGAGAACAACCTCCGCCTCTTGCGCTTTGTCGTTTGTCATCAGCTTGATTTTGGTTCAGCGTCGTTGATTTCGACGACGAAGGAGCCGTCCTTGATGGCGGCTTCCTTCTCTGCGACCAGCTTGAGCGCGGCTTCCGGGATCTTGCCTTCGAAGGTGCCATAGGGCGCGAGCGAGCAGCCGCCTTCCTTCATGAAGGAATAGATGCCGTAATTCTCGGCCTTGAAGGTGCCTGCCTTCAATTGGGCGATGGCATGATCAAGGGTTGGCTCGAAATGCCACAGCGCGGAAGCGACCACGGTTTCGGGATAGTCGGCCTGAGTGTCGATGACGTTGCCAACGGCCAGGAGGCCTTTTTCCTTGGCGGCATCGGATACACCGAAGCGCTCGGCATAGAGCAGGTCAGCGCCGGCTTCGATCTGGGCGAAGGCGGTTTCCTTGGCTTTTGGAGGATCAAACCAGGATCCGATGAAGGCAACCTGGAAGGTGATGTCCGGAGCGATCTCTTTGGCACCAGCCATGAAGGCATGCATTAGGCGGTTGACTTCAGGAATGGGATAGCCGCCGACCATGCCGATATTCTTGGTCTTGGTCATGGCACCGGCAATGATGCCGGAGAGATAGGAAGCATCCTGAATGTAATTGTCAAAGACGGCGAAGTTTGGCGCATCGTCTTTGGGCATAAAGCTGGAGCCGAGCAGGAAGGAGACATCCGGATAGTCCGCAGCAACGGCGCGGGCGGCTTTCTCTACGGCAAAGGCTTCGCCCATGATCAGCTTGTGACCTGCTTCGCAATATTCGCGCATGACGCGCTCATAGTCGCTGTTGGAGACATTCTCGGAATAGACATAGGTGATGTCGCCACGGGCCTTGGCGGCTTCAGCGGCGACATGGAGTCGGCTGACCCATTGCTGTTCCACCGGCACGGTGTAAATCGCAGCGGTTGAAATCGGTTCGGAAGCCCATGCTTTGGGACTAAAGGCACCAACGCTCAAGGCGAAGCCGCCGGACAGTTGCATGAAGTGACGACGTGAAAGCGAAGGCAGGAAGGTGGAATCGTTGGCCATGTCAAATCCCTGAATGTCTGGTTGGTTTCCGGCAGCTTTGAGTAAATTGCGCCGTTTGACAAGTTGAATGTGATTATTTTTTTATCAGAAAAAGTTATTGCATGCTTTTTAAGCAGCGTCTACCGACTTCGCCCCTTTGGTTGGCAAAGGCGAAGCAGTTTCTCTGCTGATGGCCAGAGTTATCCAAATTTATAACGATTGAGTTGGGCTGGTGATAACCCGGAGCCTTCGTGCCAAACAATATCATTGGCGACCAAGCAGGTGAGTTAGGAGGGACGATAGACCCTAAACCGGCACAACTCAGAAGGTGTGGTCGCTAACGCTCCTTGCGGGATTTTCTTGCTCTAGAGACGATTTGAGGTCCGTATTTTGGTTTATATTTGTAGTTTTAATCGCTTTGATTGAATTTTACTCAACCCTTGCGTGTTTTCATTTATTGTTTTTAATCCTTAATACTTGTTCCATTAAAACGGAAACGAGAAATTTTTTGAATTATTGGAGTTGTGTTTTGTAATCATCTTTTTCGTTCGCTTGGGGACGAAACTAATTGTTAAAATTTGAAAGTTAAACTGACACTAACTCCAAAATAGGTGGAAGCTCCTATGACCTTGTTTGCTTTTTTTGCTCTGTTCATCTTGATGACGTTTCCAATCGGTCTGACTGCAAAGCCATCGCGTATTCAGGCTGTTGCTGTGAAGCATATAGAACGAAGGAACCCGCACTTGTGACACCGCTCTGGTGACAGGGTACGGGCTTTTCTTCTTTTCCCGATATCGACATCAAATCAGCGTTGAAGGCGAAGCCACCAGCAGCCGCCTTCTCACTATAAACAAAGGCGTCGTAGCTGTCTCTACAGACGTTACAATAACGATTTGCGTCTGAAAGGCGTGAAGGAAGAAGGACCAAGTGATGCTTAAAAATGTTTCCCTGACCGTCAAGAGCCTAGTTTTCTTCACCCTATTGGCCATCATAGGCATTGGCGTGGGGTCTGTTGGCTTCTTGCAATCGGGTGCTGTCAAGGTTGCAGTGCAAGAGCGCGAACTCATCGATGACCGTATCGCTGCCTTTGACGATTTGCAGATGGCGCTGGCTGAAGAAGCCATTTCGCTCAAGAGTTTCTTGCTGACCGGCGATCTCAAGCAACTCGGAGAGATGCGAAAGCGGGATGCCGCCTTAAGTGCACAATTCAAGAAAATGGCGGCCGAGAAAAGCGCTCAGGAGATTGAAACCCTCTGGACCAATTGGTCGAATGAATTTGCCAAAAAGCAGATTGATCATATGAGCGATCCGATGCGCGTGGATCTGGCGCGGGCCATTGAAGTGTCCGGTCAGAGCAACAAGCGGATCGAGGAAATGGTCGGCTTGATCGACAAGCAGATCGCGGAACTGGAAAGTCTCCAGGGTCAGTTGACCATCAGACAGAATGAAAAGCTGGAATCCGTTTACAATTCAGCAGCCATCGGTCTGGTGTTGCTGGTGATTGCCACTGTGGTGCTGGGTGTGGTTAACAATGTGGCCATCTCCAAACCTTTGCGCAAATTGACCGAGACAACCGAGTCTCTGTCTCAGGGCGATCTCGAAGTCGCGATCCCGGACGAGGATCGCGCCGATGAAATCGGTCGCATGAATAGTGCCCTGATGGTCTTTCGCAACAGTCTGGCCCAGAACAAGCAGTTGGAAGAGGAAGCCAAGCGTCAGCAAGAGCAGAGCGAGCAGGCTAAGAAAGAGGAAATGCAGCGCATTGCGCGTGAATTTGAGCAGGCTGTTGGCTCCATCGCCCGCACGTTGGCGACCACCTGCGGCAGCCTTCAGGAAAAGTCTCATGAATTGTCGAGCATTTCCAAGGACACCGCTTCCAAATCCGAAGCCGTCACCAGTGCTTCGCAGGAAGCCAGCAGCAACGTTCAGGCCGTGGCTTCTGCAACGGAAGAGTTGGCCGCTTCGATTGGCGAGATCAGCCAGCAGGTCGCGGATTCTGCCTCTTTGTCAGCTGAAGCCATGACAGAGGTTGAAAGCTCCAGCCAGTCGATGACCGCTCTGCAGGAAGTTCTGGAGGAAGTGGGCAACGTGACCCGGCTGATCAATGATATCGCTGAACAGACCAACCTTCTGGCACTCAATGCGACAATTGAAGCCGCGCGTGCAGGGGAAGCTGGTCGTGGATTTGCGGTCGTTGCGGCCGAAGTGAAGGATCTTGCCAACCAGACCTCGAAAGCAACCGAGCAGATCGAGCAACAGGTGGCCAACATGCAGGCGGTTGCTGGTCAGTCCATCGTTGCGACGGGCAATGTTGCCGAGCGGGTCAAGGCGATCAACGAACGGGTCAGTGAAATGGCCATCTCCGCCGATCAGCAGAATATCGCTACCTCCGACATTGCGCGCAACGTCAATGATGCGGCCCAGGGCACCAGTCATGTGAATGAATCCATGGTCACGGTCGCGGGCGGTGCGGTGAATACGGGCGAAGTGTCTTCGGCAATGAATGACCTGATTTCCGAAATGAACCAGCAGAATGAGACCCTGCAGCATCAGCTTGACAGCTTTATCAAGCGGCTGCTGGCAGCCTGAGGCGCTGACCGGGAACCCACTTTACGCAGAAAAATAAACCTGAGGCCGGCTCGATCTTTTGGTCGGGTCATCTGGCCGAAGCAGGGAGAACAGAATGCGAATTTTACATCTTCTCACGGTGCTGTGCGCCATGGTCTGGACCAATCTGGCCGTTGCCGCCGAGGCGCCTGATTTCAAAAAGCTGGATTCAAAAGAGCTTTTCGCTGCCATCGACAAGTGGTTGAACAATGACATCGTATGGGTCAGCGTCCGGGCACATAACGGGCTTTACGGCAATGTCGATCAGGCCAAAGTGGACGCACTGGACAAGCAATGGCGCGATGAGCGCAAGCAGGAAAAGAAGCCATTGATTGCTTCCACCCTGTCCAGCCCCTTGTCTGTTTATCTGACACGGATGCAGGGACAGTCGCTGGGTCTGTTTGTCGAGATTTTCGTGATGAACAAGAAAGGCCTCAATGTGGGCCAGTCTTCCATCACGTCCGATTTCTGGCAGGGCGACGAAGCCAAATTCCAGAAAACCTTTGATGTCGGTCCAACGGCGGTCTTTATCGACGAGCCGGAATGGGATGAAGACAATCATATCTGGCGGATGCAGATCAACAAATCCCTTGTTGATCCGGCCAACAACGAACTGATCGGTGCTGCGACCATCGAAGTCAATCTGACCGAGCTGGAACGACGCACGGCGGCGAAAGCCAAATAAATCCGGCCTATAGAGATCAATGAAGCCCTCGCATCGGGAAGGATGCGAGGGCTTTTCGCATTTGTGGCAGATTTATTGTTGTTCTCACCAGATTTCGAGCTTTTGCTTGCGTTGTCAGAACGCTAAGGTGGGCGCACCATAAGCTGAATGAGGTTCGACATGGCGTCCCGATCCGGATTTGATGAATGGGTGCTCGATTGCGCCGATGCGGTTTCCAAACGCAGCCGCGACCCGTCTACCAAGGTGGGCTGCGTGATTGTGCGACCTGACAAGAGCTTTGCGGCGGTGGGCTATAATGGCTTCCCGCGCGGCATGGAAGATCGGGATGAATGGTATGAGGTGCGCGAGGAGAAATATGACCGCGTGGTTCATGCGGAGATGAATGCGCTCGCGGCGATGAAGGAAACCGCCAAGGGTTGCATCGTCTATGTTACCCATCCGCCGTGCAAGGAATGCACCAAATTCCTCGCAGCTCATCAAGTTGCCAAGGTCGTCTGGCGCCACAATGACGGCATTCAGAGCCGTTTTGACACCACACGGTCCGAGCAGATTTTGAATGACTGCGGCATTGAATTTGCTGTGGTGGGGTGAGGGGAAATATTGAAATGAAAACCAGACCTGCTTCCCTCGCCGATGCTGACGCCATGAGCGATGTGCTGGATGAGATCTTTCGCGCGGGAAAACGAGCGTCAGCTGGGGATGCAGCGATGGTGCGTGAGTTTTATATCGAAGATCCGGATCGGGTATGCTGCACAGTGATGATGGAGGATGACGGCCGTCTTCTGGGGTTTCAATCCCTCAAGGTGGTCCGGGCCGGGAATATTTACAATGCGCCTGTCGGTTGGGGCGTCATCGGTACACATATTCGTCCCTCTGCCGCACGGATGGGCATAGGAAAACAATTGTTTGCGGTTTCACTGAATGCGGCGCAAAAGGTTGGCTTGAGGGACATCGAAGCGCAAATTGGCGCGGATAACGAAGAGGGTTTGGCCTTTTACGAAGCCATGGGCTTTCGCACCTATCGTTATGAACACACCAATGTGTGCAAGCAGTTTAAGGTGGGGTCAGACATGACCTGTTTGCCAACGGATCGGTGATTGCCCGTTCGTTTTGTAAACCCTACCGCGCCAAGTCCTCAACATGACAGCTCAATAGTTTTACCAGATCATCCGGTTTCAGTTTCACTTGCAGGCCGCGCTGGCCGCCGTTGACGAATATTGTCTCGAAACTGTCGGCAGAAGCGTCCAAAGCTGCGGGGAGGCGTTTGCGGCCACCTAAAGGACTGATGCCGCCGACCTTGTAACCGGTCAGGCGTTCGGCTTTTTGCGGGTCCATCATGGCGGCGGATTTGCCTTTGAGTGCCTTGGCGAGCTTTTTCATATTGAGTTCGCGGTCCGACGGGATGATGGCGCAAACGGGTTTGCCATCCAATTCGACCATCAGGGTTTTGAAAACCTGACTGGGTGGGGCGCCGATCGCTTCGGCGGCTTGCAGGCCAACGCGGTCGTTGCCCGGTGCATAGTCATATTGCAGCAGCTCAAACGCGATGCCTGCTTTTTCCAGTGTCTTGGTTGCCGGAGTGCTGGTGGCCATTTTCGTCTCGTTTCATTGTTCGCTCGAAGCTGTTTTCTCCGAAATTAAAAGAAAATACATGCTAATTTCAACGGGATCGAAATATTTTTCAATTTTGCCTTGAAATTGTCGCAATGAAGGTCCAAATAGTGCACATACGTTTACTGCCATCATTGGCAAACTGATCTTCCAAATTGTTGGACTGCTTGGCTTCCCCTGATTTTTGCGAACGTTTCATCCCTTCACATGTCGTGCAAGGGACATCTACTCGTTCGCCTATGGCTTCGGGTTCTAACAATAAAGGTAATCGCCATGACTATCGGCACCGTAAAATTCTTCAACACCACCAAAGGTTTCGGCTTCATTCAACCAGATGACGGCGGCAAAGATGCTTTCGTTCATATTTCTGCTGTTGAAAATGCAGGCATGCATAGCCTCAATGAAGGCCAGAAAGTTACCTATGATCTGGAAAGTGGTCGTGATGGCCGCGCTTCCGCTGTAAATCTGCAGGCTGCTGACTGATTTCGGTCAGCGAGAGACTTGTCTCTCGCCCAGTATGCGGAAAGGTGAGGCGCGTGTTCATTGAGATGAAAAATCCGACGGAACAACCAGCGCTCTGACCTGATATTCGGGCCATCTGTCTCAGATGGCCCTTTTTTGTGACAGGAGTCCATATGATCAAGATTTCCCGAAATCACGCTGAAGAACGGTTTGCTGCGACGCGGAAGAAGCAGAAAGCCGCGCTCAGTGAAGAACAGGAAAAAGTGATGAAGCAGCGCGAAAACACGGCGCGCCTCAAAGCCCTGCGGCTTGAAAAAGAAGCCACCGACGCAAAGGACGCAGCCACCAAGAAGGCGTCTGTGGTGCGCAAGAAGCGCACAAAATAACGATCTGGCTCGACGGCTCATGAGCGCATGGCTCGCAGTGGTTTCACCACTGCTAGAGCAATTCTCGGGAACGCCTGTTCACGAGAATGCAATAACAAACTGAGAAATCGCGTTTAAAGCAAAACCGGTGACCCGGTTTATCTTCAAAGCGCTGTAGGCGGAATCGATCAGCAATTGTGACGATTCTCGGCGGGCTCAGGCTTTTCGTGTTCCCACTGCTTTTTGCCGTTTAGGCATTGCCATCTGCGACCAGCGCCATCAGGCGATAGGTCAGGTTTGCCGCGGTGAAATCCCATGCCCATTGACCATCAATCGGTGCCAGCTCCACCACATCCATGCCGACACAGCGACGGCCCTTGAGTGCGTGGGCGACAAGGTTGAGGCTCTGATAATAGCTCAAACCCCCGGGAACCGGGGTGCCCGTGGCGGGCATGATGGATGGGTCAAGGCCGTCTACGTCAAACGTGATGTAGACATCCTGCGGGAAATCGTCGGGCAGATCAAAGGCGTTGATGTTGCCGGTGACCAGCGCCTCGGCATCCACATGATGGATATGCGGAGTGGCAAGGCGGGCTTCATGCTCTTCGATACAAAGGGCGCGGATGCCAAACTGCATCAGCGGCAATTTCTCTTCCACTGCACATAGATGCATGACCGACGCGTGGGAATGCTTGTGGCCCTGATAGGCGACGCGCAGGTCCGCATGGGCATCTATCTGAATGATGCCGATGGGGTGCCCTAGTGCATCCACCACGCCCATGATGGCCGCATAGGACAGGCTGTGTTCGCCGCCCAGTGTCACGGGTACTCGGCCGGCGGTGACGCTGTCACGGGTGGCGCGGCGCAGATTATGCATGACTTCTTCAATGGTTAGGCTGCAATCGATCGGATCGGTTGTGACGATGCCTTTCTCGATCGGGAAGCCCTTGCCATCAAACCGCTCCAACTCCTGGCTTGCTTCAAGCAAGGCGGACGGGCCTGCGCCGGTGCCCGAACCATAGGAGACGGTTTTCTCCAGCGGGCAGGGAATGACTTCAAACAGGGCTGTGTCCGGGTTGCGCTCTTCGTCGGTCAGCTCGGACTCCAGAAAAGCGGGATAGGATAGGTCGGCCATGGGGCTGGTCCTTTCGTCAGCGCGGTCCGCTTATGACAGGCGGTCGCGGAATTCTTCATAAGGGAAGCGGCGGATGACCTCGAGGTCGTCGGTTTCCGAATCCCACAGGGCGATGGAGGGCAGACGGACACCGTTGAAAGTGTTGGTCTTGACCATCGAATAGTGGGCCTGATCAAGGAAGGCGATGCGCTGACCGATTTCGAGCAGCTCCTCGAAGCTGTAATCGCCGATTACGTCGCCTGCAAGGCACGAAGGTCCTCCCAAACGGAAGGTCGGGCCAGTTTCGACCTCTCCCAGCAGGGCCGGGCGGTAAGGGGCTTCGATCACGTCGGGCATATGGCAAGTGGCCGAGAGATCCAAAATGGCCAGATTGATGTTGCCATTCCGGGTCACGTCAAGCACTTCGCCCACAAGAATGCCCGCATCTAGCGCCACCGCTTCGCCGGGTTCGAGATAGATCTCGACATCATATCTGGCTTTTATGTCCTTGAGAAATGCGACAAGGTCATCGCGCTGATAATCATCGCGGGTGATGTGATGCCCGCCGCCGAAATTGAGCCATTTGAGCTTGTACAGCCATGGGCCAAGCGTGTCTTCGACCGCCTCGAAAGTGCGTTTGAGGGGCAGGAAATCCTGCTCGCAAAGCGTATGCATATGGATGCCGGAGAAAGGCGCAAGATCGTCTTCAGTCAATTGGCTGATCGGGGTTCCAAGGCGAGACCCTGCGGCACTGGGATCATATTTGGCAATCGAGCCTTCGGAATGTTCCGGGTTTATGCGCAGGCCGAAATCCGGTGCGTAGCCCCAATTGCGGGCTGCGATAATTTGCGGTGCAAAGCGCTGCATCTGAGCGGGGCTGTTGAAGATCAAATGATCGGACAGTTCCAGAATTTCCGGCATTTCATCTGATTTGAAGCCTGCGGAATAGGTGGCCAACTCGCCTTTGAATTTCTCGCGCGCCAATTTCGCTTCCCAAAGGCCCGAGGCACAGGTGCCATCGAGATAGTCGCCAATCAGATCTCCCAGCGACCAGCAGGAAAAGGCCTTGAGCGCCAGCAATATCTTGACGTCCGCCTGTTTGCCCACATCGGACAGAATGGAGAGGTTGCGACGGATGGCGGCCTTGTCGATGACAAAGCAGGGGGACGGCACGCGGTTGAGGTCGAAGTCCTTGAAGGCTCCGGCGTCACCGGCCTGGGTTTCCATGATTGGGGCATCGGTCATTGGACACTGGCTCCGGGAAAGATCGCAAGAAATGACTCAGAAGGAGAAGAGCCCGGCTTGACCGGGCTCTTTGTCTTTTAGAAGTCGAGTGGCTTGTCGAGATCGACCGTTTGCCATGGCAGGCCATGTTTATTGAGCATGTCCATGAAGGGGTCAGGGTCCATCTGTTCCATGTTGAAGACGCCTTTGCCGGACCATTGACCGGTCAACATCAGCGCAGCCCCGATCATGGCAGGCACGCCGGTGGTGTAGGAGACTGCCTGCGAGCCAACTTCGGCGAAGCACTCTTCGTGGTCGCAGATATTGTAGACATAGACGGTTTTCTCGTTGCCATCTTTCTCGCCGGTCATGATGTTGCCGATGCAGGTCTTGCCCTTGGTGGTCTTGCCCAGATCCCCCGGATTTGGCAGCACGGCCTTCAAGAATTGCAGCGGGATGATTTCCTTGCCTTCATACATCACCGGATCAATGCGGGTCATGCCAACATTTTGCAGCACTTCGAGATGCTTGATATAGGCATCGCCAAAGGTCATCCAGAAGCGGGCGCGCTTGATTTCCGGCAGATGTTTCACAAGGCTTTCCAGCTCTTCGTGATACATCTGATACATGTTCTTCTCGCCAACGGCGGGGAAGTCATAGGGCTGCTTGTTGGACATGGCTGGGGTCGTTACCCATTCGCCATTTTCCCAATGATGCACGGGGGCCGTTACTTCGCGGATGTTGATTTCCGGGTTGAAGTTGGTGGCAAAATGCTGGCCATGATCGCCGCCGTTGCAATCGAGAATATCGAGGGTGTCGATGCGGTCAAGTAAGTGCTTTTTGGCATAGGCGGTGTAGACGTTGGTCACGCCGGGATCAAAGCCGGAGCCGAGCAGGGCCATCAGGCCTGCTTCTTCAAAGCGCTGCTGATAGGCCCACTGCCAGCTATATTCGAACTTGGCAACGTCGCGCGGCTCATAGTTGGCGGTGTCGAGATAGTTGACCCCGGTCTTCAGGCACGCATCCATGATGTTGAGGTCCTGATAGGGCAGGGCCACATTGACCACGAGCGAGACGCCGAGCTTCTCGATCAGGGCGGCGGTCGCGTCAACATCATCGGCATCAACTTCAGCGGTGTTGATGGTCACGCCAGTGCGTTCCTTGACGGAGGCTGCGATCTCGTCGCATTTGAACTTGCGACGCGAGGCAAGGGTGATCTCGCCGAAAATCTCGGACAACTGGGCCATTTTGTGGACGACAACCGAACCGACGCCGCCTGCGCCGATGACCAGAATCTTGTTCATGTCAGTTCCTCTTCCTGATGTTCTTCTTCCCCATCCTTTCGATGAGGGCCGCGGCAGACGCGGGCTTAGTGATCAAATTCGAAATAGGTGTAGCCGTTGAGGCTTTCCTTGAAGGCATTCATCATGGCCTTGCGCTCCTTGAGCGTTAAGGCCTTGCGGGACACCGCTTCCTCGACCATCATCTTGAAAGAGTTGGACATGGCAAGCGGGTCATATTCTACATAACGCAGAACTTCGGCGATTGTGTCACCCTCAACCTCATGAATGAGGTCAAAGGCACCATCGGGTCGGATTTCGATGGTTGCCACATTGGTGTCGCCGAACAGATTGTGCAAGTCGCCAAGGGTTTCCTGATAGGCACCGACAAAGAAGACGGCGAGGGAGTAATGCTCGCCTTCGGACAGGGCGTGGACCGGCAGGGACTGGGAAATGCCATCGGCCAGCACGAACTGGTCGACCTTGCCGTCGCTGTCGCAGGTGATGTCGGACAGGATTGCCCGGCGGGTCGGTTCCTCATTGAGCCGCTGGATCGGGACGATCGGGTGCAACTGATCAATCGCCCAGACATCCGGCAGGGACTGGAACAGCGAGAAGTTGGAGTGATAAATGTCGGCGGTGGCTTCCAGCGCACTGACAACATCATCGGAAATCCACTCGTCGGTGCGGGCCACCTTGCGCATCTTGGAAATCAGGTGGAGGTAGAGCTGCTCCGCCTTGGCCATGTCGCGCAGGCCGCATTCGCCACGTCCGAAATTGCGCCGCACTTCGTCGCGATAGAAGGTCACGTCGTTGAGACATTCCTGAAGACGCGCCGGGGTGAGATAGCTTTCCACGTCGCGCATGTCGCGCAGGGAGCGGCTGTCTTCCTCGGTGACTTCAACCTCTTCATCTTCGTCATACTCGGTGACGTCGAGAATGTTGAACAGCAGCATCGAGCTGTAGGCAACCGTGGCGCGACCGCTTTCAGTGACGATGATCGGATGTTTCTCGCCTGCATCATCCATCGTGTTGCGTACCGCTTCGACGATATTGTAGCAATATTCGTCGGTTGTGTAGTTGATGGAGTTTTCGGTCGATTTATGCTCACCGGTATAGTCAATGCCGAGACCGCCGCCCAGATCGATGTAATGGAGCGGTGCGCCTTCCTTGCGCAACTCGACAAAGAAGCGGCATGCTTCCGCTGTGGAACGGCGGACATCGAGAATGTCCGGCACCTGACTGCCGAGATGGAAATGCTGCAGCAGCAGGCAATCGAGATACCCTTCGTCGCGCAGGCGGTCAACCACGCGCAGCACGTCCGGCGAGGACAGGCCAAAGGCCGAACGGTCCCCCGACGACGATGCCCAGTTGCCAGTGATGCGGTTGTTCAGCTTGATGCGAATGCCAAGCGCTGGACGGATTTTCAGCTTCTTGGCTTCTTCGAGCACCAGTTCCAATTCGGACGCGCTTTCCAGCACAATGATCGTGTTGAAACCGAGCTTGCGGGAGAGCAGCGCCAGATTGATAAATTCGCTATCCTTGATGCCGTTGCAGATCAGCAAGGCTTCGCGGGACAGGCGCTGGGACAGGGCAATGATCAGCTCGGGCTTCGAGCCAACCTCAAGACCGAATTCGTGCGGGGCGCCATATTCGACGATCTTTTCGATCACATGGGCTTGCTGGTTGACCTTGACCGGGAAGACGCCGCGATAGTCCGCGCTGTAATCCAGCTCCTTGATGGCGGTCTTGAAGCCGTTGTTGATACGGTCGATCTGTTCTTTGAGGCTGTTGGCCACACGCAGCAGGATCGGTGAAGCAATGCCGCGCTCCTCCAATGAATGGAGGATTGAGGTCAGGTCGGTGCTCGTGGTGCCCTGATCATGGTGGGTGATCAGTCCAATATTGCCATTTTCAAGGATTTCAAAGCGTCCATTGCCCCATCGTTCAATGCCATAGATGGCGCCGGGGGTCTGTTCGTCCGAGATGCTCAATCGCCTATCCCTCATCTGGATGTGCTGGTGTGGTACATGGTTGGTGCAGTTGGTGCAAAGGTGCGTTGTGTCCTCTTCCTTCGCACGGAAATTTGTCATTTCGTTGCTGCATATGGCTCCTCGTGAGCCAGTGCAAGGGAAAACTGGAATTGCACCCAGTCTCCTTCCAAGGTCCTATGCATACGCGACAATTTTGTCAGTTCCAAGTGTTTGACGGTACTGTTCAGTGCTGTCTTTCTTGAGTAGGTTGTTTCGAAGGCATATACCTTGATTGAAACAACGATAAAAATGATCAACTGACTGGAGAGTGTTCATGGGTTATTTGAAGCAGTTCCCGAGCAAGGACGGATTTTTTGGTGAATTTGGTGGCTCGTTCATTCCACCGCAGCTGGAGCCCCATTTCAAGGAAATCGCGGCCGCCTATGAACGCCTCGCTGTCGACAGCTCCTATATTGCCGAATTGCGCTATATTCGCAAGCATTTCCAAGGGCGTCCGACCCCCGTACAGCATGCCAAGAACCTGTCCGAGAAAATGGGCGGCGCACAGATCTATCTCAAGCGCGAAGACCTCAATCATACCGGAGCGCACAAGCTCAATCACTGCATGGGCGAAGCTCTGCTTGCCAAATTCATGGGCAAGAAAAAGCTGATTGCCGAGACCGGTGCTGGTCAGCATGGGGTGGCTCTGGCGACCGCTGCTGCCTATTTCGGCATGGAATGCGAGATCCATATGGGCGAGGTGGATATCGCCAAGGAACATCCCAATGTGATCCGCATGAAGCTGCTGGGCGCGCAAGTGGTGCCGGTGAGCTTTGGGGCGAAAACGCTCAAAGAGGCCGTCGACAGCGCCTTCATGTCCTATCTGGAGCAGACAGAAGAGGCAATCTACGCCATCGGGTCTGTGGTCGGGCCGCATCCTTTCCCAAAAATGGTGCGTGACTTCCAGTCCGTTGTCGGCTTTGAAGCCCGCGACCAGTTCTTTGAGATGACGGGCAATGACCCAGATCATGTCATGGCCTGTGTTGGTGGTGGATCAAATGCCATGGGGCTGTTTTCCGGCTTCATCGATAATGATGCCGTTCAGATGCACGGGGTTGAGCCACATGGCACCGGCACCGAGCTTGGCAAGCATGCCGCGACCATCACCTATGGCAAGCCAGGCATGATCCATGGTTTCAAATGCCTTGTCCTGACCGATGAAGCGGGCGAGCCTGCGCCCGTTCATTCCATCGCTTCGGGTCTTGACTATCCGGGCGTCGGGCCAGAGCATTCCTATTTGCATACCATCGGCAAGGTCAAATATGGCTCGGCCAGCGATGAGGAAACCTTGCGCGCCTTCTACGCCCTGGGCAAATATGAAGGCATCATTCCCGCGCTTGAAAGCTCGCATGCAGTTGCCTATGCCATGCGGATGGCGCCGGATCTTCCGGGCGAAAGCATTCTGGTCAATCTGTCCGGTCGTGGCGACAAGGACATCGATTACGTGACCGAGAAATTTGGCTTTGGCGAAGATTTCGAGCTGTAAGCCGAATGAACCTCAAAAAACAAGAAGCGGCTCCTTGTGAGCCGCTTCTTGCTTTTCGGGCCACGTGCGTCACTTTCCAAGCGCGCGGGATCGCATTGCAAATGGGTTCTTTCTTCAATTTCGCTTTTCAAAAAATACAAAATATGGTGTATTTTTGAAACAAACGCTATTGTCTCACCTCCATTGAATGGTCTAAACAGGTTTGGACCAACGCGTAGCCTTGCTTATCCCCATGAAAGGCTCGACCATCTCACCGACACATCCGGACGGTTCCAAGACACGTCCTGAAGGAAGACTACAATGCCTGATTATCGTTCCAAGACTTCGACCCATGGCCGCAACATGGCTGGCGCGCGCGCTCTTTGGCGGGCAACCGGTGTTGGCAACACGGATTTCGGCAAGCCGATCATCGCGGTCTGCAATTCCTTCACCCAGTTTGTGCCGGGCCATGTGCATCTGAAGGATCTGGGGCAGATGGTGGCACGCGAAATCGAGGCTGCTGGCGGCATTGCCAAGGAAATGAACACCATTGCGGTGGATGACGGCATCGCCATGGGCCATGATGGAATGCTCTATTCCCTGCCATCGCGCGAGATCATCGCGGATTCGGTGGAATATATGGCCAATGCCCATTGCGCCGACGCGCTGGTCTGCATCTCCAACTGTGACAAGATCACGCCGGGTATGCTGATGGCAGCCATGCGTCTCAATATCCCGGCGGTCTTTGTGTCCGGCGGCCCGATGGAAGCGGGCCGGGCAGAAGGCATTGACCATGGTCTGGATCTGGTTGATGCGATTGTCATGGGCACCGATCCGACCGTGTCTGACGAAATGGTCCAGAAAGTTGAAGAGCAAGCCTGCCCGACCTGCGGCTCCTGCTCAGGCATGTTCACTGCCAACTCCATGAACTGTTTGGCCGAAGCGCTGGGTCTGGCTCTGCCGGGCAATGGCACCATTGTGGCAACCCATGCGGACCGCAAGGAATTGTTCCTCAAAGCGGCCCGTACGGCGGTTGATCTGTGTAAGCGCTATTATCAGGAGGAAGATGAAAGCGTTCTGCCGCGCAACGTCGCCAGCTTCAAGGCGTTCCAGAATGCGATGACTCTCGACATCGCAATGGGTGGCTCGACCAACACGGTGCTGCATATTCTTGCCATGGCGCGGGAAGGTGAAATCGACTTCACCATGTCCGACATCGATAACCTGTCGCGCTCGGTGCCTTCGGTCTGCAAGCTTGCGCCAATGACCCAGAAATTCCATATCGAGGATTGTCACCGCGCGGGCGGTATCATGGGCATTTTGGGGGAACTGGACCGGGCTGGCCTGATCCAGCGGGACTGTTCAACCGTTCATCTGCCGACGATTGGCGATGCTATCGATGCTTTTGACATCATGCGTTCACCATCGGACGAGGTGGAACAACTCTACAAGGCAGCGCCGGGTGGTGTGCGCACAACGGAAGCCTTCTCTCAGGCCAAACGCTTTGCCGATCTGGATCGCGACCGGGAAAATGGCTGTATCCGCGACAAAGCCCATGCCTATAGTCAGGATGGCGGTCTTGCTGTTCTGTTTGGCAATATTGCGCTGGATGGCTGTATCGTTAAGACTGCGGGTGTCGATGAGAGCATTCTGAAATTCTCAGGTCCTGCCCATATTTTTGAAAGCCAGGATGATGCGGTCAAGGGCATCACCAAAGGTCATGTCAAGGCTGGCGAAGTGGTTGTTATCCGCTATGAAGGGCCAAGAGGTGGTCCGGGGATGCAGGAAATGCTCTATCCGACATCCTACCTCAAAGCTATGGGATTGGGTAAGGCCTGCGCATTGATCACCGATGGCCGTTTCTCTGGTGGCACGTCCGGTCTTTCCATTGGCCATGCGTCACCGGAAGCTGCGTCCGGTGGTGCGATTGCGCTGATTGAGCCGGGCGACATGATCGAGATCGACATTCCCAACCGCTCCATCAATCTGGTGATTTCCGATGCCGATCTGGCGGCCCGGACTGCCGCGATGAATGCACGGGCTGACGGCGGCTGGAAGCCGGTTGAGAAGCGGGATCGTATTGTTTCGCGCTCGCTGGAGGCCTATGGCCTGATGTCCACCTCGGCGGACAAGGGTGCTGTGCGCGACATCAGCAATCTCAAGCGCATCGACTAGGCGCGATTGCGCTTTGTGAGATTTGCTTTGTGAATCGAGAAAGAAACCCGGCCTTGCCCTGTGTGAGGCCGGGTTTTGTTATTCAAGCGGGACCAAACGCAGCCTTACAAAGGCTTCGGTTGCCGAGGTAAAGACCAAGTGGCTGCAGGCATTGCCATAGAGCAATTTGCCATTGGCGCGAATGGTGGCTGAAATCGCGTAGGTGTTGCCACGCCGGATGGCATAGCGATCATAGTTGAGCCTGAACGGGTGCGGCAGGCGGCGAATGTCGCTTATATGTTCATTGCTCAAGGTGATGATCGGTGCGTCAATGTCTGACAGGTCCAGCAACCGGATCTCCAGTGATGCTTCATCGGGCAAAGTCACCGGGACTTGCGTGGTCACTTCGCCTTGCAGCTCACCATTCAGGATTTTTTCAAGAATGGCATCCGCCTCAACCACTTCATTTGGCAGAGAGAAGGGACCAAAGGGGATGGCAGGTTCGGCTGGGTCGCCAAGGATCAGATCTGCGAAATTTCGCTCTGGCGGTGTGCGTTCTGAAAGGGCCATTGATCACTCCTGTTGGACAGATATTCAACATATCCTCAGCTTGGCGTGCAATTGCGGCGGGAAGCCTGAACCGAATTGGGTCATTTCAGGGTCATTTTGTGGCACGCTTGATCCTTCGGGTCATCGTGAGGCCATCGCGCATATTCAGAGCCAGCAGTGTGATATTCACCGCGCCTGCAAACAGCTCCAGCGCTTGCACCATAAAGAAAGCATTATCGAACTGACCGGCCTCGGCTTTGCTTGAGAGATAGAGTGCGGCGGGGATCAGAATGAAGAGCCCGTTGGCAGCAATGACGGGCATACGCTTGCTCTTTTGCTGCACCAATTTTCCGCGCCATGATTTTCCCATCCGAAATCCCGAGGCTCCGACAGTGGCCATGGCTGGCACAAGGATCACAAATCCCCAAGGGATCAGTGTTTTGACGGTGGTGACGGTTGCCTGACTGGCAAAAAGCTCGGACAGGGCGGTCGACAGCCAGAATATGACAATCATTAGAAGGGCCAGTGCGCCAGCGATTGGGTGGATGATTTTTGGCATTGGGTTTCTCCTTTTTACATAGCTTGCTATATATTATTGCATAGCAAGCTATTCAAGCGCAATATGTCGCCATGACATTTAAGAAAAACCAATCGGCAGGGTATCTCATCAACCATGTGGCGCGTCTGTTTGCGCGCGGCCTGTCTCAACGCATCAAGCCACTTGGTTTGACCACCGGCACCTTTCCGGCTCTGCTTGAATTGTGGGAAATGGACGGCCTTACCCAGAAGCAACTGGTCGAGCGGCTGGATATCGAACAGGCAACCATGGCCAACACCTTGGCGCGGATGGAGCGTGACGGTTTGGTGGTGCGCAAAAAGGACGAAAGTGACGGGCGTGCGCAACGGGTCTGGCTGACCGGGCGGGCGCGCAAATTGCGTGATGATGCGGTCGAAGAGGCTGAGAATGAGAATGTTTCAGCGCTTGCCGGGCTATCGAAGGCGGAGCAGCGCCAGTTTGTCACCCTGCTTGGCAAAATACTCGACAGTCATCGCAGGCAAGGGCCTGCTGGCACTGAAAGCTGAATTGATCACGCCAGTCAGACCGGCATGTCTTGCTCACGCCAGAGGCTTTTCAGATGGAGAAAAGGTTGCGCCAACCGTTGATCTTCAATCGGCGCATCCAATGTCACGGGCTGTGATGCTTGCATGACCTATTCGGCAGTGCTGATGCCAGTATAGGCATCGTTTTTGGTAATCTTGATAAGGGCCTGTTCCTGGGCGAAGGCCAGATACTCAAACGCGATGCCGAATTTTTCGCTCGCCTGATTAAGGGCCAGAAATTCCCCATTGCGCCAGTTGGGATAGCCATGGTGCTCATCGAGAATGAGGAGGGCGCCGGGACGAATGACATGGGCCATTTCTTCCAGAATATAATGGGCGGATTCATAGGTGTCGCTATCGATATGAATCAGATCCGGAACCGTGTCTATTTCTTCCAGAAAGCCGGGCAGCGTATCCTGAAACCATCCGTCGATCAGGTGCACATTGCTTTCAACGGTCGGGTGATTGCCTTGCATGGACAGGCGGCCTGCCTCAATCATACCTTTCCAGTCTTCCTTCAGACCGACAAAGCTGTCAAAGCCGTGCCAGGTATAATCGGGTGTGCGTTGGGCCATGTAATTGACTGATACGCCCTTATAGACACCGAACTCGATGGCCATCATGCTCTGTCGGTCGAGCCGACTGATGGCATATTTCCAAAGCGGCTCCTTGGCACCGTAAAGCAGGGCATTGTTCAGATGGGGCTCGATGAATTCAACCGAGTCGAGAACGGCTCGCTCCCATGCAAGATGATATATATTGAGCTGATAAGGAGCCTTGCGCAGCTCCTCATATTTCATGATTTCCAGTTGGTCGCGCGTCACTTCCATGTTTCAAAAGCCCTTGTAATTTTACCTGCTCAGCTGTGATTAGAGTTGATTCTGGCGCGAAACCAAAGCTGGTTTCAGAAATTTTAAGGGGATATGGGAGGCCGTCAGGGCAAATGGTGGTGAGGATGACAATTGTTTGAGCACAAAAAACCCGGGACTGACCCGGGCTCTTTATGCTTCAAGCGCTTTGGGCGGCATCACTCGCTGGTTTGCACCAGTTCCCTTGTTTTCATGAACGTGATGTCCGGGTTGCGCTCCTTGGTATAGTCAAGCTCCCACTGGCTCTTGGCAAGGAAAACCGGGCTGCCTTCGCGGTCGCGGACAATGTTTGAGGCATTGGCGGTGAGGAAGGTTTTCATCTTGGCTTCATCGGCGCATTTTACCCAGACGGCCAAATTGTAGGACAGGGGTTCGAAGTCGATATCGACCCCATATTCCGCCTTGGCGCGGGATTTGATCACGTCCAGCTGCAGGATGCCGACCAGACCGATGATCCAGTTCGAGCCGATATTGGGTTTGAAGACCTGCGTCAGGCCTTCTTCAGCCAGGTCCTCCAGCGCCCGTCGGAGCTGCTTGACCTTGGAAGTATCGGGCAGGCGGACGCGGCGCAGGATTTCCGGCGCGAAGGCGGGAAGACCGGTAAACTGGAACGTTTCGCCTTCGGTGAAGGTGTCACCCACCCGGATCGTGCCGTGGTTGGGGATGCCGATCACGTCGCCGGGGCCTGCGCCATGGACCACTTCGCGGTCCTGGGCAAAGAACATGATCGGGCTGTGGACCATGACATCCTTGCCGGTCCGGACCTGCTTCAATTTCATGCCGCGTTTGAAGTCGCCAGCGCAAACGCGCATGAAGGCGACGCGGTCGCGATGGTTGGAATCCATATTGGCCTGCACCTTGAAGACAAAGCCCGAGACTTTCTTCTCGTCAGGTGTCACCACGCGCTCGGTGGTAGGGGCCGGACGTGGAGAGGGCGCAATCTCCGCGATTAGGTCAAGCAAAGATGTGGGTCCGAAATCCTTCAGCGCCGAGCCAAAAATGACGGGCGACAAATGGCCTTCGCGGTAGCTCTCCAGATCGAATTCGGAATATCCGACTTCGGCCAGCTCAATCATTTCGCGGCATTCTTCCAACAATTGGCCATCAACCAGCGCGTCGAGCTTTTCATCGTGGATGTCAGTGGTGTCCACCACCTTGTCAAAGGCATCGCCCTTGGTGTTGGCGGTATAATATTCGCCATTTCTGATGTTGTAGCAGCCATGGAACTGGGAACCTGAGCCGATGGGCAGGACCATTGGTGAGACATCGAGCGCTAGCGTTTCCTGAATCTCGTCCATCAGCTCGAATGGATCCTTGGCCTCGCGGTCGCATTTGTTGACGAGCGTGATGATCGGGATATCGCGCAGGCGGCAAACCTCGAAGAGCTTGCGGGTCTGGCTCTCGATGCCCTTGGAGGCATCAATCACCATGATCGCGCTGTCGACGGCTGTCAGGGTGCGGTAGGTATCTTCGGAAAAGTCTTCATGGCCCGGCGTGTCGAGCAGGTTGAAGATCAGGTCATGATGTTCAAAGGTCATGACCGACGAGGTGACCGAAATGCCACGTTCCTGTTCGATCTTCATCCAGTCGGACTTGGCACGGCGTTTTTCGCCGCGTGCCTTGACTTGCCCTGCCATGCGGATGGCACCGCCGAAATAGAGCAGTTTTTCCGTCAGCGTCGTTTTACCGGCATCGGGGTGGGAAATGATCGCAAAGGTGCGGCGTTTTTCGTGGCTTGCTTGCGCAGTGTTGGCGGACATGAAGTGCTGTTCTCTTGTGGTTGTGAAACGCTTCGCTCAGCGCTCAAACGGGTTTGCCCCCGTGAGGCGATCAGAAGCGGAAGGCCTCGAATTTGGCCGGGACAATAGGGGAGATGGTCGCAGATTGCCAGAGGAAAGCTGCGCGATTGCATCTGCCTTTCCCCTTTTGGCAGCTGGTTGGAGCCTTTTCAGGGATTTTCCAAATCCGTATGGCGTATGATGGTAAAGCCTTCGTCCGGTTTGGGCGGTTCGAAATAGCTGGTCATCTGATCAAATTGGGCTTCCGTTGGGGCGAATTCGTGACTGCCGTCTGCATTGCGGGCCAACAGGCGCTGTTTGCACAGACTGTCGGGCAGATCAATGAAATGAAGGCTATGGGCGCAATGGGCGGCGTCAATCACCGATTTCATCCAGCGGCGCTGGCCGGCTGTGTTGGCGGCAAAATCCAGCACGACTGTCAAGCCTTGCTCCAACAGCTGATAAAGCAAAGGCTCCAAGGCGTGACGCAGCTTGGTGGAATAGGTCACATAATCAGCGATTGTTTTCATCTGATCGCCATAGAGGTTTGACAGCCACTGATCCTCGCTGATCAGGACGGCACCCTTACGGTCGGCCAATTGCTTGGCCAATGTCGATTTGCCCGATGCCATCTTGCCAGCAAAGAGATGGATGTGGCCTGCGGCTTGAGGTTCTGGGTTAGCCATCTCCCAGCTCCTCTTGCAGGATTTCCAGTTCGAGCCATTTTTCTTCGGCCTTGGCGAGCAGTTCTTCCTGAGCTTCGAGCGCTTTGGCGGCCTTGCTGAAGGTTTCGGGATCCTTAGTGAAAAGCTCGGGATCTTCGAGGCGGGCGCGCAGGCGGGCGATCTTGGCTTCGATCTCTTCCATTTTGCCCGGCAGGGTTTCAAGCAGATGCTTATCCTTGAAGGTCAGGCCCTTTTGTTGTTTTGGCTGCTGGGGCTTGTCTTTGGCAACGGATTTGTCATCGGCCCTGGTGGCCTTTTCCTTTTTGGTAATCTTGCGAGCGCCCACCCCTTCGCCACGCTGGGCGACCATGTCACTATAGCCGCCTGCATATTCGGTCCAGCGGCCGTCGCCTTCAGCAAACAGAGTGGTGGAGCAAATCCGGTCGATAAAGTCACGGTCGTGGCTGACCAGCAGTACGGTGCCGGAATAGTCGTTGAGCACTTCCTGCAAAAGATCAAGGGTTTCCAGATCGAGATCGTTGGTCGGCTCGTCAAGGACGAGAAAGTTGGATGGCTTGGCAAGTGCCCGTGCCAGCATCAGGCGACCGCGTTCACCGCCTGAAAGAACGGAAATCGGGCTGCGGGCTTGTTCGGGGCGGAACAGGAAGTCTTTCATATAGCCCACAACATGGCGAGACGTGTCACCGACCTGCACCATGTCGCCACTATGTGTGGTCAGGGCCTCTTTGAGGGTCCAGTTGGGGCTGAGGCTCTCGCGCTTCTGATCAAGGGTTACCATTTGAAGGTTGGTGCCGAGTTTCACCTCGCCGCGGTCCGGCGCGAGGGCTTCGGTCAGCAGGTTGATCAGGGTTGATTTGCCCGCGCCGTTGGGGCCGACAATGCCAATCCTGTCACCGCGCAGGATCTCGATGGAGAAATCCTTGACGATGTCACGATCACCAAAGCGTTTGGCAATCTGTTTGGCCTTGATTACCGACTTGCCGGATGTGTCGCCTTCGGTGGCATTGAGCTTGACGTCGCCTTGAGGGCGGTTCTGGGCCATTTGCTGTTTCTTGGAGCGCAGACTGTGCAGCTCACCGAGGCGGCGGACATTGCGCTTGCGGCGGGCGGTGACGCCGTAGCGGATCCAGTCCTCTTCGGCGAGGAGCTTCTGTTTGAGCTTTTGTTCCTCGACCTGCTCCAGTTCGAAAATTTCGTCACGCCAGGCTTCGAAATGGGCAAAGCCACGAGACGAGCGGCGGGCCGTGCCGCGGTCGATCCAGACCGTGTTTCGGGTCAGATTTTCAAGGAAGCGTCGATCGTGGCTGATGATCACCTTGGCCGAACGCATCTGTTTCAGCTCGCTTTCGAGCCATTCGATGGCGGGCAGGTCAAGATGGTTTGTCGGCTCATCAAGCAACAGAATATCCGGCTCGGGGGCCATCACGCGCGCCAGCGCCGCGCGGCGGGCTTCGCCGCCGGAAATGTCGGCGGGATTTTCCTTGCCGGTCATGCCCAGTTCATCAAGCAGATACTGGGCACGATAATGGGCGTCACCCGGCGCGAGGCCTTCCTCGACATAATCCATCACCGTGCCAAAGGCGGACAGGTCCGGTTCCTGTGGCAAATAGCGAAGGGTTGTTCCGGGCTGGAAAAAGCGGTCCCCATGGTCCGGCTCGACAAGGGCTGCGGCGATCTTCAAAAGGGTTGATTTGCCTGAGCCGTTGCGACCGACCAGTGCGATGGCATCATCGTCATGCACCGCCAGTTCCGCGCCGGTCAGCAAAGCTTGTCCGCCGATGGTGAGGTGGATGTCCTGAATATGCAGAAGTGGAGGAGCCATGTTCGTGTCTTTTGGTTGTTCGCAGGCCTGTCGCCAGCGTGGATGGGGTGATCCTGCCTTTACCCAATGTGGGAAGGCTTGACAAGTCCCATGGATATTTGGTGCAGAAGACGGCTTGCCCGGACCAGTCGTGGGAGGCGAGGTGCCTCAGGCTGGAAAATTTGTTGTTGCTGCCAGATGGGTTGCCCGGCTGTGCCGTTCAGGATGCGGTTTTGTTGTCTTCACCGGGTTTGCGCATTTGCTTGATGCGGTCGGTGAGAGAGAAGACCTGTTCCCAAGGGTTCTTGTCTGCGGACCCTTGGGTTTTGTCTTGAGAGACGTCTTTTTCTTCTTGAGCGACGTCTTCTTTTGCATCTTCTTCGATCACAACTGGGCCCGCAGTTGCTTTTGCCGCTTCATCTGATGCTTGCGAGGGGGGCTGATCCACGGGTTGGTCAGACATGTCATCTGGGGTTTGCGTGTTGCTTTCGTCCGCCAGCGCGCCATTGACCTCAGGCTCACTCACAGAAGACACCTGTTGCAAGAGGGCGGGAATTGGTGACTTGGCCCCTTCCTGTCGGGCGGCCATCTCGGTGATGAGGCTGGCCATTGATTTCATCTGGTTACGCAGGGCGATTTCGCCAGCGGTCAGGGGTGCATCACCGGTTTTGAGATTTTCTCCAGCGTCGCCATTCGCGCCGTGTTGCTTCATCTGACGATCAAGGCGATCAATGATCTGGTTCGCGGCTTTCAGGGCGCTTTCCAGATCGGTCTTTTCTTTTGTCAAAGTCGTGATGATGGCGTCCTGTTCCTCGGACCCCGTGGCATCGTGATCGCTATTCTTTTGATCTTCCAGTTGGCCTGAGAGAGCGGCAATCTTTGCTTCGGCCTCCGCGCGGCGGGCCTCCGATTCCTCAAGCCGTTCCATTGAATTATCAACGGGAACGTTGCCTTGCTCCTGTACCCGTTCAAGGCGGCGGGTGAGGGTGTCGATTTCGCTGTCTTTGTCAGCCAGTTCGGACTGAAGCGCATCAATCTTGGTCTGCTGCTTGTCCTGTCGTTCCTTGATATGGTCGAGATCGGAGCTTTTCTGCGCCAACTGGCCCTTGGCCTCGGCCAAAAGGTTGCTTTCCTTGGTCAGCTTGGCGGTGAGTTCACTGACTTCCTGTTTTTCGGATTCAATGCGGGCCATCTGGGCGGCCAGTTCGATCTTCTGCTCGTTGATATGGGTTTCGAGATCGTCGATCTTGTCTTCCAAATCGGCCTTGCTTTCAGCAAATGCCGTTTCGACGCCTGCCTTGGCCTCCTTGAGGGAGGCAATGTCTGCCCTGGCTTCGCTCAGATCCTCTGCGGTGGCTTCAAGGCGTGCCTGGGTGTCAGCGGTGGCCTGTTTCTGGGTCTCCAGCGCATTGTTCAAGCCCTCGATATCGGCAAGGCGCGCTGCAATGGTTTCATCGCGGGTCGCAAGGGTTTGACTAAGCTTGTCGATTTTCATGGTCTGGTTGGCGACTTCCACGTGACGCGTTTCGGCCAGCACTTCCAGCCTGCGCAACTCAATCGCCTGTTCCGCGCGCTGCATGTCCTTTTCGGCTTGCAGTTCGCCATAACTGATCGGCATTTCTGCCATGATCCGTTTTTCGGTCAAACGGACCGCACGACGCCAGATCATGGGCAGAGCCAGCAACACCAGCAAAAGAGTGCCAACCACTCCAAGCGATACATACATTGCGATGGCAATCACGGTGCCCAATTCCTTGTTTCAGTGCGGTTTCCGGCAGACTACAACAGTTAGCAGTCAATCCGGGCAAGTAAAATACAAAAAAACATCGAACACCTACATTTTGTCGGGCATTTGCATTTTTGCCCGACAAGTTCAGCGTGATGGGCCCGGTATTTGACCTTTTTAAAACTGCTCGTTGTGATCAAAATACCGGGGTCTTCGTCTTGGTCTTTACCAATGTCCTCGTGAAGAGGCTCGATGAAGGGCGCAGCTTAGAACGGATTCCATGTCGCTTTGCGGGTGAATTTCAGATAGCCGACATTGACCCCAAGTCGCGCGCCGACACCGGAGCGGATCGGTAGAATATATTTCCTACTCTCGGTAGCCAGCACGGTGAAGCCAAGTCCACCAACCAGATAGGCCGATCCATTGACGCCACCCCAACGGCGATAGATGTAATCGACGCTTGGAATATTATAAACCAGCATCATGGTGCGGTTGCCATCTGCTCCCAGATCCCAGCCAATTGACGGTCCCTGCCAGAAGACTTTATGGGTGCCCATATTCTTGGTGTGCAGCATGCCCTCGCCGTAGCGGCCGCCGACGATGACTGCGCCGCTGCCTTCTTCGCCCAGAATGTAGCCGTTTGGCAGGCCAAAACGCGAAATGGCCTTTTCAACGAGCGAGGCCAGTTCGCCTGTGACACCGCCGAAGAAGACGTGACCGGCTTTGACGACTTCGTCAGCGGAATAATGAGTGTTGCTGGAGGCTTGTGCGCGAGCCTGCATCGAGGGCGCTAGCGAGACACAGACAAGGGCGATCAGCATCAGAACGGTGCGCCAAATAGGAGCCTTCAGGGGCAAGGTCTTTTGCATCATTGCAGCTTTTCCTTTGAAACGTCGCATCTAAGGGGGGAGGGACCCACTCGTCGCAACGGATCAAGCGGGGTTTGGTTCCTCGATTGACTGTTGGGAGCGGACCTTCCGTGCCTGACGGCTCTGACGGGCAGGGCGCGGCAAGCTTTCGTTTACCATACGGGCTTGTTGTCGCTTAATTATTAACGAAATGATTATGGACACCAGATTAGTCTGGATTGTGAAGAAATGATGGTCATTTCCGGAATTGGCCCTGTAACGCCCCAATGGACTGTTTCTTTTGCATGTGGGAGCCGAGGGGAAACGGTAAGCCTCTTGTGTGCGTTGGAATGGATGGGACGATGAAGATCGCTTTGATGATGCTGTTGCTGTTAAAGCGGCCCTTTATGCCAAGGTCACGCCTTGGTTTGACAAGCGTGGGTCTGTCCATCACGGCGTTGGCCATATTTGGTCTTTGTCTGGTGCCAGGGTTTGGGGCCATCAAGGCCAATGCGTCGGCGCAGTCGCGGCGTGTGGTGACGGATTCAATTTCGGGCTATGCGATTTTTGGTTATGACCCGGTGGCCTATTTCACCGATCATGCGGCCATTCGCGGCAAACGGGAATATGAATATGTCTGGAACGGTGTGAGCTGGCTATTTGTCTCGCGGGCCAATCTGGAAGTGTTCAAGGCGGATCCTGAAGTCTATGCTCCGGCCTATGGCGGGCATGGCGCGCTGGCGATGTCTCGCGGTTATGCCTCCGGGTGCAATCCTTCCGTCTGGGCGCTGTATGGGGACCGTCTCTTCTTATTCTATACCTACACCTCTCGCGCTGCCTGGGCCGAGGCGGTAGACACACATGTTCGCAAGTCGGACAAGGCCTGGACCACCATTGAAGGCACCCTGTCGCGATAAAGTGCAAGACGCGTCGTCTCTGGTCAAAGGGACATCGATTCTGCACACAATATTGGCAGTCTTGGCTGGACCCTATGGTTGGTTCTGTGATCAGCCTGTGGACCGGGCATCTTTCGCGTGAAACTCCTCAGAAGAGATAAGTCCGGCCTTGGCAGGGGAGCGGCTTGAAGGTAATCCTCATAACAGGAATTTTAGTCTGATTCGCGGCGGTTGCGGATCGACAGGCCCAGAAACACGCCCTGAAAAGCGTTAACTGCTTGCAGGTTACTCTCTGTTTGAAGGTCAGGGGATGGCCGAAGCGGTGAAGGGTGTGACAGCTTTCGAGGATGCAATGACTGGTATCGACACGCTTTCTTCCATGGACCTTGCTGCGCTTCTGTGCAGCCGCGTTTGCCATGACATCATCAATCCGGTTGGTGCGATTGCCAATGGTCTGGAAGTACTTGAGGAAGACAATGGCGAGGAAATGCGTACCTTCGCCATGGAGCTGATTGTCAAAAGCACCAGAACGGCCTCGGCAAAACTGCAATTTGCCCGTTTGGCTTTCGGTGCTGCCGGTTCTGCGGGGGCCGAAATTGATACGGGTAACGCAGAAAGCGTTGCGCGCAACTTCATGGCCGGAGAGAAAGCGGACCTTGAGTGGGATGGCCCGCAGGTTTTGATGCCGAAAAATCTTGTCAAGCTGTTGCTTAATCTGGTGCTGATCGGCGGGTCGACCATTCCGCGTGGCGGCGTGATCAAGGTCACATGGGACGGGGATGCCCGTTATCCAACCTTCCGTCTGGTCTGCGAGGGCAAGCATGCCCGTATCCCGGCACAACTTGATCGGTTGCTGCGCGGGCGCCCGGCCGATGATCAGGGCATCGATTCCCATTCAATCCAGCCTTATTACACCGGTCTTCTGGCACGTGAGAGCAAGATGGATCTGTCATTTGATTGGCAGGATGACGTGATTACCATTGAAGCCAAACCGGTTCATATTCCGAGCCAGGACGAAATGATCGGGGTTGCTGTGCCATCCGAAACGGCCGGCTAACAGGCGGCTCGCTTGCGTAAAAATCAGCACAAAAGGCTTGAAGGGTCAGCATTGTCTGGCCCTTTTTCTATTTGTTTTGAGTGCTTTATGATGAAATACCAATAGGTTATAGCCTTATCTCTTAAGTTTATGAAATTAAGTGAATTGCTTCAGTTTAAATTAACAGTTTAGGCCGACACTGAAGCGGAATAGCTGTCTTTTCGGGCTGGTTTCCGCCAAAAAATCAGGGTTTTAGGCCATGGATGATCTGTTACGCGAATTTATCGAGGAAACGAACGAGAGCCTTGACGTCGTAGACGTTGAATTGGTGAAGTTCGAGCAAGAGCCGAACAACGCTCAAATTCTCGATAATATTTTCCGCCTTGTACATACTATCAAGGGAACATGCGGGTTCCTCGGGCTGCCAAGGTTGGAAAGCCTGGCACATGCCGCAGAAACCTTGATGGGCAAATTCAGGGACGGAGCGCCAGTTACGGAAGAATCCGTGTCGGTGATCTTGTTGTCTCTGGACCGCATTAAAGAAATCATGGGCGAGCTTGAAGCGAACGAGGCGGAACCGGAAGGCTCGGACGAAGACCTGATTGACCAATTGGATCGGTTGGCAGGTGTTGGCAAATATGTGGGACAGAATACTGCAGTGGATGCCGTATCAGACGCTGCGCCAGTCTCCGAAGCCCCTGACGAAGAGAAAGCTCCTGCGGCTGCTGCAGACAATGATGATGCTCCGGTTGAAGTCTATCAGGTGCTTGAGCGCGAATTGAAAGCAGGCGAAGTTTCGCTGGATGATTTGGAGCGCGCTTTCCGCGAGGCAGACGGGCCGGACGGCTTTGACGTCGCCCAGAGCGCCAAGGAAGCCGCAGAAGAAGCCGTTGCCGATGCTGCCAGCAAGAAGCGCCAGGGCAAGGTCCCGGCTGCCAAGGCTCCTGAAAAGCCAGTGGTTGCAAAGAAGAAGAAAGAAGAGCCAAAGCCTGCCGATAAGGAAACCAAATCGGTGGCCAATCAGTCGATCCGCGTCAATGTCGAGACGCTGGAACATCTGATGACGATGGTGTCCGAACTGGTGCTGACACGCAACCAGCTGCTGGAAATTGTCCGTCGCCACGAAGATTCCGAATTCAAGGTGCCTCTGCAGCGCCTGTCCAATGTGACAGTGGAATTGCAGGAAGGGGTCATGAAGACCCGCATGCAGCCGATCGGCAATGCCTGGCAGAAGCTGCCGCGCATCGTTCGCGATCTGGCCAACGATCTGCACAAAAATATCGACCTTGTCATGGTCGGTCAGGATACGGAACTTGACCGTCAGGTTCTGGAACTGATCAAGGATCCGCTCACCCACATGGTGCGCAACTCCGCTGACCATGGTCTTGAAACCTCCGACGAGCGTGTTGCGATGGGCAAGCCTGTTAAGGGCACCATCAAGCTGTCCGCTTATCATGAGGGTGGTCATATCATCATCGATATCGAAGATGATGGTCGTGGCATCAACACCGAGAAGGTGAAAGAAAAGATCCTCAAGAACGAGCTGGCGACCGAAGCCGAGCTTGAAAAGATGTCCGAGCAGCAGATCAACAAATTCATCTTTGCTGCTGGCTTCTCGACTGCCGAGAAAGTCACCAATGTCTCTGGTCGAGGCGTTGGCATGGATGTGGTGCGCAACAATATCGAAGTCATCGGTGGCTCTGTCGATTTGAAATCGGTGCCTGGCAAGGGGTCGATCTTCTCGATCAAGATCCCGTTGACCCTCGCTATCGTCTCGACCCTGCTGGTTGAAGCATCCGGTGACCGGTTCGCGATCCCACAGCTGTCTGTCGTGGAGTTGGTGCGCGTCCAGAACAATTCCGAGCACAAGATCGAGCGGATCAAGGATACGCCGGTTCTGCGCTTGCGCAACAAGCTGTTGCCGCTGATCCATCTGAGCAGTCTGCTCGGGATCGAACAAAAGTCCGATGAAGAGCTCAAACTGGACGACAATGGCTTCATCGTTGTCATGCAGGTTGGTGCCCAGACCTTTGGTGTCGTGGTTGATGCGGTCTTCCATACCGAGGAAATCGTGGTCAAGCCAATGGCTTCCATGCTGCGCCACCTGACCATGTTCTCAGGCAATACCATCTTGGGTGATGGTTCGGTGATCATGATCCTTGATCCCAATGGCGTCGCTCAGGCCTTTGGCAGCCATGTTGGAACCGATATGGAAACCACCGGCGAACAGGCAGAGAAAGAAGCCCTGCCGGAAGAAAAGAATACGGTTTCGCTGTTGATCTTCCGTGCTGGCTCCCCAGAGCCAAAAGCGGTTCCGCTGTCACTTGTCACACGCCTTGAGGAATTTGAGATCGAGAAGATCGAATTCTCCAACGGTCGAGACATGGTGCAGTATCGCGGCTCCTTGATGCCGCTGGTTCAGGTCAACGACTTCGTCCAGCGTCGCACCGAAGGATCCCAGCCGATGCTGGTCTTCTCCGATGCCGGCCGTTCTATGGGTCTGGTGGTCGACGAGATTGTCGATATTGTCGACGAACAGCTCAATATCGAAGTGTCTTCGGAAGTTCCAGGTATTCTGGGAACTGCGGTCATCAAGGGCAAGGCAACGGAGATTATCGATGTCGGTCACTTCCTGCCGCAGGCCTTCGAGGACTGGTTCCACCGCAAGGAAATGGGCATCGAGGAAGCTTTAACCAAGAAACTGCTCTTCGTGGATGACTCCAGCTTCTTCCGCAACATGCTCGGCCCTGTCTTCAAGGCAGCTGGCTATGAGGTGACGATTTGTGCAAGCGGCAAGGAAGCCTTGGCCGTTCTGGAACGTGACCCAAGCTATGAGATCGTTGTCTCCGACATTGAAATGCCGGAAATGAATGGCTTCGAGCTTTGCGAAGCGGTCCGTCGCCATCCGGCAACCCGCGATATTCCGATCATCGCGCTCTCTTCGCTCTGCACGCCAGCTGCGATCGAGCGTGGACGTCAGGCGGGCTTTAATGACTATGTGGCGAAATTTGACCGTCCAGGTCTGATTGCTTCGCTGAAAGAACAGCATATTGAACTTGGAGCTGCAGCATGACCGAGCAGTTTGTAAACGACGCAGAAGTCGAAAGCACGGATGAAACCATCCAGTATGTTACCATCTATATTTCGGAACAGCTGTTTGGTCTGCCGATCAGCCGCGTCCATGATGTTTTCGTACCGGAATCCGTGACGCGCGTGCCGTTGTCCCAGACCGAAATTGCAGGGGTTCTGAACCTGCGTGGACGGATTGTGACGGCCATCGACATGCGCAAGCGTCTTGGCCTTCTTCCGCTGGAAAAACAGACCAGCATGATGGCTATCGGTATCGAATTCAAAGAAGAGTCTTACGGCCTGATCATCGACTCTGTCGGTGAGGTTCTGGATCTGAGTGAAAACAGCCGTGAAGCTGTTCCCAGCAACCTTGATCAGCGCTGGGCGAGCATCGCAGCCGGTGTGCACAGGCTCGAGAATGACCTCATGGTCATACTTGATGTCGACAAGGTGCTCGGCGAAATGGTTACAACCACCACCACTGTCGCAGCTTAAGCGCTGCGGCTTCGGTGTCTCTGGAGAATGAAAATGAAGACGTGTCTGGTTGTCGACGATTCCAGTGTTATCCGCAAGGTTGCGCGGCGGATTCTCGAAGATCTCGATTTCGAGATTTCGGAAGCTGAGGATGGCAGAGCTGCGTTGGATAGCTGTGCAGGCAATATGCCTGATGCTGTTCTACTGGACTGGAACATGCCTGTGATGGATGGCATGGACTTTCTGGTCGAGCTACGCAAACTCGAACGCGGATCCGATCCCAAGGTGATTTTCTGCACGACAGAAAATGATGTTGCGCACATCGCAAAGGCCATCCGCGCAGGTGCCAACGAGTATATCATGAAGCCGTTTGACCGGGAAATCGTTGAAGCTAAATTGCAGGAAGTCGGGCTGATCTGACCCTGCCTTTTTGGTTCCTTATGAAAGTTGTTTGAAATGGGTCTGATGTCCGCAACTGCGTCGGCGAGCAAGGCCGCATCGCGTCAAATCAAAGTTATGATCGTCGATGATTCCGTGGTCATTCGCGGGCTGATCAGCCGCTGGGTCGAGGAAGATCCGGCGCTTGAACTGGCTGGGTCTCATCGCAATGGTCGACTGGCGGTTGAGAATATTGCCAAGACAAAGCCGGACATCGTCGTCCTCGATATCGAAATGCCGGATATGGATGGCCTGACGGCGCTGCCACTGTTGTTGCGTGGTTGCCCGTCCACCAAGGTCATCATGGCGTCGACATTGACGCGTCGCAATGCTGAAATCAGCTTGCGAGCTTTGTCGCTGGGCGCAACTGACTATGTGCCAAAGCCTGAATCCAATAGCGAGATCACCACATCGAAGAATTTCCGCACCGAGTTGATTGATAGAATCAAGGCGATTGGTGGTATCGATGAAAGCACTGGGCCAACCTTTCGCGCTTCACGCGGTGGGGCGCCCACTGCACGCGCCGGGGGAATCCGGCCGCTGCAAAGTCGCAAAACGCTGGCAACCGACGGGCCAAAGACGACCGCAGCCGCGGCTCCTTCCCGTGCTGCTCCGCCAGTGGCTGGTGCCAACGGTATTGCCTTGCGCAAATTCGGGTCTGCCCGGCCTCGTGCCTTGCTGATCGGAAGCTCGACGGGTGGCCCACAGGCCCTTGAGAAGCTTTTGCAGGAAATTGGGCCGCAAATGCGGTCGGCCCCGATCCTGATCACACAGCATATGCCAGCGACCTTTACTGCCATTCTGGCTGACCATCTGGCGCGTGCATCGGGCATGCCTTCGGCAGAGGGCAAGGACGGTGACGTGGTACAGAATGGGCATATTTATGTGGCTCCCGGTGGCAAGCATATGAAACTTGTCAAACAGGCCGGACAGGCGGTCATCAAACTGACCGATGAGCCTCCTGTGAATTTTTGTAAACCCGCCGTTGATCCACTGTTCGAGACCGCTGCATCCATCTACGGATCAGCTGCTCTGGCCGTGATTTTAACAGGGATGGGACATGACGGCACCGCCGGTGCTCAGTTTATTGTCGATGCGGGTGGCAGTGTGATTGCTCAGGACCAGGCCACCAGCGTTGTCTGGGGTATGCCGGGCGCGGCGGCTCAGGCCGGTGTCTGCGCGGCGGTTCTGCCATTGAATCAGATTGGCTCCAAAGTGTTGCGTATTTTCAAAGGGGAGCGATAATGACACCACAGGACTATGCTTTCTTGCAGGGCTTTTTGAAAGAAAAGTCCGGCTTGGTGCTCTCCGAAGATAAGCAATATCTGATTGAAAGTCGTTTGATGCCCGTCGCTCGCAAAGCGGGCTTGGGTGGCATTGCAGAGCTCATTGCCAAATTGCGGACCTCAACAGACCGGATGCTGCAAACGGCCGTCGTTGAAGCCATGACGACCAACGAATCCTTCTTTTTCCGTGACAAGACGCCGTTTGAGCATTTTGTTGATACGATTATTCCGCATTTGGTGCAAAATCGCCAGCGGGGCCGTGTGCGGATCTGGTGCGCGGCAGCATCGACCGGTCAGGAGCCTTATTCTCTGGCCATGTGCCTGAAGGAACATGCTTCCAAGCTTGGTGGTTTGAGCTTCGAGATCATCGGCACCGACATTTCCAATGAGGTGCTGGAGAAGGCGAAGGCCGGCTTCTATACCCAGTTTGAAGTTCAGCGCGGTCTGCCGGTGCAGCTGTTGCTGAAATATTTCAAGCAGCATGGCGAAATGTGGCAGATCGCGCCGGAAATCCGCTCGATGGTTAGTTATCGTCACTTCAATCTGCTCGAAAGCTTTGCTTCGATGGGACAATTTGACGTCATCTTCTGTCGCAATGTGCTGATCTATTTCGATCAGGCAACCAAAACCGATATCATGAACCGGCTGGCAAAACAGATGCCAAATGACGGCTATCTGTTGCTTGGTGCGGCTGAGACCGTGGTCGGGTTGACCTCGTCTTTCCAGTCTGTACCCAACAAACGCGGTCTTTATACCAATGCGGCCGGGGCAGCAGGAGCGCAGGCCGGTGCTGGTGGATTTGGTCAGCGGGCATTGGTTGCTGGTGGCGGGGCTGCGGCTCGGCCAAGCCCGACGTCGTCGACTTTCGCGGCTTCGCGTTTTTCCAGCATCAATGGTGGGCGCAAGTAAGCGACTGACTTGCTTTTAGAATGAGAAAAGCCGTTCCCCTTGTGTAGGGAGCGGCTTTTTCTTTGGCTGCAATATTGGATATAGCTGGATTTGCCGCCTGCTGGAGTATCAGCGAAAGGCCAAAAAGCATCGGCAAAGGGCGTGCTCAAACAAAGAAAGCCGCCCTTTTTCAAAGGCGGCTTCAAGAGTAGGGGAGTGTTGCCAATTTCGGAGCTATCAGAGCGGGATTTGGTCGCCCTTCCTGACAAGCAATGCCCGAAGTTAGGCGCTTTCTCGCATTCCGTCTTCATCTGGCTCGCGCAGAACATAGCCGCGACCCCATACCGTTTCGATATAGTTGCGACCGCCAGTCGCAGTTGCGAGCTTCTTGCGCAGCTTACAGATGAATACGTCGATGATTTTCAGTTCAGGCTCGTCCATGCCACCATAAAGATGGTTGAGGAACATTTCTTTGGTCAGCGTCGTGCCTTTGCGCAAGCTGAGCAATTCGAGCATCTGATATTCTTTGCCGGTCAGGTGGACGCGCTGGCCCTGAACTTCGACTGTCTTGGTGTCGAGATTGACCGTCAATTCGCCGGTATTGATGACCGACTGGGCATGGCCCTTGGAGCGGCGGACGATCGCGTGGATGCGTGCCACCAACTCATCCTTGTGGAATGGCTTGGTCATATAGTCGTCAGCGCCAAAGCCAAGGCCACGAACCTTGTCTTCAATGCCCGCCAGGCCAGAAAGAATGAGAATTGGAGTCTTTACCTTGGACACGCGCAAAGTGCGCAGCACTTCATAGCCGCTCATGTCCGGCAGGTTTAGATCCAGAAGGATAATGTCGTAATCGTACAATTTACCGAGGTCCACGCCTTCTTCACCGAGATCGGTGGTGTAGACATTAAAACTCTCGGACTTAAGCATCAACTCGATGCTTTGTGCTGTGGCGCTATCGTCCTCAATTAGCAAAACTCGCATGCCAATCCCCTTTGTTTGCCTTTCCTGGGCTCGGAGCAACCTGCCTTTCTGGCGATTGCTTAGGACCAAATTTCATCCCAGTTTTAAAGGCTAGTCCATAATGGTTAACAAATCCTGATTCCATCGTGCAAGCCTCGTCTCGTAACTTTACAAAAAATAATGTTATCTCGTTGATTCCTAGGAAAAAAATTCCTATCACATTTCTTAATGTTTCACTTTAAGAAGCCGTCTTAAGTGATTCACGAGACTCAGCTACGTTCGCGATTTTCCAGCTGGGAAAAATTTGCCGGTCAAAACCCCTCGCGATAATAATTAACCAATCGGGTAAACGAATCATTACCATGCAAGAGAATCATTAAAGGCTTAGCAATGGTCCATGAACTAATCGGTAAGGTAGATGACATCTCGCCCAGACATGCCTATGGGCGCGTAACGTCCATTCAGGGCCATTTGGTGGAGGTTGCCGGCCCTTTGTTCGAGATGAGCGTGGGGTCGATGCTGACGATTCATGCGGATGGTCGGGATCCTGCAAAATGCGAAGTGGTCGGTTTTTCCGCCGATCGAGCGCTCTGTTTGCCTTTTTCCGAACTGGATGGGATTCGCCTGGGATGTCGTGCTGTGCTCGATGGTCCGGCTGTGATCCGGCCCACCAAAGCCTGGTTGGGGCGGATGATCAATGCGCATGGGGAGCCGATCGATGGCAAAGGTCCTCTGCCTCGGGGCCATAATGCAGTGCCGCTCAGGCGCAAACCGCCTGCCGCTCACAAACGGACACGGGTGGGAGGCCCGATGGATCTGGGTGTGCGCGCTCTTAATACCTTTATCACGCTTTGTCAGGGCCAGAGGATGGGCATATTTGCCGGCTCGGGTGTGGGCAAGTCTGTGCTGCTTTCCATGTTGGCCCGCAATGCCAGCTCTGAGGTCAATGTGATCGGCTTGATTGGTGAACGTGGTCGCGAGGTGCAGGAGTTTGTTGAGGACGATCTGGGCGAGGAGGGGCTTAAGCGATCCATCGTCGTTGTGGCCACCTCGGATGAAATGGCCCTAATGCGTCGACAGGCGGCCTATCTCACTTTGGCCTTGTCGGAATATTTTCGTGAGGAAGGTAAACAAGTCCTTTGCATGATGGATTCCGTCACCCGATTTGCACAGGCGCAACGGGAGATAGGCTTGGCTGCGGGGGAACCGCCCACCTCGAAGGGATATACCCCCACCGTGTTTGCAGAATTGCCAAAACTTTTGGAAAGAGCAGGACCGGGCGAAAAAAATGAAGGTGCCGTTACAGGTCTTTTTACTGTTTTGGTGGAAGGTGATAACCACAATGAACCCGTTGCCGATGCTGTCCGTGGTATTTTGGATGGTCATCTGGTCATGGAGCGGGCCATTGCTGAAAGGGGAAGGTACCCGGCGATAAACATTTTGAAATCTGTTTCGCGTACACTCCCCAAGGCAGCCGATCCGGCCTTCTGGCCATATGTTCTAAAGGCTCGGCAATATATGGCGACTTATTCGGATATGGAAGAATTGATCCGATTGGGAGCCTACAGACAGGGAAGCGATCCAAGTGTGGATCTGGCAATCGCTCTTCATGAGCCGCTGGAAGCCTTTCTTTCCCAGACAAAGGGAGAGGCGACCAGCCTGGAAGAGGGATATAGAATGCTGGCATCCATCGTTGGGGAGCGGTCAGAACAAGACAGTACGGGGCTTTAAGGAGTATTGAGTAATGAAGTCGCGCGAGAGTCTAATCCGTCTGAAACGCTTTCAGGTTGATGAAAAGCGTCGTCAGGTCGGTCAGATTGAGTTGATGGTCACCGAGTTCCAAGGAATGATCCGTGATCTTGACGCACAAATCGCGGTTGAGGAAGAAAAAGCGGGCATCGATGATATCGGCCACTTCGCTTATCCAACCTTTGCCAAAGCTGCTTTGCAGCGCAAAGAAAACCTGCAGGTTTCGATTGCTGATCTCAATGAACAGCTGGAACGGGCACAGGATCAACTGCGCGAGGCAATCGGCGAACTGAAAAAGGTCGAAAAGCTCGAAGAACGCGATCACCAACGTGAAATGGCGGCGCGTGAACAGGCCGAGCAGGACGAGTTGGATGATTTCAGCACGATGGGGCGGCGTCGTCGTCACTGATCAAGGCTGTTGCCCTTTTCCAAGGGGCATCGGGCTTCGTGCGCGTCACTCCTTTTAGTCTTCTGCATCAGATCTGCGTTTCTTTGCGAAGCGTCAGGGCTGATGCGGGGCGAGACGGGCCACACCTTAAACTATGATCCGGACTTCGCGAGGGAGAATGCCACCCCACGCGAGGCAGAATAAGCATACTCTTCGATAATATAATTCATCCGATCAAATGGAAACGGCCTGTTGGCTTGCCCAACCTGTCCGATGTGCGCTAGAGGGGGCAGGTGCATGTGTTGGTCGCGCCCGTTTCTGGCGCATAATGTTTGTCGGGTCGGATTTGATGTCCTTTTTGCTGCCTTTGCTGTTGGCAATCGCCAGTTTCTCTTTTGCGCTGGGGCTGACCTTGCCGCTGGTTTCCCTCGACAGATTGCTTTTCTTCACCGAAACGCCATCCTTGATGAGCATTATCTTGGGGCTGTGGCAGGACAATGAGCAACTGCTGGCGGTCATTGTGTGCGCTTTTTCGGTGGTCTTTCCAGCTGTCAAAATCCTCCTTTTGCATATTGCGACCTTTCGCGGCAAGCGCTCCCGCTCGGTGATTCTGCTGGGGCTTGCGAGCAAATGGTCGATGATGGATGTGCTGCTGGTGGCTCTGGTGGTCTTTTCCGCCAAGACCAGTGGTCTGGCAGAGGCCAGCGCCTTGCCGGGATTGTGGTTCTACGGCACCGCCACCACCGCTTCGGCCCTCGCTTCGGTGATGATCAAGAAGTAGCGGCGCGGTGCCCGTGTTGATTCTGTGCCTGTGTCGAACTCTGGGCGCAATGCCCTTATGCGGACACCAGCAATGTCATGCCGAACAGGATCACCACCGCCCAGACCAGTCTATGGCGAAGATTTCCCTCCCCAAGGAAGAGGCTTCCGGCCAGTATCGTCAGCAGCACACTGACCTCGCGCAAAGGAGCGACGAGGGAAACCGGCGTGAATGAGAGAGCATACAAGACGAGAATATAGGCGAGTGGGTTGAAAACCGCGATTGCCAGGACACCCAGTTTGTGCTGTTGCCAATGTTGGCTGATGCGGGTTCGATTGCGCAAGGCCACGGGCGCCAGAATGACCGCACGCCCGACGCTCGATGAATAGTCAAGCAACAGGGGCGGGATCAGGTGGATCGACACAGCATAGGCGTCCCATGCGGTGTAGCTGCCAATCAGCATCCCGGCGCCAAGGCCGAACAGAAGCGATGTGCTGAGAGGACGGGCACCGGTTTTGATGCCGCCTGTCAGCATGAGGACACCGAAGATGATGGTCATGCCGCCTGTCGCCATTTGCAGCGTGATGGTTTCATCCAGCAATAGAATGGCAAATGTGGTGGAGAGCAGTGGACCGGTTGCGCGGGCAACGGGATAGACCAGCGACAAGTCCCCCTTGCGGTATCCTGTTTGCAGCAACAGAAAATAGCCCAGATGCAGCACCGCGCTGCCAATGATCAGCCCGATGGTTATTGCATTGAAATGGGGCCGATCAACAAGCAAAACCCAGATGGCGAGCGGTAAATAGAGGACTACGGACAGGCAGGAAAAGAGCCAGATCAGCTCAGGTCCTCCATTGATCCGTTTGACAAAGACATTCCAGATTGCATGACAAAATGCGGCGGTTAGAACGAGCGCAAAACCAGCGATAGACATATGAAACTCCAGACGGTGCATAGACGTGATTCTTCACGCCCTGTCCATCCCCTCTGGTCTTTTCATCCTTGGGTGTCTGCCACTGGCTCATAACGGCGCTCGGTCCAGCTTGCCACTTGGCAACGGAACCCTAGCCGCACATGGAAAGGCTGGTTTCAAGCTTAGTGGCTTTTGAGTGGGAAATCAATATCATAGGCTTGCATAGCAAAGGCGCTGGATTTCATCGCCTCAATAGGGAATTTGCAGAAGGTCGATGTTACCTGGCGTCCAGAAACAAGTCAGGGCTTGCACTAATGTGACAATTGGAAGCGCTTTGGTCGAGGTGCATCCTCGCTGTTTTCTGCGCTATATCCGTTATGATTTTTCCCTTCAAGGATCTGTCCCTATGTGCAAAGCTGGGCGGAGACCTTAAGGGGTATGACGATATTGCAAAGGAAGGCAAATTCATGGAAGCGTTGAATGCTCTTGTCAGTTCCATCAACGGGGTGGTTTGGGGACCGCTGATGCTGGTGCTCATCCTCGGGGTCGGGTTCTTCTTGCAGGTGGGGCTGAAATTCATGCCGATCCTGAAATTGGGAACCGGCTTCAGCCTTCTTTTCAAGGGGCGTCAAGGCCAAGGTGAAGGGCAGATCAGCCCGTTCAATGCTTTGATGACCTCGCTCTCGGCCACAATCGGTACGGGGAATATTGCCGGTGTGGCAACCGCTGTCTTTCTGGGCGGCCCCGGAGCCTTGTTCTGGATGTGGATGACTGCCCTCATCGGCATGGCCACCAAATATGCCGAGGCTGTTTGTGCGGTGAAGTATCGCGAAACGGATGAACTCGGCAATTTTGTCGGTGGCCCGATGTATTACATCAAGAATGGCTTGGGCAAGAACTGGCGCTGGCTCGGATTTGCTTTTGCGCTGTTTGGTGCCTTTGCTGCCTTCGGCATCGGCAATGGAGTGCAGGCCAACGGCGTGGCACAGGTGCTCGAAGCCAACTTCGGTATCAATACATCCGTTACCGGCGTGGTGTTGATGCTGCTGACCGCCATGGTCATTCTGGGTGGTATCACCCGTATTGGCGCGGTGGCTGGCAAGCTGGTGCCGTTCATGGCCGTCGCCTATATCCTAGCGGGTCTGCTGGTGCTGCTGATCAATATCGGCAATATCGGAGCGGCCCTTGGTCTGGTCTTCTCGCATGCCTTCACGCCTTCGGCAGCAGAAGGTGGTTTTGCGGGTGCGGCCGTCTGGGCTGCTATCCGCTTTGGTGTGGCGCGTGGTGTTTTCTCCAACGAAGCGGGCCTTGGCTCCGCTCCGATCGCCCATGCGGCGGCGGCAACAAAAGGCCCGGTTAATCAGGGGCTGGTTGCCATGCTCGGCACCTTCATTGATACCATCATTGTTTGCTCGATCACTGGCCTTGCCATCATCGCTTCCGGGGCGTGGACCTCTGGCGAATCCGGTGCCGCGCTCACCTCGCTGGCATTTGAGACCTCGTTGCCGGGTATTGGCGGTTCCCTGATTGCTCTGTCCCTGTCGATTTTTGCCTTCACCACCATTCTTGGCTGGTCCTTCTATGGCGAGAAATGTGTCGGCTTCCTGATGGGGCACCGGATCCTGATCGTCTATCGTATTGCCTGGATCGTGATGATCTATTTCGGCGCAACGGCGGATCTGGGGTTCATCTGGCTGTTGGCAGACACGCTCAATGCCATGATGGCCATCCCGAACCTGATTGCTCTGGCGTTGCTCAGCCCGGTCGTCTTCAAGCTGACCCGCGACTATTTCGCAACCAACGGCGCGTCGGAAGAGAATGCCGGCGAATGATTGCCTGTAGGGAGCCGCGTTGGTGGCTCCCTTCCTTATTAAGTTCCCAATGATTGCAAGGACAGGACCAATGGTCACCAAAATCCTGCTACCGATTGATCACACCGATGCACGCTCCTGGAAGAAGGCTCTGCCTATGGCGCAGGAACAGGCGAAATTTTACGGTGCCGAGCTGCATGTGGTTTCGGTCATTCCCGAAATCATCAAATTGCCCAATCTGCCGGAAAATTATGGCGATGGGGCCAAGGCTCATGTGCGCAAGGCGATTGAAGCCATTCTGGAAGAGCAAGGCGCCAGCGGCATCACCATCCATATCGAGGAAGGAAGCGCCTATCGCGAAATCCTCAAGCTGGCGCATACGGATCATTTCGACATGATCGTCATGGCTTCGGCTAAGGGGGACTTCCCCGATTTCGAAATGGGGCCGCATTTGGGGCGCGTGGTACGCAATGCCCATTGCACGGTGATGGTTATCCGCGATTAAGCGGCGCAGAGCAGCATTCTATGACAGTAGTGAAGGCGCGCGGGATTGTTCCTGCTCGCCTTTCTCGTTCAGAAGGTGCAAGCCCTGCGGATACAGGGCGTCGAAGGCATTTCTGAGAAATGGAGGGGTTTCGATAACGCGCCGGGGGTCGCGCCGATGCGCAACCAGTCTATCGATCAGCGCATGATTGTTCGTTCGTTTGCGTGCCATCACGCCGAGGGCTTCACAATGCTGCCACCATGCGTCGATCAGGTTTCGGTGTGGGATCTGCTCCCAACTGGCGTGGGTGTTGGTTTCGTGTAAAGTCTTGAAGTAAAGGGGCTCTCGTACGCAGCGCAGCTCGCCCAACAGGGCCTGCTGGAGGATCCATGTTGTGTCGACACAGCAATCGGTGGGGGGATTGTGACGTAGGGCTAGGGCTGGCCAGTCAGTGGGTCGTCGGCGCATCAGGGCACGGAAACTGTAGCCATTATAGAGATTTTCCATCATATGGCCGATCCGCTCGTCAAGCGTACCAATCAGTTCGGATGCCTCCATGATGCCGCTGTGAAATTCCATGTCGCTATAAGCGGCAAAGGTGTCAGGCTCGCTTTCAAGGCAGGAAAGACAGGCTTCCAGATAGGTTGGTGCCAGCAGGTCGTCGTGGGGCAGGACCATGAAATACTGGCCTCTGGCCTTGGACAGGGCTGCGTTGGTGTTGGCCACCCAGCCCAGACGCTTGCGCTGATTGATCAATCTGACTTTGGGATGCTTTCGGTAAAGCTGCAGATCCGGTGTAGGAAGGGCGCCGTCATTGGAGATTATGATCTCGATATCATCCACGCTCTGGGCCAGCGCAGACTCCAGCACCTGAGCAATGAAGGGCTGGGAATCATAGGCGGGTATGCAAATGGAGGCAAGGGGGCGACGCCTTAGAAACCGGAACATCATTCCCGCTCCCTAATTGCCCGGACGCAGTCCTCTGCACAGCGGGGTGCAGATGTATATTTGCCGGTTTCGACACTCCAGTAACCGGGGGCCAGTTGCACGGCACCATATCCGTGCCGTTCATGCAGGCGACTGTTCGGGTCCTGAATGTCTGTTTTGGCCTTGGCGGCGATATAGTCTCCCAGGATCCGTGCTTTGGAGAGGGGCTTGGATGTCAACAGGGTCTGAAAGGTCGGGTCGATGGTGGCATAGCCCTGCCATGTCTTCAGTATTGCCTCGTCATGATTGGCAATCCGTGGGGGCTGATCACTGTCCAGCTCCTCGCAACTGAAACACATCCCGACCGGATACCAACTGCAATAAAGACTGTCTTGAGCTGCACAATAGACGCTGTCGCCATAGGCTCCGAGCATGGCGGTGCTGTTGCGGGGAAGCGCACCGCCAAATGCCTCGTGGGCATTGGACAGCACGACACCGAATTTGTAGCGGTAGAACCATTGCGCGTCATCCGGATGGCCGGACGCGGCATCGATGCGTCTGCGTCCAGCCCAGGCACAATTGACCACGGTCTCGAACGGTCCTTCCTCTGTCCGCTCTGCCTTGTCTGTTGACATAAGGTCCAGATGCCAATGTTGCTTTTGCGGCCGAATTTTGGTGACGGTCGTGTCCAGACGAATGTCGATCCTTCGGTGGCTGTGGACGCAATGGCGCAAATGCTCTGCGATGGATGCTGGCCATACGCCCTGTTCGGGTGTGTGAAACAGGGCCTGAAGCGTGTCGTGCGGTGGCGCAGAGCGAGAGACCGGCGCAAAGCCCCTGCGGCCCAGATAGGAGGCTGCATTGGATCCGATTTGGGCGTTGAGATACTGAAGCACTTTTCCGAAATGGGCGTTGATCGCCTCAGCGGGCAACATGGAGCTGTCCGGAACGAAATAGGCGAAGCGGTCATAGATCATTGCCTCGAAGTCCCGAGACGAAATCCAGCGCTCAACCAGCGGTCTGAAGCGCAAGGCATCATCGATCATGCGGCGGGCTGTCTGGAAGCTGGTGTCTGCGGCATAGACAAAGCCGAGATGGATCTTCCCTTCATTGGCAAGAGAGGCCCGGGCCATTAACTCGCAAGCCCTGTCAAACAGCACGACTTTGTGCCCTGCTTCGGCCAGCTCCAGGGCGATCAGACATCCGGTCAGGCCACCCCCAATAATCGAAACGGACATTCGCTTCCTCAAACGGGCTTTGCTCAGGCATGCCTTCAAAGCGCGGTGAAGAAATATGCCCGGATTGGTTGCTTTGTGCTTTTAGATCTACTCGGAAGCTACAATTCTTAAGGCTCCGTGGTCAATCGATTATGCGCAGTCTGGTCCAATGGAACGGTTCTGATAGAAGAGCTTCGTTGATGGGACCATTTTCATCCTGTTGCCTTTTGCCAAGGCGCCCCACTTCCGTTGCCCTTTGGCTTGGCATCAGAAGTGTGGTGGCCCTGTCGCAAACTGGTATGGGGGTGCCCTCAGATATCAGATCGTGCCTACGGTTTTCAGACGCACGCGGGTGTGGATCTCATTTTGGCTCAGAACCGTGGTGTGAGCGCGGAACCGTTCGATGATCGAGCGCACGAATGGCCGGTTGCCCGGTGAGGTAAGCAAAACGGGAATTTCGCCCATCTGGGCTGCATCTTCGAACCCATCGCGGACGCTGCCAACAAATTCCTGCAGCTTGGTCGGGGCCATGGCCAATTGCCGGTCGTCGCCGTCGCCGATGAGTGCAGTGGCAAATTCCTGCTCCCATGCGGGCGAGAGGCTGAGGATCGGCAGATAGCCGCCCGGAGCCTGATGGCTGGCACAGATTTGCAGTGACAGGCGGGCGCGGACATGTTCGGTGATGGTCTGGATTGAGCGCGAGAAGCCCGATGCGTCCGCAATGCCTTCCAGGATTGAGGACAGATCGCGGATCGAGATGCGTTCTGCCAGCAATGTCTGAAGCACGCGCTGGATGCCGGAAACGGTGATCTGGCTTGGAACGATATCGTCGACCAGTTTTTTCTGTTCGCCCGGCAATTCATCTAGCAGACCCTGAACGACTGCATAAGACAAGAGCTCGTCCATATTGGCCTTGATGATCTCGGTCAGATGGGTCGAAATGACGGTGGCCGGATCGACGACTGTCAGCCCCAGAATTGCGGCTTCTTCGCGCAGGGAGCCATCAATCCAGGTGGCAGGCAGGCCAAAGGTTGGCTCAGTGGTCTTGACACCCGGCAAGGCAATGTCGTGACCGGCTGGATCCATCGTCATATATTGGTTCGGATAGACAACGCCGCGCCCGACTTCGACTTCCTTGACCTTCAGCACATAGTCATTGGCCTGCAGCTGGACATTGTCCATGATGCGGACCGCTGGCATGACAAAGCCCATTTCAGAGGCCAACTGACGACGCAGTGCCTTGATCTGGTCGGTGAGGGCCTGAGAGGCGGACCCATTGGCCATGCTGATCAGTCCATAGCCAAGCTCGAGGCGCAGCTCATCCATTTTGAGCACGGCGCTGATTGGTTCTTCGGCTGGAGGCGCAGCTTCGGCGAGTTCTTCCTGCTTCTCCTGAATGACCTTTTCAAGGGCTTGTCGTTGCTGCGTCTTGGTGGACCTATAGGCGAAATAGCCTGCCGCGCCGCCAAGGGTGAAGAAGGGGATCAACGGCATGCCGGGCAGGAAGGCCATAATGATCATCACGGCAGATGACATGCCAAGGGCCTTGGGATAACCGGACAACTGGCGGATGACTGCGGCATCAGCCGAACCGGATACGCCTGCTTTGGAGACGAGGATACCGGCTGCGGTGGAAACGATCAGGGCCGGGATCTGGGAGACAAGACCGTCGCCGATGGTCAGCAGGGTATAGGCCTGCGCTGCATCGCCAAAGGCCATTTCCTTCTGGATCACACCAATGATGATGCCACCAAGAACGTTGATGAAGGTGATGATGAGACCCGCAATGGCATCACCACGGACGAATTTCGAGGCACCATCCATGGCCCCGAAGAAGGCACTTTCGTCCGACAGATCCTTGCGGCGCTGTTTGGCTTGCTCTTCGGTGATGAGGCCTGCGGACAGATCGGCGTCAATCGCCATCTGCTTGCCGGGCATCGCATCAAGGGTGAAGCGCGCCGCGACTTCGGCGATACGGCCCGAACCCTTGGTGATAACCACGAAGTTGACGGTGACAAGGATCGCAAAGACGATCAGGCCAATGATGAAATTGCCACGGGTGACGAAATTGCCAAAGGCTTCAATGACATTGCCTGCCGCGCCACCGCCCTCATGGCCATAGGACAGGATGAGGCGGGTGGAGGCAAGGTTCAACGACAGACGCAGCATGGTGGCAACCAGCAGGACCGTAGGGAAGGCGGAAAACTCCAGCGGTGCACGGATGAAGAGCGATGTCATCAGGATCAGAACGGAGAAAATGATCGAGATGGCGAGGAACATGTCCAGAAAGGCCGCCGGCATCGGCAGAATCATCACGACCAGAATGGTCATGACACCTACGGCGAGGCCCAGATCGCCTTGCCGCAGGAAAGTGACAATGCCACCCAGTTTTTCAAGCGCGGACGCGCCAGCCGATGCCGTCCCTTCCGGCGCATCGCTGCCAGAGGTCGGTTCGGTGGCGATCGGGGCGTCAGCCAAAGTCGCGTCTGCTTCGCTCATGCCGGTGTCGTCCTGTTAATGACCTGTTGGTCTGGTTGCTGGATGCCGGAGGAGCCCGGCAGGGCCTGTTGTCAGCTGGCGATGCGGCCTTCACCCGGTTGCGGGATGGAGACGCCTTCTTCGGAATATTGCTTGAGTTTGTTGCGCAGGGTCCGGATGGAAATGCCCAGAATGTTGGCGGCATGGGTCCGGTTGCCAAGGCAATGATCGAGGGTGTCGAGAATCAGCTCCTGCTCCACTTCGGCGACTGTGCGGCCCACCAGATTGCGGGTTACACCTTCGGCCGCGATCACGGCCTGCGCTGCCGGGCCAGAGGCCATGCCGATAATGGTCTGATCCATCCGGCTGCCATTTGGCATGCGCAGGGCTTCCGGGCCGATTTCGGTGCCGGTGGCCAGAAGGACTGCGCGATGGATGGTGTTTTCCAGCTCGCGGACATTGCCGTCCCACTGGTTGGCATGCAGATGGCGAGAGCAATCAGCACTCAAGCGGCGTTGAGGCAGGCCGTTGGCCTGGGCATATTTGTCAGCAAAATGGTCAGCCAGCAGGTCGATATCCTGTGGACGATCGCGCAGTGACGGGATCTGCAGGTTGATGACATTGAGGCGGAACAGCAAATCCTCGCGGAACGTGCCAGCACGCACTTCGTCGGCCAGATTGCGGTTTGAGGTGGCAATGATGCGGATGTCCACGGGCACCGGCTTGGACCCACCAACCCGGTCGATGGTGCGTTCCTGAATGGCACGGAGCAATTTGGCTTGCAGGCGGATGTCCATTTCGGAAATCTCGTCAAGCAGCAGGGTGCCGCCATTGGCTTCCTCGAACTTGCCGACGCGGCGCGCGACCGCACCGGTGAAGGAACCCTTTTCATGGCCAAACAGCTCGGATTCGAGCAGGTTGTCTGGAATGGCCGCACAGTTGACGGATACGAAAGGCGCCGAAGAGCGACGGGAATTGCTATGCAGGTGACGGGCCAGCACTTCCTTGCCGGTTCCGCTTTCCCCGGTGATCATGACGGAGGCATCGCTTGGCGCAATCTGATTGGCCAGCTGAACAACCGCGCCCATGGCCGGGTCGCGATAGATCAGGGACCCCTGATCCTGCGAAACGGCTTCCAGAACAGCGGCGATGATGGCCGGATCCGGTGGCAGCGGGATATATTCCTTGGCACCGGCCCGGATGGCATTGACCGCGGCGCGGGCGTCATTTTCGATGCCGCATGCGACGATGGGCAGGGTGATGCGTTCGCTTTCCAGATCGGCAATCAGGCTGGCAATGTCGAGCCTGACATCCACCATCATCAGGTCCGCGCCACGACCGGCGCGCAAATGACTCAATGCCATGGCAGTGTTTTCGGCATGGGACACTTGTGCACCCCGGTCAAGGGCGATCTTGGTGGCTTGGGAAAGCTGACCATTCAATGTTCCGGCAATCAAAAGGCGCATAATTTTCTCCCAGTCACTTCTCTGACTTGATGATTTCGGTCATGGTGACGCCGAGTTTTTCTTCGACAAGCACCACTTCACCACGCGCAACAAGGCGGGCATTTACATAAATATCGACGGCTTCCCCGACTTTGCGGTCGAGCTCGAGCACGTTGCCGACATCGAGATTGAGCAATTCACTGACAGGCATTCTGGCCCGTCCCAGAATGGCCGATACGCGCACAGGCACATCAAAGACGGCTTCCAGATCAGCGGCATTCTTTTGAATATTCTCTAATTCCGCCCCGCCATTGGCAGCGAGGGGCTGGCCACCCTGTTCTTGCAGTGCGAGGCCATCATTTGGATCATTGTCACTCATTGTTCGTCTCCATCTGCGTCGGGCCGGTCGCGGCTGGCAATTCAGGGTCCAAAGTTGGCTGAGCGGTCATGGACGGATCGGTTTCAGCGTCAATCGGCTGTTCGGTGGGGATGAGGTCTTCTGTTTGGCCCTGTTGTGTATCTGTCTCAACAGGCATTTGCTCGGGGCTGGCCTCCCCTTTCAGGTCCGAAATTTCCCTTTGTTCCTGAGACGCAGACGGTGCGTCGCTTTCGGCGTCGGCTTTGACGTCCTGATCAGTTTCGTCGTCAGTTTCATCATCATCATCTTCAGGCTCTGGAACATGAGCAAAATGATCTTCGAGCAACTGATCGACCTGACGGATGGCAGACCGCAGATTGCGTCCGATGCCGCCATCGGCCCATTCCACCTCGCAGTCGCCTGCCATCATGGCGGGATCCGGGATGATCGTCAGTTTGCCGGTAAAGCCCAGCTCTTGCATTTTGTGATCAACCATTTCCTTGATGTCATCGGCTACATCTTCATTCAAACGAATGGAAATGTGCGGCGCTTTGCGCAAGGGGGCCAGAATCTGATGCAGCAGAGCGAGGATTTCGGTTTTCGGCTCCTGTGCTACCAAACGTTCGGCAAAGCGCGAGGCAAAGGCAAAGGCAAGATTTGACGCGTCTTTTTCCAATCGCTGCAGCAGGGTGCCGACTTCGGTGTAGATCATCGAAATTTCGTCAAACATGGTCTGTTGCAGGCTCAGACTTTCCTCACTGGCCAGACGCTCGCGTTGCTGCAAGGCTTCTGCTTCGCCTTCGGCGCGCGCAGCCGCCACCGCTTGGGCAAGCAGACGCTCATGCTCGGCGACCGTGATCATCGGTTCGGGCGGGATTTCCTCGATCTCTTCCTTGACTTCCGGCTCCGGTGGAGCCGAGAAATCCAGATCAAACAGATAGCGAGCGGCCTGTGGCATTATGCGGGTTCCAGTTTGCCCCATTCATTGACTTATTAGGGGCGTTTTGCGTCGGGTTCTTAAAACAGTTCGGTGTCGGGTTTGGTCAGACGAGCCGGTTAGTAAACCAGTTCGTCGTCGCTGTTGCCTTTGGAGATCATGATTTCGCCGCGTGCAGCGAGATCTTTGGCCATATTGACCATAGTGCCCTGTGCCTCGTCGACATCGCGCAGGCGAACCGGCCCCAGGGATTCCATATCTTCCTGCAACATTGCACCAGCACGCTGGGACATATTGTCGAAGAAGAGGGTGCGGATCGTTTCGTTGGCACCCTTGAGGGCCAGTGCCAGAACATCTTTCTCGATGTTGGCCAGCACGGCCTGAACGCCGGAGGAGTCGAGCTTGGAGAGATCCTCGAAGGTGAACATCAACTGCTTGATCTTCTCTGCCGACTCGCGGTTTTCCTCTTCGAGAGCTGCCAGCAGGCGCGCTTCGGTCTGGCGATCGAAATTGTTGAAAATGTCGGCCATCACCTCGTGCGCATCGCGGCGCTGGGTGGTGGAAAGGTTCGACATGAATTCGACGCGCAAGGTCTGCTCGACCTTTTCGAGAATTTCTTTCTGAATGGCTTCCATCGACAGCATGCGATTGATGACTTCGAGACCGAAATCTTCCGGCATGATCGACAGGACGCGGGCCGCATGGTCGGGCTTGATTTTCGAGAGCACCACCGCAACTGTCTGTGGATATTCGTTCTTGAGGTAGTTGGCGAGAACGTTTTCCTGCACGTTGGAAAGCTTTTCCCACATGTTGCGACCGGCTGGACCACGGATTTCTTCCATGATCACATTGACCCGTTCCTGTGGCAGGAAGGAGAGCAGCAGGCGTTCGGTGGAATCAAAGTTGCCGTTGACCGATCCCTTGGAAGACAGGCGGGCGACGAAATCGACAATAAGATTGTCGAGCATGTTGGGCGTGATGCCGCCCAGTTTTGACATGGCAATGGAGACCTGCTTGATCTCGATATCATCAAGGCGTGCCCAGATCGGACCGCCATATTCGTCACCCAAGGCAAGCAGCATGATTGCAGCTTTCTCGGCACCGTCCAGGTCGCGCTCTTCATTGTCTGAAGACACATTGGCACGGGATGACGCTATATTGGCAAGTGCTGACATAATCTATCTCACGCTGCATCCTGAAGCCACAGACGAACAATCTTGGCAGCTTCTTCGGGATTTTCTTTAACGAGTTCGCCAACCTTGATCAGGGTGTCCATTTGCAGGGCACCCTGCAATTGAGCATGTTCAATGGCCTGCATGGTTGGATGTGGGACTTCGTCGCTATCAGGAGCGGGTACCAGTTCCCCATTTTCTCCGACGATCATCGGCACACCATCGGTGCCAATGATGATGTCTGGCTTGGCTTCTTCCTCAGGTTTTTCGAACATCCGTTTCATCATCGGGCGCAGGACGAAGAACAGGATCATCAAGGTCATCAGGAAGAAGGTGCCGAGTTCGACCATGCGGATATAATCATCCTTGGTGAAGGCGAAGAGCTCGTTGCCCTGATCTTCGAAAACCTGGTCAGGCCCCTCGGCAAATTGCATGTTGATGACTTCAATCTTGTCGCCACGGGTCTGGTCATAGCCGACCGCAGAGCGAACGAGCGTGGCAATCTTTTCGAGTTGCTCAGGGGTGCGTGGCTTATATTCCAGTTCACCATTGGCATTCTTTTCATAGACGCCATCCACCAGAACCGCGACCGACAAGCGCTTGACGCGACCGCCCTGAACCACCTCGGTGGTGGTTTTGCGGGAAATCTCGTAATTGACCAATTCTTCAGTAATGTCAGTGGCTTCCTGACGTCCCGGGCCGTTGGCGTCGTTGGCGTTGGCATTAGGCAATTCGTTGCCGACGGTTACGCCTTCATTGCCTTCTTTTTCCTGGCTTTTGGCTGTTTCGCTGCGGGTCTGTGTCGAGCGAACGACCTGTCCGTCCGGATCAAAGGTGTCCGAGGTCTGGGTCACCTTGTTGAAATCCATCTCTGCGGCAACCTCAATGCGGGTGCGGCCCTGGCCGACGATGGAAGAGACAATCTCCTCAACCTGATTGCGCAGATGGGTTTCCATTTCGGTGCGACGTTCTTCAATGCGCGTGGACAGGAAATTGTCATCATTGCCGCGCCCCGATGCCAACAGGCGACCGCGTTCGTCAATGATGGTGACATTTTCCGGGTTGAGGCCTTCAACGGCAGAAGCCACCAGATGCTGGATCGCCTGAATCTGGACCGGGCTCAGATTGCCCTGCAACTTCACAGCGATCGAGGCAGAAGGGGGCTTCTGTTCGCGCTTGAACAGCGCGCGCTTTGGCAAGACCAGATGGACCCGGGAACTGCGGACATTGCGAATGGTGCGGATTGAGCGGGACAATTCCCCTTCCAGTGCGCGCAGATGGTTCACATTCTGCACGAAGCTGGTGGTGCCAAGGGTTTCGCTCTTGTCAAAAATTTCATAGCCGACATTGCCACCGGTTGGCAGGCCGCTTTCGGCCAGCTGCATGCGCAGGCGCAGGATCTGCTCCTTTGGTGCCAGAATGACGGCACCTTCATTGCGCACTTCGTGCTGGACATTCTGGGCTTCGAGCAGTTTTGTAATCTGAATGGAATCCTCAAATGACAGATCGGTGTAGAGCGGCGACAGCACAGGCTCTGTCACGCGCATCATGATGAAGGCAAAGAAGCCAATCAGCACAGCGGTCACAACGCCCATGGCGGCAAGTCTTGCCGGGCCCAGTGCCTTTATGAATTCCAAAATGCCGTTCACACCACTCATCCTACCGCTTCGGGAGTCCGATCCAAATCACTAGGCAATATTTTCCTAGGAGATGGTTAACAAGGTGTTAAGGAATTGGTTAACGAGTGGTTAACACTGCAGTTTGCAGGCCTGAAAATGAGTCAATCAGGTTCATTTTTTTGTTTTCAGCTGAAAAAGAAGTGCTTCACCCTGTGGGAATGTCGCGTTGACGATCCTGAAGATGGCGGGGGTCCTGTTAATTATAACAAGGTGATGGGGCGGAGCGGTCGTGGTGCGGTGCTGGTGCGTTGCTGCCGCACATCAGGACATGAAAAAAGGTCGAGGGAAGTCCCTCGACCTTTTAGCAAGGTTTGCCAGTCCGAATAAGCTTCCGGGCTGGAACTGTTACCGATATTGCTGAATCCGTGTGGCACGGAGACCGGCCAGACCGTGCTGATCAATAGAACTCTGCCAGCTGAGAAACTCTTCAACAGTCAAAGTATATTTATCACAGGCCTCTTCCAGGCTCAGCAGTCCACCGCGGACGGCAGCAACAACTTCGGCTTTGCGCCTGATCACCCACCGTCTGGTATTCTCTGGTGGAAGATCAGCCACAGTCAAGGGACTCCCATCGGGGCCGATGACATATTTTACTCTCGCACGTACTTGATCGGTCATTGTACTCTCACACTCAACCTGACCTCATCATGGAAGAGCATAGGACAATGCCTTTAAAAAAAGCCTAAGCCTCTGGATACACTTTGGTAATAGTTTTTTTCAATTTGCGCCGACTTTTGCAGATTGAGAAGGAGAGCGCCAAATTTATCTCGGAACGCCAAAGGCAAAGCATGGAAAGAAGGTTAACAAAACCCTTCTTTCCATGCTCCGCTCATCCTCTATATGCAGAATGCATCACTTGTAACGGCACCCGTCGCGTGTCATTCGCGGCTCCGATCAGGCCGCGTCGCTTGCGGTCGCGCTGGCGACATATTTGATCTGAGAGGTCGGAACCTTCTGACCATTGATTATCAGCAGGGGTTCGGTTGAGGACAAATCGACATTCTCGACCATGCCAGTTATGTCCGTATCGATCGAAATGCCTGTTCCTTCTGCATCTTTGGCCTGGATCTGAATAGTGTAGGTGCCTTTTGCCAAGCGGTTGCCGGAGCTGTCCGTGCCTTCCCATTTAAAGGTCTGTTCGCCTTCTTTGATGGAAACATCGGTCTGATTGTAAACAATCTTGCCAGCATCGTTGCGGATGGTGATTTCGGCGGACCCTGCGCTTGGGGAGTCGAACTTGTAATCGACGCTGCCCCAGCTTTTAAGATCGCCGCGGGATCCATCAATTGTCACTTTCGTGCCGACGAAATTCAAGACCCCTAGCGCATTGGAAGACGTCATCATGCCGGCGAGATTTTCAAGCTGTTCGTTCGACTTGATCTGCTGTTCGATGGCAGAAAACTGAACCAACTGCTCTGTGAATTTCGAAGAATCCATCGGTTCCATCGGATCCTGGTTCTGCAGCTGTGTGGTCAGGAGTGTCAAAAAGGTCTCGTAGTTCTGAACCAGCCCCGATTTGTCCTTTGAACTGCTGGAAATGGCCTGCGATGTGATGTTGCCGATTGTGGTCATTCTCAATACTCCAGATACGCGTTCAAATTACCAGATTGACGCCATTCGAGGCCACATAGGTGCCGGAATGGGTCGGGTGGATGATGGCTGGATTGGGTGTTTCTTCTGCGGCGGATTGCGATTTGCTGCTTGAGCCAGCATGGTCCTGTTCCATGGTTTCATGCTGGTCCTGAGCCATTTGCTGGCCGCCATTTTGTTGGTCCATCAGGGAAAAATCGAGACCCTGCTTGTCCAGATTGATGCCGCTTTGCAACAGGCTTCGCTCCATCATCCGCTGGTCGCGCATGAACATGTCGAGGGTTTCCGGTCGCTCAACAAACAGATGGGCGCGGGTCTGGCCATCCGACCCAATGGTCAGGCGTACATCGACCTTGCCCAGATCTGCGGGGTCGAGGCGGATCTGGAAGCGCGTTTCGCCGCGTTGGGCAAATTTGGAAATCTGGGCGGCCATGGCCTGTGCATTGGCTGCGGCGGCCTGCTGAGGGGCATGACCTGTCCGGGCAAAGCTTTCCATGCCGGTCAGGCGCACGGTTGAGCCGTCACCTTGCATCGGTGGCATGCCATCGACTTTGAGGGCAGGATCGGATTGCCTTGCCAAATCTTTCAGAGCGCCCTGTTTGTCGATACCGGCCATCATCTTGGTGAACGCATCGGCTTTGGGGGCCTTGCGAAACGTGCTGCCAGCTTCGTTTGCCGCTGCGATGGTCAGAGGATTGACCGTTTTGGCGCGCGTGGGTTCATCCCCTGCATCGCTGGTGTCAGAACTGGCCGCATCACTTGGCTTATCAGTCTGTTGCTGATCATTGGTGGCCTGCTCTGTGCCTTTTTTGCCTTGAGACAGGGCGGAGAGCGCAGCCGCAGTCTGGCTTTGCTGCTGATCCGGTGTGGTTGTTTGTTTGGTGCCGTTAGTGCTGTTGGCGTTCTGGCCGATCTGATCGGGCGTGTCGGAGGCAGCGGCATCTTTTGACTGGGCAGTCTGATCCGTCAGATTCTGCGCCATATTATGGTTAGGTGCCTGTTGCTGGGTCAGATCTTGAGATATTTTCTGGCCACCCTGCTGATCGTCCGGCAGATCACTTTGCTGATTTGCCGTGCTCGTGGTCAGGTCAGACGTTTCCTGGCTTTCCTGTTGTGGTTGCTTTGTCTGGGCAATGACAGGATCACTCTCTTCTTGCACCACAGGCTCAGTTTGATGACTGCTGACGGATTGCGTCACCGGATCGACCCCGTCGACAGGGGCTGAGACTTGAACATTTTGGGTGGTTGACCCATCGCTTGGGGTGGCCGCAGTCTGCTGTTCAGTGATCGGATTTGCCGGGCGACCTTCCACGTTGACTTCGCCGGTGTCATTGGTCTGCTCGCCTTGGGGCTGTCCTGCGACGTTCGTGACGGTTTCACCAGTCTGCTGTTGCCCAGTTGCTTCGCCAGTTCCTTTGATTGCTGTCTCAATCAGCTTATCGGCATCAGTGTCAAGCATTTCGGCTGCAGGCTGAGCGGATGCGGTCTTCGCACCGGGCTTGACTGCCGCTTGTGCCGGGTCACCAGCCCCTTCCTGCTGCTGATCAGCAACCAACGAGACGGCGGCTTGAGCTTGATCCTGGGTCTGGGCAATCGTTTGGGAGCCTGTCTGGGCTTGCGGCTGTCCGTCATTGTTGACTTGATTGCCTTTGGCGTCCTTTGTCCCTTGGTCCATGCCGGTATCTGCCAATGCACTTGCCAATTTGTCAGACCCTGCGGCGGTGACGGGCTCTGATTCAGCCTCGCCTTCGGCGTTGGCATCACTATTGGGTTGAGCGCCGAGAGCCTGTGCCATTAGCATAAGAGCCGACGAGGTGCTTTCGGCTTTGCTGTCACTTTTGCCGGGTTCGATTGGGGCAGCTTCGGTTTCACCTGTCTCCGTCTTTGCAGAAGCCTCATTTTCAATGGGCGTTTCGGCTTTTGCTGATGCAGCAGGTTTGCTCTGGCCTTCCGGGCGTGCGGCAGGCTTTGCTTCTTCGGGTTTGGCCGAAGCTTCGCTGGGCGTATTGGTTTGGTCTTGCCGCTCCGCACGATCACTGCTGCGTGTGCCTTCTGCTGACTGCCGGGTGTCGCGTTTGTCGTTTGCCTGATCGACTGAAGCAGAGGCTTTTGTGCCCTTATCGTCACTGTCCACCCGACGCGTTTCAGAATGCGCTGCGGGACGCTCTTTGGGGCGCGTGTCACGGTCAACCGCCTGCCGGTCATCACGTCTCTGGGCTGGTTCGCGCCGGTCCTGATTGCGCAAATGGGTCTCGAAGCCGGATGCGGACGCATCCTGCTTGTGGGAGGCCTGTTTGTTCGTAGCCGGTTTGCTCGGGGCCGTGAACGGATCTGAAATGACGGAATACTGAGATACCATAACTGTCCTCATTGCGCAGTGTCGGATATATGTATTCAAGAATTGTGCCAGAAACTTTCTGGAAAAATGTTATTATAATTCAGAGGCTTGACTTTTTGTTTGGCATGTTTGGCTTGTTGCGCAGGTCAAAAACTGCCGGGGCTTGGCAAAAACTGCCGGGTGCAGCAGGAGGGGCGGGCGACGAAATTTCTCCTTTTCCCTTCCAAATTCTGCTAAAGACGCTATATAAGGGCCAAAACGCATACCGGCAGTTTCGCATGCAGGACCAGAGCTGTTTGCCGGACCAAAATAAGATTGGAATCGATTGATGTTAAACAGTCTCGATTTGCCTGGTCGCCCGGAAGATACCCGTGTTGTTGTTGCCATGTCTGGAGGAGTGGATTCCTCGGTCACCGCAGCTTTGTTGAAGCATCAGGGGTATGATGTCATTGGCGTGACCTTGCAGCTTTATGATCATGGCAAGGCAATGCACCGGGCTGGTGCCTGCTGTGCTGGACAGGATATTCAGGATGCGCGCCGCGTGGCGGAGCATTTGGGCATTCCGCATTATGTGCTCGATTATGAAAGCCGCTTCAAGGAAGCGGTGATCGACCGCTTTGCTGAAAGCTATTTGGCGGGTGAAACGCCCGTGCCCTGCGTGACCTGTAATCAGACGGTCAAGTTCGAGGATTTGTTGGCCACCGCCAAGGAATTCGGCGCGGACTGCATGGCGACAGGCCATTATATTTCGTCAAAGATTGTGGGCAATCGTCGGGTTCTGTTCCGTCCATCCGATGAAGACCGGGATCAGACCTATTTCCTGTTTGCCACGACACAGGACCAGATCGACTTTTTGCGATTCCCGTTGGGCGGCATGCCAAAACCGGAAGCCCGTGCGCTGGCCCGTGAGCTTGGTTTGTCGGTGGCGGACAAGCAGGACAGTCAGGATATCTGCTTCGTGCCGACGGGCAAATATACCGATGTGATCGAACGCCTGCATCCCGGTGCTGCCGAGCCGGGGCAAATCGTGCATATCGATGGCCGCGTGTTGGGCGAGCATCAGGGCATCATCCGCTTCACAGTCGGTCAGCGTCGGGGGCTGGGTATTTCGTCCAGCGATCCGCTGTATGTTGTCAAGCTGGATGCCGAACGCAAACAGGTGATTGTCGGCCCGCGCGAGGCGCTGGTGACCCGTCGCCTGAAGCTGCGCGAAGTCAATTGGCTCGGGCCGCAAACGATTTCTGAAATTCCCCAGAGCGGTTTGGAAATCTTTGCCAAGGTGCGTTCGACACGGCCGCCTAAAGAAGCGCTGTTGTTTGCGATGGCGGATGGTTCGTTCGAAGTGGAATTGCTTGATGGCGAGCAGGGTGTTGCACCCGGGCAGGCCTGCGTCTTTTATGACGGCGTGGCAAAGGAAGCCCAGCTGTGGGGCGGTGGCTGGATTGCCAGCACGACCACGGAAGTGGCCATTCCTGCGTCAATCGGCATTGATGCCGCCGAGTGATAAAAGCAATCATGAGATTGAAAAAGCCGGGTCATTTGACCCGGCTTTTTTGTTGCTTGTCCAAGCTGGTCAGTCGTCGAGGCCATAGGCCAGCAATGGATCAAAGGCACCTTGAAGGAAAGGTTCGAATTTGCGCCATTGCTGTGAGCTGTCCTGATAGACGCTCTGGCGAACCTGTTGCTGGGATGCGGTGCGGACAATGCGCTGATTGTCTTGCGGCGAGAGAAGCCCTTCTTCCCAGTCGAGCGCCAGAAAGTCTGCCAAACGGCGGGTTTCGGCTTCCTGATTGGCGACCAGCCTATCATAATTGAGGCGGTAAATCTGATCGGGATATTCGGCGTTCCAATAGTCCATCAAGCCGCGATAAAGGTCGTAATAAGCGATCAGATCGCTGATATTGTAGCTATAGCCAAGGCCCTGATTGCCGAAGAAATGCTTGTAATTCGACCAGCATGTTGCCACCGGGTCGCGCTCGACATGGATGATCTTTGCTTCAGGGTAGACGGTGCGAATGAGATTGATGAAGCGGAAATTCTGCGGCATCTTGTCGGTCACAAGGGCATAACCACTGGCTTGAGACTGCAGAGCTGTTTGGAATATGTCTCTGAAGCCGTCGATGGTTTCAGATGTCAGACGGCTTTGCTCGCTGATCAGCGCGTTGCCCAGCGTGCCAAATTGCTCCAATTCCCCTGCTGCGCCAACGGTTGAGTGGGACGAAATAATTTGCTCGACCAGAGATGTGCCGGAGCGCGGCATCCCGAGAATGAAGATCGGCACGGTCTCTGCCGGAGCTGGCGCGGCAAAGTCTGCTTCTTTGATGAAGCGTGTGTGATAGGTGCGGATTTTGTCAAACAAAGCCCGGTCGGTCTCGATTGAATAATCGAGCATTCGGCTTCTGATATCATTGCCCTGATGTAGATAGGCAAGGGCAACATCCAGTTTGCCCAGGTCTTCATAGGCTTTGGACAAGGCAAAGGAAAGGCAGAATCGGCCTTCGTCGGACAGCTCACCCCCCTCAAGCATGCTGCGCATGGCTTTGACTTGCCAGTCTTCCTCTGTGAATTTTTTGATCGGGGTCAGCTTGTGATGGGCCCCAATATGGTGCGGGTTGCGCTCAAGCGTGTCATGGAAACTGGCGCGGGCACCATCAAGGTCGCCCATTTCAAGCAAAGCGAGGGCGAGATTATAGTGGGTTGAGGCCTCATTCGGGTTGAGCGCCAGCGATTTTTGAAAGCTCGCAATGGCCTCTTCATGCTGATCAAGATGGGTCAGCGCGCTGCCGCGGGCATTGTATAGAAAGATTGAGCCGGGAAAGTGGGGCAGGAGTTTGCCGGTCGCTTCGAGCGCTTCGGCGAATTGTTTGCGCTCCAGCAATTGTCCAAGCTGGACGGCGGCGGCCTGAGGCAGGTCGGCTGAGGCTGCTTTATCGCCATTGGAGGCACCAGTGGCATCGCTGGTGGGTGCGCCAGTAATGAGGGCTTCCAGTTTGGTCAGCTCTTCATTCTCTATTCCATGCAGCTTGGCCTGCTCCAGCACCGCTGCGGCTTCGGGGAACATGCTCAGTGCGACCAATGTGTCGATATAGCTGATCCAGAATTGTGGTAGATCGGGGCGTTGTTTGAGCGCCGTGCCAAAAAACTGGATGGCTTGGGTCGGTTTGCCAACCGCGACGGCAAGGCGGCCCATGTGATGATTGGCCCCCGGATGATCCGGCTCAGTGCGGAGTATCGCTGAGAAAGCCTCTTCAGCGGCCTGCCACTGACCATTTGTCAACGCTTGGGCCCCTTTGGTGATCAATTCTTCAGCGCTCAGGGTCATTTCAACCTCACTTTGCCATTGGTTTGCCGCTTTATTGCCGAATCAACATAAATCGGCGCTTTTGGTCAGCCTGCGGGAGAGGGGCAAAGATGGCAAGGGCAGGCAGGGCGACATGTGGAGCGCTGCACGTGTGACGCCCATAGAGACTGGATGAGCGAGAAGGCTTGATGGATGCCAAGGTGGAGGCAGCAAAGCGGGAAATCGCATACGCATTGAGAATACTGGCATAAGCAGCTGCTTACAGAGCGCAGAAGCAGCTTTTGTGCAATCGACCAGAGGGCTGTGTGGCGGCAGGTTGGGATCATCCGGTTCGAACCGGGCAACTCCAAATGCTTGTTTAAAAGGACACGCCGTTATGAAAAACACCATCCTGCTCACCGCTGCTATTATCGCCATCCCATTTGCTGCCAATGCCATGCCGGTTGTTGGTGATTATGTCGGGACCTCGCCTGATGCTGCTCGCGCTGCCCTTGCCACGGCTGGCTGCAAGGTTAGCAAGTTCGAAGCGGAAGGCGGCAAGATCGAAGCCAAATGCTATGAAGAATCCAACGCGCGCTGGGAAATTTATATCGATCCGAAATCCGGCAAAGTCACCAAGATCAAGGCAGACCACTAATGTCTTCCGCTTGCGAGAAGAATGGGGGCGATATCACATCGCCCTCTCTTTGGGATCCGCTGGTGCGGCTGACCCATTGGACAATAGCTGCCTCGGTGATCATCAACGGCCTGCTCAGCGATCCGGGCAAAGCTCTTCATGTGTGGGTGGGCTGGGCGACCCTTGGCGTCCTTGTGGTTCGACTGGTCTGGGGTTTGATCGGGCCAACTGAGGCTCGTTTCTCATCTTTCCTGCCGGATCCTCGGGCTGCTGCGAGCCATGTCATTGATCTTGTTCGAGGCAAAAGGCTGCGTGACTATCCCTCTCACAATCCGGCCGGTGCGATCATGGTCTATGCGCTGTGGGCTTCGCTGTCCGTGGTCATTGTGACGGGTCTCATCATGACCGATGCCAGCTCACCCATGCAGGTGGCTGCTGAACAGGCTGCGGTTGAAGCAGGTGACTGGTCGGTGCTTGCAAATAATTCGCTCGAGATCGAAAATGAGACCTATAAAGACGTAAAGCATATTGCAGGGGCCATTCATGAGACTGCGGCCAATCTGATCCTGTTCCTTGCGGTGCTGCATGTGCTAGGGGTATTTTTGGAGGGGCGAGCCATGCGGCGCAACCTTGTCAAACCGATGCTGTTTGGAGACAAAAAGTGACAATGACCTTTTCCTCGAAAGGTAAAACAGCCGCACTGACTCTGGTGATCCTGTTACAGGGCGTTGCTGCCATCTTCTATATGGCGGATGCGGTCGGCGATACCTTTCGAGGTGCCAAGACGATAGAGACCGCGATGGAGTTCTTTGCGTCGCTGATGCTGATCGCGGGGCTCATCTCGGGCATCCTTCTGTTGCGCAATCTGATGGGAAAGCTTGCTGATTCCAATCGGGCGCTTGATGTTGCCAAGGGGCAATTGTCCCGCGTGGTTGAGTTGCAGTTCGAGGTTTGGGCCTTGACCCCTGCGGAACGGGAGGTGGCTCTATTTGCCTTGAAGGGTCTGGACGCGGCTGAAATTGCGGCTCTGAGAGGGGCGGCCAAAGGCACGGTTCGGGCGCAACTCACCCGGATCTATGCTAAGGCAGGCGTTTCCAACCGGGCGCAACTGGCGGCTTTCTTTGTCGAAGATTTGCTTTCCGGCCCTGTGGAAGCCCATCCGCAATGAGGCTGAGATCAAGATCAAGGCTTCTCATTGCCGGGTCACGAAGGACGCTCGGTTGTCGTTATCTTTGAGAGTCGATGGCCAGTCTCGCTGCCAGACCGGCGAAAACGGTTCCCAATAGATAGTGCGAAAGATTTTTGATCTTCCTGTTTCCAGAGATCAACGTGCTGACGCGACTGGTTGCAAGGATGACGGCACCATTCACGAAAAAGCCGATCAGATTCAATATCGTCGCCAGTATCATGATTTGAAGTGAAATTGCCCCAGCCTGTGGATCGAGGAATTGGGGGAAAAGTGCCAGGACGAAAATCGCCATCTTGGGATTCAACAGATTGGTCAAAAGCCCTTGTTTGAACATTGTCGATGCGGAGCGCTTGGTCCGTTCGGTGTTCAGGTGGCTTGGTCCATCTTCCTTGGCTGTGAAGGCATGCCACGCCAAATAGAGCAAATAGGCAGCACCTGCATATCGAACCAGATCATAGGCGACGGGCACAGCAAGGAAGAGTTGCGACAAGCCAAAGGCTGCAGCGAGCGCGTGGGCATAGGTGCCTGCTGCAATGCCAGCCCACGTGGCAAGCCCGGCACCTCGGCCTTGAGCGGCGGTGCGCGATGCAATCAGCAACATGTCTGGCCCCGGCGATAGGGTCAAGGCAAGGGCCGCCAAAGAGAAAACCATCAGTGTTGAATAGTCCATCAAGGTCAAAGCTCCATCGAGGAAAAGTGGCTTTACAACATGGAATTGGGGTCAGGCAACACTCGCTCGATTTGCTGTAACCGCTCTCGCACCCTCTAATCGGGGTTTCCCGGCTCGGTTTGAACGCCCAGATCCTTGAGGGTTACAATGCGATTGCCGCGCAGGTCATTGGCACAGACCAGATAGTCTCTCTCTTCCATATAGGTGAGCAGAAAGCGGGCGCGCGACGGGGAACGGGTGCCGTAGGCCGTGGCCAGCTCAAGATTGGTGGGGCAGGGCTTTTTGCCCAAGGCCGCCTTGGCGAGCAGCAAATAGACGCCTCGCATATCTTCTGGCAATTGTTCGGCGATCAGGCTTGCCTGTTTCCACTGATCCTCATCAAGGCTGTCTTCCTTGTCATCGACGCCTGCGCGCGCGACGGCCAAGATCTGGCGGAATTCCTGCAGTTCCGGGGTGCGCTTGAGGCGCTTTTCAATGCGGCAGCGGACCTGAAAATCCTGATAGAGCACCGAAATCGGCTGATAGGCAGCGTCAGGGTCTTCGAGCAGATCGGTGAGGATCTGATGGAGGATCTCGTCGCGTTCTTCGGTGCTGAGGCCCGGATCAAGATCGAGTTGGGGCTCTGTTTCCCCTTCAAATTGCTGATCAAGGCGCAGGTTGGTCAGTTGCTGGAGAATCTCGGAGGTGGTCTTGGCGGGTGGGGCCACGGCGCGGCGGGGTTCATGGTCTCCGCTTGGCTTGAACAGCAGATCGTCGACGGTATCGCGATTGACCTCAGGCAGCGGCATCAATTTGGGGCTGGTGGAGCGGGCCGAGGTTTCCACAGCACCGATCTTGACGGTTTCCGAGCGGCGATAAAGGGCAGGACCGAGGGCGACGAATTGGCCACGATCAAGATTGCGGAAGGTTTCCGCCTGACGGCGCTCAAGGCCAAGCAGGTCGGCAGCGCGGGCCATGTCAATGTCAAGGAAGGTCCGCCCCATCAGGAAGTTTGATGCCTCGGCTGCGACGTTTTTGGCGAGCTTTGCCAGACGCTGGGTGGCGATGATGCCTGCAAGACCGCGTTTTCGGCCGCGGCACATCAGGTTGGTCATGGCGGCGAGCGAGGTGCGGCGGGCCTCCTCGCTCACTTCGCCACCTGCGGCGGGGGCGAAGAGCTGGGCCTCATCGACCACAACGACGACCGGATACCAATAGTCACGCTCGATATCAAACAGGCCATTCAGGAATGCGGCAGCAGCGCGCATCTGGCGGTCGGCATCCAGCCCCTCAAGATTGAGGACGGCGGAAATGCGATGCTGACGCACTCTGGCGGCGATCATGGTGAGGTCGTCTTCGGTGCCGATGGCGTCGACGACCGCATGGCCATATTTTTCAGCCAACGTGACGAAATCCCCTTCCGGGTCAATGACGACCTGTTGAACCCATGGAGCGCTCTGCTCCAAGAGCCGCCGTAGCAGGTGGGATTTGCCTGAGCCGGAGTTGCCCTGAACCAGCAGCCGGGTTGCCAGCAATTCTTCCAGATCCATAAGGGCAGGCTGGCCCAGTTTCATGGTTCCGAGATCAATGCTGACGGTCATACGGATACTGCTCTGAATGAGAGGAGGGGACGGGCGAGGAAAATCGCCGATTCGGGTGACTTGCGCAAGAAATGGGTGGCTGTAATGGCAAACTGATTGTTACTGGTGGATGCCTTGTTAGGAACGGAGAAGCGTCATGACCAGTAAGAGCGTCGAAAACACCACATCTGGTGCCATTCAGCAAGCGATGGGGCTGCGCGAATGGGCCATGTTGCTGATTTTGTCGCTGGTCTGGGGCGGGTCCTTCTTTTTTGTCGAGGTTGCGGTTACGCAATTGCCGACCCTGACCATTGTTTTCTCAAGGGTTCTGTTGGCAGCCATCGCCCTTTGGGGCGTGATCCTGCTGACCGGGCGGTCGATTCCGCGTTCCTTCAAGGTGTGGCGGACGTTTCTGGTGATGGGGTTGCTTAACAATGTCATTCCCTTCGCGTTGATTGCCTGGGGGCAGAAGTCGATTGCCTCGGGGCTTGCTTCCATCCTTAATGCCTCAACGCCACTCTTCACCATTCTGGTGGCTGGCATGGTGTTGGCAGATGAGCGGCTGACCTTGCGCAAGGGAGTGGGCGTGGTCATCGGTTTTGTCGGTGTGGTCATCATGATTGGTGGCGATGCGCTTTCTGGCATCGGGCAGAGCGTCTGGGCGCAATTGGCGGTGTTGGGGGCTGCCTTGTCCTATGCCTTTGCCGGGGTGTTTGGGCGACGCTTCAAGGCGTTGGGGGTGGAGCCGGTGATGACCGCCGCCGGGCAGGTGACCGCTTCGAGCCTGCTGTTGTTGCCAATGGTGCTGCTGTTTGACGCGCCCTGGATGCTGTCCATGCCTTCGCTTGGAGCGGTATCGGCTCTGGTGGCCTTGGCTCTGGTTTCCACAGCGTTTGCCTATATTCTCTATTTTCAAATTTTGGAACGGGCAGGGGCGACCAATCTGTTGCTCGTTACCTTCCTCATTCCGGTCTCTGCCATTCTGCTCGGCGCCCTTGTGCTTGATGAACGGCTGGCTCCGCTGCATTTTGTTGGTATGGGGCTGATCGGTTGCGGTCTGGCGGCGATTGACGGTCGATTGCTGGCCTTTGTCCGGCGGTCTTAGTACCGAGCCTGCTGTCGGCGGATAGCGGCGATCTTTTGTTCCGCTTCGACCGCTTGGCGCAAGGTGGTGATGCCGGAAGCCTCCAGAAGATCAATCAGGCGGAGCAAAAGCTCTGCGGTGGCCATGGTATCGCCCAGTGCGGTGTGGCGGACTTCGGGCGGGATTTCGATGCCGAATTGTTCGGCCAAGGCGTCGAGGGTCAGGCTGGCACTCTGGCCCTGTAAATGGGCTGCCAGTAGGACAGTGTCGAGCACCGGATTGGTGAATTTGACGCCGGTGCTGTCTTCCTTCAGGCTGAGGAATTTCATGTCGAAGGCCGCATTATGGGCCACCAGAACCGCATCGGAGACGAAAGACTGGAATTTCGGCAACACCGCATCAATGCGCGGGGCATCGGCCACCATGGCGTCCGTGATGTGGTGGATCTTGGTCGTGGCGGGTGGAATGGCCCGGCCCGGATAGACATAGTGGTCGAAAACCTCTCCGGAGAGGATGCGGCCATTGACGATGCGGACCCCGGCAATCGAGATGATTTCATCGCCTCCGGATGGATCAAGCCCGGTTGTTTCCGTGTCAAAGACGACAAAGTCCAGCTCACGCAAGGGTGTATCCTCAAGTGAGCCGAGGCTGGAGCGTTCCATCAGGTCGAAATCATAGAATTCTAGCCGATCGGGCAGGATTTTCGTCTCCTCACCCGGCTCATCGCTGTGATGGTCGCGGGCGGTGTGCAGTGGCAGACGCAGATGGATGGTGCCCTGAGGCACTCTGGTGCACCAGAAGTCGGTCTTGTGGCGGTCGAGGACGTCACGACCGGTTATTGCGCCCAGATCAGGATCCAGCGGCTGGTCGAGCCACGAATTGATCTGGGCAACGCTCGGTACCTCGTCCCCATGCCAGTGCAGATCGATATAGACCTTGTGGCCTGTTTCGGTGGCCTGCAATTGAAAGGCCTTGAGGTCGGTTGTCTCTGCCACCTTGCGCAGGACGAACTCGACCAGCTCGACAATGGTCACCGAATCGCAATGGAGCCAGATCGGTTCGCCGATAAATTCACAGGTAATCTTGACGCTTTCAGCGCTGTTGCGTCGCAGAACCGAGTTGAACAAGGATGAGGAGTAAACGTCACTCATTGGCCAGGCATTGGCCAGCATGGCGTGGGCTGTGTCATCCAGAGCGGTGATCCGCTCGGCGAGCGCGGTGGCTTCGCGCGCGATCATCTTTTCCAGCGAGCGGCGGGTTTCTGCATCGAGATGGAAGTCACCTGCCAGCATTTCGGCAGTGGCCTGCAAATTGGCGGCCGGGTTGCGCAGGTCGACCAGAGCATTATGCAGCAGGCCGTCGCGTTCGACATTTTCGGCCAGTTGTCGGGTTACATCATCAAAGGTGACCATAAAGCCGGTGGCCTTGGTTTCCTTTTCATCGAGCAACAGCGACATGCGGCCTTGCAGGGTGTGGTGTCCGTCAGCCGTGGCGCAAATGACCAGCTGTCCCAACCCTTCCTTGTGACGCTTGTGGCGGCCATCGGAGAAGCGGCGCGTGAGGCGCTCTAGCGCATGATGGAAGGGGGCCGCCGATACAACACTGAAAAGCGAGCGGCCAAGGCCGAGATCGCCAGAGACATGGAGGATTTCCAATGCCCGGCGGTTATAGAGCAGGATTTTGTGGTCCAGATTGCAAATCAGGACCCCTTGGCTGAGATCCTTGAGGACGCTTTCCAGGCGGCGCTTCTGCTTGTTGGCATTGCCCACGGCTTCGGCAATCTGGCGGTCAGTCTCTGTGCGGGCTTCGACGAGCGCGTCGGAGATTTCGCGGATGGCCGGGTTGAGAAAGCCGAGATATTTGCCCGTTTCCTGATCAAGATTTTGGCCCGCGCCCGCATGGACGAGGGAGCGCACATCCTTGACGATCATTTCAATCGGATTGGCGACATTGATGTCGAATTTCTGCCAGACCCAGCCGGTGATAAACAGAATGCCAAAGCAAGTGAGGCCACCAAACAGCACCAGATGCGGCAGGGCGTCAAAGCCTATCCTCTGAAGGGCGAAATAAAGATCGATAATCACCAGTGCGCTGGAGCCCAGAGCGATCAGGGCAAAGAACAGAAAGATACGGAGGCGCAGGCTGAGCCGCTCAAGTAAAGGCATGGAAACCCTATGATTTGGGCAATTGAAACTTTGAAATTTGGCGTTCTGGATCTTTTTTGTCTCGGACCTTTTGCCCCTGTTTGATGTCAGCTGAAAGCGCCTCAGCCAAAGGCAATGTCAGAGGTTATTTTAGGGCCGGTATTGGTCAGAAGCTCATCAACAGCTTTGACCACGGCATCAAGAGCAAATGGCTTTGTGAGATAAGCGTCTGCCCCAAGCGCAAGGCCTTTCTCGATTTCGATATCGCGACCGCGCGCACTGATCATGATGATCTTGGTGCCACAGGTCTGAGCCGAGGCCCGGATCGTTTGGCAGGTTTCATAGGCGCTGTGATCATTTTGCGAGAGGTCGAGCAGCACCAGATCGGGGTGATGCTTTTTAGTCGATGCCAGAGCGCTGGAGCCATCAAGCGCGGTCATGACGCGATAGCCTTGTGCTTTCATCAAATGTTCCAGCACGAAGGCCATGGATGGTTCGTCATCGACCACCAATATGGAATGAGTCATTGCGGTATTCCTCCCAGAGACCGAAGATGACGTGAAGTCTAAACCATGCCTGCCGGGCTGTTCGACTGGCGATTGGATGTCTTGTCTTTTTGTTTGAAAGTATGACTTCTTTCACCTCTGTGTGCTATTGGCCTTTCTGCTCACCAAATATAGGAAAGTGACTTTGCGCTTTCGGTCTGGACTTGCCTAGTCACAGACTGCTTGGAAAAGCGGATCATTGCCGTCAATCGCGAACCATTTGGCCTCGCCAATGGCATCTTCTGTCAGGGGCTTGTTGGCAGGCCAATCGGCTCTTTTGCCAGCGGTGCAATCGATCATTTGCAGAATGGTTGTGGTCGGGCCATCCTTTTCGGCCTGAAACAGGGTGGCTAGCCGGATGCCGGGGAAAGCATCATTCTTCTTGATCGTTGCCTTGTCGATGGCGAGGAAGCGGTCGGTGCGGGGCACAATGAAGGAGAGGGGCTGGAGTATGCTGGTGCCTTCGGCTGTGCGCAGGATGACGACATTGTCGTCAAAGTCAGCGGTGGCGCGGGCATACCAGCCATAATCAAGGACGATTTGCAGCAGGATCATCGCGGTGCCTGCCGCCAGAGGCACTGCGGCTTTGGGGCGCGGGCGTTTGAGGATCATTTTGTAGAACAGGATGATGAAGCCCGCCGCGCCGACCCCGGCAACAAAGGTTCCTAGCAAGATGAACAACATGGCTTCACTCTCTCTCGCGTGACCCGGCAAAGGGTCGCGATACATTCGAATTTGACTGCTCTTTCAGAGGGATAAGTCTCCTGAAAGCATATCTTCTCACTGATACAGTGGTTGGCAGGTCTTGATAAGACCGCATTTCGTCGGAGGCAGTCCGGGCGCTCTTTCGTTGGCCCGGGTTGGCTTGTGTCAGGAAAAGGCACTTTGGCTCTGACCAAGGGCCGATTGCAGTGTCTTGATGATCAGGAAGGCATCCTTGAGATGGTTGCGTTCCAGTTCGGACAGGCTGGCAGGGGCCAGATAATTGTCCGGAGCGTGACCTTCGCGAATTTGTCGGGCCTGATGCTCAAGACGCATGTCGGAAATCAGGTCATAGGCATCGATCAGATCCTGCGCGCTGGTCTTGTTGATGGTGCCCTGATCGCGGCCAATGATCAGCCGTTCGCGGGTGTTGGCGGCGGTAATGGCCCCTTGTATGGCATAGGCACGGGCAAGATCGACAATTGGCACGACGCCATTATGCTTCAGATCGACCGTATCCTTGTGCTCGCCCTTCTTGATCAGCGCGAAGCCGCGAAAGAAGCTGAGTGGAGGGGTGTGGGACAGGGAATTGGAAATCATGTGTGCGCGGAAGATGCTGTTCTTCTTGGCCTTTTCCATCGTCTCCTGAAACATGCCTTCAAACAGATCTTCATTGCCAACAATGGGGCGCAGGTCAAACATGACGCTGGCCAGCATCTGCGCCATCGGATCGGGCTTGTCGATCCATTGATCAAAGTAACGTCGCCAGACCGAACTTGGCTGGCACCAGCGCGGATTGGTGGCCATCATGTCGCCGGGGCAATAATAAAAGCCGCAGGCATCAAGGCCGTCGGAAACATATTGGGCAAATTGCTTGAAATAGGCACCGTGCTCGGCTTCGACGTAGGTGTCGTCGAGCATCAGGCAATTGTCCTGATCCGATATGCCGGTTTGTTCCTGTCGTCCCTGCGAGCCGCATGCCAGCCAGAGATAGGGGATCGGGGCGGGACCGAACTTGTCCTCGGCCATTTGAATGAGGCGGCGGGTCAGGGTGTCGGTGACATTGGTGACGATGCGTCCAATATGGTGGGCGTCAACGCCGCTGCCGACCAGTTGGGCCAGCATTTGCGGCACCTTGGCGATGATGGAATTGAGGCCTTCAAAGTCGTCCTGATGCTGGATGTCGCGGATGAGAAAGGGTGCGGACACCGCTTGCTGGCGCACCAGATTGGTGTTGGTCAGGATGCCGATCAATTTGCCGCCAGAGACAATGGGCAAATGGGTGTGGGAGCGCTCCATCATCGAAGTCATGGCATCAAAGCCAAGGGCATCGGGGCCAAGGGTGAAGGGATCCTGGGTCATCACTGCACGCACCGGTGTGTCTAGGGGGCGAGCGGCGGCGACCACACGGTCTGTCAGGTCGCCTGAGGTGAGAATGCCGATCAGCCTCTCCTGCTCGGTGACCAAAATGCAGGAAATCCGGCGTTCGGCCATGGCTTTTGCCGCCTGCGTAACGGTGGCGTCCGGGGCGATGGTGATCGGATCTGGTGTCATCAGTTCCCCGACCGTGATGGAGATCAGATTGGTGGTCTGATCCATCCCTTGCGGCTTGGCCTGCCGTTTGATGATCGAGCTGTCGAAAAAGCCGTGAAAGGCTTTGTTGTCTTGCACCAGCCGATTGAATTCGGCCTTGGGAATGACGAACAGGGTGGTATCTTCGGATGCGACTGCCTTGTTGGGTGCCTCTCCGTTGGACAGGAGCGCCCGTTCGCCAAAGCAATTGCCGACATTGAGATGCAGCAGCAGATTGTCTTGCGGGGTGATCAGGTCCACTGCGCCGGAATGAATGACATAAAGACCTGTCATCCGCTGGCCGACATCGACGATGGTCTCGCCCGCTTTGACCCCGATGAAGGAGGTCATGGCACCGATCTCTTCCAACCGGCTCATTTCCAGAAGGTCGAATGGATGTCGATGTGCTGCGAAGTCTGCAAAGTCACGCATGGCCATGGTGAGCCTCCCCAATTGCCGCCCCAAAATAGAAGCGCCGATCCGCCAACCTCATTCTCATGTTGCCCCTTCTATTGGGAAATCAATGAGGGCTTACAAAAAAAGATCCCACCGATAGGGTCGGCGGGATTTTCCTGACTGTCCTTGATCATGGCCACGAGGATCAGCATTGACCCTCGTGGCGCAGATCTTAGTGGTCGATTGCCGCGCCAGCACCTTTTGGAACACGGATGCTTTCCACCAGTTCCTGGATTTCCTTTGGTGGCTCTTCGGTGGCCGAAGAGACAATATAGGCAACAGCGAAGTTGATGACTGCACCGAGGGCACCAAAGGCTTCTGGAGAAATGCCCATGAAGTGGTTGGCAGGGGTGTTTGCCAGCATTGCAGTGCCCGGAATGAAGAACCAGCCCTTATACATGAAGATGTAAAGCAGGGTGGAGAGGATACCGGCGATCATGCCAAGGATTGCACCCTTGGAGTTCACGCGCTTGGAGAAGATACCCATCATCAGAGCCGGGAAGATCGAGGAAGCAGCAAGACCGAAGGCCAGTGCCACAACCTGAGCCGCAAAGCCAGGAGGATTAAGACCAAGATAGGCCGCAATGACAATCGCTACACCCATGGAAACACGTGCATAGAGCAATTCCTTCTTCTCGGAGATGTTTGGAGTGAAGGTGCCCTTGAGCAAATCGTGGGAGACAGCGGATGAAATTGCCATCAACAGACCAGCTGCGGTTGACAGAGCGGCGGCAAGACCACCGGCTGCGACCAGCGCAATCACCCAGTCTGGCAGTTTGGCGATTTCCGGGTTGGCCAGAACCATGATGTCACGGTCCACGCTCAATTCGTTGCCTTTCCAGCCAAATTCCTCAGCCTTTGTGGCAAAAGCTTCTGATTTGTCATTGTAATACTGGATGCGGCCGTCGCCATTCTTGTCTTCGAACTTCAGCAGGCCAGTGGTTTCCCAGTTCTTGAACCAGTCAGGACGGTTCTCATACTGAAGGTTGCCATCTTCTGCACCAATGGTGCCGGTCTGGATGGTGTCCATCAGATTGAGGCGAGCCATGGCGCCAACGCCGGGAGCGGTGGTGTACAGGATCGCGATGAAAACCAGAGACCAGCCCGCAGTCCAACGTGCGTCAGACACTTTCGGCACGGTGAAAAAGCGGATGATGACATGTGGCAGACCAGCGGTGCCGATCATCAGGGACATGGTATACATGAACATGTTGAGCGGATTGTTGGTGTAGGCCGTATATTCCTTGAAGCCAAGGTCGGTAACCACCTGATCAAGCTTGGTCAGCAGCGGTGTGCCGGACGCAGCATGATCACCAAACAGGCCGATCTGTGGCAGGAAGTTGCCAGTCAGTTCCATGGAGATGAAGATGGCAGGAATGGTGTAAGCAAGGATCAGAACGCAATATTGGGCGATCTGGGTGTAGGTGATGCCTTTCATGCCGCCCTGCACTGCATACAGGAACACAATCGCGGTGCCGATGATGAGGCCCGTGGAGGCATCCACTTCCAGGAAGCGGGAGAAGGCAACGCCAACGCCTTTCATCTGGCCGATAACATAGGTGATCGAGCAGATGATCAGGCAGATAACAGCCACGATGCGTGCGGTGGATGAGTAGAAGCGGTCACCAATGAATTCCGGCACGGTGAATTTGCCGAATTTGCGCAGATATGGGGCCAGCAGCATGGCGAGCAGCACATAGCCGCCCGTCCAGCCCATCAGGAAGACCGAAGCACCATAGCCGTTGAAGGCGATCAGACCGGCCATGGAAATGAAGGAGGCTGCCGACATCCAGTCAGCGGCGGTTGCCATGCCGTTGGCGACCGGATGCACGCCGCGACCGGCCGCATAGAATTCGCCAGTGGAACCGGCGCGTGCCCAGAAGGCAATGCCGATGTAAAGCGCAAAGGACGCGCCCACAACGATGTAGGTAAGAGTTTTAAGATCCATAATCTAGCTCCAACGTCCAGTTCTTATTCTTCAACACCAAACTTCTTGTCGATGGCATTCATGCGCACCGCATAGAAGAAGATGAGTCCAAGGAACACATAGATTGATCCCTGCTGAGCGAACCAGAATCCCAGGTCGGTTCCACCGACAGAGATGCCAGACAATGCTGGACGCAGAAGAAGACCAAAGCCGAACGAAACCACGAACCAGATGATCAGGCAGACCGTGATCAGGTTTAGGTTGGCTTTCCAATAGGCACCGGAGTCATTATTCTCGGCCATTTATTCCCCCCATGGTGATGAACCGATCGTTCGGCTCATTTTCCTGGAAGCTCGGTTTGCCTGATGGCGGATGTTTTCTTGTCGGAGCGATTCCTCTTTTGCCCCTACATCCTTTGCCATCGCACGCACCTGAGCAATGTTTGCGAAAGAAACCAGACAAGTGAAGGCACCTTCTGGCGTGTCACGATGTAAAATGAGTGACGTAAGGGTTTCAATTAATGTTTCGTATATTTCCATCATCCTTTAGTCTCGAAACTGTTTCTCCTTGCGACTTTTGAGTTATTCCAAGAGGTAAGAAGAGAATTGAATGCCTCTAGTCTTAATCTGAAAGTATAATAGCTTTTTGTATTTTTCCGCAGAAGCGAAATGACTTAGGAGAGACTCAGAGGTCCTGTTTTGACTTTGTCTAAATTGCCTCACCTGTAGAGTTGTTGATTTTGTTATGGGTTAAAACCCGGCTCGGGACGCAGGAGCGTGCGCAGTGCCAACGACGATCACGCAATGGCAATCTGGGCACTATTGCTTGGGATTTGAAATGTATGATCTCAATAATATTGAATATTTATCGTAATTATCTATATTGTAATGAATGGATGAAAATTTCATCTAATAAATTCGTTATTTTGAGATAAATAGAAATGTCTGGTTCGCAAATTTGTGACAAAATAGGTCAAGCATATTGACGTAAGTGCCTGTGTCAGGATCGCGAAGCTCGGAAAACAACAAGACCTTTAAAAGGTCGCAAGCCGGGACGCCGTGATTTCTGCAAGTGTCCTTTCAGGTGGAGGCCTGATGGTGCGTCAACCGGTTTCTTGTGCCTGCGGCCTTGGCCAGAGTCTTGGCCAGTGAGGGCTTGGGAACCGGACCTGTTTCAATGAGGGAGGGTTTCAAGATGTCCGACTATGGACCTCTGTCTTTCAATGTCCCCGAACCGATGGGGCGCCCCGGTGATGAGCCGGATTTTTCCTATCTGGATGTGCCAAGGGCTGGCACCGTGCGCAAACCGCCGGTGGATGTGGACCATCAGGATATTCGCGACTTGGCACGCACCATGATCCGGGTGCTGAACCGGGATGCGGATGCGGTTGGCGAGTGGGCCGATCCGGTCGAGGATGAAACCATTCTGCATGCCTTGCGCAGCATGATCCGCACCCGCGCCTTTGACGAGCGGATGATGACCCTGCAACGGCAGGGCAAGACCTCCTTTTACATGAAATGCACCGGCGAGGAAGCGATTGCCATCGGGCAACAGTTGGCCTTGTCGCCGGGGGACATGAATTTCCCGACTTATCGCCAGCAGGGGCTGTTGCTGTGTCAGGATTATCCGCTGGTTGATATGGTCAGCCAGATTCTGTCAAACGCCAATGACCCCTTGCGAGGGCGTCAGTTGCCGGTCATGTATAGCTCTAAGAAACATGGTTTCTTTTCGATCTCAGGCAATCTGGGCACCCAATATGTGCATGCGGTCGGTTGGGCAATGGCCTCGGCCATCAAGGGCGACACCAAAATCGCCACCGCATGGATTGGTGATGGCTCGACCGCTGAGAGTGACTTTCATGCCGCTTTGGTCAATGCGTCGGTCTACAAGCCGCCCGTGGTGCTCAATGTGGTCAACAACCAATGGGCCATTTCCTCTTTTCAAGGTATTGCCGGCGGGGATTCGGCGACCTTTGCCGAGCGGGCGCACGGCTTTGGCATTCCGTCGCTAAGGGTTGATGGCAATGACTGGATCGCGGTCTACAATGTCTCGCGCTGGGCCATTGAGCGGGCGCGGCGCAATCTGGGCCCAACGTTGATTGAATGGGTTACCTACCGGGTTGCGCCCCATTCCACGTCGGATGATCCGGCGCGCTATCGACCACGCAAGGAATCAGACGCTTGGCCGCTGGGGGATCCGATCCTGCGGCTGAAAAATCATCTCTTCAAAAGGGACCTCTGGAGTGAGGATCGCCATGTTCAGGCCGAGGCCGAATATGCGCAGGAAGTCAAAGCTGCCACCAAGCAGGCCGAATCCTACGGCGTGATGGGCGGTGGCTCGACGGCGCGTGACATTTTCGAGGATGTCTATAAAGACATGCCGCCGCATTTGCGCGAGCAGCGCCAGAAGCTGGGAGTGTGAGCGATGGCTGAAATGAATATGGTGGAAGCCATCCGCGATGCGATGGATATCAAGATGGCGCAAGACCGGGATGTGGTGGTCTTTGGCGAGGATGTCGGCTATTTCGGGGGCGTCTTTCGCTGCACCGCCGGTTTGCAGGAAAAATATGGCAAGGACCGGGTGTTTGATGCGCCGATCAATGAAAGCGGCATCGTCGGGATCGGAATCGGCATGGCGACTTATGGCCTCCGACCCTGCGTAGAGGTGCAGTTTGCCGACTATATCTATCCGGCCTATGACCAGATTGTCTCCGAAGCAGCACGGTTGCGCTATCGCTCGGCGGGGGATTTTTCCGCACCGATTACCATTCGCACCCCCTGTGGTGGTGGCATCTTTGGCGGCCAGACCCACAGTCAGAGCCCGGAGGCCCTGTTTACCCATGTGTCGGGGCTCAAGACCATCATTCCGTCCAATCCCTACGATGCCAAGGGACTGCTGATCGCGGCGATTGAAGATGATGATCCGGTGGTCTTTTTCGAACCCAAACGCCTTTATAACGGACCGTTTGACGGGCACCATGATCAACCGTCCAAAAGCTGGGCCGGGCATCCTTGGGGGGACGTTCCGCAGGGCCATTATATCGTGCCTATTGGCAAGGCCGCCATTCGCCGCGAAGGGGAAGCGGTGACCATACTTGCCTATGGCACCATGGTCTATGTGGCCGAAGCGGCGGTTGCCGAGACGGGGATCGATGCGGAAATCATCGATTTGAGGAGTTTGGTGCCTCTCGATATTGAAACCATCGTTGCGTCTGTTCAGAAAACCGGTCGCTGCATGATTGTTCATGAGGCAACCTTGACCAGTGGCTTTGGGGCCGAGCTGGCAGCGCAGGTGCAGGAGCGCTGTTTCTATCATCTTGAAACGCCGATTGCACGGGTGACTGGCTGGGATACGCCTTATCCGCATGCGCAGGAATGGGACTATTTCCCCGGACCAAAACGGGTCAGCAAGGTGCTTGTTGCCATGATGGAGGAAATCTGATGGGCCGCTACAGCATCAAGATGCCTGATGTCGGCGAGGGCATCACGGAAGCAGAAATTGTCGAATGGAATGTGTCTGTTGGTGACTTTGTGCAGGAAGACGACATTCTGGCCGCTGTCATGACCGATAAGGCTACGGTGGAGATCCCCTCTCCGGTGACCGGCACGATCCTTGCGCTTTGCGGTGCATTGGGCGAGACCATGGCGGTCGGGACTGAGATTGTCGCGCTGGAGGTGGATGGTGAGGAGGATGCCGACGGGCAAGACCGGGAGCATGGAAATGCGACTGAAAATCCTGATGAACCGTCTGAAGAGACGCAAGCTTCGGAAGTAAAGGCTATGCGTCAATCCAAGGCGCGCAAGGCTGATGAATCGGGTGAAGCTGAATCTGACGCCCCGGCGCCTGCTGCTGCGCCAAACCTTCATGCTTTGGCACCCACCGGTCTGCCGCGTCCGGTTGGCGAGAAGCCATTGGCCTCGCCCAGCGTGCGGCGGCGAGCGATGGAGGCGGGGGTTCGTCTGGCCTTTGTGCAGGGCACGGGGCCAGCGGGGCGGATCCTTCATGAGGATCTCGATGCCTATATTGCCGGGGGTGTCAGCCTGCCGGTGCAGGTGAGTGAAGCCGCCGTGCCGCTCAAAACCGGGGTTGAAGAATGGCGGGTAATCGGGCTTCGCCGCAAGATTGCCGAGCGGATGCAGGATTCCAAAAGCCGCATTCCGCACATCACCTATGTCGAGGAAATCGACGTCACAGATCTGGAAAAGCTGCGCCGTCACATGAATGAGACGAATGAAGGGGATCAGTCGAATCTGACAATCCTGCCGTTTCTGATGCGGGCGATGGTGGTGGCTGCCCGCGAAGTGCCAAAAATCTCGTCCCATTATGATGATGCCGAGAATATGGTGCGCCAATTTGAGGCCGTGCATATCGGCATGGCGACCCAGACCGATGGTGGGTTGATGGTTCCTGTGGTGCGCCATGCTGAGGCCAGAGGCGTGCGGGAATTGGCCGATGAAATTCGTCGTCTGGCGGATGCCGCCCGTGATGGCTCGATCACACGGGACGAGCTGACCGGCTCTACCATCACCATTTCGAGCCTTGGGGCGATGGGTGGGATTGTCTCGACCCCGGTCATCAATAGCCCTGAAGTGGCGATTGTTGGCGTCAACAAGGTTGTGGTCCGTCCGGTCTATATCGATGGAGACTTCCAGCCGCGGCAGATCATGAATCTATCCTCAAGCTTTGACCATCGGATTATCGATGGATGGGATGCTGCGGTCTTCATCCAGAAAATTAAAAGCCTGCTGGAGCATCCGGCATTGCTGTTCGTCGAATAGGAGGGCCAGAGAATGAATCGGAAAAAAGGATCGAAATCCTGCGATGTGCTGGTTCTGGGCGCCGGGCCGGGGGGCTATGCTGCGGCCATTCGGGCAGGGCAGGCGGGATTGAAGGTGGTGATTGTTGAAGGGGAGAAGGCCGGTGGCACCTGCCTTAATGTCGGTTGCATCCCGTCCAAGGCGCTGATCCATGCAGCGTCCCGGTTCCACCAGACCAAGATGGCCGAACGGGACAATCCGTTTGGCATCAGCCTTGGAAGCGGCTCTGTTGAAATTGACCTTTCCAAGACCATCGACTGGAAGGATGGCATTGTTGCCCGGCTCAACAAGGGCGTTGAAGGCTTGCTGAAAAAGGCCGGGGTCGAACTGGTCACGGGCTGGGGGAGAATGCTCGATGGCAAGACGTGCGAGGTGAGTGGCAAGGATGACCCTGTGCTGATCCATGCCGAGCATGTCATTCTGGCGACCGGATCGGTGACGACTTCGCTGCAGTCCCTGCCTTTTGGCGACAAGGTTATTTCCTCCACCGAAGCGCTGGCGCTGACCCATGTGCCAGACAAGCTGGTGGTGGTCGGTGGCGGCTATATCGGCCTTGAACTTGGCACGGCCTTTGCCAAATTTGGCTCTGAGGTGCATGTGGTGGAATTTGCAGATCATATCCTGCCCCATTATGACCGGGAGATCGGCAAGGTGGTGTTGCAGTCGCTCAAAAGCCTCGGTGTGACGGTCTCGACCGGAGCGTCCGCCAAACATTTGAGCGAGGATGACTCCGGTCTGGTGGTTGCCCTTGCCGATGGCAGCGAAGAGATCCTGCCTGCGGACAAGATTTTGGTCACAGTGGGGCGCAAGCCGCGTCTTGATGGCTGGGGGGCGAAGAGCCTTTATCTGACCATGCGGGACGGCTTCATCGCGATCAATGATAAATGCCAGACTTCGATGACCGATGTATATGCGATTGGCGATCTCACCGGTGAACCGATGCTGGCTCATCGGGCGATTGCCCAGGGAGAGCTGGTGGCTGACATTCTGGCGGGCAAACCGCGGCGGTTTGATCCAGCGGCAATCCCGGCCATTTGCTTCACCGATCCGGAAGTGGTTTCCGTCGGTTTGTCGCCCGATGAAGCAACGTCAAGAGGTTATGAGACGGCAATTGGGCAGTTTCCCTTTGCGGCCAATGGCAAGGCGATGGCGGGGGCCGCTGAAACCGGCTTCGTGCGGGTGGTGGCGCGCAAGGATAACAATCTGGTGCTAGGGATTCAGGCGGTTGGCAAGGGCGTTGCTGAACTCTCAGCGGCCTTCGGGTTGGCACTGGAAATGGGTGCAAGGCTTGAAGATATTGCCGGAACTATCCATGCTCATCCCACGCAGGGAGAAGCCTTGCAGGAAGCGGCTTTGGGCGCGCTGGGGCATCCGTTGCATATCTGAGCGATAGATGCGCGGAAGCGAAAGGCGGCCCAACTAGTCGCCTTTTATGTTTATCGCGTCTTCTGGCTTGCCCATGGCTTTTGGATCGGGCATAGAGACGCCATGAGTGAACCAGCCCATCCGCCCAGCCTGACACCGCCGCTTGTCGATTATCAGCCGCCGCAGGAGCCTTATCTGTCGGTGCTGTTTGCCGACGAGCATATCACGCTTGTCGACAAGCCGGCCGGTTTGTTGAGCGTACCGGGCAAGGATCCGGCCCACTGGGATTGTCTTGAATATCGCGCCCAGCAGCAGCTTGGCGACGCGCGGATCGTCCATCGGCTCGATATGGACACGTCCGGGATCATGGTCTTGGCAATGAATGCCGACAGTCATCGCAATCTGGGGCGGCAGTTCGAGAAAAGAAAGACCAAGAAAAGCTATATTGCGCGGGTTTGGGGCAGGATGGTCGAGGAAGAGGGCTGTATTGACTTGCCGCTCATTTGCGACTGGCCGAACCGTCCCAAACAAATGGTCTGTTTCGAGCGGGGCAAGCCTGCCAGGACCGATTGGCAGGTGCTAAGCCGGAATGAGGAGAGCAGTCTGGTGCGCCTCACGCCCCATACGGGACGCTCCCACCAATTGCGGGTTCATATGCTCAGTCTGGGGCATGTCATTTTGGGGGATCGCTTTTATGCTCAAGGAGGCGCGCTGGTGGCTGCGGATCGCCTGATGCTCCATGCGGAGCGACTGGGGCTCATCCATCCCGCAAAAGGTGAGTGGATGGATTTTGAGAGCCCCTGTCCTTTCAAATAGGCGAGGTGGCGGCCTATTGCTTTTTCCAGTTGATGACGATCTCGTTGACCTTCTTGACGCCCTTGTTGCGGCCCGAGATGGTCTGGAACTTGTTCTCACCGGTGAGGAAAAAGCTGATGAAGACCTCGTTGGTGCCGTCGGTGCCTTTAAGGAGCAGGCGGGTCGCTTCGGCCTGTCCAGCAAGATCAATCTTGGCCATGCTGCCTGTTTGCAGGATCGGGGTGCCGGTGACATATCCCTTGGCATTTTCAGTGAGGGTCGAGCTGAAGCTGGAGGTCAGGGAGACCGAACCGCAGCGACCATTCAGCGACAGGGTGTCGCTTTCGGCACGAAATTTGGCCTTGATGCGGCAGGCAATAGGGTCATCGTGGGGATTTTTGCCCTTGTGATGGATGGTGCCCAGACCGCGCCAGCTGCCTTGAAGCTCTTCCAGAAAGGTCTTGGCAGAGGCCGGGGTGGCTGCGGCAAAGGCAGATAGGCCAAGAAGCATGAGAGGCAGGATGCGGATGGTGCGGCAAAAACTCATTCTGTCTTCCTTTCAGTCTTCCATTGATGCTTTGGGCCTCTTTATTCGGGTCTTTTTTCGGACCTCCTGTCGAGGGCAAGCAGGAAACTCGGGAGGATATAGAGATCAGCCAAAAGCGCCACAAATAAGGCGGTTATGACGAGCTGCCCGAACAGAATAACCGAGGGAAGAGAACTCAATTGGGTCATGCCGAGACCGGCGACGAGCAGCATGGTTGTTGCCAGAACAGCGGGTGTAATGGTTCCAATGGCATGGGCCATGGCTTGGCTGTGGCTATCGTCCGGTTTGGTATGACGGCAGAGGCGGTATTGGTTGAGTAGATGGATCGAATTGTCGACCGCGATACCAAAGGCAATAGTGAGCGCAATGACTGCGGTCATGTTGAGCGGTCGATCAATGATCCAGAAATAGGCTTCCACTGTCAGGATCGGGATAAGGTTTGGCAACAGGAAGGCAATGCCGAACCGCACCGAGCGGACCAACACCATGATCGCCAGAATGACAATGATGATGGCACCGATGAGGCCGGTGCGAAGGTCGGAAATCAGCGTCGGTGTTTCCTTGGCTGTCAGGAGTGACAGGCCTGCCAAAGTGACACGGCCATCAAGACCGTCGGCTTTCAATCCGGCGATCAAACCATCGGCATAGGCGCTGATCTGCTCTGCCGAGAGCATGGTGCCAAGCGGAATCGGTATCAGATAGGCCAGTCTATCCTTGCTGACAAAGCGCGACAGGATCACATTGTCCTGCGGCAGGTCGGCGCCCTCAAGCCTTTGCATCATGGAGACAATTGGTGCGGGGTCGATTGGCTTGGTGATATGTTTGTTAAGCGAGGTGAGAATGGCCTCGAAGGTTGCCCGGTCTGAGGCGCTCAGTCCCTTTTGGCCGTCGGGGTCTTTCAGAATGGCATAAAGCTGGCCCGTGCCGCCGAGCTTCTTCTCGATCAGAACTTCGTCCTTGCGGATTTGCAGATCCTGGGAGAGATAATCCGTCACGCGGAAACTGGCTGGCAGGGCAATGTGAATGGCGATCAGACCGACGGACAGGGCACAAGCGGCGCTGAGGATGGTCTTGCGATGGAAGGTGGCAAGCCAGATGGCCGGGCGAGCCGGGCTTTGCAGGAAGCGCGGTGCGGCGACCTTGCTAACCTTGTCACTTTTGAGCAGAAAGTGGGACAAGGTCGGCACGATCAGAATGACCGACAGGAAAGCCAGCATGATGCCGACAGCTCCGGTGAAGGACAGGCGCTCCATGGTCGAGGCCCCACTCAGGCCGATGCCGACAAAGGCCAGTGAGGTGGTCAGACTGGCAAGGAAACAGGCCGGTCCCGTTGTCGCAATCGCATAGCTGATCGCTTCTGTTTGTGGCAGGCCGTCGGCTCTTTTGCGCTGGATCGACATATAGAGATGCACCCCGTCGGCAAAAGCGACGACGATGACCATGGTCGGCACGATGGTGGTCAGGAAATCAACCGGAATGGAGAATAGCGCCAGAAAACCGAAATACCAGATCACGCCGGTAACTGGTGGCACAGAACAAATCAGCGCGCCGCGCCAGGAGCGGAAAATGGCACCGGCCACCACAACGCAGAGCAGGATCGAGGCGATGGTCAGATTGGTCTGATCCCCATGCAGGGCATCGCGAATGGTGCGCTGGATTTCCGGGATGCCAACAAAGGACAGGGTGAAAGCCTCGTGATAGGGGGCGGCAAGGGTGCGGATTTCGGCAAGGCTTTCCGGGGTGAGTTTGGTGGATTTGCCGTCCTCTGTCGGGGCGGTCATCAGGGAGATGACCGTCACGGTGAAGTCTTCGCTGAGCATCTTGTCGGCCAGCGGCACCTGTTGGCGCAAGGATGACAGGCGTTCGGCAATGGGTTTGCTGCGGTTCTCCGGACTGGTCAGGAAGAAGGCAGGCGCTGCCGGTTCGTCTGTTTCATCTGCCGTGGCTGCTGCCCCATCGGCAGCATCTGGCAGGGAAAAGATCGAGAAGGCCGCCTCGACCTGCGAGGCAAATTGCAGATCGAGCAGGAATGCCTGAAAGGCCTCATAGGTGTCCGGATCGGAGAGATCTGCGCTCTTGATCAACAAAAGCTCGTCTTGCGAGAAGGCGCGAAACTGGTTCTCAAGCGCCACAAAATTGCGATAGCTCTCGCTTTCATTGGCCAGATTGTCGGTGATGTCGCCAGTGAACCGCGTTTGCGTTACCATCAAATAGGCGGTCAACAGGGTGATCGCTATCGCGATTGCGGCGATCAACGGGGCGTTGGAGGCAATTTTGGGAGCCGCCTTGTGCAGACCAAGACTTTGCATGTCGGTCGATATTCTCACTCTTCGAGTCTGGCGCTCTTCTCGGTCTCAGCATCTGCATATAACCAGCTTTTCCAGCTGCTTGCCTGCTCTAGACCTTGCTTGATCTGATCTGGGATGATGAAGCTACGTCCCAACCATCGGGTCATATTGACCGGCAGGTCGGGAAAGATGCTGAAGACCAATTCTGTGCAGATCACTTGTTGCTGGTTGAGCCCGTCCAAATTGTAGTCATAGGCTTTTCCCATATTTTCCACGATGCGGTCAAAGTAAAAATCGGCCTGTTGTAAACTGTCTGAGCGGAAAATGGTGACTTCGTCTGCATTGAGCAGGTCTTCAAGGCTGCCCATGCGGACGCCGAAGCGATCCGATTGCACCACCGAGCGGCCATCATGAATGGCGGCAAACAGCTTTTTGTAACGCGGCTCCTTGTCCCAATGATGCCTGCGCCAGTCTGCTTCATCACCAAGCCAAATGGCCACGTGGGTATAATGGCCCGGTGTGGTCATTGCGGTGGCCTTGAAAGGCGCGGCAATCATGAGAATATCAAAGGGTTTGAGACCTTCGCTTATCGCCTCAATCAGTTTGGGATGGTCCGTTAGGTGGCCGTGGCGTATTTCTATCAGGCCGATTGTGTTGGCGTAAGAGCGGGTTATAACGGTGAATAGATTGCTGAAGAGTGGTTTGTCTCGATAAAGGCTGATGCCCATGTCGAGGCCAAGCAGCAGCAACAGCATGACCATCACTCCGGTTCTGATTGAAGGGAGCCTGACGGGCCTGAATTTCTGCGCGTCAGAATAACAGCTTTGGTCTGTTGCGCTCATGAGAGGATCGGGATCGCTTTTGTCTAAAGGGCCGTTGGGTGATCAGTTCGGTCTGTTTTATGGTCGCTTTTTAACAAAAGCATGCGCTTATTTTCATTAAATCGCAACTTACGCAGTGATCAATCGCTACATATGTATGATCCCAAGGCTATGATCTATCAGGTTGTCTTTGTTAGCGCCTCGTAGTGAGGTATTTGGGTCTCTAGTTGCAAATGCTTCTTAAAAGCAGTTGTAAATTGTAGGGCGGGCTGATAGGCTCGTCACCATGACAGTTTGGCGCCTTTTGGAAAGATGGATTTTATGACGCTTTTGAAGAGATTGGTGATGGTGGCGATGATGGTCGTTGTGTTGCCAATACAGGCGGCCTTTGCGGCTGAGAAAACATTCAAAGTGGTGACAACCTTTACGGTCTTTGCCGACATGGCGCGCAACATTGCAGGCGATGTGGCCGAGGTGGAATCGATCACAAAGCCGGGAGCCGAGATCCACAATTATCAGCCCACGCCGCGTGACCTGATCCGCGGACAGGGAGCGGACCTCATTTTGTGGAATGGCCTTAATCTGGAGCTTTGGTTCGAGCGGTTTTTCCAGAATTTGCGCGATGTGCCCAGCGTCGTGCTGACCGAGGGTATCAAGCCGATGTCAATCAATTCCGGGCCGTATGCGGGCAAGCCGAATCCCCATGCCTGGATGTCGGTTAGTGACGGGTTGATCTATGTGGAAAATATCCGCAAAGCGCTGGTCAAATATGACCCCGAACATGGCGACATTTATAACCGCAATGCAGAAATCTATAAAGACAAGATCCGGGCCATTTCAGATCCGATCCGCAACGCTCTGGCGGTGATTCCGGATGATAAAAAATGGCTGGTGACCAGTGAAGGGGCCTTCAGTTATCTGGCACGGGATTTCGGGCTCAAGGAGCTCTATCTCTGGCCGATCAATGCGGACCAGCAGGGCACACCCAAGCAGGTGAAACGGGTGATCGACACGATCAGGGCCGAGGGCATTCCGGTGATCTTTTCCGAAAGCACCGTGTCGGACAAGACCGCCAAACAGGTGGCCGAGGAGACCGGGATCAAATATGGTGGTGTTCTGTATGTGGATTCCCTGTCCGAAGCCGATGGGCCGGTGCCGACCTACCTTGATCTTTTGAACGTGACAGCACAGACCATCGCGGATGGGCTGACAAGCGAATAGGACCTGTCCCAGCATGCTCGTTCATGCCGAGGCGAATGAAACCCCGAAGAGACGCTTTCTTGTCACATATGTCAGTTGGCATGGATCAGTTGACTTGGATAAGGGATCGTTCTGGTTGATTGTCGAACATGACCATGAAAGATGCGCCTGCCCGACAGGGTGAGATGTCGGAAATCGGACTTGAAGCCTGCGATATCACAGTGACCTATCGCAATGGTCATACGGCGCTGTATGACGCCAATTTCTCCATTCCGCGTGGATCGATCGCAGCGCTCGTCGGGGTCAACGGGTCGGGTAAGTCCACCCTGTTCAAAGGGGTGATGGGCTTTGTGCCGCTGGCCAAAGGCTCCGTGACCATTCTGGGCATGCCAGGGGCCGAGGCCCTTAAGCGCAATCTGGTGGCCTATGTGCCGCAGGCCGAAGATGTGGACTGGAATTTTCCGGTGCTGGTCGAGGATGTGGTGATGATGGGGCGCTATGGCCATATGAATTGGCTGCGCATTCCCTCCAAACATGATCATGCGATGGTCGAGCAGGCGCTGGAACGGGTCAGCATGCAGGATTTCCGCAAGCGCCAGATCGGCGAGCTGTCCGGTGGTCAGAAGAAAAGGGTCTTTCTTGCCCGGGCGCTGGCGCAGGAGGGCAAGGTCATTCTGCTTGATGAACCTTTCACCGGGGTCGATGTGAAAACCGAGGAGCAGATCATCACCCTGCTGCGCTCGTTGCGCGATGAGGGCCATGTGATGCTCGTCTCGACCCATAATCTGGGATCAGTGCCGGAATTTTGCGACCGGACCATTATGGTCGATCGCACGGTGCTGGCCTCTGGGCTGACGAGCGAAGTTTTCACTCAGGCCAATCTGGAAAAGGCCTTTGGAGGGGTGTTGCGGCATTTCATTCTGGGCGGCGAAGACCTGCATGATGATGACGATAAACGTCAAGTCACGGTGCTCACCGATGATGAACGACCCTTTGTCCTTTATGGCGAGGCCGAGGAAACACAAGATATTGCAATCGGGGGCGACGCCACGAGCGCCTCACCAGATGGCAAGGGGTGAGGTATGGAGACACTGCTTGAACCCTTTGCCTATGATTATATGCGCAACGCCATGCTGATCAGCACGCTGGTCGGGGCCATTTGCGCCTTTCTGTCGTCTTATCTGATGCTCAAGGGCTGGTCGCTGATTGGTGATGCCCTGTCCCATTCCATCGTGCCCGGCGTGGCCGGGGCCTACATGCTCGGGTTGCCTTTCTCGATTGGCGCGTTCATTGCGGGCGGGTTAGCTGCGACCACCATGCTGTTTCTCAATCAGCGCACCAAGCTGAAGGAAGATACGATCATCGGGTTGATCTTCACCTCCTTTTTCGGACTCGGGCTGTTCATGGTGTCTCTGTCTCCGATGTCCGTGAATATTCAGACCATCGTGCTTGGCAATATTTTGGCGATCACCAAAAGCGACAGTTTGCAATTGCTGATCATTGGGTCCGTGACGCTGATCATCTTGCTGCTCAAATGGAAGGATCTGATGGTCGCCTTCTTTGATGAAAGCCATGCCCGGTCCATCGGGATCAATCCCGATTGGCTGAAAGTGTTGTTCTTCACTCTGCTCAGTGCCTCAACGGTGGCGGCGTTGCAGACGGTGGGGGCCTTTCTTGTTATTGCCATGGTGGTGACACCGGGGGCGACGGCTTACTTGCTGTGTGATCGGTTCCCGCGGCTGATTTTGGTGTCGGTGCTGATCGGCTCGCTCTCCTGCTTTGTCGGCGCCTATATCAGCTATTTTCTGGATGGGGCGACTGGGGGCGTGATTGTTGTTTTGCAGACGCTGATTTTTCTGGCGGTTTTTCTGCTGGCTCCCAAGCATGGCATGCTGGCTGCCCGCCGCAAGGCGCGTGACGCGTTGAAACCCAAGGAGACGGCGCTATGAGCGACTTTCTCGATATGGCCATGATGCCCTTCCTCTTTCCCTTCATGCAGTCGGCCTTTTGGGTGGCGGTGATTGTGTCTGTGCCGATGGCGCTTTTATCCTGTTATGTGGTTCTGAAGGGGTGGTCTTTGATGGGGGACGCCATTTCGCATGCTGTCTTTCCTGGCGTGGTCATCGCCTATCTGTTGAATATTCCGCTGGTCATCGGGGCCTTTTGTGCCGGGATGTTTTGCGCGGTTTTCACTGGTTGGCTCAAAGAGAATAGCCGGGTGAAGGAAGACACGATCCTCGGGATCGTCTTTTCGGGGATGTTCGCCTTTGGCATTGTGCTCTATCTCAAAATTGAAACAGCGGTGCATCTCGATCACATTCTCTATGGCAACATGTTGGGAGTGCAGTGGCACGAGCTGATGACCGCTATGCTTGTCGGGGTGGTGACCTGTGCGTTCATTTTGCTCAAGCGCCTTGATCTGCTGGCCTATGCGTTTGATCCGCAACATGCGATGGCCATAGGTCTTCCGACGCGGTTTTTGCATTATGGATTGCTTGCGGTGATTTCTCTCACCGTGGTGGGGGCGTTGACGTCGGTGGGGCTGATTTTGGCGATTGCCTATTTGATTGCCCCCGGTGCGATTGCCTTTCTGCTTAGTCGCACCTTCAATGCCATGCTGGTCATTGCGGTGGTCGTCGCGGTGGGGTGTTCGATCTTAGGGGTCTATATGAGTTTCTTTCTTGATAGCGCATCAGCGCCGACCATTGTGCTTGTCATGTCGGCTTTGTTCGTGATCAGTTTCGTGCTGAGTTCTTGGCGCAACCGGACCGTTTCTCAGCATACGATTGTGGCGCGTGGGAGCAATCACCACTATCACCCTTGAGAGGGAACTTTTTGCCTTTTTGTGGGATTAGCCATGCCACAAATAGGGTTGCTTGACGTTGCTCAATGCGCATGAGGCCATGCAATGCGATGGACGCGACCAGTATCCCAGACCGCGCTTGGTGCCATTTTTGTACTTAGGGATTGTCCGGGGCTTGTTTGTGACGGGGATGTGGGAGTATCCCTGTCGCAGATTTGAGTTGGAGGAATCATGTCTGCTTTTACCTTTCGAACCACGCCCTGCATTCGTTGCGAGGCGGGGCTGGCAGCGACGCTTGGCCCGGAGATTGCTGCCCAGTTTGGCGATGCAATCCAGATCGTGACGGACAAGGGGGTGCTGGCGGCTGGGCTGCTTGCGCCTTTTATTGCCTCGCTTGAGACTGCCGGGGTCAGGGTTTCGGTGTTTGACGCTGTAGTGGCGGGTCCGACTGCCACAGTGGTGGAGGCAGCAAAAGCGCATGCGCTGGACCATAAGGTGGGGGCCATTGTCGGCTTTGGTGGCGGCTCGCCGCTTGATGTGGCCAAGCTTGTGGCCCTGCTGGTTGGTGGCGGGGAAGCACTCGACGCGCTTTATGGCATCGAACAGGCCAAGGGCAATCGTCTGCCGTTGATTCTCATTCCCACCACTGCCGGGACGGGGGCGGAAGTCACGCCAATTTCCATTGTCACCGTTGGTGAAGGGGAGAAGAAAGTGGTGGTGACGCCGCAACTGATTCCCGACTGGGCGGTGCTTGATGCGACCTTGACCCTTGGGTTGCCCGCCGAGGTGACCGCGGCGACCGGTGTGGATGCGATGGTCAATGCGATTGAGGCCTATAGCTCCAAGTCGCTCAACAACAATCCGATTTCCAAGGGGCTTGCCAAGGGTGCGCTTGAACTGCTCGGTGCCAATATTTTGGCGGCCGTGCGCGATGGCGGCAACCTGAAAGTCCGCCGCAATATGCTGCTTGGCTCGCTGATTGCCGGGCAAGCATTTGCCAACAGTCCCGTGGCAGCCGTCCATGCATTGGCCTATCCGATTTGCGGCCTTTATCACGTGCCACACGGGCTGTCGAACGCGTTGCTTCTGCCCCATGTGATGGCTTTTAATGCGGCAGTTTGCGACGACATTTATGGGGAGTTGGCTCCGTTGGTGTTCCCGGATTTGCGGCGTGTGTCACCGGATCGCCGGACCGCACAATTTGTAGCGCGGATGGCCGATCTCTGCTCGGAACTGGGTCTGAAAACCCAGTTGCGTCAGGTGGGGATCGAGCGCAGTGATCTGCCTCATCTAGCATCCGAAGCTATGGATCAGGCCCCCCTGTTGGTCAACAATCCACGCCCCGTTGATGAGGTGGCCGCATTGGCGATCTACAAGGCCGCCTGGTAGGGCGCTTGATTGACAGGCAGGGTCTCAGCGTCAGCGTCTTTTGAGACGCTCAAGGGTTTCATGCAGGCTTGAGAGAAAGCGTGAGCGGTCGGTTTTGGAAAAAGGAGGCGGGCCGCCGCCCACTTCTCCCTGTTCGCGCAAATCGGCCATCAGATTGCGCATGGCGACCGCTGAGCCGATGCCACTTTCGGTGAAGGGTTTGCCGTTGGTGCCAATCACAGATGCGCCTTTATCCAGACAGCGCTGGGCGAGCAATATGTCGGCGGTGACCACCACACTGTTGGGGTGGGCGGCTTCGGCAATGCGATCATCGGCGACATCGGGGCCATCTTCGACCTTGATGAAGGTGACCGGCTGGTCGCGGGGGATGCGCATGAAGGTGTTCGCCACCAGCGTTACGGGCACCTGATGGCGCTCGGCGACCTTGTAGATCTCTTCCTTTACCGGGCAGGCATCCGCATCAACAAAGATTTCGAACGGGTTGGCTTGATTGCTGGTCATTGTCTTGTCTCTCGGCTCCGTTAGCTGCGGTCGATGAGACAGATCTGGATGTCAGCAACATTGGTGCCGGTCGCGCCGATCTCGATATGATCGCGGGAGGCTTTCAACGCTTTGTAGCTGTCATTGTTGGCGAGTAAGGCTGCCGGGTCGGCGCCTTCCTGCCGCATTCTTGCAAGGCTGTCCTGGTCGACCAATCCTCCGGCACTGTCGGTTGGACCATCGCGGCCATCGGTCCCACCGGACAGGAACACCCAGCGCCCCGTGATCGGTTCGGCCTCTGCGGCCATTGCAAAGCGGGCGGCCAGTTCCTGATTGCGGCCACCCTTGCCATCGCCTTTGAGGGTGACAGTGGTTTCTCCGCCCCAGATATAGGCGGTCTTGTGGCCCGTTGGGGCTTCGGTTGCCGCGTTGCGGAGCATTGGGGCGACCTCTTCCACATCGCCTTCAAGCAAATCATCAACGATGATGCCGCGCCAGCCCGCTGGCAGGGCTTGGAGAATGGCGTCTAGACTGATTGCGTTTGAGCCAATCAGGCTGTTGGTGCTGTTGGACAGATCGGCTGGTGCGCTGTCTTCCTGCTGGCTTGCCTTGGCTTCCAGCGCTGCGCGCACGGCGGCAGGCAGGGCATCAAGCAGGCCCTTGTCTGCAAACAGGGCCAAGGAATCTTTGGCAGTTCCCAGCGGAGGGCTGGTCGGGCCAGAGGCTATGGTGCTCAGATCATCACCGACCACGTCGGAGAGAATATAGCTTTGCACCTTGGCCGGGTGGGCCAGTTGGCTAAGGCCGCCGCCTTTGAGCTGCGACAGGGTCTGGCGGACGAGATTCATTTCATGGATGGCATAGCCATTGGCCAACAGCAGCTTATTGACAGCGATTTTGTCCTCAAGGCTGACCCCGTCAATCGGGGCAGGGACAAGGGCGGAACCGCCGCCGCTGATCAGCACAATCACCTGATCTTCAGCCGTTGCACCTTCAAGCAGAGCGATGATGGCTTGGCCTGCCGCAAGACCATGCTCGTCGGGGACTGGATGAGCGGCAGCAAAGCAGGTTGCGCCCTCGATCGGTCTGGCATTTTCATAATTGGTGACCACCAGAGCTTTTGAAGGCGTGCCATCGGGCAGGCCCTTGAGGCAGGTTTCCGCCATGGCATTGGCGGCCTTGCCAAGGGCAATGATCAGATAACGGCCTTTTTCAAGCGGGAGCAGAGGGTGCTTTTCAAAGGTGCGGGCCAGACCATGAGCCGGATTGGCCGCCTCCACACCCACTTGAAATAGCTTCAGAGCCAGATCTCTCAAGGCTTGGATGTCCGTCTGCTGCTCTGCCATTCTGCTCTCCCTTCAGGCGCGGTTCACTGTCACCAAATTCGAGCAGACTATAGAAGTGACCGCAGCAAAGGGCCAGAGTTTATGGGTGAATTGTTGTGCGTGGCACAAAAAATAATGCCCTGCGCCCAAGGGATCGGGTGCAGGGCATGAGGGTCATCCGGGCGGGTCCGATTGCATGCATTATCGGGGAGAGGCAGCATGCAGGTCGGCGGCCCCCCGTCGCAGATGACGGTGCCTCTGGGAAGAGGCTTCGTTGGCTCACTTACGAAAGCAACTTTAATACTTTCGTCTTAACCGGGAAAGTTATACCTTTGATCAGGCATTGCCAGTCCCTGATTTTCACTCGATTCCCAGATTTCTGCCAGTCTTGCGGTCAGACAATTACTCTTCGCCGCGGCGATAGAAGGTCATGGATTCCCAGTCGCGGCGATCCGGATGAACGCGTGGCTCGGATTTGCCCACATTTTTGAAGATGTTGAGGGCGAAAGAAAGGGGCGTGCTGGTTTTGTTGAACATGGCTTACCTCATGATGCTATCTCGAGCCTGCCTTGACCCGATTTGGCTGCATCCTGTTTGATCTTGTTGCCAGATTGTGTGTCTAAATTCGCGGCTGATCACGTCGGATGCTGTGGTTTTTTATTGTATTTGCTCTGTGTTGTTGGCTGTATTCTGCCATTTTTCTGAATTTTGGGAAGAGATGATCGCGCGACGCACCTATGCATTAAATGCATGAGTATATTTTTCGAAATGCAAAATAATTACGACAGCCTAAGGAGCTGACAGGATTGACTTCTTGTGATATGTTCTCTTTATGTTCTTTTTTATCTTGCGTCAGTGATGTTTTCGCTGATCCATTGTCTGATCCATTGTCTGGCGCTCATCAAGGAGGATTTCCCCATGTCTCAGTCTTTTTCACACTCTTTGGCCGATGTCTTTCCGCTGAAAAATGGCCGGGTGCATGAAGTGGTCGGCCATGGGGGTGTGGTCTTTGCGGCGATCTCTGCCGGTCTTGCAAGTCGCAGAGCGCCCCGTGGACCCCACCGCAGTGGCAGTCAGGGTGGAGGGCATCAGGCACGCGCCATCCTGTGGCTGACCGAAGGCTGGCGCAATGAACAGCTCAATCCGCAAGGGCTGGCTGCCTTTTGTGATCCGGAGCATCTGTTGCTGGTGCGGGTGGCCGATCACAAGTCAATGCAGGCTTGTGCCGAAGAGGCCTTGCGCTCCGGTGCGGTGGCCGCTGTGGTGGTGGAAATGGCACAGCCGGTTTCCTTCACCGCTGGTCGACGACTGCAATTGGCCGCCGAAGAGGGACGGGCCACGGGCATCGTGCTGATCGGCGAGGGGATGGGGACAAATGCAGCGGAGAGCCGCTGGCATTGTGCACCGCTTTTTCGGCAGGCTCCTGCGGATGAAACGGTGTCGTCTCCTGCTACGCGGTCTGGTGACTCGACTCTTCAACGTTGGCAGATTATAAAGAACAAATCAGGAACATTGGGATATTGGGATATCATCTGGGATGCAGAGACGCGTCGTGTCATTGTGGTTTCCGAGGCTGGCGAGCGACCGCATCATGCGGCGCCAACCGGGGATGATGCCTTTTGCGCTCACGTGGCAGCAGAATAATACCGAGCGCCTTTATTGCCTCAATGGGCTGGCCGAGCGGGAGGGGTTGGAGCGGGGCATGGCGCTGGCCGATGCGCGCGCTTTGTGTCCCACCGTGCAGACCATGCCTGCGGATCAGGAAGCCGATCATCAGTTTCTCCTTTTGCTGGCCCGTTGGGCGGGACGTTATTGCCCCTGGGTCGGGCTGGAGGGCGAGGATGGGCTGGTGATGGATGTCACTGGCTCGACGCATTTGTTCGGTGGCGAGCTGGCCTTGCTCGAGCGGCTTGAGGAGCGGCTGGATCATGCGGGCCTGTCGGTGCAAATGGGGCTGGCGGAGACACGCGGCGGGGCATGGGCCATGGCCCATTATGGGCATGAGAAATCCCTCTGTGAGCGGCTGGTGGCACCGGGCAAAAGCTTGTCGGCGCTCGGAAGGCTGCCTGTGGCGGCCTTGCGACTTGAGGACAAGGTGGTGACCGGGCTGTTGCGGCTTGGGGTTCGCAGCATCGAGGAGCTTTATGCCCTGCCGCGCGCCACACTGACCCGGCGCTTTGGTCTTGAGCCGTTGATGCGGCTTGATCAGGCGTTGGGGAATCGGGAGGAGGCGATTTCGCCCCTGTCGGAGCCGACCCATTATGGGGTGCGGATGAGCCTGCCCGAGCCGATTGGCCTGACCGAGGATGTCATGGCGGTGGCGGGGAAATTGCTGGATCGGCTTTGCGACAAGCTGGAACAGCGCGGCGCTGGCGCGCGGGTGTTGCAATTGACCATGCGGCGGCTGGATCAGGCCGCCAGTCAGGTGGAATTGCGCCTTGCACGCCCGATGCGGGAAGCCGACCGTATTCTGCCCTTGTTCGAGCGCGGGGTCGGCGAGGTGGATGCGGGCTTTGGCATCGATATGGTGCGGCTGGAGGCGGTGGCCGTCGAGCCAATGGGGGCCGAGCAGATGGTGCCTGCCGGGATCGCCTCACAGATGGGGGGAGGGGCGAAGAACAAGGTGGCCTCCCAGCCGCTGGATGATTTGATCACCCGCCTTGGCAGTCGAATCGGGCTGGAAAATGTGCTGCGCTTCCTGCCAGCCGACAGCCATGTGCCGGAGCGCAGCTTTTCGCTGCAGCCTGCGGCCTGGAGCGAGGCTGTGGAGATATGGCCAAAAGCGGGAGCGGAAGGTGGCCCTGTGTCTGGTTTGCCGCGTCCGGTGCGGCTCTTCCCACCCGAACCGATTGTCTTACCGCTTTCTTCGGAGGTGGACTGCACACGGCGGGAGCCACCGGCCCATTTTCGCTGGCGGCGGATGCAGTTGGCCGTAAGCCGCGCCCGTGGGCCGGAGCGGATTGCGCCGGAATGGTGGTGGGAAGACCCGCTCTGGCGGTCGGGCCTTAGAGATTATTGGTGGGTTGAAACCCGTCAGGGCTGGCGGTTGTGGCTGTTTCATACGCCACAGAATCGCCTGTCCCATTTGTCGAGCTGGTTCGTACAAGGGGAATTTGCATGAGCCACTCTTATGACATGGCCGATGATAAGGCCGCAGGCAACGACAGGACCATGTCCGCTCAAGGAACCCCCGCACGCGGTCCGCATCCCGGGCCACAGCCCGGTGCGGTTTCGGCGCAGCACTTGGAGCGAATGCGGCCACAGCTTTATTCCGAGCTTTGCGTAATGTCCAACTTCACCTTTCTCAAGGGTGCCTCGCATCCGGAGGAATTGGTGACGCGGGCGGCGGAATTGGGCCTGGAGGCGATTGCCATCACCGACCGCAATTCGTTGGCGGGTGTGGTGCGGGCCTTCTCGGCCCTGAAGGAATTGCAGCGTGAAAGCGATGAGGCGATCAAGGTGCGTTCAAGCCAGCGGATCAACCCGTCTAGTCGCGAAATGCTGGACAATCCATACGAGCAGCCCTTGGCCCGCCCCGAAGGGGGGACGCTGCCGCGCCTGATTGTGGGCGCGCGACTGGTGCTTGAGGATAGCAGTCTTGACTGGGTGGCGCTGCCGACGGATCGCGCGGCCTATGAGCGGCTGACGCGCTTGCTGACCCTTGGCAAGAGACGGGCGGGCAAGGGCGATTGCCTCCTGCGGCATGGGGATATGCTGGAAGGTTGTTCGGGCATGATGTTGATTGCCTTGCCGCAGCAGGGGCTTGGCCACGGGGATGTGGTGGCGCATATCAGGGCGGCGGTGCAGCGCTTTCCCGGTTCGGTCTTTTTAGGTGCTGCGCCTGCCTATAATGGCTCGGACCAGCTCTATTTTGATGCCTGCTCTGCTCTGGCCTATCGGCTGGCCGCGCCGATGGTGGCGGTGGGGGATGTGTTGATGCATCACGGCAAAAGGCGGCAGTTGGCCGATGTGCTGACCTGTATGCGCGAGCATATCACTATCGATGAAATCGGGTCTCGCGCCTTGCCCAATGCCGAGCGGCGGCTCAAGGGGGCGGCGGACATGGTGCGGCTTTATCGGCGGCATCCGGCGGCGCTGAGGCGGGCCAATGAGATTGCCCGGCGGTGCAATTTTTGCCTCAGCGACTTGAGCTATCAATATCCTGATGAGATCGCGGGCGATGAAGGGCCGCAGGCGCGGCTTGAACGCTTGACCCGGCTTGGTCTTGCGCGTCGTTATCCGCAAGGGGTGCCGGAGCAATCGCAAATGCTGGCCGACAAGGAGCTGGCATTGGTAAATAAACTCGGCTTTGCTGCCTATTTCCTGACGGTGCATGACATTGTCGCCTTTGCCAAGGAACAGGACATTCTGTGTCAGGGGCGAGGGTCTGCAGCCAATTCCATTCTCTGCTATGCGTTGGGCATCACCGATGTGGCACCGGAAACCATCACCATGGTGTTTGAGCGGTTCGTCTCGGAACATCGCGGTGAGCCACCGGACATCGATGTCGATTTCGAGCATGAGCGGCGCGAGGAGGTGATCCAGCATATTTATCAGAAATATGGCCGCCATCGGGCAGGGCTTTGCGCCACCGTCATTCATTTCCGCTCCCGTTCGGCGATCCGTGAGGTGGGCAAGGTGATGGGGCTGTCGCAGGATGTGACGTCGGCTTTGTCAGGCCAGATCTGGGGTTGGTCAAATGAGGGGGTGGATCTGGAGCGCATGCGGGAATTGGGACTGGAACCGGGGGACCGACGGTTGGTGCAGACTTTGCGGCTGATCGCCGAGATTGTCGGCTTTCCGCGCCATCTGTCCCAGCATGTGGGTGGTTTCATCATAACCAAGGGGCGACTGGATGATCTCTGTCCGATCGAGAATGCGGCGATGGAAGATCGCACCATCATCGAGTGGGACAAGGATGATATTGATGCGCTGGGCATTCTCAAAGTGGATATTCTGAGCCTTGGCATGCTGACCTGCATTCGCAAGAGCTTTGATATGTTGCGCAGCCATGAGGGGCTGGATTTTGTCATTGGCACCGTGCCGCAGGAAGACCAGGCCACCTATGACATGCTGTGTGTGGCCGATGCGGTGGGGGTGTTTCAGGTGGAAAGTCGGGCGCAGATGAATTTCCTGCCCCGCATGCGACCGCGCCGGTTCTATGATCTGGTGATCGAGGTGGCGATTGTCCGGCCCGGGCCGATTCAGGGGGGGATGGTGCATCCCTATATCAATCGGCGGCAGGGGCGCGAGCCGGTGCATTATCCGTCTGCGGAGTTGGAGGAGGTGCTGGGCAAGACTCTCGGCGTGCCGTTGTTTCAGGAACAGGCCATGCAAATAGCCATTGTGGCGGCGGGCTTCTCGCCGGAGGAGGCGGACCGGTTGCGGCGCTCGCTGGCGACCTTCCGACGGATGGGCACCATCCATACCTTCCGAGAGCGCTTCATGGCGGGGATGATGGCGCGTGGCTATGACCGAGAGTTTGCCGAGCGGTGCTTTTCCCAGATCGAGGGCTTTGGGGAATATGGCTTTCCCGAAAGCCATGCGGCGGCCTTTGCCATGCTGGCCTATGTGTCGGCATGGCTGAAATGCCATCATCCGGCGATCTTTGCCTGTGCCTTGCTCAATTCCCAGCCAATGGGGTTTTATGCGCCTGCCCAGATTGTGCGCGATGCGCGGGAGCATGGCATCGAGGTGCGGCCCATTTGCGTCAATCACAGCGGCTGGGACAATGCGCTGGAGCGGCGCGGCGACGGGGCATGGGCCTTGCGGCTGGGCTTTCGGCAGATCAAGGGCTTCTCGAAGGAAGATGCTTCGTGGGTTGAGGCCGCACGGGGCAATGGCTATCCCGACCCGCAAAGCCTCTGGCAACGGGCGGGCCTGTCCTCGGCGGCTCTGGAGCGGCTGGCGGAAGCCGATGCCTTTGTCAGTATGGAAATGGATCGGCGCGAAGCGCTCTGGCAGGTGAAGGCCTTGTCCGGTCTCAAGCCGTTGCCTTTGTTCAATGATCCGATTGACGGGGAATGCATATCCGAGCCGAAGGTTCAGTTGCCCTCGATGCATCTGGGGGAGGAAGTGGTGGAGGATTATGTCGCCACGCGGCTGTCGCTGAGGGCTCATCCAATGGAATTGCTGCGGCCTTCGATGCCGGATCTGACCTGCCACGGGGATTTGCTGACATGCCAGCACAAGAGGGTCAGTGTTTGTGGGCTTGTGGTGACACGGCAGCGGCCAGGGACGGCGTCAGGGGTGATTTTCGTGACGCTTGAGGATGAAACAGGGGTGTCGAATGTGGTGGTCTGGCCGAAAATCTACAAAGCCTTTCGCCGGGCGGTGATTGCTGGGCGGTTGTTGCGGGTGCATGGCAGTTTGCAGAAAGAGGGGATTGTCGTCCATTTGATTGCCGAGCGGGTGGAGGATTTGTCCCATCGTCTGTCCGAGCTTGGGCATCCGCTTGATGACGCGGTGGGCATCACCAATCCTCAGGCCGATGAAGCCCCGAGGGTCAAGCCATCAAAAGCGTTGGCGCGTGGGGCTTCGCGCAGCGTGGCGCGGGCACGGCATCCGCGTGAACAGGCCAAGAAGTTGTTTCCGAGCAGGGATTTTCATTAAGCAGGCATGGGGGTGACGCATTGTTGTTCAGAGGGGAAGGAAATCTGTCTCCTGCGTCTGACTTGACTGGCTGGCAGTCTGTTGCTCGTCAGCTTGTGCGGGATTGGTGGGATCTGACAAAAGGTCGCTTGGCGCTAGATCTTCTGCGAAACAGCTTTCGAGATAATGGATCAGAGCTGCAATCACCTCTTCGGCCCGTTCCGGTGTGGCGCGGGATGGAGCGCGGGCGATCTCGTAGGGCACGCGAAAGGCGGATGTCGCGTCGAGCACCATATAAGCCATGGTATCAAGCTGGGCAGGCGGGACGATCTCGGCCAGGATATCGCGCACCAAACCGTGCAGGCTGTCGATGTGGCGCTCGATAATCTCCCGATGCGGTGCAGCAAGTTCCAGACAGGCGACGAACAAAGCAGGGTCTTTTTCATATTCCGCCTTCTTGATGGACAGGAAGGTCTGGATCAGGTCGCGCAGCTTGCATTGCCATGCCCGCTGGGTGGCGCAGACCGCACGGCCCGCTTCTTCCAGTTCGGCAAACCAGCGTTCGGCCAAAACAGCGAACAAGGCCTGCTTGTTTTTGAAATGGGTATAGATATAGGGCTGGGACACGCCCATCCTGTCCGCAATGTCGGAGAGAACAAGACGCTTGCCACCGGACTCGATGACCAGCTCACGGGCAATGTCGATGATCTGCTCCTTGACGCGGTCAGCGTCAATGCGAGGGCGTGCCATCAGATCCATCTCCTGACATTGTTGCAATAGGTGATGTAGGCGTCACCAAAGCTGTCAATCGCGGCGCGTTCCTCATACGGGATGTAATAAAGGTTGGCGACGGCAAAGAAAGCCAGCGGTGCCAGCAAAGCGGGCCAGAGATTGACCAGCAAGGCGACACCGAGCAAATGCAGCAGGAAACCCAGATACATCGGGTTGCGGCTGAAGCGAAAGAGGCCGCTGGTCACCAGATTGCGCGGGGTGCGAAAGGGATGGACTTCGCTGTCATTGTACCGAAATTGCAATTTGCCAGCCAGCGCAATGATCAAGCCTGAGGCAATGAGCAGTGCTGCTGCGGGCCAGGCAAACCACAGGGGGGCAATTTGAAAGCCCGCTGGTAACGGGAGCGCCAAGAGGGCAAGAGCGGCTATGGTCAACAGGACAGCCAGAGCAGGGGGAAGAAGAATTTTCATTTCTGTCACATCTTTAAGCAGCGCATTTGATCAAACAGGTGCGGAGCGGTTGGGCTGATTGAGTGTAGATTGATATATATGATCAATTATCAATTTATCAACAGAACGTGCCGACGTGAGCGATTTTGTCGCGTGAAGCGCGATGACTTTTGAGCGAGCCTGTTTTGACAAAAGCGTTTCAATGGTGCGCTCTACATCAAATTCCACCGTGGCTTATCTGTCTGAATTGTCACAAAGTCCACAGGCTAACATGGTTTTGTGACAGAGGGAAAAACACGGTCTGCTTGCATTGGGTCGAGCTGGAATGACGGCTGAAAAGTGTGTCGTAAAAAGCTGATTTCCAATATTTTTTTACAAATTGTCGCAGGCATGAAGGGGTAAACCGGTTCAGAAACCGATTTCGTAAATTATCGACACATTTGAAAAGGACTGGACGAAAGCTCTTATTTTTTAGACTCTCCCTGTTGCCGAAACCGGTTTCGTAACTCAGCATTTATGTGGGAGGACATCGTGAACAAGTTTAAAGACATCCAAAGTGATCATGGACGAGACGGCATGCGTCGAGCGCGCAAGCAACGCGCGACGATCAATGACGTTGCCGATCACCTGGGTATGTCAAAGAGCACGGTGTCGCGCGCGCTGAATGGCTATGGTGACATTGCCGAGCTGACCCGATTGCGGGTCTCCAAGGCCGCCGCTCAGTTGGGCTATAAGCCACTGGCACAGGCGCAGGCCATCCGCACCGGACTGATCCGGTCGCTGGGCATGGTGCTCAATGTGGGTGGCCATGGCAGTCACCGTCCTTTCCTTGCCAATTTCATTGATGGTATTTCGCAGCGGGCCAGTGAGGAAAACTGGACCCTGACTGTGGCGACTGCGCAAAATTCCGAAGCCGTGCTGGAGACGATCGAGCGGCTGAGTGGTGAGCGCAAGGTGGATGGTTTCATTCTGCCACGTACCCGTGAGCATGATCCGCGGATCGATTATCTGCGGGCCCACGACATTCCCTTTATCATGTTTGGCCGGACCGGGGATGATGACGGCTGCGGCTGGTTTGACATTCGCGGTGAATTGGCGATGGAGCAGGCCGTAGAGCGGCTTTATGGGCTTGGCCATCGACGGATCGGTTTCATCAACGGCCTTGACTATTACATGTATGCGCGGTTGCGGCTTCAGGGCTATCTGGCGGGCCTGGAAAAGGTTGGCCTGCCTGTTGATCGATCGCTGATGCGCTCGAACGCGGTGACCAAGGAAGATGGTCTGCGCGAGGGCATTGCCCTTCTTTCCCAGCCCACGCGACCGACAGCTGTCATTTGTGCGGTCGATCTTGCCGCTCTTGGGCTTTATCAGGCTGCCAAGGCGGCCAGTCTGGACATCGGACGGGACCTGTCGGTGATGGCCTATGACGGTATTTCCGAAGGTGAATTCGCGTCACCCCCTCTGACCAGCTTTTCCGTCGACAATTGCGAGGCAGGCAAACGCCTTGCCGATTTGTTGATCAAGCGCATTCGAGGGGCTGCGCCTGAGACTCTCCGCCAACTGGGCGAAGCAAAATTGATCGAGCGAGCCTCTGACGGCCCGCCGGTCTCTTCTTGATTGGTTGTTTGCCTTGCATCCGGTGCGTTCGGTTGTTTGGCATTCCACTTTCCTACACGGTCTGGTGCATCTGACAGATCTCTTCTTCAGGTGGCATCAGATCCAGACACTGACACTTCAAACGTTGAATTGGGAGGTTCGACAATGCAATTTTCTACCAACAGCAAAAAGCTGACAGGCCTGCTGCTCGGGTCCGCTCTGGCGCTGGGCTTCTCCATGGTCACGGCGTCTGCCGATGGCATCCGCTTCTGGACCACGGAAGAACAGACCCCACGTCTTGCCAAACAACAGGAAATGGCCAAAGCCTTTGAAGCCAAAACCGGCATCAAGGTGGAGGTTATTCCGGTGACGGAAAAAGATCTTGGCACCCGCGCTACGGCTGCGTTTGCAGCGGGCGATCTGCCTGATGTTATCTACCATCCACTACAATATGCGCTGCCTTGGGTGGAAGCGGGCATTCTGGATGCCGATGCTGCGACCGAAGTCATAGACAATCTTGGCAAGGATACCTATGCATCGGGTGCGCTCTCCATGGCGGCAACGGAAAATGGCTATGCTTCTGTGCCGGTGGATGGCTGGACACAGATGATTGTCTATCGCAAGGATCTGTTTGATGCCAAGGGCCTCAAAGCCCCATCGACCTATGCGGATGTGGAAGCCGCATTGAAGGCTTTGCACAATCCGCCGGAAATGTATGGGTTCGTGGCCGCCACCAAAGTGGACGAGAACTTCATGAGCCAGGTGCTTGAGCATGTGTTCCTTGCCAATGGCGTGTCGCCAGTGGATGCCAATGGCTTCAAGGCTCTTGATCCCAAGAAGACCAAGGAAGTGCTCGAATTCTACAAGAGTATCGTGAAGGCTTCTCCTCCGGGTGAACTTTACTGGAAACAGTCCCGTGAGCTCTATTTTGCGGGCAAGGCTGCGATGATCATCTGGTCGCCATTCATTCTTGACGAATTGGCAGGTCTGCGTGATTCCGCTCCGCCGACCATCAACGATGATCCGACCAGCCCGGAACTTGCTTCCAAAACCGGTATTGTCACTAATTTCTCTGGTCCTTCCAATCCGGGCGGCGCTGCATGGGGTGATATCCGCTATTTCGGCATCACGTCTGATGCAGATATCGAAGCGGCTGAAAAGTTCGTGGAATATTCCATGAATGAAGGGTACACGCAGACCCTTGCCATTGCACCGGAAGGCAAATTCCCGGTCCGCCGTGGCGATGCGGAGAATGCGACCAAATTCGTCGATGCATGGTCCAAGCTGCCTGTTGGTGTGGATCGCAAGAAACCACTTGCTGATCTTTATCCTGCTGAAATGATCGGCGAAATCGTCGGTGGACTTGATGTGGCCCAGCGTTGGGGTGTCAAGGATGGTCAGTTGGCGCTGGCTTCCAAGATGATCAACTCTCAGGTCTTCAATCAGATCGTTCGCAAATTCACCGATGATGCCATCTCGGCTGACGAAGCGGTGGCAGCGTTGAATGAAGAGCTGGCCAAAATCAAGTAAGCCAGCATCATCCTGATCCTTCCATGCCGGGCGGCGCGGTCTGCCCGGCGTGACAATGGAGCTCATTTTCATGTCGATGTCCGAACCACAAGCCGGTCCCAGCGGACGCCGGACGCAGGACCTTTTACCCAATCCCACGCTTAAGCCTCCGGGAGCCGGAGCGCTGGCCAAGCGCGAAGCACGCCTTGCCTGGGGGTTGTTGCTGCCGACGCTGATCAGCGTGGCACTGGTGATCATCCTGCCGCTGCTGGCGATTTTCTGGATCAGTGCCAAGCCGATCAATCTGGGTGATTTGCGTCCCACTGCGCCCGATGTCTATGAGCGCCTGAAGGGCAAGCCCAAAGCGGCTGGCGACACGGCTTTGGTTGAATATCGTTTGAAAAATTCGTCGCAAGAAAAGCCGATTGCCAAAGTCAGTCTGGTCGATGTCTGGCCTGATGGGTTGACGCCTGTGGCGCTCGACAAGCGCTGCGCCATTGCGGCGGGGCAACTGAGCTGCGATTTCGGAGACTGGGCGCCGGGCTATCGCGAGAAGCTTCAGATCGAGGTGATTGCCGAGCAGGCATTCCTGGATAGTGGCGTCAATATTCGCAATAGTGAGCCGGTGATGAGGGGGGATGCCTCATCGGACCTGTTCAGCCTTGATTTCACCTTCGAGAATTTCCGAGCCGTCTTTGACAGTAGCGAGTTTCTCGAAGTGCTCTGGGTGACCATCTTCTATACGGTGGTTGGCACCGTGGGCGCGTTGGTCGTCGGCATGATGGCGGCGCTCATTCTCAACAAGAGCTTTCAGGGGCAGGGGATCCTGCGCGGTCTGTTCCTGTTTCCCTATGTGGCTCCGGTGATTGCGGTGGCCTTCACCTGGGTAACCCTGCTCGATCCCTTCTCTGGTTCCTTCAATGCGCTTTTGGTGCAGATGGAGCTGATTTCCGCGCCGATCAACTTCTTTGGCGACCGGCCTCTGGCACTGATCTCAGTCACGATTTTCGAGATCTGGCGCTATTTCCCGCTGTCTTTCCTGTTCATTCTTGCGCGGATGCAGTCAATCGACACGGATATGTATGAGGCCGCAGATATGGACGGGGCCTCGCCCTTTCAGAAATTCTACTATCTCTCACTGCCGCAATTGATGGGAATCCTGTCGGTTCTGTTCCTGCTGCGTTTCATCTGGACGTTCAACAAGTTCGACGACATCTTCCTGCTGACGGGCGGCAATGCGGGGACGCGAACCCTGACGGTGAATGTCTATGAACAGGCCTTTGCGGTTTCCAATATCGGCGCGGGTGCTGCTGTCGCCGTGGTGATCTTTGCCTGTCTGTTGGCCTTCTCCTTCTTCTTCTTCCGTTTCATGAGCCGGGAGGAAGGACTATGAAACACGGATTATTTGTTGCTCCGGTGCTGGGCGCTTTGTGGAGCATCACCATCATTGTCTGCCTGACCATTTTGCTTGCCTTCTCCACCGGTCTGCCGGTGCGTCCGATCTGGCTGGTGTCCCTGCTACAGGGGGTGGTGATTGGCGGCATTGCCCTTTATGTGGGGTCTCGCCTGCTGGGCGTGGGACTCAGTGTGATTGTCATTCTGGCAACGAGCCTGATGCAGCCCTTTGCCGTTCCGCTTGACCAGAACCCTGTGGCGCAAGGATTGGGCCTGCTAGCGCTGGCCGGCGGGCTATATCTGCCGCTTCGGGTCATGCTGGGGCATCTGCCAGCGGCCGCGCTCAATCGGCATCAATTCGAGGATGCAATCATTCGTTTCCTCACTGGCTTTGGCTATGTTTTCTTCACCGCGATTGTGATTGTGCCCTTCTATGTGATGGTGATGACGTCGCTCAAGGGTCAGCAGGCTTTGCTGCTCAACCCGCTCGATTTTTCCATCGAATGGGACAAGGGCTGGGGTCTGTTCCGCTCTTATTCGGAATTGTTCACCGACTATAATTTCGCCGGATATCTGGCAACCTCGATGCTGGTCTCGGTCATGACGGTGCTGGTGACCCTTCTGTTCAGTGTTCCGGGGGCCTATGCGGTCGCGCGGTTGCGCTTCAAGGGGCAGGCGATCATGTCCCGGTCGATCCTGCTGATCTATATGGTGCCGATGATTGTGTTGGCGTTGCCGATCTATGTGGGCTTCTCGATGTTCGGTCTACGCAACTCGCTGTTCGGGCTGTTGCTGATCTATCCGGTTACGACCATTCCGGTGGCGCTTTATATGCTGCAGGGTTATTTCCGCGGCTTGCCGGCTGAGGTGGAGGAAGCAGGACTGATGGATGGCCTCAGCCGGCTTGGGGTGATCCTCAAAATCACCTTGCCTTTGTCGCTGCCGGCCCTCGCTTCGGTGTCGCTTTATGTCTTCATGATCGCCTGGAACGAGTTTCTGCTTGCCTTCATGCTGCTTGACGACCCATCCAAATTCACCCTGACACGGGGCGTTTCGATGCTCAATTCGTCAGAAGTCCCGCGCCAGCATCTGATGGCGGGTGCGGTGATTGCCACGCTCCCCATCATGGTGCTGTTTCTAGGCCTTGAACGCTTTATGACCAAAGGCCTGACCGCAGGCTCTGTTAAAGGATAAGATGATGACGACACTTTCCCTCTCCGATCAGGCCATTGCTATTCTGCGTGGCAATGATCGCGGTGGCTATACGGTTCCAACCGAGGGCCTGTACCCTTATCAGTGGAACTGGGACAGTGCCTTTGCGGCCTATGGCTTTGCCGAATTCGATCTGCCGCGCGCGTGGCTGGAAATCGAGACGCTTTTCTCCGGCCAATGGCAGAATGGCATGGTGCCGCATATTCTGTTCCACCAGAAGGATGATGGCTATTTCCCCGGACCCGATGTCTGGGGCACGCAAGGCTGTTCTGGCAATCCTATCGCTTCTTCGGGCATCAGCCAGCCACCTGTGGCGGCGACCTTCACGCGGGCTTTGTTTGAAAAGGACGAAGCGTTTGGCAAAGAGAAGCTTGAGGGATTGTTTGACAAATTTGTCGCCTGGCATGGCTGGTTCATGCGGCATCGTGCGGAAAGCGGGGCGATTTGCGTGACCCATCCGTGGGAATCGGGCCGCGACAATGCTGCCGACTGGGATGCGGCGATGGCCAATGTCGATGCCAGTGGTGTTGGCGACTATACAAGACGAGACACCTCCCACGTCAATCCGGAGATGCGCCCGACCAAGCGGGACTATGATGTCTATCTGGCGATCCTCTATTTTGCCCGGGACAATCATTGGGACGAGCAGCGGATTTTGGAAGACGGTCTGTTCCGTGTGGCGGACCCGACCCTCACTTTCACGCTGTTGCGGGCAAACCGCGATTTGAAGTGGATGGGTGAGCAGCTGGGCCGTGACGTGTCACAAATTGACACTTGGATTGCGGCGCTCGAAGAGGGGGTGAAGAGCCTCTGGAACGAAGAGATCGACTGCTATGATGCCAAGGATCTGCGCACTGGTCTGTTTGCGGGCAATGTCACCTCGGCGGCGTTTCTATGCTGGTATGCAGGGATTGATGACAAGCGCATGCTGCCGCATCTGGAGCGGTTTCTGAATGCCTCGCCGCATGCGGTGGCGAGCCTTGATCCGGCCAGCCCTGATTATAATCCGAAACGCTATTGGCGCGGCCCGGTCTGGGTGATCGTCAATACACTGATTGGCATCGGGCTTGAGAATGCAGGCTACAGATCGGAAGCTGAGCGGATTCGCTCCGATTGCGCACGGTTGATCGAAGGCGGTGGCTTTGCTGAATATTTCGATCCGGAAGATGGCACGCCTGCGGGTGGGGGCGTCTTTACCTGGACAGCAGCCAGCTGGCTCGCGTGGGTGTCCAAAGATCCAAAGGAGGCGTGAAATGTCATCCATCAAGCTGAATGGTGTCGAGAAGTGGTTTGGCGATCTGCAGGTCATCAAAGGGGTGGATCTCGATATCGAAGAAGGGGAATTCATCATTTTTGTCGGCCCATCGGGCTGTGGCAAGTCCACCTTGCTCAGGACCATTGCGGGTCTTGAGGAATGTTCTCGCGGGGAAATCCTGATTGAGGGCAACGATGTCACCGCCAAACCACCCGCCGAGCGAGGGTTGGCGATGGTGTTCCAGTCCTATGCGCTCTATCCGCATATGAATGTGCGAGACAATATGGGCTTTGGCCTGAAGACCGCAGGTGCGCCAGCCTCGGAAATCCATGCCAAGGTTTCAGACGCTGCCAAGGCGCTGAAGCTTGATGCTTATCTTGATCGCCGTCCCAAGGAATTGTCAGGCGGTCAGCGGCAGAGGGTGGCGATTGGTCGCTCGATTGTTCGTAATCCCACCGCCTTCCTGTTTGACGAGCCTTTATCGAACCTTGATGCGGCCTTGCGGGTGGAGATGCGCTATGAGATTGCCAAGCTGCATCGCGAGCTTGCCACCACGATGATCTATGTGACCCATGATCAGGTGGAAGCCATGACGCTGGCCGACAGAATTGTCGTGTTGCGCGATGGCATCATTGAGCAGGTCGGCACGCCGCGCACGCTTTATGAGCGACCGGACAATCTGTTTGTCGCCCAGTTCATTGGGTCGCCGAAAATGAATATCATGCCTTGCCAGACAGATGGTGATCGCTATCAGCTTGAAGGTGGCAGAGGTGGTATTCAGACCCAGCAAGGGACAGCGGTCTATCTGGGCGTGCGGCCTGAAGCCATTGCCTTGAACGAAGTCGGGCAGGGGCAATGCGACGGGGTGGTTGATATTGTCGAATATCTCGGCGCTGACACCCATTTGCTGGTTGATTGTGGCCCGCTCGGCGCCGTGGGCTTGCGGGTAGACGGGAATACGCCGGTCAGATCTGGCGACAAGGTCGGTTTGGCCTTTGATCCTGATAAACTGCATTTCTTTGATGCGGAGGGGCAGACGCTGCGGCGGGATTAATGCCTATCCAGCCTCCCCAATTTATCTCCCAGGAGCATATTGCTTGCTCTTAAATAGGGGGGAGTGGTTCGCCGCTCCCCTTTTTGTGTCCAAGGGGACTGGTCTGGCGGGTGGATGATCAGGTCTGGGGTTGATCTCGAATATGCTCAGGTCCCGGTGGTCATGGCAAGGGCAACCAGCCACAGGCTGTAGGCGATGATTGCAACTGAGGTGACAATGCAAAGCGGCATGAAGATTTGGCGCGACAGGGCGGCTGCCTTTTTTTCGCCGAAGCGATAGACCCATTTCTGGGCTTTCGGGTCGGTCCTGAGATAATAGAGCAACGCTCTCTCGTCCAGTTGCAATGGGATAATGGTTTTCAGCAGGCTTGCGGCTGCCAAGCTGACACAGCCCCACATGATGATATCCAGCATTTTGCCCTCTTTTGATTGGTTCGGGCCGCGGATGAAAGTATCCGATGTATCAATGGCTGCACATATGAGCGAAAAATGCAATTGGATTCAGATTTTTATTTGATTTTGGGTGTTGGAATTTGAACGAATATTCTAAAGACTTTCGACCATGGTCTCATATGTCGCACCTTTACTTGGAATTGATCTAAAGAGCGCCTTTCAACCTGTTTGCGCAACACATGAAAAAAGAGCGGCCTGAGCCGCTCTTTGCGAGTTGGGGAGGTAGAACAGGGATCAAACGAAGCGGTTGACCCAGTTTTCGAGTTTTTCCTGCTGGCCAGAGCGTGGCTCTGGATTGATGTCGTCCTTGAGCACCCGTTCGGAAATGCTTTCAAGGGTGCCGTTGGCCAGCATGTCTTTGTTCTCCTCCTGCTCCCAGCCGGCATAGCGGGCTTTGAGCGCGTCTTCCAGACCACCATATTCGAGCATGGCAGCCGCAGCTTTCAGGCCGCGGGCGCAGATATCCATGCCGCCAATATGACCGGCCACCAGATCTTCGGCGTCGAGGGACTGGCGACGCAGTTTGGCGTCAAAGTTGGTGCCGCCGTTGACGAAGCCGCCAGATTTGAGGATATGGTAGTAGGCAAGGGCTACTTCCGGCACATTGTTCGGGAACTGGTCAGTGTCCCAGCCGGACTGATAGTCGTTGCGGTTCATGTCGATAGAGCCAAGCATGCCGTCTGCACAGGCCACGGCGATTTCATGCTCGAAGCTGTGGCCAGCAAGGATCGCGTGACCCTGTTCGAGGTTGAGCTTGACTTCGTTTTCAAGGCCATATTTGCGCAGGAAGCCGATGCAGGTGGCCGCATCATAGTCATATTGATGCTTGGATGGTTCCTGTGGTTTTGGCTCAACCAGAATGGTGCCCTTGAAGCCGATCTTGTGCTTGTAGTCGACAACCATGGATAGGAAACGGCCCATATGGTCGAGTTCCTGACCGATATCGGTGTTGAGAAGGGTTTCATAGCCTTCGCGGCCACCCCAGAGCACATAGTTTTGACCGCCAAGGCGCATGGTGGCATCCATGCAGCTTTTGACCGTTGCTGCGCTGTAGGCAAAGACGTCCGGGTCCGGGTTGGTGGAAGCGCCGGACATGAAGCGACGATGGGAGAACATGTTGGCGGTGCCCCAGAGCAGCTTGGTGCTGGAGGTTGCCATTTTCTCTTCGAAATAATCGACGATCTCGTTGAGGTTCGACAGGCTTTCGGCAAAGTTCTTGCCCTCGGGGCGTACGTCTGCATCGTGGAAGCAGAAGAAGGGCGCGTCGAGAATGTCGAACAATTCAAAGGCGACATCGGCTTTCAGCTTGGCGCGATCCATGCCATCGCCATACCAAGGCCGGTCAAAGGTGCGGCCACCAAACGGATCGCCGCCTTCCCATGCAAAGCTGTGCCAGTAGGCCACGGCGAAGCGCAGGTGCTCGCGCATGCTTTTGCCCATGAGCATTTCATCTGGATTATAGTGATGGAAGGCAAGCGGATTGTCGCTGTCCGGGCCTTCATATTTGATTTTGGAGAGAGAGCCAAAAAAGTCAGTCATGATCAAAGATCCTTCAGAGATGGATAGGCATTGGCATAGCGGGCATAAGCGTCCGCAAATGCAGGCTGCAAAGCAGTGTTTGGATAGAAGCTCTGGTCGATGGTGGGCATCGTGCAAACTTCCGCAGGATCACATTTCAGATCGGCAACCAGCCCCATGCGGGCAGCACCGAAGGCGCCGCCGAAATCACCGGCAGCAGGGCGATCAATCTGCTTGCCCAAAATCGTGGCAAGCAGGGAGAGCCAATAGTCCGACGAGGAGCCACCGCCGACGGCAATCAGCCGGTCAAGATGGGTGCCTGCGGCTTCAAGTGCCTTGATGCCATCCATGAAGGCGTAGGAAATGCCTTCCAGAACGGTGCGGGTGAGGCTTTCGCGATCATCCGGATGAGCAAGGCCGATGAAGCCACCGCGAATGCTGGCGTCGTTATGCGGGGTGCGCTCGCCACCAAGATATGGGAAGAAAAGCGTCGATCCGGGTGCGTGGACCTCGTTGCCCAGTGCCTTGGTCAGAGTGGCAGCATCCGAGCCGACCAGCTTGGCATACCAGTTGAGGGCATCGGTGGCAGCCAGAATCACCGCCATATGGCACCAATGATTGGCTGTCGAATGACAGAAAGTATGCACGGCGCTGTCTGGCAGCGGGCGGTAGCTGTTGGTGGCAGCATAGATCACGCCACTGGTGCCCAGCGACAGGAAGGCATCGCCTTCGGCGACGATGCCGGTCGCCAGAGCTGACGCCGCATTGTCACCGGCGCCTCCGGCCACGATGGTGTCAGGAGAGAAGCCCCAGCGTTCCACCAGCGCCTGACGAATCTTGCCAGTGCTCTCAATACTTTCGGCAAGGGCTGGCATGTGGGACTGATCAAGGCCGGTTGCGGCAAGCAGCTGGTCAGACCAGGTGCGGCTGCCAACATCAAGCCATGCCGTGCCAGCGCTGTCGGAATAGTCCGACACATAGTCGCCGGTAAGCCAGAGGCGGAGATAATCCTTGGGCAGCAAGACCTTTTTGATGCGACCGAACAGATCCGGCTTGTTGTTGCGCATCCATGCCAGTTTCGGTGCGGTAAAGCCGGGAAAGACAATATTCCCCGTCAGCGCGCGGAACCCTTCGGTGGCATCCAGCTCAGCGGCTTCCTTGTGGGAACGGGTGTCGTTCCACAGGATGCAGGGGGCGACAGGCTTGTCGTCTTCATCGAGCATGGTGGCGCCATGCATCTGGCCAGAGAGGCCAATGGCGCGGATGTCCTTGACCGCCTGCGGAGCGCTGGCGGCCAGCTCATCAAACGCCTTGGCGGTGGCGTTGATCCAGCTTTCCGGATCCTGCTCGCTCCAGCCGACATCGGGGCGTTGAACGCTAAGGGGTTGGTTGACAGTGGCCACAATCTGCTGGCGTTCGTCCATGACCAGCAGCTTGATCCCGGACGTGCCCAGGTCAATTCCTAAATACATGATTTCCTCCCAACCGGTCCGTGATACCCAAGATCGGGCGGAACGGGCCGGAGTTTTTCTTCGTAAAAAGTTTATTTTAGTTCGTAAAATAAATCAAGCGTAGCGAAGAGGCCGCACTGCGAAACCGATTGTGCCAATGCGGCAGATGATTGAGATTGAGTGATAATTCGGTTGTGATTGTCTGTCGTGATCTTGTGGAAAGTTGAGGGATGCCGGATGCTGGTGTGACCCATCATGCTCCGCTGGCAGGGGAGGGAGATGAATTGGCTGGCAGGAGCGTCAAGAGACGTCAGGTGCATTGAGCTGGTCGATGGTGAGGCGAACGATCTCTTCAAGCGCATAGGCGGCTGCGCCTTTGGCCCACATCAGGTCGCCCCATTTGTGAATGCGGATTTCTGGGGCATGGTGCCCCTTCTGGATGGTCGAGGATTTAACTGCATCCAGAACGGTTTGGGCATAGAGATAGTCGAACTGCATTTGTTCGCCAGCCAGAATGACCAGCGAGGGGTCGAACAGATTGACGAGATTTGCCAAACCCATGGCAAACATTCGACTGGCGCGATCAAAGATCGTCTTGGCCATCAAGTCGCCGTTGCGGGCCATTTCATACAATTCGGCAAGGCGATTGTTTTCGTCCGAGCTGGATGGCTTCTGGATAAAAAGTTCTGCTTCGCGCAGCAGGGCATAGTCCGAGACATAGGCCTCCAGACAGCCGCGCTGGCCGCAGCGGCACAAAGCGCCTTCCAGTTGGACCTTGGTGTGGCCGAATTCTGCGCCAAAGCCTTGGGTGCCGCGATAGATCGAGCTGTCAATGACGATGCCCAGACCCACGCCCTGCTCGATGGTGACAACGAGGAAATCCGGCGCGTCGCGGCCAAATCCAAACCACAATTCTGCCATTGCCACAGCGTTGGCATCATTTTCGATGAAGGCTGGCATGGGCAGGACTTCTTGCAACACCTCTTGCAGATTGCACTGCTCTTCCTCAATGATCGGACTCCAGTCGGCAAAGCCGTTTTCCGCCTGCACAGTGCCGGGAATGCCGACGCCGATGCAGGACAAGTCCTTGATGTCCATGTTGGCTGATTGGGTCACAAGATCCACCATGGCGACAATCAGGTTCTGGAATTCCTTGTTGCTAAGCCGTGGGCGTGGCATGGGCAATTGGGCATTGCCCAGCTGGTTGCCTTCCAGATCGAGAATCACCGCTGTGGCATATTTGTTGGTCAGCTTCATTCCGGCAACAAAATGGGCTTTGCCGCGCAATTTGAGGTCAACCCGTGGCCGCCCCCTGCGCGACTGGCCCGGTTCGACGGTGCGCTGGACTTCTTCAATCAGTCCCAGGCCCAACAATTCAGCCGTAATCGCCGTGACAGTGGCCGGACTCATGCCGGTTTCATTGGCAATATCAATACGGGCGACCTGATGGTTGTTGCGAATGTGAGAGAAGACCAGATGTCGCCCCTGATTGCGCTGTTCTGGAATATGGGACGGTTTTTTGCTGGGTTTGCTCATCTGGCGGGCTTCATTTGTGGATCTTTTTGCAAATCATGATGTGTTTCAAATGACATACTAACGCTCCTTTGTTCGAAAATCTTGCAGAAATTCTGTGACCAAAGAAAAGAGTTGAATTTTTAATTTGAGCATTAAAATAAATAATGGTATTGATAGTCTGAGCAGCCCATGCTGAACTGGCTGTTATGTTCTTGGGAGGAACAGATATGAAAAAATCTCTGCTTATGGCGGCTCTTTTGAGCGCGTCTATCTTTACGCCTGCGCTTGCCGCAGATCTTGTTGTTGGTGTCAGCTGGTCTAATTTCCAGGAAGAACGCTGGAAAACTGACGAAGCCGCAATTGTTAAAGCGCTCGATGCTGCTGGCGCTAAATATGTTTCCGCCGATGCTCAGTCTTCTTCGTCCAAACAGCTTAGCGATATTGAAGCGCTGATGGCTCAGGGCGTGAATGCACTGATCGTTCTGGCTCAGGATACCGAAGCAATCATTCCTGCCGTTCAGAATGCTGCCGACGAAGGTATTCCTGTGATCGCCTATGACCGTCTCATCGAAGATGATCGTGCGTTTTATCTGACCTTTGACAATGTTGAAGTTGGTCGCATGCAGGCTCGTGCCGTCTATAAGGTACAGCCAAAAGGCAACTATGTGATGATCAAAGGCTCGCCTACCGATCCAAACGCAGACTTCCTGCGTGGTGGTCAGCAGGAAGTCCTGCAGCCAGCGATCGACAAAGGTGATATCAAAATTGTTGGCGAAGCCTATACGGATGGCTGGCTGCCTGCCAACGCTCAGCGCAACATGGAACAGATCCTGACAGCCAACGACAACAAAGTTGACGCTGTTGTGGCTTCCAACGACGGCACCGCTGGTGGTGTTGTTGCCGCTCTGACCGCTCAGGGCATGGAAGGTATTCCGGTATCTGGTCAGGATGGCGATCATGCCGCGTTGAACCGCGTTGCCAAGGGTACTCAGACCGTGTCTGTCTGGAAAGACGCTCGTGACCTCGGCAAAGCTGCAGCTGAAATCGCTGTTACTTTGGCTGGCGGTACCGAAATGGCGGATGTCGAAGGCGCAGGCCCATGGACTTCCCCATCAGGCACCAAAATGACTGCTCGTTTCCTGGCTCCGATCCCCATCACCAAAGACAACCTGACTGTTGTCACCGACGGTGGCTGGATCTCCGTAGAAGCTCTTTGCCAGGGCGTTACAAACGGTCCGGCTCCTTGTAACTAAGCGACTAGCGGTCACCCCAAAACTCAGGTGGCCGTTCAATGCTTTGCTTCCAATATCCGCAATGACCCGGTGGCCTTGTGGCCACCGGGTTGGAAGCGGGACCATGATAAGCGATAACAATCAAGCATTGACCATCAGCTTCCGCCTTGCGCGGCGGAGGTAATGATAACTTGCATGCTGGAGAGCAGCACATGGGCGAAAGCGTGACTTCCAATCGCGGCCTGCCAAAACAAGCGCGGAAAACAATCCTCGATACAATGGAAATTGACACCCGACTGCTCGGCATGATCGGTGCGTTTGTCATCATTTGTATCGTGTTTGATTTCTGGACTGGCGGTCGTTTTCTAACTCCTCGCAACATTTTTAATCTGACGATCCAGACGGTATCTGTCGCCATCATGGCGACCGGTATGGTGTTTGTGATCGTAACGCGTCATATCGATCTGTCGGTCGGTGCATTGCTTGCGACCTGTTCGGCGGTGATGGCCATGGTGCAGACTGCGATTCTGCCTCACTGGTTTGGGCTGGAACTGGGCTCCCTTGCGATTGCACCGATCGCCATACTTGTCGGTCTCGTGGTGGGAGCTCTGGTTGGCTCGTTCCATGGCTGGCTGATTGGCTATCTGACCATTCCTGCCTTTATCGTGACGCTCGGCGGTCTTTTTGTCTGGCGCAACGTTGCCTGGCACCTGACCGATGGGCAGACCATCGGGCCGCTTGATCCGACTTTTGTGTCTCTGGGCGGTATCGAAGGCACACTGGGTGAAACGGGCAGCTGGGTGCTTGGATTGCTGGTGGCAGCGTTCGTTGTCTATCTCTTGATCGGGGCGCGACGGAACAAGATCTCGCATGATTTCCCGGTCAAGCCGGTCTGGGCTGAATTGATCATTGGAGCTATCGTTGTAGGTGCGATCCTCGGTTTGGTCTGGATGCTCAATTCCTATGACGTGCCGATTGGTCGTTTGAAACGCCTGTTCGCGGCACGGGGCGAAGCGATGCCTGAGGGCTACACCGAAGGCTATGGTGTGCCTTACTCTGTGCTGGTGCTGATCCTGGTGGCAACCGTCATGACGGTGATTGCACAGCGGACCCGGCTGGGACGTTACATCTTCGCCACTGGAGGCAACCCGGAAGCAGCAGCCCTGTCGGGCATCAATACCCGTCTGCTAACGGTCAAGATCTTCGCCATGGTTGGCGTGCTCTGCGCCATTTCTGCGGTGGTTGCTTCTGCTCGCCTCAACTTCCATTCCAACGATATCGGGACGCTCGATGAATTGCGGGTCATTGCTGCCGCAGTCATTGGCGGCACGGCTTTGGCCGGTGGCGTCGGCACCATCTATGGCGCCATTCTGGGGGCCCTGATCATGCAGTCTTTGCAATCGGGCATGGCAATGGTTGGCGTTGAGGCGCCTTATCAGAATATTGTCGTCGGTATCGTGCTGGTTCTGGCTGTCTATGTCGACATTGTCTATCGCAAAAGAACGGGAGACTGATCGATGCCAAATTCTGCACAAGCTGATCGCGGCACGCCGCTCGTTGAAATGCGCAATATGAATCTGTCTTTCGGCGGCATCAATGCTGTCGATGACGTGACGGTCGATCTGTATCCCGGCGAAGTGGTCGGGGTGCTGGGGCACAATGGGGCGGGTAAGTCTTGCCTGATGAAAATGCTCTCCGGTGCCTACAAAAAGAATAGCGGCGACATTTTCGTAAATGGCGAATTGGTCGAGATCAACAATCCGCGTGATGCGCGCAACTATAACATCGAGACCATCTATCAGACGCTGGCGCTGGCGGATAATCTCGATTCGGCTTCAAACATGTTCCTTGGCCGTGAGCTGGTGAACAGCATGGGGCTGGTTGATGATGCGCAAATGGAAGCGGAAACCCGGAAAATCATGGGGCGCCTCAATCCCAACTTCCAGCGGTTTTCCTCACCTGTGTCCGCCTTGTCGGGTGGACAGCGTCAAAGTGTCGCGATCAGTCGCGCCGTTTATTTCAATGCCAAAATTCTGATTATGGATGAGCCGACCGCCGCACTCGGTGTCGAGGAAACCAAGATGGTGGCCGACCTTATTCAGGAATTGAAGTCTCAGGGCTTGGGAATTTTCCTTATTGATCATGATATTCACGCGGTCAAAGCGCTGTGTGATCGTGCCTCAGTCATGAAGAATGGCAAGCTTGTCGGCACTGTTAAGGTCGATGAGGTGACTGAAGATGACATTCTTGGAATGATTATTCTGGGGAAACATCCGCATACGGGTGAAACCATATAAGTCCAAGATAATAAGTACAATCTGGGACCCGGTGTGCTATGCTGAGTAGTCACATCGGGTCCCTTTTCAATGGTACTAGACCCATCTCAAAGTCGAGCTTCCGTTTGTGGCAGCTTACGTTAACATACATCTTGGTTCGCCAGTTTACGTCAAAGATAAAAATAACCGACGCTGGCTTTGTCAAAACCCTGAGGAGGGGGCATGACCAAGGTGTATATCGGGAGGAATTTTATGCGAGCAGGTTGGCAACAACCCTTGCATTGCGCTGTCGTGTGCTTTGCATCTTATGCCCTTGCCGGGATGGCTGCGGTCGGTTCTGCCGCGGCGGGGACTGATGCGTCCCCGGTGATCGGCGATGAGCGCGCAGTGCGTCAGCATCTTGATCTTTCTGACCTTGCAACCATGTCCGTTGAGGCGATCAAGGCCCATGGTCGGATGCTGTTCGACGCCAAATTCACCACACTCGACGGGGCAGGACGACCTGCAGCGACACAGGCGGAAGTGCCGGTCAAGCGTCGGCCCGGTCGGATGCCAGCGCATTTTCGAACGTCAGGGCCGGATTCCAATGGCTGCAATGGCTGTCACAATCAGCCCGCGTCCGGTGGGTCAGGTGAATTTGTCGCCAATGCCTTCACCTCCGAAGGGGTGTCGGACGCCGAATTCGATACGCTTGAAGCACAATTTTCCAATGAGCGTGGCACCCCCCATTTGCATGGCTCGGGCCTTGTGGAGCTGCTGGCCCGCGAAATGACCGCCGATCTGTATGCCCTGCGCCGCGATGCCGTTGACAAGGCGCGGACTAGTGGTCAGGAAGTCACGGTACATCTGGTCACCAAAGGGGTCGATTTTGGTTCGCTGATCGTTGAGCCGGACGGGTTCATCATGATCGACCAGATCAAGGGTATCGATCATGATCTGATCGTGCGGCCCTTCAGCCAGAAAGGGGTCTTCACCTCCCTGCGCCAGTTCAGCATCAATGCGATGAACACCCATCATGGCATGCAGAGCGATGAGCGCTGGGGGATGCAATGGACCCATTCCGATGATTTTGATGAAGATGGTCACAAGCAGGAATTGCTGTCCGGTGACCTGACCGCTGTGGTGCTGTTTCAGGCGGCTTTGCCAACGCCTGTCCAGACGATGCCCAAGCATCCTGTCTTGCAGGATGCGGTGAAAGAGGGATCCGATCTGTTTGATCAGGCGCTTTGCTCGCAATGCCATGTGAAGGCCTTGCCGCTCAAGTCGCTGACATTCGTGGAACCCGGTCCCTATAACGCAGCGGGCAATCTCAGGGCGTCTGATCGCTCTGATTCCGTCTTCTCGTTCCAATTGTCCTCGGCAGGATTGGAGCAAAATGAGAAGGGTGAGTGGATGGTGCCGGTCTTCTCAGACTTCAAGCGCCATGTAATCGCCGATGCCGAGAAAAGTCATTTTGGCAATGAACGCCTTTCACAGCGTTTCATTCCGAATGACCAATTCCTCACACCCCGTCTTTGGGGTGTGGGCAGCACGGCCCCCTATGGTCATCGTGGTGACGTCTCTACGCTTCGCGAAGTGATTTTGCATCACGGTGGAGAAGCAAAGGAGGCACGGCTGGCATTCGAAGCGTTGTCAGATCTCGAACAACGTAAAATAATACAATATCTACAATCCCTTACCCTTACTCTAGCCACGGAGATACAGCAATGAGAGCGATTATCTATGCTATATCTGCCGGTGTCATCGGCGTGTTTGCGTCCCATGCACTGGCAGTAGAAGCGCCTCATATGGTTGAAGTGACGGAGACATCCGGAGTTGAGCACAGCTACAATGGCGGCTGGGAATATTTTGTTGGCGGTGGCGTTGCGGCCTTTGATTGCAATGGCGACCGTTATCCGGAGCTCTATCTGGCAGGAGGGGCTGATCCAGCAGCCCTTTATGTCAATCGCAGCACACTGGGCGGAGCTCTGTCTTTCGAAAAAAAGTCGGATAGCCCCCTGGCCATAGAAGCGGTCAGCGGGGCCTATCCCCTTGATATCGATAGCGACGGCATTCAGGACCTTTTGGTCCTGCGTGTCGGCGAAAACAAGCTGTTTCGCGGTCTTGGTAATTGCCAGTTTGAAGACGCCAACAAACGCTGGTCGTTTGATGGTGGGCAGGCGTGGTCGACGGCTTTTGCGGCCATGTGGGAAGACGGACAAAGCTTGCCGACGCTGGCGATTGGCAATTATGTGGATCGCGACCAACCGGGTGCCCCTTTTGGCACCTGTCACGATACTGATTTTTTCCGCCCCGATGGGGCTGATGGATCGGGCGGCTATCGCCATGAGAGCCTGAAACCGGGTTATTGTGCCTTGTCGATGATGTTCACGGACTGGGACCGGTCTGGTCATCCGGATCTGCGGGTTGCCAATGATCGGCAATATTATCGCGGTGGTCATGAGCAATTGTGGAAGATCCGCGCGGGAGAAGAGCCTGAGGAATATCGCTCTGGCGATGGCTGGCGACGGTTGCGGGTTTGGGGCATGGGTATTGCCTCTACGGACCTGACGGGCGACGGGCGGCCGGATTATTACATCACCTCTATGGCCGACAACAAGCTTCAGATCCTGACCTCGCGTCGCGGCGAGCCGGACTTTGAGGATGGTGCTTTTCAACGGGGTATTACGGCTCACCGTCCCTTTGTCGGGGACAATGTCAATCCGTCCACGTCATGGCATGCGCAATTTGATGACATCAACAATGACAGCTTCATTGATCTGTTCGTCACCAAAGGCAATGTCGAGGCGATGACGGATTTCGCCATGGAAGATCCAAACAGCCTGTTGCTTGGCATGCCTGATGGCACCTTCGAGGAAGCTGCCGACAAGGCCAACATGTTGAGCTTTGCACGCGGTCGCGGGGGTTCGCTGGTTGATCTCAATCTTGATGGCCTGCTCGATAGTGTGGTGGTCAACCGCAAGGTCAATGCCCAGATCTGGCGCAATATGGGCCAGGTTGAAATCAAGGATGAGGTGAAGAAGGACGAAAAGGCCGCTCCGATGGGCAATTGGGTTGCGTTGCAGTTGCAGCAAACTGGTCCCAATCGTGAGGCTATAGGGTCATTTTTGGAGGTGCGGATTGCTGACCGGACCCAAAGCCGGGAAGTCACCATTGGTGGTGGCCATGCTGGCGGCAAGGCTGGGTGGCATCATTTCGGCATTGGAGTGGCAGAGCGTGCCATCGCCCGGGTTCAGTGGCCTGATGGGGAATGGAGCCCATGGATCCGTCTGTTTGCCAATCAGCATGCGCGGATCACGCGGGGCAAATCCACAGCGGACGTCTGGCTGCCAGCACAGGCGGCTATACAAAAGTGACGCCGCTTGTGCTCGTGATGGGTCAGGCGTGCGCGCTCTGGCCTGTCCGGGTAACAGGTCCTGAAGAGATATTCTTCCAGATGCGGTAGCCTTCCAGCAATGCCAGCGGCACGAAATGGACCAGAGCCGGGCCGAAGTGATATTCGAGAAAAACCCAGTGGGCGAAGGTGGCAACAGCCGCGCCATAGACGGTGCGCTGGAGGATTTTCCAGGTGCGAGGGCCCATGCTGCGAATGGACAGATCATTGGATGTGATCGCCAGCGGCACAAAAATGACGAAGGCCAGCCAGCCGGTCCAGATTCCCAATTTGGTGATGTCTGCCATCACCGCAGACAGACTGCCCAGATCGACAACATAATAAAGGGTGTGAAGCGCAGCATAGCCAAAGGCAGCCACACCGAGATAGCGGCGGCGGCGGGCCAGCCAACGGATCCAGCCAGCTTTCGGGAATAGCATTTTCAACGGTGTCAGCATCATGCAGATGATCATGAAGCGGGCCGAAAACTCCCCCGTCGGGTGAAGCAGACGGTGCAGATCGTTGCCTTGCACCGCCCCGAAGATCATCCCAAAGGATGGAAGTGCCAGGATGAGCCAGAAGAAATAGGGAGAATTGAAAAAGCGTTTGACGGGTGAAGACGGAGCCGGATTGGATTGCACTGGGGAGGAGGCTGACATTTTCTGATTTCCGTTCTGGACTGCGGGCATTAAGGGACAATTGCTGGATTGGACCAGACTTCACGCATAATTTGGAATGCCCTCATGCTAGTCTCTTGGCCTTGGGATTTTCCAGTGATGTTTGGTATCAAATTGTATTCGATTGTAACCTGTTCATGAGCGACGCGAAGGCGAGTGGCTCGTCGCTGTTCATTTTTTGACCAAACCGGCTGTGAATCATCGCGCAATCTGCTTTTGATCAATTTCTTCTCGGTTTTAGTTCCTTAAAAAGTAGGCTACTTTTCGGTTTCACGTTCGCTGTTGATGGAGCCGATGTCCATCCTTCCGGTGGGGGAGACCATGCGAGCGTGATTGATGGCATGCCCACATTCCTGCTGCCTGCAAAGAGCGCCGGGTCTGACATGCTTTTTTGGTTATTGGCCGTTTGTCGTTGATCCTGCGCTGAGGCCAAAGCAACAAAAAAAGAAAGCCCGTTCATGCGCCCGCATATGATGAGATCGAAACGGTTCGCGCCCCTTTTCTGGACCCAGTTTCTGTCTGCCTTCAATGACAATTTTCTTCGCTATTCGCTGATCTTTCTGATCCTTGCCAAAGTGGCGAGCGAAGAAGCGGGCTCTCTGGTGACCTTTGCCGGAGCCGTTTTCATGTTCCCGTTTCTCATTCTCTCGGCGCTTGGTGGCGAGCTTGCGGACAAGAATGACAAGGGGAGGATGGCCGAAAAGCTCAAACTGGCTGAAATCGGCGCTGCTGTCGTGGCGGTGTTGGGTATCGGGTTGGGATCGATCTGGCTGTCCATGGTGGCTTTGTTCCTGTTTGGCATCGTGTCTGCTTTGTTCGGGCCGATCAAATATGGCATCCTTCCCGATCATCTGCCTCGGCGGGAATTGCCGGTGGCCAATGCCTGGGTCGAAGGGGCGACTTTTGTTGCCATTCTGGCAGGCACCATCGTGGCCGGGCTGGCTGCGACCGGTGGGGTCGATGTGGTGCTGTTCGGGCCGATGATGCTGATCTTTGCGGTTGGGTGCTGGCTGATTAGCCGCAAAATCCCAAATACTGGCTCCAGTGCGCCGGATCTGGTCATCAACCGCAACATTCTGGCCTCGACCAGTCAGTTGATGGGCGAGCTTTATGATAGTGCCAAATTGTGGCGAGCGAGCCTGATTGTCTCCTGGTTCTGGCTCCTTGGTGGCGTCATGACTGCTCTGGTGCCGACCTTCGTCACTCAGATAATGGGTGGTACGCCGATGGTGGTGACCATCTATTCGGTGGTCTTCGCGGTTTCGGTGGCCTTTGGCTCGGCCATTGCTGCGTGGCTCTGCGCTGGTCGGGTGGTTCTCTTGCCTGCGCCCTTCGGTGCGGCGATGGTTGCCTTTTTCTGCTTCCAGCTGGCATGGAACCTGTCGAACCTCTCAGGCCCGATTGTCTTTGATGGTCTGGTCGATTTCTTCACTCATACCGCTGCAATCCGCATCGGGATTGATCTGGCAGGATTGGCAATTGGCGGCGCGCTGCTGGTGGTGCCTGCCTTCACCGGGCTACAGACCTGGGCCAAGAAAAGCCGTCGGGCGCGAGTGATCGCCGCGGTGAATGTGATGAATGCGGCCTTCATCTTCGTGTCGGGTGGGGCCTTGGCTCTGGCTCAGGCGCAAGGGGTATCGATCCCGCAGATCCTGTTCTTTCTCGGCATGCTGAATGTTGTCGTGGCCTGGACGATGCTGCGCTTTCTGCCAACCAATCCCCTTTGGGATTTGGTCAGCATCTTGTTCCGCACTTTCTCGCGACTGGAAGTCGAAGGACGGGAAAATCTGGAGAAAGCCGGTAAAGCCCCGATCCTTGCCTGTAACCATGTGAGTTTTCTTGACGGGCCGCTGGCCATGGCCATCACCGAGGATGAGCCGGTCTTTGCCATTGATGCCAAGACCGCCAAGGCATGGTGGGTCCATCCTTTCCTGCGATTCTGCAATTATATCATTCTCGAACCGTCCTTGCCGGTTGCCACTCAAGAGCTTATTCAGGCGATCCAGAGCGGCAAGCCGCTGGTGATTTTCCCTGAAGCGAGGGTCACCGATACGGGCGGCCTGATGAAGGTTTATGATGTGGCGGCGATGGCCGCTGACATGACCGGTTCGATGGTGGTGCCAATCCGCATTGATGGTCTGGAACGCAGCTATACATCGCGGATGGGGTCGCAAAAGGTCCGTCGGCAGATCTTCCCCAAGGTCAAGGTCACCATTCTGGAACCCGTGCGGCTGGAAGTGCCCGAACGCTTCAAGGGTCGCAAGCGGCGGATGGCTGCCGGGGCGGCGTTGCAGCGATTGATGTCGGAACTGGTTTACCGGACCACCAATGTCGAGCAATCGGTGTTGAAATCGATCATTGATGTGGGGCGGGATCTAGGCATGCGTCGCCATGCTCTTGAGGATCCTCTGTCCGGACGTATGACCTATGGGCGGCTCCTGACCGGTGCGCGGGTGCTGGGCAATCGCTTCTATCACGATTTTGAGCATGAAGAGCGGATCGCGGTGATGCTGCCCAATGCCAATGGCACAGTGGCGGTTCTTTTGGGGCTGATGTCTGCGGGCAAAATCGCGGCGATGATCAATTTCACCTCCGGCGTTGCCAGCATTCGTTCGGCGTTGAAAACCGCGGAGGTCAATGTCCTTTTGACCTCGCGAACCTTTATCGAGAATGCCAAGCTTGAAGAGCTGATCGAGGCTTTGCAGGATGATGTGGAGATTGTCTGGGTTGATGACTTGCGCAACCGGATTGGCAGCATGGAGAAGATTTCCGGCTTGCTCAATCGGGCCAAGCCGCTTGTGGAGCGGGGGCCGGATGACACAGCGGTGATCCTGTTTACCTCCGGGTCGGAAGGGGTGCCCAAAGGCGTTGTGCTCAATCATCGCAATCTGCTGGCAAATACTGCGCAAGCCGGGGCAGTGATTGATTTCAGCTTGCAGGATAGCGTGTTCAATGTGCTGCCGATCTTCCATTGCTTCGGCCTGACGGCTTGCACGATCCTGCCGCTGGTGCGTGGCATGCCGGTCTATTTCTATCCCTCGCCGTTGCATTATCGGGTCATCCCGGAGCTGCTTTACGGCTCGAATGCGACGATCATGTTTGGCACTGACACGTTTTTGAATGGCTATGCACGTACGGCGCATCCGTTCGATTTCCGCTCGGTGCGCTATTGTGTTGCCGGGGCGGAACCGGTCAAGGAATCGACGCGGGAATTGTTCATGGAACGGTTTGGTGTGCGTATTCTGGAGGGCTATGGGGTGACGGAGGCCTCGCCGGTCATCTCGCTCAACACACCGATGTTCTTTAAGGCCGGGTCGGTCGGCAAGGCATTGCCGGGGATCGAAACCCGGCTTGAGCCTGTGCCGGGGGTCAAGGAAGGCGGGCAGTTGTTTGTCCGCGGCGCCAACGTGATGACCGGTTATATGCGGGCTGAAAATCCCGGTGTTCTGGAACCGCCGAAAGATGGCTGGCATGATACCGGTGACATCGTTACCATCGATGATGATGGCTATATCACCATCATTGGTCGGGCCAAGCGGTTTGTGGAAATTGCTGGCGAGAAGGTATCCATGGCGGCGATCGAGACACTGGCCGACCAGTTGTGGCCGGGCTTCCTGTCTGCTACGGCCCGCATACCCGATCCCAAGCGCGGGGAACGGGTGATCATGGTCACCGACAATCCTGATGCCAACCGACCGGATTTTGCCGCCTTTGCCAAATCGCAAGGGGCGACAGAATTGCTTGTGCCTGCGGAAATCATTGTGCGCACCGTGCCGGTTCTGGGCACGGGCAAGGTGGATTTTGTTTCGGTGCAGAAAATGATCGAAGAAGAATATTTGGCCGACCAGGCCTAACCGGCTTTGCCGGAAAATACAGATTTGGGGGAGGACTTTATGTCTCGTGAGATTTTCGGAGCCATGCCGGATGGCAGGCCTGTGGAGCGTGTGCGTCTATCAGGCGGTGGCCTGACGGCATCTGTGCTGACCTTTGGGGCCGTGGTGCAAGACTTGCGTCTTAATGGCCATGACAAGCCGCTGGTGTTGGGCTTTGAGGCCTTTGAGCCTTATCTCACCAAGTCGCCCTATTTCGGCGCAATGGCCGGGCGCTATGCCAACCGCATTTGCGATGGACGGTTCGTGCTCGATGGGGTGACCCATCAGGTGGATCAGAATTTCCTTGGCAAACATTGTTTGCATGGGGGTGTCGATGGTATTTCGCAGCGACTTTGGAACATTGAGGCGCTTGACGCGGATGCGGTGACGCTGGTCTGCACGCTTGAAGATGGTCATATGGGCTATCCCGGCGCGATGGACATCCGGCTTCGCTATGCCTTGCAAGAAGGGGGCTGTCTCGACATTCAGATCGAAGCAAGCGCAGACAAGGCGACCCTGTGCAATCTGGCCCATCACAGTTATTTCAATCTGGATGGCAGCCCAACCATTGATGATCATGTCTTGCAGGTGTCGGCCGAGCATTATCTGCCGGTGGATGACGAAGCGATTCCAACCGGTGAGATCGCACCGGTGGAAGGGACATGGATGGATTTTCGGAATGCAAAGCGGTTGGGTGATGCCCTTGCCGAGCATTCTATTGATCACAATTTCTGTCTGTCCGAGGCACGTCAGTCGTTACGGCCTATTGCTTGCCTTCAAAGCCCTGCCTCTCGCGTCAAGATGACCGTGTTGAGCACCGAACCCGGTGTGCAGGCCTATGATGGCTCTTATATCGACGCGGGAATGATTGGTCTTGACGGTTGTGAGATGGGGCCTCGTGCGGGCTTTTGTCTTGAGCCGCAGGTCTGGCCTGATGCTCCCAATCATCCGGACTTTCCGCAAGCGGTGTTGCGGCCGGGTGAGACCTATCGCCAGCAAACGCAATATGTGTTTTCCAAGGGCTGATTTAAAGCAATTGGCGAACCGGGTGATTAGCCCAGTTCCTTGAATAGCACGCTTTGGTCAAGCAAATAGCGATTGAGCAAGGGCAGGGTGGCCGCGCCAAGGGCACGGGCACCTGACCCAATGGTGCCTTCCTGAATAGAGGGCAGGACGATGCCTTGCAAATCGATGGTTCCGATGGCTGCGCTGACCTTGTCGATCAGTCTTTTTCGGATCTCTGCGGGGAAGGAGCCGTCAATGATGGCGGCTTCAAAATCAATGATGGCGCAGGCCGAAATGATCGCCATCGCCAGATAATTGGCGACATGGTCGAGCCATTTTTCCAGGATCTCTCCCAGATTGCTCCAATCGGCGTCCACCTCTCGCAGGAAGGTTGGATCGCGGCCTTCTCTCAACAGCAGCTTTTCCAGTGAATAGAGCGAGGTTTCTGCCAAAAGCTGGGTGGAGGTTTCATGATCGGACATGAGCGGCATTGTGCCAATGGCGCCTGCGTTGCCGGTGCGGCCTGAATAGACCGAATGATTGAGTACGACGCCGCCACCAATGAAGGTGCCGATAAAGAAATAAATGAAATCGGCAAATTCCGGACCACGGCCAAAGGTGAGTTCTGCACCACAGGCAACGGTCGCATCATTGAGCTGGAACACAGGAAAGCGGCAGCGTTTCTCCAGCGCTGCGGCAATGTCAAAGCCTTTCCAGACATCCATTGTACCCTTGGGAGCGCCGACCTTTTCCTCCCAGTTCCAAAGCTGGAAGGGCAGACCGATGCCGATGCCGGCAATCTTCTGCCGCTCTTCGTCGCTGAAGCTGCGTGATGCTTCGAGAATGGCGGTGGTGGCGAAATCGAGCAGCACATCAGGCATTGGATAGTCATAGGTGATGCGCAGGGATTTCAGAGGTTCGCCAAGGAAATTGATCAGCACCAGATCGGCGCTGCGGCGACCAATCTTCAGGCCGAACGAGTAGACCCCACAGGGGTTGAGCGCCATCGGGATTGAGGGTTGGCCCACCTTGCCACGGATCGGAGCGCCGCGCAGCAGCAGGCCATCGGCTTCCAGACTGCGCATGATGACCGATACCGTCTGGGCGCTCAGGCCGGAGCGGCGGGCAATCTCGGACTTTGCCAAATTGCCATGACGACGCACCAGCGACAGCACGAGACGCTCATTGTAGGCGCGCACGCGTGTCTGATTGGAGCCCCCCGATGGATCCGAGATGCGGTCATTCGTTTCAAGACCTGTTTGCATGGTCTTTCCCTAACACATTTCCCCCTCGCGCATCATTCGCTGATTTTGTTTTGGGTCTTGATAGATGCATTTTTACGTTTTTTGGTTGCTTTTGACCGTATGCGCAGGAGGGAAGGATCTCATAGTCTAATAAATAAATCAATTGGATTTATTTATTGACATGGCGGAAATTCGATGTCACCTTACTCGCGCAATTGAGAAATTGAACTTTGCAGCTTTGTGGTTTGGGAGAGCAACGGGTTGCATCGAAGCATTATCAAAATGGATTTGAATCCTGGGAGGAAACCAATGAAATCCATCGTCAAAACAACACTCGTTGCCTTGGCAATGAGCGCTGCCAGCGTCACCTTTGCATCCGCTGCTGATGTTGGTGCATGTCTGATTACCAAAACAGACACCAACCCGTTCTTCGTGAAAATGAAGGAAGGTGCAACCGCCAAGGCAGCCGAACTTGGCATTACCCTGAAAAGCTATGCTGGCAAGATCGACGGTGATTCCCAAAGTCAGGTTGCAGCCATTGAAACCTGCATCGCTGACGGCGCCAAAGGCATTCTGATCACTGCGTCCGATACCAAGGGCATCGTTCCTGCCGTGACCATGGCACGCGAAGCTGGCCTTCTCGTGATTGCGCTGGATACGCCGCTTGAGCCAATTGATGCGGCTGATGCAACCTTTGCGACCGATAACTTCCTTGCTGGCGAGCTGATCGGCAAATGGGCTGCTGCGACCCTTGGTGACAAAGCCAAAGACGCGAAAATCGCCATGCTTGATCTTGCTGTTTCCCAGCCATCGGTTGGCGTTCTGCGAGATCAGGGCTTCATGAAGGGCTTCGGCATTGATCTGGGTGATCCCAAAAAATGGGGCGATGAAAAAGATCCGCGCATTGTGGGTCATGACGTGACTGCAGGGAACGAAGAAGGCGGCCGCAAGGCAATGGAAAACCTTCTCACCAAAGACCCTGAAATCAATGTTGTCTATACCATCAACGAACCTGCTGCTGCCGGTGCCTATGAGGCTTTGAAAGCGCTTGGTCGTGAAAATGAAGCTCTGATCGTGTCTGTTGATGGCGGTTGCCCTGGCGTTGCCAACGTGAAAGACGGCGTGATCGGTGCTACCTCCCAGCAATATCCTTTGCTTATGGCTTCCAAAGGCATCGAAGCAATTGCTGCTTGGGCAAAAGATGGCACCAAACCTGCCAACACCCCGGGCAAAAACTTCTTTGATACCGGCGTGAACCTTGTCACTGACAAGCCTGCCCCTGGCGTTGACTCGATCAGTGTCAAAGAAGGTACCGACCGGTGCTGGGGCTGATCTTTAAAGGATCAGCCGTTGTAATGTGAGACGAAACGGGGCGGCTTTCGCGTGCTGGAGGCCGCCCTATTCATATCGCACGCAACCAGACTGTCGGGTATGGTCTGGTGGGAGGTATAGATGGCAGACACGGAAACAAAATCCAGCAAGATGCAGGATTTTGAACTGGTGCTGGAAGGTAGCGACAAGGGCATCGCTTCCTTCGATAGCAACAAGAAAAGCGGCGTCGAGAAAATCCAGCAGATCCTGCATTCAAACCCGGCCTTCGTGCCGATGATCGTGCTGATCTTGTCGCTGTTGATATTCGGTTTCATTCTGGGCTCGAAGCTCTTTTCGCCCTTTGCACTGACGCTGATCCTGCAACAGGTGGCAATCGTCGGTATTCTGGGTGCAGCCCAGACGATGATCATTCTCACCGCCGGGATCGACCTGTCGGTTGGTGCGGTGATGGTGATGTCCTCAACGGTGATGGGGCAGGTTGCCTTCCGCTATGGACTTCCCCCAGAACTTGCGGTTCTCGCAGGGTTTGCCGTGGGTGGTTTTTGCGGTTTCATCAATGGTGTGCTGGTTGCGCGGGTCAAGCTGCCCCCCTTCATCGTCACCCTTGGCATGTGGCAGATCGTGTTGGCGACCAACTTCCTGTATTCGGCAAACGAAACCATCCGCAGTCAGGAAATCGCAGCAAATGCCCCGATTCTTCAGTTTTTTGGCGAAAAGATCATTATTGGCGGTGCCGTCTTCACCTATGGGGTGATCATGATGCTGGCACTGGTCTTCATTCTGGCCTATGTGCTCAATTACACCGCATGGGGACGGCATGTCTATGCGCTAGGGGACGACCCGGATGCAGCAGAATTGTCCGGCGTGCAGGTGCAGAAAACCCTGATTTCGGTTTATGTGATCGGCGGTTTGATTTGTGCGTTGGCCGGTTGGGCCCTCATTGGCCGGCTGGGATCGGTCTCGCCGACTGCTGGTCAGAATGCCAATATCGAATCCATCACTGCTGTGGTGATTGGCGGTATCTCGCTGTTTGGCGGGCGTGGTTCCATTCTGGGCATGTTGTTCGGCGCGTTGATCGTTGGTGTCTTCTCACTCGGCTTGCGGTTGATCGGGACCGACCCACAATGGACCTATCTGTTGATTGGCCTGTTGATCATCATCGCTGTTGCAATTGACCAATGGATCAGAAAGGTGGCGTCATGACCGGACCTGACTATGAAGCAGAACCGATCCTTACAGCGCGTGGCGTGGTCAAGCGCTATGGCAGGGTCACTGCGCTCAATCATGCGGATTTCGATCTTTATCCGGGCGAAATCCGGGCGGTGATTGGTGATAACGGCGCGGGCAAATCCACGCTGATCAAGGCGATTTCCGGCGCTCTCATTCCCGATGCCGGTGAAATCCGTCTCTATGGCAAGAAGGTGCAATTCAACTCACCCATGGCGGCGCGAAATGCGGGCATCGAGACGGTGTATCAAAATCTTGCTCTGTCGCCCGCTTTGTCGATCACCGACAATATGTTCATGGGGCGCGAAATCCGCAAGGAAGGGCCGCTGGGAACCTATTTTCGGATGCTCGACCGGGCGAAGATGGAAAAGATCGCCCGTGACAAGCTCACGGAATTGGGGTTGATGACCATTCAGAATATCAACCAGTCGGTTGAATCCCTCTCGGGTGGTCAGCGTCAGGGGGTTGCGGTGGCCCGTGCGGCGGCCTTCGGGTCTCGTGTGGTGATCATGGATGAGCCGACGGCGGCCCTTGGGGTGAAAGAATCCCGCAAGGTGCTGGAACTCATTCAGGATGTGCGCTCACGTGGCCTGCCGATCATTCTGATCTCGCACAATATGCCTCATGTGTTCGAGGTTGCTGACCGCATTCACGTTCATCGGTTGGGGCGGCAACTATGTGTCATTGATCCCAAGAAATACTCCATGTCCGATGCGGTGGCTTTCATGACCGGTGCAAAGAAACCAGACGAAGCAACAGAATAAAAAAAACTGGTCTGAAAGGCTGGATATGGATAGGAAAACCGCGCCCTGCTGACTGCAAGGCGCGGTTTTTTCGATTTCTTGTTTCAGCGTTAGGGTCTGGACTTGATCAGGCCGCGGCCACCTTGTCGAGGAAATCATCGATCACGTCGCGCATTTCGGTAGCGACATTGGCGACCGTGGTGGAGGCATTCTCCACTTCCAGCGCAGAGTGCCGGGTATCCTCGGTTGACTGGGCGACTTCGGAGATGTTGGTCACAATCTCACGGGTGCCTTGGGCGGCCTGCTGGATATTGTGAGAAATCTCGTTGGTTGAGGAGTTTTGCTGGTTCACTGCGGCACTGATGGCAGTGGTGTATTCGCTGATTTCCGTCATCTTGGTGGCAATAGCCCGAATGGCTTCAACGGATGCGCCGCTTGATGACTGTATCGCCTGAATGCGGTTGGAGATATCCTCGGTTGCCTTGCCGGTCTGGGCTGCGAGATCTTTCACTTCGGCGGCCACAACGGCAAAGCCGCGGCCCGCTTCGCCCGCCCGTGCCGCCTCGATGGTGGCATTGAGCGCCAACAGATTGGTCTGTTCGGAAATGTCCCGGATCAGGGAGATGACCTCACCGATTTTTTCAGCCGCGCTGGCGAGGCCCGCCATTTTGGCATCCGTTTCCTGCGCTTCGGTGGAGGCAGCACTAACCAGATCATTGGTGCGATGGACCTGCTCGCCAATCTCGGCAATGGAGGAGGTCATCTGGGTACTGGCGGCGGCCATCATCTGGACATTTTCAGCGGACTGGCTAGAAGCCTCGTTGACCGACTGGGCGCGTTCTGATGTGGCAGTTGACTGGCTGTTCAGGGCTGTTGCGGATTTGTGCATCAGTTCTGCGCGGGCCGAGACAGTCTCAAGGGAGCTCTGGATTTTCGAGCGGAAATCTTGCAGCAAGGCATCGATGCGCATCTGCCGTTCGCGCTGCTCCTTGAAATGCAGCTCGCTTTCCTTCTCCAGCTTCTGGCGTTCCAAGGCATTGTCCTTGAAAATGGCGATGGCTTGGCTCATTGAGCCTATTTCGTCGGTTCGGTCGCTGCCTGTGGCCTCAACCGTGAGGTCGTTTTGCGCCAGACGAAGCATCACCGAGGTCAACCGATGCAGCGGTTTGGTCAGCAATTTGTTCAGGGCAAAGGCGAGCGTGGCGATGGTCAGCAAGAAGAAGAAGAGCTTGGAGCCAATACTCATCATGGAGGCCTCTTCGCGGGACTCGATCAGGCTCGTGTTGGCCGCATTCAACTCGGCGGTATATTGCCTTGTCTGGGTTGCAACCCGCGCACGCTCGGTTTCGCTTGCCTTGACGAGCGTTGCCTTTTCGGTCTGCAATCGGTCATCAAGCTCTTTGATCAGTTTCTCAGACTTGGCGCGCAAGGCCAGCAATTCGTCATTGGCAACCGCCACCTCCAGCACCCCACGGACCTTTTCTTTGGGATCGTGGCAGCTCTGGCAATCTTCACTATTTTTCAGAATAAAATAGGAATAGGTGACCGAGACGGGCTTGTCGTCGTCATCCTTGAGCGTCGATTCAAGACTTTCATGATTGGAATCCTTGGCTAAGGCCTGATCCAAAACTGCCTTGCGGTCGGCTGAAATCTTGACCGACCCTTCATCCTCACGCAACTCGAAGGCATCAGATTCAACGAACTTGTTTACCTTCTGGATGGTCTTGTTGTCGCGAAAGGCAAGATCCCCGTCCGTGCGCCAGAGATTGATGGCGGCGATCTGGTCATTTTCCAGCAGAATATCAATCTGGTCGACAGCGGCTTCCGCATCTCCGGACATCATGGCCGAACTGACCAGAGAGGCGACAGATAGCGAAATGCCATTGCGGGTGCCTTCAAGAAAGGCTGCGGTATGCTCGGTTTCCGCTTTCAGTGCCTTGGTGGAAAGGGACTGAGAGAGGTCCTGATGGCTTTTCTTTGAATCAAGGAGCCCTGACAGTAACGACTGGATTTGATGATCCTTCTCCTCCACAATATTGCGCATCTGACCGGTGAGGGCCTCGGTACGGTCATAGACGCTCTGGGTGATGGAACGTGTCAGGAGTGTGTCCGCAATGAATGCGAATGCGACAAATGTGAAGATCGCTGCAACGATCTTTGCACTCAAGGACCTAAAGTGTTTCATCATTTCTCGTTGTCTTTCTTGGCCAAAATTATCTCGATTGGCCTGCTGGACGCCGGGTCTTTTTTCGCAAGAAATGGTTTATTGCGAATATTTCTAAGTAATAAAACAATTATTCGATAAAATTGCCTTAACCGGATGTTTTTGCATCGTCATAAATTGGACGCATGTGGTGGAAAACTGCGGTTTAATACTTTAGTTTAAAAGGTTGTTTCTCTGCTCAAAAAATGCTCCGTATGTTGAATGACTTAAGGGCTTGCACAGGGGAATTGCGAGAGGCACTGCCGATCACGCTTCTGTTTTTGGACATTTGCCGTTTGGGGTGAGGTCCAGTCACTTTCTGCTGGTCAGGATGATGGATGGGCGTGTAAAAGTAATTGGTCAGGCAATTGGAGGGACGTTCATGCATGTTGTTGATTTAAATGCGGATCTTGGTGAAAGCTTTGGTGCTTATACAATCGGTGACGATGGCGCGATGCTCGATATCATCAGCTCAGCCAATGTGGCTTGTGGCTTTCACGGTGGCGATGCGCTGGTAATGCATGACATATTGACACAGGCCAGAGAAAAGGGCGTCGGCATTGGCGCCCATCCGGGCTTTCAGGATCTTTGGGGCTTTGGCCGTCGCCCGATACAGGGTGAAAAACCCGCCGATATCGAAAAGCAGCTGGTTTACCAGCTCGGTGCAATCCTCGGGATGGCAAAGGCGGTCGGTGCGACGGTCGGGCATTTCAAGGTCCATGGGGCGCTTAACAACATGGCCTGTGTCGATGCGGAGCTGGCCATGGCGACAGCAAAGGCGTTGAAGTCCGTAGACCCAGACCTGATCTATCTGGTCATGCCGGGTAGCGAAATGGAAAAAGCGGGCGAGGCGCTCGGTCTCAATATTGCGCGTGAAATCTTTGCCGACCGGGCCTATGACGATCATGGCATGCTGGTTTCGCGCAAATTGCCCGGCGCGATGATTGAGGATGCGGATGAGGCGGCACGGCGGATGGTTGACTTTGTCACCTCAGGCATTGTCGAGAGTGTCAGCGGTAAGCGCATTCCGGTGGCGATCGACTCCATCTGCGTTCATGGAGACAATCCCCATGCGGTGGCAACAGCCCGCAAGGTGCGTGCCGCTCTGGAAGAGGCGGGTGTCAGCATCCGGCCAATGGCGGAAAGCTTGAGGGCTGGTTGATGGCGGTGCAGTTTCTTGCCTCCGGTGATACCGGGCTGACGGTGCAGTTTGGCTTTGACGTGGATCGGGGCTTGAGTGCCCAGATCATGGCCCTACGCTCGGCGGTGGACGATGCCAGCTTGGTAGGGGTGGTCGAAACCGTGCCGACCTATCGCTCATTGCTTGTGCATTATGATCCGATGCTGACATCGCAATCCAAGCTGATCGCGGCCTTGAAGCCGATGATCGCCCAGTTGGATGGGGGACGAAATGACAAGGCGCGGCTCTTCACTTTGCCACTTTGCTGGGAAGGGGACTTGGCGCCTGATCTCGCCCATGTCGCCGACTTTGCCAAAATGAGTCCCGAAGAGGTGATTTCCGTTCTCACCGAGACAGAGCATTTCATCTATATGCTCGGCTTTGCGCCGGGGATGCCCTATATGGGGGATTTGCCTCAGGCGCTGAATATTCCGCGCAAAACAGTGCCGGTCAAGCGGGTGGAAAAAGGGTCGGTGATGGTTGCAACCGGCCTGACCGTCATTTATCCGGCGGCCAATCCGACTGGCTGGCATGTGGTTGGGCGTTGTCCCGTTCCGATCTTTGATCTGGGGCGGGCTGATCCGGTCTTTCTGTCGCCGGGGGATCGGGTGCGATTCCGGGTGGTTGATACTGCGGATTTTGCCCGGATCGAGAGCCTGGTGGCGGAGGGGCACTTTGATCTTGAGGAGTTGGCGGGATGAGTGGTGCCATGTTGGAAATCGTCAATCCGGGCATGATGGCCTCGATTCAGGATCTGGGCCGGTTTGGCTATCAGGCCAAGGGCGTGCCGACCTCAGGGGCGCTCGACTTTGTCAATCTGCGGCTGGCCAATTGTCTGGTGGGCAATGAAGCGGGGCAAGGAGCGCTTGAATTCCGCATTATGGGGCCAACCATGCGCGTGCTGGCCAAAAGTGTGCGGATCGCGCTGGCGGGCACGCAAGCGGTTATCGAGCAGCTGGAGCCTGTGGCCAAACGCATTCCTGCCTATCAGTCCGTGACCCTGACAGAAGGCGTGCTGTTTCGCATCGGTGTGACGGCGGATACAGCGGTTGCTTATCTGGCGGTGGAAGGCGGCTTTGATGTGCCCGACATTTATGCCAGCCAATCAACTTATATGTCTGGTGGCTTCGGCGGGTTTGAGGGCCGCGGCTTGCAGGCCGGGGATCATGTGCCTCTGGCGTTTGAGGCTGCACCAGAGCGGCGAGAGTTGCTCTGTGATGCACCAATCGCGCTTGACAGTGTCGATCCGATCCGGGTCGTGCCGGGGCCACAAAAGGACTATTTCAGCAAAACTGGTCTGAAGACCTTCTTCTCGGAAAGCTTCACGATTTCTGGCGATTCCAACCGTATGGGCGCGCGGCTTGAAGGAGTGCCGGTGGCGCATGAAAAAGGCGCGGATATCAATTCCGATGGCATCGTGACCGGGGCCATTCAGGTGCCGGGCAATGGCTTGCCGATTGTGCTGCTGGCCGACCATCAGACGACGGGTGGCTATCCGAAAATTGGCTGTGTGGCGAGCGCCGACCTGCCACGACTTGGTCGGATGAAACCGGGCAGCGCACTGAGCTTTGCCTCCATCACGGTGGCGCAAGCGGAAAAGGCCCGAAGGAGGCTTGAGGCGCAGATTGTCGAAACAATCGCTTCCTTTAGGGACGTGCCAAGTGAGGAAGAACAACTCTGGGCGCGTCTCTTTGGATGCAACCTTATTGATGGGGTTGTGGGTGCGTAGGATATTCATTCTTACGTCAAAGTAATGCCAATTTTGAGCAAGACTAACTCTAAAGGACCAATCTGCTAGACGTCTAATCAAGCCGTTTGTTGCATTGTTTAAGTGTTTGTCGATTGTTTTTTCTTGCTTTTTCTCAATCTTATACCAAGGGGCAGTTCGGTTTTAGTGGTTAAGACTGGAAATCACTTGCCTTGATCGATATGTTGCAGCCACTCAATTGGCAGGTCCGGCTAGCGGACCTTGCCGAACCGAAGGGCTGTGAAGGAGCCGGAAGGACGCATATGCAGATCTGCCGTACGAAGGCCGAGATGAGGACGCTTGTACGCCGGTGGCGCCAAGAGGGGCTGCTGGTGGGCCTCGTTCCTACCATGGGATATTTGCATGAAGGACATTTGTCGCTTGTGCGGATGGCGGGGGACCAAGCGGACCGGGTGGTGGTGTCGATCTTTGTCAATCCGACCCAATTTGGCCCGAATGAAGATCTGGACAGCTATCCGCGTGATGAAGCCCGCGATCTGGCATTGCTGGAGGCTGAGGGGGTGGATGCGGTGCTGATGCCTGATGTCGCGGAAATGTATGCTTCGATGGGCGATAGTCTGGTCGAGGTGCCGGGGCTGTCGGGCATTTTGCAGGGCGCATTGCGGCCGGGGCATTTTCGTGGTGTGACCACGGTGGTGACCAAGCTGTTCAATATCGTCACGCCGGATATCGCTGTGTTTGGCGAGAAGGACTATCAGCAATTGACGGTGATCCGGCAGATGGTCCGTGATCTTGATGTGCCGGTGGAGATCATTGGTCATCCAACGGTGCGCGAGGCGGACGGGCTCGCCATGTCGTCACGCAATGTGCGGCTGTTGCCCTCCCACCGGGCGCAGGCTGTGGCTCTGTCCCGTGCTCTGCAGACAGCGGCAGAGATGATGGTTGATGAGCCAACCGTCGAAGACTTGCGCGATGCCATCCGTGCGGTGTTGGCCGAAGCCCCGGATGGGGTCGTCAAAAGCGTCGACATACGCGATGCTCGCTCGCTGGAGCCTTTGGAAGGGCACCTCAAGGGCGCTGCGGTCATTTTGCTCGCTGTACAGTTCGGCTCGGTCATGCTGATCGATCAACAGGTGGTTTATCCCGATTGAGCCTCAGGCTCTCGTTTCCCAATCCAAAATCCGAAAGGACATGTCATGAGCGTCCAAAAACAGGTTCGTCGCATCACTGTGCCACAGATCGCAGCCCGCAAGGGCGGTGAGCCGATTGTCTCCCTTACCTCCTATCACGCCCATACGGCGGCGATTGTCGATCAATATGCGGATTTCATTCTGGTTGGTGACAGTCTGGGGATGGTGATGCATGGGATGGAATCGACCGTTGGCGTGTCGCTGGAGCTGATGATCATGCATGGCAAAGCGGTGGTGCGCGGCACCGAAAAGGCCCTTGTGGTGGTTGATATGCCGTTTGGCTCCTATGAGGAAAGCCCGTCGGTGGCCTTTCGCAATGCGGCCCATATCATGAAGGAAACCCAGTGCGGGGCGGTGAAGCTGGAAGGCGGTGCGCGGATGGCCGAGACGATCCGGTTCTTGACTGAGCGCGGCATTCCGGTGATGGCCCATATTGGCCTGACCCCACAATCGGTGCATACGATGGGGGGCTTCAAGACCCAAGGGCGGCAGGAAGCCGACTGGGAGCAGCATTTCGAAGATGCCCGTGCCGTGACTGAAGCCGGGGCTTTTGCTATGGTGCTCGAAGGCATGGTCGAGCCGCTGGCGGCTGAAATCACCCGCAGGATCGCCATTCCGACCATTGGCATCGGGGCGTCGGCGGTGTGTGACGGGCAGATTTTGGTGCTGGAAGACATGCTCGGTTTCAATCCCAAGCCACCCAAATTCGTCAAGGTCTATGGCAATCTGGGTGAGCAGATCGACCAGGCGGTCAAGAGTTATGCGGACGAGGTGAAAAATCGCACATTCCCCAGTGAAGACCAGATTTATCGCTGAGCTGGAGCGGATTTGAACTTCGTCAACATGACCTAGAGATTTCTGATCCGATTGCTGGTAAAGAGGGACCAAACAAGGCCCGTCTCCCGTTGGAAGGCTGCGTCCAATCCGGCGCGATCCAAGATCAGGCGGACCTGTGACCCTTGAAAGACCAGCAGCCGCTCGCGCTTGCGCGCATGGTTGCCAAGAGGATGGAGTTTCTTTCCGTGAGCCAAGCCGAGATTGTGATCCGCCGCCCCGACGACTGGCACCTGCATTTGCGCGATGGTGCCATGCTGGAAGCGGTTCTGCCCCATACCAGTGCCAATTTCGCCCGCGCGATCATCATGCCCAATCTGGTGCCGCCTGTGGTAACCGTTGCTGATGCGACCGCCTATCGCGAGCGTATCATGGCGGCCTTGCCGAAAGGGCATCGGTTCGAGCCGTTGATGACGCTCTATCTGACCGAGGCGACCGATCCGGCCGATGTGGAACAAGGGGTGAAAGACGGTCTGATCAAGGCGCTGAAGCTTTATCCGGCCGGGGCAACGACCAATTCGGACAGTGGCGTCAGGACCATCGAAAAGGTCTATCCTGTGCTTGAGAAGATGGCCGAGATTGGTGTGCCGCTCTGTGTGCATGGAGAAGTGACCGACGCGGATATCGATATCTATGATCGCGAGGCGGTGTTTATCGAGCGGGTCCTGTCGCCGATCCGCTCGCGCTTTGCCGATCTGCGGATCGTGATGGAGCATATCACCACCGAAGACGGGGTGGCCTTTGTCAGCGAAGCAGGCGAGAATACGGCTGCGACCATCACCACCCATCACCTGATCATCAACCGCAATGCCTATCTGGTTGGTGGCATCAAGCCGCATTATTATTGCTTGCCGGTGGCCAAGCGCGAGAAGCACCGGTTGGCGTTGCGAGCGGCGGCTGTGTCGGGCAACGGGAAATTTTTCCTTGGGACCGATTCCGCGCCACATCCCACCCATGCCAAGGAAAGCGCTTGCGGCTGCGCGGGGATTTATACCTCGATCAACACGATCAGCTGTCTTGCGCATGTGTTTGAGCAAGAGGGCGCGCTCGACCAGCTTGAGGGCTTTGCCTCGCTCAATGGTCCGGCTTTCTATCGCTTGCCGGTCAATGAAGACAAGATCCGTCTCTACAAGAGCGACGAGCCGCTTGATCTGCCGACCAAAGTGGCTGTCGAGAGCGAGACTGTAACGGTGTTCGATCCCGGCTTTCCGCTCCACTGGCATCATGAGGATGTTTGATCAGCCGCAACCGCGCAATTGAAATGACAAGAGCCCTGCCAACGTCAGTCGGCAGGGCTTTTTCGTGATGGGGAGCGTTTAGCGGGTCACATGCACCGCACAATTGGCGTGGCGAACCACACGGGCGGCGGTGGAGCCCAGGAAATAATCCTGCAGTCCCGGGCGGTGGGACGCCACCACGATCAAGTCGATGTCGTGGTCGTCGGCATATTCGACAATGGACGTGCCAGGGTGACCATCAATCACCACGATTTCGGCATCAGGAAAAATCTCTGCCTTGTTTTTCAGCTCATGCTTGATCTTGTCGCGGGCCTCGATGCGGACTTGCTTTGGCACTTGGGCGGCGACATAGGCGGGCACTGCGTCCAGAACATGGATCAGGGTGACCTTGCTGCCCTGATCGGCCAGCACCTTGGCGGCAGCCAAAGCCATGGATGGATCATGGTCGGCGTCAAAGGCGACGGGAACCAGAATTTTCTTGTACATTTATTCCTCCACTTTGCGAAACGATCACGCCCCGATAGGGATCGCTGTTCCACGTTATTTCGATTGCGTCACGACGGTTTCAGCTTCCTCATGTTGCTGATGTCGCGATTGATCGAGGGATCGGCATGGTGCCTTTTGCCGGTCATTGACCGTCATGATCAGTCTGCGCCAAGGGGCAGATGACCTTTTCCCTTATCATATCATGTGGGCCGGATTCCAACACATTATTTTGCTATATCAATTCGTTGGAGGCAGTTTGGCCGTCAAGAAAGGATGGTCTTGCTGCGGGATGGAGACGGTTTTGCCGCAGGCTGGCCGTGTGTGGCCGGTCTTGAATGATTGGCTTGACCCGCTCGCAGTTTTGAGGCTGCGAGCGGGTGCTTTATGGGTGTCTCCACACCGGGGTCACTCAGAGAACGGCCTCGAACAAGCCGCGCACATTGTCCGCATCAAGCTCGATCGGATTTCCGCCACAGGACGGATCCTTCAGCGCGCCTTCGATCAGCTTGTCGATATCGGGGTCGGTGACGCCAAGGCCGGACATGCGCTTTGGAATGTTGAAACTGTCATTGAAGTCATCAACAAAGGCGCAGAAGCCGTCAAAGCCACCACTGAGGCCGAGATATTCGGTGACAGTGTTAAAACGGGCTTCAATGGCCGGGCGGTTGAATTGCAACACCGCTGGCATGCAGACCGCGTTGGTGGTGCCGTGATGGGTGTGATACATCGCGCCCAGCGGATGGCTCAGTGCATGAATGGCACCAAGCCCCTTCTGGAAGGCGGTGGCCCCCATGGCGGCTGCGGACATCATGTGGGCGCGGGCCTCGATGTCGGAGCCGTCCTTATAGGCGCGCGGCAGGTTTTCGACCACAAGGCGCATGCCTTCAAGGGCGATGCCTTGGCTCATTGGATGATAGAAAGGCGAGGAGAAGGCTTCCACGCAGTGGGCAAAGGCATCAAGGCCGGTGCCTGCGGTGATGGCCGGTGGCATGCCGACGGTCAATTCCGGATCGCAAATGACGATTGTCGGCAGGACCTTTGGATGGAAAATGATCTTCTTCTCGTGGGTTTGGGAATTGGTGATGACGCTGGCGCGGCCCACTTCCGATCCGGTGCCAGCGGTGGTTGGCACGGCAACGATGGGCGCAATGGCGTCAGCGTCGGCGCGGGTCCACCAGTCACCGATATCTTCAAAATCCCAAACCGGGCGGGTCTGGCCAGCCATGAAGGCAACCATCTTGGCCAGATCAAGGCCCGAGCCACCGCCAAAGGCAATGACACCATCATGACCACCCGCCTTATAGGCGGCGACACCGGCATCGAGATTTGTCTCGTTCGGGTTCGGGTCGACTTCGCTAAAGATGGCACGGCCAAGGCCTGCGGCTTCCATCACATCAAGGGTGGACTGGGTGACAGGCAAAGAGGCAAGGCCCCGGTCGGTGACCAGTAGCGGTTTGGTGATGCCCGCCTGCGCGCAGGCGGCGCCCAATTCCGCAATACGACCCGCACCGAATTTGATGGCGGTCGGGTAATTCCAGTTTCCTACAAGAGTCATTTTGTCACCTTCTTGAGATGATAAGATTTTGGACGGGTCAGATTGTGGAAGCCGATGATCGACAGACCACCACCGCGGCCGGTCTGTTTGCAGCCTGTCCAGCACAGGCCCGGATCAAGATAGTCGGCGCGGTTCATGAAGACAGTGCCGGTTTCGATCTGGTCACCCACCGCGATGGCGCGGTCGACATCCTTGGTCCAGAGGCTGGCGGTGAGGCCGAAATCGCTGTCATTCATCAGGGCAATGGCTTCTGCATCATCCTTGACCTTCATGATACCGACGACCGGGCCAAAGCTCTCCTCGCGCATCACCCGCATGTCATGGGTGACATTGGTCAGGATCTGCGGAGTGAGATAGGCACCGCCGTCATCCTCAGCGAAGGTGTCTATATGGGCCACAGCACCGGCCTCAATGGCTTCAGCAGTCTGGGCACGGACCTCGTCGGCAAAGCGCACATTGGCCATCGGACCCATAGTGGTGTCTGGGTCGAGCGGGTCGCCGAGCTTGTAGCCCTTGACGATGGCAATGGCTTTTTCGAGGAAAGCATCATACAGGCTCTCATGGACATAGATGCGTTCTATGCCGCAGCAGCATTGGCCGGAATTGAACATCGCACCATCGATCAAGGTGTCGACGGCGGCGTCAAGATCCGCATCTTCCATCACATAGCCGGGATCCTTGCCGCCCAGCTCGGTGCCGACACCGGTAAAAGTGCCTGCGGCTGCCTTCTCCATTGCAACGCCACCACCAACAGAGCCGGTGAAATTGATGAAATCAAAGGCATTGTCGGCAATCAGGGCCGAGGTGGTGCCATGGTCAAGGAAGACATTCTGGAACACGTCCTGCGGCACACCTGCGGCATGGAAGGCTTCGGCCATCCGCTCGCCGACCAAGAGGGTCTGGGTGGCATGTTTGAGCATGACCGTGTTGCCAGCGATCAGGGCCGGGGCGACGGTGTTGATCGCTGTCATGTAAGGATAGTTCCATGGCGCGACCACGAAGACGACCCCGTGCGGGATGCGCTTGATGAAGCGTTTGAACGTGGCATCTTCGCCAACTTCGATATCCGCCAAGGCCTCTTGGGCGATGGCTGCCATATGAGAGGCGCGTTCATTGAAGCCACCAAACTCGCCGCCATAGCGGACCGGGCGGCCCATCATTCTGGCAAGCTCCGGCACGATCGCGTCATTCATCTCGCCCACTTTGGCGACACCGGCCATCACTAGCGCGATGCGTTCGCTCAATGGGCGTGCGGCCCATTCTTTCTGGGCTGTGCGGGCCTTGTCTGCGGCCTCTTTTGCTGCCTCTAACGATAGGACAGGTCTTTCAGCAAAGACCGATCCATCGATTGGCGAGATACAGGTCAGCATCTTCATTCTTTACGTCCTTGACTGGAGCGCCGGTCAGGCTTTTTCAAAACCGCGCGCGATTTCATAGTCGGTTACAACCCGGTTGAATTCTTCGATTTCCCATTCTGCCGCACGGGCATAATGGTCGATCACCTCGTCGCCCATCGCTTCGCGCAGCATGGCCGATTGCATCAGGCTATCGCGGGCATCCCGCAGGGTGCGCGGGATGTGATGGGTTTCATCATCGGAATAGGCGTCGCCGGTGAAGGCGGCGGGCAGTTCCAGCTTTTCCTCAATCCCCTTAAGGCCTGCGGCCAACATGGCAGCAAGGCCGAGATAGGGGTTCATGTCGGCGCCCGGTGTGCGACATTCAACCCGCACGCCCTTGGTGCCATCGCCACACAGACGGAAGGCAGCGGTGCGATTGTCGACGGACCAGACAATTTGGGTCGGCGCAAAGGTGCCTTTGGCAAAGCGTTTGTAGCTGTTGATATAGGGCGCCAGAAAATAGGTATAGTCGGACGCATATTTGATAAGCCCCGCCATATAATGATCCATCAATTCGGACTTGGCGAGCGGTTTTGAGGGGTCATAGAAGGCATTTGCACCCTCTTTCCAGATCGACTGGTGGACGTGGGAGGCGCTGCCGACACGGTCCTGATGCCATTTGGGCAGGAAGCTGGCGGCCACCCCGTGCTGGTGGGCAATTTCCTTGATGCCATGTTTGGCGATGGTGTGGTGATCGGCGGTCGCCAGAGCGTCTGCATATTTGATATTCAGCTCTTCCTGACCGGCTTCGGCTTCGCCTTTCGAGCCTTCGATCGGAATGCCCATTTCGCGCAAATGATTGCGGATCGGGCGCATCACGAACTCTTCCTTGGAGGTCTGGAAGATGTGATAATCCTCGTTATAGCTCGAGATCGTCTCCAGCTTGAAGCCATTGCGGGCAATCTCGTCATGGGTGCCGTTGAAGAGGAAAAATTCAAGCTCAGTCGCCATCACGGCATCAAAGCCTAAGGCTTTGGCGCGGGCGATCTGTTTTTGCAGCATTGCGCGCGGGGCATGGGCCACCGGTTCGTGACTGTGATGGTCGATCACGTCACACATCACCATGGCGGTGCCTTCCAGCCACGGCATCGGGCGGATGGTGCCAAGGTCCGGTTTCATCACATAGTCACCATAACCGCTTTGCCAGCTCGTCGAGCGATAGCCATCCGGGGTCGCCATGGCCAGATCCGTGGCGAGCAGATAGTTGCAGCAATGGGTTTCGTCCTGGGCAATATCGAGAAAGGCCTCTGCATGGAAGCGCTTGCCCATAAGGCGGCCCTGCATGTCGACTAGGCAAACCAGAACGGTATCGATGCTTTTGCCAGCAATGGCTTGTTTCAGTTCTTCAAAGGTCATGGCGTGCTTTCCAAAAGGGAACCGAAGGCGGCGAACCGCCTCCGGTGACACTCATCAGGTGTAACGATATGGACGGCCGGCTTTCTGCATGTCGGCGTTGTATTTCTTGATTATTTCAACAACCTTGGCCTTGGTTTCGGACTCGGCTGCAATTTCGTCCCAGAATTTGACCGCAGCTTCTTCAACCTGCGCCCATTCTGCATCCGGAATCGAGGTGAGCTTCATTTTGGTGCCATTGACACGCAAGGATGCTTCGCCACCCCAATACCACCACTGGCGATAATAGTGGGACTGATCACAGCAGACGCGGAACAGGGTCTGGAGATCTTCAGGCAATTCGTTCCAGCGGCCCATATTGGCGAAGAAGGATCCAGCCCAGGCACCGGAGATGTTGTTGGTCAGGAAGTAGTTGGTCACGTCTGCCCAACCAACGGTGTAGTCTTCGGTGATGCCGGACCATGCGATGCCGTCCAGCTCGCCGGTCTGCACTGCTACTTCGATGTCTTCCCACGGCAGGGTCACAGGGACCACGCCAAACTGGCTGAGGAAGCGGCCTGCGGTCGGGAAGGTGAAGACGCGCTTGCCCTTGAGGTCCGCGAGCGAGTTGATCGGATCTTTGGTGGCGAAGTGGCAAGGATCCCAAGACCCCGCAGAGATGTGCTTGACGCCGACTTTGGAATATTCCTCATCCCAGATCTCGTTGAGGCCATACTGGTTGAACAATACAGGCACATCGAGGGAGTAGCGTGAGGCAAATGGGAAATAGCCGCCAAACACGGTCACGTCGGTTGGCGACGCCATGGAATCATCGTCGGACTGAACTGCATCGATGGTGCCGCGCTGCAAGGCGCGGAACAGCTCGCCAGTCGGCACCAACTGATCGGAATAGAACAGCTCGATCTGCATGCGGTCACCAGCGATCTGGTTGAACATCTTGATGGCTGGATCAATCACGTGGGCGGCCAATGCCGGGCCAGCATAGGTCTGCATGCGCCATTTGATGGTGCTGCTGGCGATAGCCGGTGCCGCCAGAGGCGTGGCAGCTGCACCGATTGCAGCTGTCTTCAGGAAATTACGTCTCGTGGTAGTCATCGTTCGTCTCCGTTAAGGTGATTGCGGTTTCTTTTTCAGAAACTCTTAGGGTTTATTCGAGTTGATTGCCTTTATTGGTCTTTTCTTCTTGTCTTAATTCTTGGATTGCAAAACCATCCTTACTTGCCATAGACCATTTCTGGCAGCCACAGCGCAATCTGCGGGAAGACCATGATGATGATCAGGGCAAGGACCATGACGACCACGAAGGGCAGGATGGATTTGTAAATGTCGCGTAGACTGATTTCCGGTGGCGCCATGGCGCGCATCAGGAACAGATTATAGCCGAACGGGGGCGTCATATAAGCGATCTGGGTGGTGATGGTATAAAGCACGCCATACCAGATGAGATCAAAGCCCAATTCTCCAACCAACGGCACATAAAGCGGGGCAACAATCACCAGCATTGCTGTGTCGTCAAGGAAGGTGCCCATCAGGATGAAGCTCAGCTGCATCAGGATCAGGATCATCCAGGGGGACAGGCCCATTTGCTCGGTGAAGAGATTGTCGATGGCCTTCACGGCCCCCAATCCATCAAAGACCGCGCCGAAGCCCAGAGCGGCCAGGATGATCCACATAAACATGCAGGAAATACCCAAGGTCTGACGGGTGCAGGTCTGGAACACCTTCCAGCTCATGCGGCGTTTGAGGATCGAGGCTGCCAGAGCGGTCAGGGCACCAATGGCGGAGCTTTCCACCAGTGATGTCCAGCCATTGACAAAGGGCACCATCATGGCGGCGAAAATGGCCAGAGGCAGAATGCCTGCACCCAGCAGGCGCATTTTCTCTGCGCGTGGCACGTCGGTGGCATCCTTGAGCGCTGGTCCAAGCTCTGGTTGGAGGCGGCAGCGGATCCAGATATAGAGCACGAACATCGCTGCCATCATCAGGCCGGGCAGGATGCCTGCAAGCCACAATTGGCCAACCGGCTGGCGGGCGATCATCGCGTAGAGCACCAGAACCACCGATGGCGGCACCAGGATGCCAAGCGACGAGCCTGCCTGAATAACGCCGGTGACCATGATCTTGTCATAGCCACGACGGAGCAATTCCGGCAGGGCAATGGTCGCGCCGATAGCCATGCCCGCAACGGACAGACCATTCATGGCGGAAATCAGCACCATCAGGCCAATGGTGCCCATGGCGAGGCCGCCATTCACATTGCCGAACCAGACATGGAACATGCGATAAAGGTCGTCCGCCAGACGGCTTTCTGACAAAACGTAGCCCATGAAAATGAACATCGGCAGGGTCAGCAACGGATACCATTTCATCAGCTTCATGGCGGCGGAAAAGGGAATGTCCTGACCACCAGTGCCCCACAGGGCAATGGCCGAAATGGCTGCGATGGCCCCGATGGCGCCAAAGACGCGCTGACCGGAAAAGAGCATCAGCATCATCGAAGCGAACATGAAAAGGGCGATATGCTCCTGGTTCATTCTTTTGTCTCCGGGATGATGTGCCCGTTCAGACGCAGAATGTCTTTGCAGAGCTCAGAAATGGATTGCAGGAGCATCATCAGGATACCGATGATCATGATGACCTTAATGGGCCAGGCATAAGGCCGCCAAGCGGTGGAAGAGCGTTCGAGACGGCCGATTTGTTCGCTGCCATCGACTAACCCCATGAAAAAGCTAATCGGGTCCATGCCCCAATAGCCCAGTGAATAGGCCGTGGAGCCGAGCGCGCCGTAGAGCAGGACGCCGAGATAGAAGATCAGAAACATTACCGTGAAGCAGTCCACGGCGGCCTTGCGGCGGATTGTCCAGTCGCCATAGAAAAGGTCCATGCGGACGTTGGAGCCCATCAGCAACGAATAGGGCCCGCCCAACATGTAATAGGCGACCATGGCGAACTGGGCCATTTCCAGCGTCCAGAGCGAGGGGCGAAAGAAGGTCTTCGAAATCGAGGACCAGAGCAGGATCGCCATCAGGACAAACACGCCATACATCACGAAACGGCCTACGCGCAGGTTGAAGCCGTCAATGATGTCGACGAAGCGGAGAAGGGGTGTCATGCGGACACCTGCCTTAATCGTTGCACAGCCTCATGGGAGCGGAGGATGGAACGGGAGAGGTGATTTGCCATTGTGATTGCTTTGTCTCTTGTCTTGATCAGATCGTTACGGATCTCGATCATTGTCGAGTCCAGCCCATGGTCTTCGCCATGTTTTCTAAGGCTGTAGGTGACGCCGTCGGTGGCGTCGTAAGGCTCGTTGAGGGCGGTCTTGTATGTGCCCTTTGCGGCCTCGATGGATTGCATCTGTTCGCTGAAGGCGGCTGTCTTGTCGAACAGGAAGCCAATTTCCACTTCCCGATGGCCGCCATGATAGATCGGTGTGAAGCTGTGAATGGTCAGAATGGTCAGCGCATCGCCCACCCGTTCGCGCTGGGTGCGGACCAATTCAGCTGCGGTGTTGTGGAACGGATTGTGAATGAGGCCAAAGCGGTTTTTGCGTTCTGCATCGCTGAGGCCCTCATTGCCCGGCACCGCAAAGATCTCGCTTTTGGCAGGCATTGCATCGGGTGCTTCAAGGGGCCTGTTGCAATCATAGACCAGACGCGAGACGCCGCCAGCCACCAAAGGCGCATCGAGCAGGTCCGACAGGGCGGAGGCAACGTCCAGCGCTCCGATGTCCCAGGCCGCATGCGACGTTGCGGTTTCGGTATCGATGCCTAATCCGTTGAATTCATTTGGAATATGCAGGGATGCATGCTCGCAAAGCAGCACGAAGGGCGCGGATCCTGTCGTCCGTTGCACATGAACTGGCGACCAAATGGCTTCGGGCATCTTGCTTTCTCCCTGTTAACTTATGTAAAGAAAACTACATGGTGGGCACCAGTGTCAATTTTTTTCTGTATTTTTTTCTACATTTTTGAGTAGGATGTAGAAATGAAACAAAAACCCGAAAGGGGAAACATGCTAGTTCGTGATCTGATCGAGGCGCATAAGGCCGACCTGACCCCGGCGGAACGTCGGCTGGTGCCTTATATCAAGGATGACTCGCTGGCGATTGAATTGAAGTCGATCACCAAGCTCGCTGAGGCGGCGGATGTGTCGACACCGACCGTTATTCGGTTTGCGCGCAAGCTGGGGTTTGACGGCTTTCCCGATATGCAAAATGCCATTCGCACGGAGTTGGCCGAACGGATCAAGCAGCCGCTTGCCAAGTTCAAGACCAAGCTGGGGGCCGAGCATGAACGGCATGTGGTCAATCGCTTCACCATGCATGTGGTGGAGAATGTCAACCGGACCATGAACCAGCTTGATTATGAAGTGTTCGATCAGGTCGCCGAGATGTTGGCGGACACCGATAACAAGATCTATTTGCGCGGGGGCAAGATTTCCCAATCCAGCGCCTTTCATTTCTTCAATCACCTTCAGATCATCCGGCCCAATGTCAGCATGCTGGGGGCGTCGCCAAGCGTCTGGCCGCAGACTTTGCTTGATATGGATGACAAGTCGGTTCTGATCCTGTTTGACATTCGCCGCTATGAGCAGGTGCTGGAACGTCTTGCCTCGCTGGCTTCCTTGCAAGGGGCGAAGATTGTGCTGTTTACCGATCAATGGGGCTCGCCGATCGAGGGGATAGCCGACAAGTGTTTCCGTGCCATGGTGGAAGCACCGTCAAGTTGGGACAGCACGATTGCCATCAACCTCTTGGTTGAAGCGATGATTGCGCAGATCCAGCTCCTCAGCCCGGACGAGAGCAGCAAGCGCATCCGGGAAATGGAAAATATGATCGGTGTCACCGAAATTTTCCGCAAAGCGTGACCGGTCTGTGGCTGGCTGCGCTCGATTGGGCAAAAAAGCACCCCGCCAGATGGGCACTGACGGGGTGAAGGTTTTTCGTCGTTTCTTGGGAGCGTCTTTTTTTTGGGGGGGGGAGGGACTTCGGTTCGCCTAGCCGATGGTGACCCAGGCGGCATTGTCCTTTGATGATCGAACACAGGCATCAATGAACTGAACGCCCTTCAGCCCGTCCTGAACGGTTGGATAGGTCACGGCCGGATCCGGCGGTGACCCGTCCCGTTTGGCCAGAATGGCGGCTGCAGCTTCGCTGTAGATGTTGGCAAAGCCTTCAAGATAGCCTTCTGGATGTCCGGATGGAACGCGGCTCAGTCTGCCTGCCACATCACTGGCCCCGGCTCCGTTGCGCGTGATCAGGCGTTTGGGTTCACCAAAGGGCGTGAACCAGAGATAGTTCGGGTCTTCCTGGCTCCATTCCAGTCCGCCCTTGACGCCATAGACACGGAGCTTCAAGGCATTTTCGTTGCCCGGAGCCACCTGACTGCACCAGAGCATGCCTCGGGCACCGCCCTTGAAGCGCATCATCACATGGCCATTGTCATCGACCTGACGGCCCGGCACGAAGGATTGCAGGTCTGCGGCGAGGCTTTCCAGCTCCAGTCCGGTGACAAAGCTTGCCAGATTGAAGGCATGGGTGCCGATGTCGCCGGTGGACCCACCCGCGCCAGAGCGAGCGGGATCGGTGCGCCATGCGGCCTGTTTGAAATCGGCAAATTCAGTCAGCCAGTCTTGCGGATATTCCACCTGCACCACGCGGATGGTGCCAATGTCGCCGTTGGCAATCATTTCGCGGGCCTGACGCACCATTGGGTAGCCGGTGTAATTGTGGGTCAGGATGAACAGAGCGTCGGACTGTTCGGCCTCTTTGACGAGCTTTTCTGCGTCTTCCAAAGTGGAGGTCAGGGGTTTGTCGCAAATGACATGGATGCCCCGGCGCAGAAACTCGATCGCTGCGGCGAAATGCATGTGGTTTGGGGTAACGATCGATACCGCCTCAATGCCATCCTCGCGGTTGGCCTCCATTTCCGCCATCAGGGTGAAATTGTCGTAGCTGCGCTCGGGATCCAGTCCCAAGGCTGCTGCCGAGGCGTGAGATTTTTCAGGCGTCGAGGAGAGTGCACCTGCGACCAGCTGATATTTGTCATCAATGCGCGAAGCGATGCGATGTACACCGCCGATGAAGGCGTCGTTGCCGCCGCCCACCATGCCAAGGCGGATGCGGCCGCCAAGGCTCTCATTGCGTCCGGTGATGGCCATCTTAATCCTCCAGTCCGAGCATCTTGCGGTTCATGGCATCGTCTGCGCCACCATCGGCAAAGTCGTCAAAGGCTTTCTCGGTGACGCGGATGATATGGTCCGAAACGAACTGCGCGCCTTCGCGGGCACCATCTTCAGGATGCTTGAGGCAGCATTCCCATTCGACAACAGCCCAGCCGTCAAAGTCATTGGCGGCAAATTTCGAGAAGATCGCGCCGAAATCGACCTGTCCATCGCCCAGCGAGCGGAAGCGACCTGCCCGGTCAACCCAACTCTGATATCCGCCATAAACACCTTGGCGTCCGGTGGGGTTGAACTCGGCGTCCTTGACGTGGAACATCTTGATCCGGTCTTTGTAGATGTCGAAATTATCCAGATAGTCAAGGCACTGCAGGACATAGTGCGATGGGTCATAGAGCATGTTGGCGCGGGAATGGTTGTTGACGCGCTCAAGGAACATCTCAAAGCTCACACCATCATGCAGGTCTTCGCCAGGATGGATTTCGTAGCAAAGATTGACATCGCATTCATCCGCGAAATCGAGCAAGGGTTGCCAGCGGGCGGCCAGCTCGTCAAATGCCGCTTCCACCAAACCTGCGGGGCGTTGTGGCCATGGATACATGTAGGGCCAGCACAGCGCGCCGGAGAAGGTGGCGTGATTGCGTATTCCCATCAGGCGCGAGGCCATCAGGGCCTTTTTGACCTGATCAACGGCCCAGAGCTGGCGGGCCTTTGGATTGCCGCGCACTTCCGGGGCGGCAAAGCCGTCAAAGGCTTCGTCATAGGCGGGATGGACAGCAACCAGCTGACCCTGCAAATGGGTCGACAATTCGGTGACTTCCACACCGGCCTCGGACGCAACGCCCTTGAATTCGTCGCAATAGTCTTTTGAATTGGAGGCCTTGTCCAGATCAATCAGGCGGCCATCCCAAGAGGGGACCTGTACGCCTTTATAGCCGCAATCCGCAGCCCAGCGGGTGATGTCGGCCCAGCTGTTGAATGGTGCGTCGTCGCTGGCAAATTGTGCCAGAAACAGCGCCGGACCCTTAATGGTTTTCATGGCTTTGTCTCCCAAGATCTTTGGCGCCGTCGATTGGCGGATCGCCTTTAATTGCTGTCATTCCTGTCGGGCATGCCGGGCTCGGCGCTCATGGCTTGGCAAGGCGCTAAGAGCGGGGCGATGAGCCGGGGCTCTTGGAAGGTCCCGGCTCTTTTTTCTCATTCAGCCTGATGCGCAGAAGCTGGCCTCAGGCATTGTGTTATGACTGTTCCCTAGAACGGAGAGTCCGGGAAGTAGAAGTCCTTGGCATTGTCCTTGGTGATGAGGGTCGCGCCGAGAATATAGCGACCCGCCACCGGACCATTGGACTTGAAGGCTGCAACGGTGACATCCATGGCGGTTGCGATCATTGCAGGTGGATAAAGTACATCAACCGGTACCAGTTCGTTGCCGTCCATGACGCCTTTGATGGTTTCTTTCATGCCAGCGCCGCCGACGACGAACATGCCATTGCCATCACGGCCGGCCTGTTTGAGAGCTGCAACCACACCGATGGCGATGTCGTCATCTTGTGCCCATACGGCGTCAATGTCCGGGAAGCGAGACAGGAAGTCCTGCATGACCTCAAAGCCATCATCACGGTTCCAGTTGGCATGTTTGTGGTCGAGCACATTGATGCCGGTATCCTTGATGACTTCCATGAATGCGTCGAAGCGTTCATTGTCGATGATGGTGGGAATGCCGCGCAGAATGACGATATTGTCACCGGATTTCAGGCGCGACTTCATATATTCAGCGGAGACACGACCCATTTCGGGGTTGTTGCCTGCAACATAGATGTCTTCGATGCCCGGCTGGCTGAGGCCACGGTCAACAACGGTGATCATCGCGCCGGATTTCTTGGCGTTGAGCACCGGATCGGTGAGGGGCTCGGATTCAAATGGCAACACCACAAGGGCGTCAATCTGATGGACAGAGACCAGATCTTCGATGGCCGATGCCTGTTGGCTCGGATCCGGCGAGTTGACAAGGATCAGGTCAACATCGGGATAGAGGGCTTCGAGGCGTTTTTCCGCTTTTTCGGCATGCCAGTTCATGCCAGCCGCCCAAGCGTGGGTCGGGGTTGGATAGGACACGCCGATCTTGATCTTGTCGGCGGCGAGTGCCGTGCCTGCGAGCATCATCGCTCCGGTCAGTGCGGCGGTGAATAGTGCTTTGGGTGCTTTCATCTTTTCCTCCCAGAATATTAGAAATGCGCCAGTTAGCAGAATTATGGGTCTTGACGAGTGGGTGGGGTTTTTGTGCTCCCCTGTCGGCCCGCAGGGCAGGTCAACGGTCTTGCCTTGGTGGTCGAGATATGGTCGATGTCGGTGGTCCGATTAGATCTTTGCTTCCTTCTTGCGGCCAAAGTTGCCGCGTTGGAGCCATACAGCGGTGATGATGATCAGGCCTTGCATGGTGCCGTTCAGATAGTTGGAAATCATGTCGGTGAAATTGAGAATGTTGCCGATGGTGGTCAGGATCAGGGCGCCCAGAATGGTGCCACCAATCCGGCCATAACCACCTTTGAGCACCGTGCCGCCAATGATCACCGCAGCAATGGCTTCCAGCTCCCACAACACACCGGTCGAAGAGGAGGCCGAGCCAAGGCGGGGCACATAAATGATGGTGGCAAGCGCGACGCAGATGCCCTGGATGACATAGGTCCATGTCTTGATGCGGTCGACCTTGATGGCGGAATATTTGGCCACGGCCTCATTGGAGCCAATGGCCGTGCAATAGCGGCCAAAGGCGGTCCGGTTGAGCAATACCCAGCCGATGATGGCAACGCTGATGAAGACCCAAACCGGGATGGGTAGGCCCATGAAGCTGTCATAATAGACCGGGCGATAGGTGCCTCGAATGCCATAGTCCAGAGACAAGGTGCCGCCATCGGCGAAATAGGTGACCAGGGAGCGGAATATGCCCATGGTGCCCAAGGTCACGATGAAGGCTTCGATTTTGCCCTTGGTGGTCAGCAGTCCGTTGACCAGACCGGCCCCAAGACCCAGCCCAATCGAAATGGCGCATCCAATCAGCACCGTGGTGATGCCGGTGCCGGTGATGGGCACGAGCATGTTCATGATGATGATCATGACGCCCGCAATCACAGCGGCCATTGAGCCGACAGACAGATCGATGCCGCCCGACGTAATCACGAAGGTTGCGCCAACGGCGATGATGCCGATAAAGGCCGAGCGCGTCAGCAGGTTTGTGATGTTGCCTTCCGACAGAAAGGCCGAGTTGAGCGAAAAACCGATAACGCACAGCAACAATAGCGCGATGGCGGGCCCAAGTGTTTTAAAGTCTGTCGCAAAAGGCAGGCTTTTCGCCTTTTTGCCCGCGGGATTCTCTGTCATGCGCTGGCCTCCTCCTTCAAGCCGGCCGCGAAGCGGACTATTTCATGTTCGTTGATGGCATCGCCGGTGAGCTCTCCGGTGATGCGGCCTTCACGCATCACAATCACCCGATGACAGATCCCGATGATTTCGGGCATTTCCGATGAGATGACGACGACCGACATGCCTTCGGCTGCCAGCGCCGCGATGAAATGATAGATTTGCTGCTTGGTACCCACATCAATGCCGCGGGTCGGTTCGTCGACAATGACAATCCGCGGGTCGCATTCCATAACCTTGGCGAGCAGCAATTTTTGCTGGTTGCCGCCAGACATTTCCGAGACCTTGCAGTTGGGATCGCGGGCGCGGATGTCAAACCGGCGGACGCCGCGGCGCAGGGCCTGTTCTTCGCCCTTTCGGTCGATCAGCACGCCTTTGAGGAATTTCGGCAAGGCAAAAAGGGTTAGGTTCGGCTGCATTTGCTTATCAACCAGCAGTCCCTTGCCCTTGCGGTCCTTGGTAAGATAGGCGATGCCAGCATTGCGCGCGTCAGCGGCAGAGCGGATATGGGCCTCCTCGCCAAACAGGATGATATGACCCGATGTCATGGAGCGCAGACCGCAAATGGCCTCGAACAGCTCGGTTCGGCCTGAGCCAATCAGTCCTGAAAATCCCAGAATTTCGCCCTTGCGCAGGGAGAAGGAGGCTTTCTTGACCAGATCGGTGCTTAGATTCTTTACTTCCAGCACCCGCTCTGCGTCATAGTCGGCTTCGGTCATGGGCGGGAAGAGGTCGGACAATTCGCGGCCCACCATCATTTGTGCCATGGTATCGAGGGTGAAATCCTCGGTCGGCTTGGTGGTGATCCACTGGCCATCACGCAGAATGGTGATGCGGTCGGCGATGGCGGCGACTTCCTTCAATTTGTGCGAGACAAACATAACTGCAGTGCCTTGCGCCTTGAGGCGTCTGACCTGCTTGAAAAACAGGTCCGTCTCCGCTTCGGTCAACACCGCTGTCGGCTCATCCATGATCAGGATGCGGGCATTGCGGCTCATCGCCTTGACGATCTCGACCATTTGCTTCTGGGCAATCGACAGGCTCGAAATGCGATCATCGGGGGAGATGTCCAGACCAATCTCTGTCAGCATCTTGAGGACTTCGTCATGCATTTCCGAGCGCTTGAGGAAGCCTTTGGTGATATGTTCGCGGCCTAGGAAAATATTCTCTTCCACCGTCATTTGCTCGGCGAGATTGAGCTCCTGGTGGATCAATACAATGCCGAGATCTTCCGCCTGTCCGTTGGGGGGCAGGATCACCGGCTCACCATCCAGAAGGATCGTGCCAGACGTGGCAGGGTGGAAGCCCGAGAGAATTTTCATGAGGGTGGATTTGCCCGCGCCATTCTCTCCGATCACCGCATGCACTTCGCCTGCACAGATCTCGAAATTGATGGAGAATAGGACGGGCACCGAGCCAAAGGATTTGCTTACCCTTTGCGCAGCCAGAATCGGAGCGTCGTCAAGACACTTTTCCAACACTTGCTTTCCTCCCTAGCACAAGCGTTTGTCCGGCCTTTTGATGCCGGTTTTGGAAAATGTAAACCTTTTCATAATGGATGTAAACCTTTTCATGGTGCAAATTGAAGCGTAAAGTGGGACGGGGATCAGAGCTGCCTTATAGACCTGCCCGACCAATTTCTCTACACTTCACCGACTTTGACACCACCTTGATTTGATGATGGGAAAACCGATTGGAACCGACAGGAAAAAAAGCTGCCACCATTGAAGATGTGGCCAAGCTTGCCGGGGTTTCGATTGCCACCGTCAGTCGGGCGATGCGAACGCCTGAGAAGGTGGCCGAAAGCACCCGCAAAAAGGTCACTGCCGCCATTGCGCGCACTGGCTATACGGTCAATGCCATGGCGCAGAATTTGCGCATGCAGCGCTCCAAGATGGTGATGGCGCTGGCACCGTCCATTTCTGATCCGAATTTTTCAGGTATTTTGGTGGGGCTTGAAAAAGTCGCCAACCAGCGGGGCTATGGGGTGCTGATTGGCAACACCGAGGGCAATGTGGAGCATGAGGAAAAGTATCTCCACTTCCTTTCGACCGGCCTGGTGGATGGTCTGGTTCTGTTGACGGGGCATTTGCCCGTCGCCGGATGGCCAGATCGCCATGCATCTAGCTTCCCGCCAATGGTTGCTGCCTGCAACCCGATTGAACATACCGAGGTTTCCTACGTCGGGGTCGATGATACGGCGGCGGCCAAGGTGGCCACAGAATATCTGATTTCGCTCGGTCATCGCAGGATCGCCTATGTGTCCGGGCAGCAAGGCAGCATGGTCGATGACATGCGCTATGCGGGCTATTGTCAGGCGATGCTCGAGTCGTTTGATCGGCCCGACATCTGGAAGGTGCGCGGGGATGGCTCGACCGAAGGCGGACGCGCTGCGGTGGAAACGCTGTTCATTCGCGATACGTTGCCAACGGCTTTCTTCTGTTTTAGCGACAGCACGGCCATCGGTGTGATCAGCGCGCTGAATTCAAGAGGGATGCGGGTGCCTCATGATTTTTCAGTTGTCGGCTTTGATGATATTCCCTTCTCCAGCCATATCACGCCAGCACTGACGACCATCCGCCAGCCGCGCACGCATATCGGCGAGATTGCCATGACCGAGTTGCTTGATATGCTCAACAATCAGGGGCGCAAATTGGCCCGGACGCTGTTGCATGGGGATCTGATCGTGCGCAGTTCATGCTCAACGCCGCACGCCATCGATTGAAAACCAGTGAGCGCGTCACGTGCTCTTTTGCCGGTTTGCCATGATGCGTTTGATCGTCCTTATTATGCGATCATAATCCTCGGGTTCGGCGCGCAGCATGCCGATCATTCGCCCTTTGCTATTGAGCAGTTTGAAATCTTTCCTTGGTCCAGCAGGTTTGATGTCGGTGACCTTTTCCCATGGGGTGAATTTGGCGTCCCGGCGCTGAGCCAAAAGGCCAATGCCCTGCATGGTCATGTCATCAGAAAGTGCCAGCAGTAAATTTCCAAGAATAGATGCGCCCTTCTTGCCTGCGCCGATGGTGGCCGAAATCAACCCCTGATCGGTGATCACATAACCGACCCTGAGACGATTTCCGGTCAGGGCGACGGCGAGCAGATAACAAAGGCCAAGAAAGATCGAAAAGCCCAAAGCGCCGAGATAGACGCCCAAAACCGGCATATAAACACCTTCATAGAGGGAGTAGCCGATCAAAAGCGTGGCAAGGAAAAGGGGAACGCCGACGAGCGGCATGGCGATTTGCTTTATCACGCTCAGCGAGAGCACAGGGTAATCGTACTCCCAGTAAAGGGGTTCCTTGACGATTGGATCAGACGCTTGCTGATCGGGTGATTGGTCTTTGGGCATGGCGGCCTCCTTTTGCCGCTTGGGCCGCGCGGGAGCCGCTCACTGGTTATTATACATGACCTTTGCTTCGATCCGCCTGCAAACGTCCTGGAAATTGTCCGGCGTGCAGAAAATCGCATCGAGGACCAACAAACCGGAGTGCAAGACGATGGTATTTTGCGAGCGGATGATCTCCAACTCGTCAATATCCTCCCACCGGGTTTGTCTGCCGCTGTTGCTGCTTGCCAGCAAACCGGCCCCTGCCAAACCGGGATTGAAGGTGATCAGACCAAGGGAAATGGCCAAGCGACGGCTGACCTTGGCACGATTGTCTGTGATGTTTGAGGTAATGTCGTCGCGGCCCAGCCGAAATTTCATATGCACGCGATTGCCCAACACCAGTAGAACGGCGATGGCAACAAGGAAGGTCAGTATGGCAATGGCTGCGAAGAACAGGATCACTGCGCTCTTGATTTCGCCCGGATTGTTGTCAATGACGCCCAGAACCAGTATGAGCAACGCAAGAGTGGCTGCGGGAATGACGATAATGAGTGCGAGTTGCCGCAGGACCACTCGATTGGTTGCCAGAGGCACGTCGATGCGCCATTCGATGGGGGAGCTGTCCAAGCTATCCAGGCAGTCGCACGGCGCTGCTGTCATGTGAGTTTGTCCGCAAATAATGAAAGGGAGATTGCCTTCATCATAGAGGAAATGGAGGGGCGTTGCGGACGCGACTTGTCGCACCAGACATTTGTAGCATTGCATATGTGGGGTATTTGCAAAGCTGGCTTGAGGTCTGAACGCATCATGGCCGAGGGGGTGCCTCGGCCATGACGAAATGACTGATAGACCGGGCGGTCGCCCTAGCTGTCGAAATAGTGCAGTTTTGCCGGATCAAAGCCCAGCGTGAGTTTTTGACCGGGATGGATGTTGTGCTGTCCGAACAGGCGCACGGTGGAATCGATATTTGCAATCTTAGTGATGACATTGGTGTCGCCACCCAGATGTTCTACAAGCTGCACATCGGCGGTTAGCGGGCCGTCATCTGCAAGATAGAGATCTTCGGGGCGCAGGCCGATGACGCGGCTGTCGCCTGCTTCCAGCAGGGAGGCGGGCAGGAAATTCATTGCCGGGGACCCAAGGAAACCCGCAACGAATTTGTTGGCCGGTTGGTTATAGAGATCCATCGGGCTGCCGATCTGCTCGACCCGACCATCGCGCAGGACGACGATCTTGTCAGCCAGGGTCATCGCTTCGGTCTGGTCGTGGGTCACATAGATCATCGAAGCATTGAGCTGCTTATGCAGATTGGCGATCTCGATGCGAGTGTTCATTCTGAGCGCTGCATCGAGGTTCGATAAAGGCTCATCCAACAGGAACAGCTTGGGCTGGCGCACAATGGCGCGGCCAATGGCGACGCGTTGGCGCTGGCCGCCGGACAATTCGGACGGATAGCGGGTCAGATACTCACCGAGTTTCAGCATGCGCGAGGCTTCATTGACTCGGGCAGTGATCTGGTCTTTGGGTATCCCTTCCTGCTTCAAGGCCAGCGACATGTTGTTGGCAACATTGAGATGCGGATAAAGGGCGTAAGACTGGAACACCATGGCGATGCCGCGCTTGGAGGGCGGCACATTGTTGACGACTTCGCCAGCAATGGACACCTCGCCGGAGGAGGCATCCTCAAGGCCTGCAATCACCCGCAGCAAAGTGGACTTGCCGCAGCCGGACGGGCCGACAAAGACGACGAATTCGCCTTCTTCAACGTCAATATTGATGTCTTTGAGAACCTCGGTCTTGCCAAAGGCCTTGCATACATTTTTCAGGGTCAGCGCGGTCACAGCGTTGTCTCCTCAAGCATTACAGGTTTGCCGGTACGGATGCTCTGGTCGGCGGCAAGGCAAATGGCTAGCGATTGCACCGCATCCTGCATATGTCGTTCCAGATCGATATCGTCCTTGATGGCCCGCAGAATGAAATCCTGCTCATTGGCGCAAAGCTCGTTATGGCCGGGCTCGCCTGCCAGATCGATGGTCTTGTCACCTTCGGGTTTGTGGACCAATAGGCCGCCCACTTTGGTGTGGCCGTCAATGTCAGCCGAGGCACCCTTGTTGCCATCGGTGATCGAGACCGAGCCATTGGGGGAGACGATGTCTTTGACGAAAAAGGCGGTCTCGGACATCATCGGCCCCCAGCCTGCCTCATACCAGCCGATCGAGCCGTCGGCGAAGGTGACTTGCAACTGGCCGTAATTATACATGTCCTCGGCGATCTCGTCGGACAGGCGCAGTCCCATGCCATTGACGCTGACGGGCTTGGCGTCGGTGATCTGGCACATCACATCAACATAGTGGACGCCGCAATCGACAATCGGGCTGGTGGTTTGCATCAGGGCCTTGTGGGTTTCCCATTCCGCGCCGCTCGATTGCTGATTGAGATTGAGGCGGAAGACATAGGGACCACCAAGGGCACGGGCTTCCTGGACAAAGCGGATCCAGGATGGATGATGGCGCAGGATATAGCCGACCACCAGTTTGCGCTTGGTCCGCTTGGCGGTGGCGACCACCCGTTCCGCATCCGCCACGCTCATGGCCAGTGGTTTTTCGACAAAGACATGGGACCCGGCTTCCATTGCCGCGCAGGCAAAGTCGACATGGGTGTCTGTATAGGTGGCGATCACAACGAGGTCGGGTTTGGTCTCGCTCAGCGCTTGATGAAAGTCGTCAAAGAAAGGATAGTCTGCCAGCGCGTCTTTCTGGGCGGCTGGCGAGCGTGCCACGAGGCCGACAATTTCCGAACTCGGGTGATGATGGTGGGCGAGGGCATGGGCAAAGCCCATATTGCCAAGGCCTGCAATCAGGGTTCTGATCATTTCACCGCTCCTGACGTGATGCCGCGAATGAGCTGGCGGGAGAAGATGACATAGAGGATGAGCACTGGCAGAATGGCCATCGACAGGGCGGATAGGACCGCATTCCAGTCGGTGACGAACTGGCCGATAAAGACCTGACTGCCGAGCGTCAGGGTTTTGGTTTCCTCAGCTGGTGCAAGAATCAGCGGGAACCAGAGGTCGTTCCAGATGGGGATCATGTTGAAGACTGCAACCGTTGCCATGGCTGGGCGGACCAGAGGCACAACGATGCGCCCGAAGATGACATATTCGTTGAGGCCATCGACGCGGGCGGCGTCTTTGAGATCGTTGGACACCTGCTTCATGAATTCGCTTAAGATGAACACGGCCAGCGGCAGGCCCTGAGCCGTATAGACCAGTATCAGCGCCCAGAGAGTGTTCACCAAGCCAGTGGCGACCATCATTTCCAGAATGGCAACTGTGCCAATGCGTATCGGTATCATGATGCCAAGGGCCAGATAAAGCCCCATGACGGTGTTGCCCTTGAAGCGATATTCGCTAAGCGCAAAGGCAGCCATGGCGCCGAACAGCAAGATGAAAAACAGCGAGGCGACGGTGACAATGAAGCTGTTCTGGAAATAGAGGAAGAAATCACCCTGTTTCATCACGGTTTCATAGCCGATCAGCGAGAAGCTGTCTGCATCGGGCAGGGCCAAAGGCTCACGGAATATGGCCTTGCGAGTCTTGAAACTGTTGATCAGGATGACGAAGACCGGGAACAGGGCGATCAGGGTATAAAGACCAAGCGCGCCATGCATGGCCAGCGCATTCAAACGATTGGTACGGGCTGAATTTTCCATGTCTGCTTCCTTCTACATCTGATAGCGGCGCAGGCGCGTCTGAATGCCGAACAAATAGACGCAAACGCCGATGAGAATGATCGCAAACATGGAGCCGGCAATGGCCGAACCCATATGCGGGTCACCCAATTGCAGCTGGAAGCCGAAGAAGGTGCGATACATGAAGGTGCCCAGAATGTCGGTCGAGAAGTCCGGACCGGCAAGCGCCCCTTGGGCGGTATAGATCAGGTCGAAGGCGTTGAAGTTGCCCACGAAGGTTAGGATCGAAATGATGCCTATGGAAGGCAGGATCAGCGGCAACTTGATTTTCCAGAAAGCGGAAATGCCGGTGATGCCATCGATCTCGCCTGCTTCAAGTACTTCTTCCGGGATCGAGAGGAGGGCCGCATAGATCAGCATCATCGGGATGCCGACAAACTGCCAGACCGAGACCAGCGACAGGGCGGTCAGAGCATAGGCTTCCTTGCCGAGCCATGGTGCGAAGAGCGCCTTGAGGCCAATCGCGTCGAGCATGCTTGGCGCAATGCCCCAAATGGGCGACAGGATCAGCTTCCATGCAAAGCCGACAATCACGAAACTGAGAATGGTCGGGATGAAGATGGCGGAGCGATAGAGCGCAGCAAATCTCAAGCGTGGATGAGAGAGGATCGCCGCCAGCACGACGCCGATGGGATTCTGGACCATCATATGGATGAAGAAGAACCAGAAATTGTTGCCAAGGGCGTTCCAGAATTGGTCGGACCAGATCGGATCACCGAACAGCCGTTCGAAATTGGTGAAGCCGACATAGGTGCGCACATTCTCGATCTCGCTATAAAGAGCGAGGCGCAGGGTGTTGAAAAGCGGAAAGATCATGACCGCCGTATAGACCAGCACCGCAGGTGCCAAAAACACGACAATGTGCCATCGAAATCGGGGTGCTTGCATCACATTCTCCAGTTTCAAAGCCCATCGCATTTTCCCGGTCCGATGTGGCTTGAAAATCAGTCTGTTGCTTGCAATATGCTCGATGTCGTTGCTCTCATTTTGGCCAGGTCTGGGACTTTGGCCAAGAGCGTGTCTTGGTGGTGCGGACATCGATGATTGGACGAGGGCCATTTCATGGCCAAGCCACTTCTATCCGCAGCGGATGGGCTGCGGACAGAATAGGCGAGGGAAGCGAAACAAGGCAAATGTTCGCTTCCCGGCTTGGTCTTACATTTGCGGTTTGTACCAGCTTGCCAGACCGTCTTGTAGTTTTTTGCCCAGCTCTTCTGGGGTCGCTGTGCCCTTGATGGCGGCAGCAGATGCGCCCCAGGTTTCGTTTTCAAGGTTTGGCGTGCCACGCGACAGGATTTGATAGGTGGAGCGGATGGTGCTCTCACATTTGCCACGCCAGCTGACAAATTCCTTGGCGAGTGGATCTTGCATCTCGACAGGAGTGTTGGACAGCGGGAAGAAGCCCGGCAGGGCATTGCCGAAGATTTCAGCAAATTCAGGCGAGGCAACCCACGACAGGAAGGTTTTGGCAGCTTCCGGATTCGGCGTTTTGGCGTTCATGCCAATACCGATATCGGTGTGATCGGAAATGTAGCATTTGTCGCCTGCCTTTTTGACCGGGGGCATGAAGGCACCCATCTTGAAGTCAGCCTGTGTGTTGAAGCCTGAAATTTCCCAAGAACCGGCCGGATAAATGGCGGCACGGCCAAGGGTGAAAAGGTTCTGGCTGTCTGGATAGGTCTGGGCTTCAAAACCGTCGCCGAGATAAGGCGCCCATTTGGCCAGAGTTGCATAAGGCTCAACCCATTGCGGGTCGGTCAGCTTCTGTTCGCCCTTGATCAGCGCCAGACGGCCTTCTTCGCCTTTCCAGTAGTTTGGACCGATATTCTGGTAACCCATGGTGGCGGCTTCCCACTGGTCGTTTGTGCCCATGGCCATTGGGATATAGGTGCCGTCTTCCTTGATTTTCTCAAGCACTGCGAAGAATTCTTCTTCGGTTTCAGGGGCTTTGAGGCCCAGCTCGTCAAAGGCGTCCTTGTTGTAAATGAAGCCGTGGATCACGGATGCCATGGGGACGCAGAATGTGGCGGAGCCATCGTCGGTCTGCCAAGCGGATTTGGCGACGTTGGAGAAATTGTTCATGGCTTCCATGTCATCCAGCTTGGCCAGATGACCGGCATCATACAGAGCCAGCGATGCGTCGAATGGGCGGCAAGTGATGATGTCACCGGCAGAGCCTGCATCCAGCTTTGAGTTCAGCACCGCGTTATATTCGGTTGGAGCCGATGGGGTGAACTTGATTTTGATGCCCGGATGCTTGGCTTCAAAGGCTGGAATGATCTTGTCCTGCCAAAGCTTCAGATCGTCATTGCGCCAGCTCTCGATGGTGAGGGTTGCGTCCGCGGCATAGGCAGCGCTGGTCAGCACGGTGGCTGCGAGTAGGACTGCGGTTGTCAATTTGATGTTCACGATGAACCTCTCTGTATGTTGGTTGCTTGATTACAAAGTGATTTGCATTTTGCTTTTTTTGTTATGGGCTGGTCTGGTCTTTGGCAGCGAGCGCGGTGAGCGCCGCTCGTAGATGGTCGTTATGGTGTGATAGCAAGGCTTCGGCTTCCGACATCTCGTTCATGCCCGAGCAGAGCAGAATGGCGATTTTGATATTGCCGTTAGCTGTCTCAAGCGCTGCCTTCGCGTCGGTTGCCGAGACTTTGGCAATGGTCTGGACCATGGTCGTAGCACGCTGGCGCAGTTTGGCATTGTCGGCCTTCAAATTGATCATCATTCCATCATGGACATGACCCAGATAGATTGCCATCAGGGTGGAGAGCATGTTCAGCGCCATTTTTTGCGCGGTCGCAGCCCCCATGCGCGTTGAGCCGGAAATGACCTCCGCAGGGGTCTGTAACAGAATTGGACAGTCGCTGAGATCAAGCAAGAGGGTGTTGGCATTGTTGGCAATGCCGATCACATACGCGCCTTTGTCCTTTGCAATTTGGGCGGCTTGCACTGTGTAGGGTGTGTTGCCGCTGGCCGAAATGGCGATCAGACAGTCCCGGTTGGACAGATCGGACAGGCTGTTCTCAAGGTCGGAGATGTCATCTTCGGTATCGCCGGGCATGTCGCCGTCAATGGGAACGCCGCCTGCCATCAGGATCCGTATCTTGGCTGTGTCGATGCCGAATGTGCCGCCAAGCTCGGAGGCGTCCGCAAGGGCCATAAGGCCCGATGAGCCAGCTGCGGCATAAATCAATGTGCCACCGTTGCCGACCTGACGCGCCATCACCGCAGCGCCGTCGCATATTGCAGGCTTTGCCGCTTCAATCGCCTTGGCTGCTTCGATCTGGCCATCGGCAAGAATCGTTGCAATGTCCAGCGGGGGCTGGATTTCCAGGCCGATCGCGCTTTTGTGGCGTGTTTCGGTGACAAGCTCCACTGCTTACTCCTCCAGACAGGGGTCGCCAATATAATACCTTTTAAATACCATCTGTCCACCTCTAAAATTTGCATAATACTTAGGCTTGTGCGAAAAATTTTTGCTTATTGATATATTTGGTCTTATTTTGGTCTTTCTTTATTTGGCCCTCTCATGTATGACTTAATGAGATTGGAATTGGTTTTGGAGGAACTTTGCGCAGGCTGCGCTTTTGGCATTCTGATCCGGATGCGGGAGGAGCCCGAAGAGAGGCGCAATCAGGACTGTGAGGCATGCCTTGATGACAGTGGAAGACTATCTGCGAGCAGGAGACTGGTTGAGCAAGAAGGCTGGGCCTCTGTATGTGTTGCTCTCTCGGCGGATCGAGCAGGCCATTGCCATGGGTTTGTTGTTGCCGGACCATTCCTTGCCTGCCGAACGGGAAATTGCCGACCTGACCGACCTGTCACGGGTGACCGTGCGCAAGGCCATTCAGGAGCTGGTCAAAAAAGGGGCGGTGGAGCAGCGCCATGGCTCCGGTTCGTTTGTGCGTCAGCAGCCGGGCAAGATGGAACAGTCACTGTCTCATCTAACGTCCTTTACCGAAGACATGATGGCGCGGGGGTTTGAAACCTCGTCAATCTGGCTCGAACGTGAAGTGCGCAGACCGTCGCCGGACGAGATGTTTACACTGGGCCTGTCCGGTGGTGTTTCGGTGGCGTGCCTCAACCGCCTGCGCGAGGCCAATGGTCAGCCTATGGCGCTCGAATGCGCGGTGTTGCCGGTCGATATTCTGTCCGATCCATCCAAGGTGACAACGTCACTTTATGACCAGCTCGATCGGGATGGCAATCGCCCGGTGCGGGCCGTTCAGAAGATTTCCGCAGTCAATCTTGGGCCACCCGAGGCCGAATTGCTTGGCGTGACGGTGGGGATGGCGGGGCTTAGCATTCGCCGCATTTCCTATTTGCAAAGCGGCCGAGCCATTGAATTGACCAAATCCATTTATCGCGGCGATGCTTATGATTTTGTCGCCGAAATGAGTTTTTCACATTAAGCAAAGGCAGGGCGCAATGACGAAGATGCGGCAAGAAACCGAAGAAATTCCAGTGGCGGTGGAGCGACTTCTGAAAAGTGTCCCTGACTGCATCGAACCCGTCGCAGCTGTCCTTCGTGCGCGTGATCCCAAGGTTGTGGTTACCATCGCACGCGGTTCTTCCGATCATGCAGCCTATTTCATGAAATATGCCATCGAGTTGGTGATGGGGTTGCCGGTTGCTTCGCAGGGACCGTCAATCGCCTCGATCTACGGGGCAAAGATGAAGATGGACAGTGCAGCTGTTTTTGCCATTTCCCAGTCCGGCGCCAGTGCCGATATCGTGGCAATGGCCAAGGCCGCACGCGAAGGTGGGGCGCTGACCACCGCTCTTGTCAACACGCTGCCGTCCGATCTGGCCACGCAGTGCGAATTGGCAATTGATCTCTGTGCTGGTGAAGAGCAAGCCGTGGCGGCGACCAAAAGCTATGTGAATTCGATCGTTGCTGGCCTGTCGATCCTTGCGGAATGGGCCGAGGATTATACACTGAAACATGCCCTTGCCCGCTTGCCTGAGCATCTCAATACTGCCTTGTCGATTGACTGGTCTGCGATGATCGAACCGGTCTCGAAAGCCAATTCTCTCTATATGCTGGGGCGTGGGCCGACCATGGCGATTGCGGCGGAGGCCGCGCTCAAATGCAAGGAAACGTGCGAGTTGCATGCGGAGGCCTATTCATCGGCCGAAATGCTGCATGGGCCGGTGTCGCTGGTCGATCGGGACTTTCCCGTCATTGCCTTTGCCGCGCGGGACGCTGCCGAAGGTTCGATTGTTGAAATCGTCAATGGTGTGGTGGCGAAAAATCCCCATTGCTTCATTTCGTCCAACCATGCAGGTGACGCGGTGCGACTGCCCTTTGTGGTGACCGGTCATCCACTGACCGATGCCCTGACGCTGATTGTGCCTTTCTATCGTTTCGTTGAGCAATTGTCGCGCCATCGGGGCCTTGATCCGGACAAGCCCGCGGCTTTGAAGAAAGTGACGGTGACACGATGAGCGGTTCGGTTGCCTATCCCGCAAAGCGTCTGTTTGACGGTGAGCATTTTTATGAGGATGTTGCCCTCTTGGTCCGGGACGGATCGGTGGCGGGGCATGTGCCAGTTTCTGATCTGCCCGATGGGTATGAATTGCATGATCATGAGGCAGAACTGCTGGTGCCAGGCTTCGTTGATTTGCAGGTTAATGGCGGTGGCGGTGCCTTGCTGAATGACACGCCGACCAAGGCGGCAATTGAGACCATTTGTTCAGCCAATGCCCGTTTTGGCACCACCTCGGTGCTGCCGACACTCATCACCGATGGGCCTGATGCCCGTGACGCGGTGCTTGCTGCAGGACGGGACGCCAAGGCTGCAAATGTGCCGGGCTTTCTGGGGTTGCATCTTGAAGGGCCGCATTTGTCACGCGCCCGCAAAGGGGCTCACGTCGAGGGTTTCATCCGGCCGATGAATGAGGCAGATCTTGCCATTTTGACAGACGCTGCCGGAAGCTTCGGGCAGGCCATGACAACCATTGCACCGGAAAATGTCACGCGGGAGCAGGTCAAGGCTCTGGTGGCGGCAGGATGGAAGGTCAGCGTTGGCCATACGGACTGCAAGGCCGCTGACGCCAAGGCCTATTTCGAGGCCGGGGCATCGATGGTGACCCATCTGTTCAACGCGATGAGCCAGATGGGCAATCGTGAGCCGGGGGTGGTTGGCGCTGCTCTGACCAGTGACAATGTCTGGTGTGGATTGATCGCCGATTGTGTCCATGTGGATCCGCTCTCCATGGCAATTGCCTTGCGGGCCAAGCAGGGGGCGGGGCGGATTTTCTTTGTCACCGACGCCATGTCGCCCACAGGCACCGATGCGACGGAGTTCATTCTTGGGGGGCGGACCATCTATCGCCGCGACGGGAGATTGACGCTCGCGGACGGCACGTTGGCGGGGGCCGATATCGACATGCTCGCGATGATCAAGCTGGCCCTTGAACGGTTGCCCTTGTCTTTGGCTGATGTACTGAAAATGGCGTCCCTTTATCCCTCACAAGCCATTGGTGCTGCCAATAAGGGGCACTTGCGTGCCGGGGCGGATGCGGATTTCGTGTTGCTGGGGGCCGATCTGTCGCTTCATTCCACCTGGATTGGTGGTCAATGTTGCTTTGCCAGTGGGTGACGTCGGGGACAGCGGAAAGACTGTTGATGCTGGGGATTTTGGGGGCACTTCAATGATTGTCTGTTTCGATATTGGCGGCACCAGTATCAAGGGGGCGTTTGGTACAGATCCGCGCTCGCTGGAGATCGTGCCGCGCATACCGACACCGGGAACGTGCTTTGATGCCTTTGCTTCTGCCTTGCGCAGCGTCATCGATGCGGCACCGCAAAAGCCCCGCTGCGTTGCCATTTCGATTGCCGGGATCGTTGATCCCAAGACCGGATTGGCGGTGGTGGCCAATATTCCCTGTCTGCATGGGCGGCCGATGCAGGCCGATCTGGAGGCGACCCTCGGTCTGCCGGTGATCATCGCCAATGATGCCGATTGTTTTGCCTTGGCCGAGGCCGAACTTGGGTCAGCCAAAGGTCATGACGTCGTATTCGGAGTCATTCTTGGCACCGGGGTTGGCGGTGGTCTGGTGATTGACGGGCAATTGATCAATCGCCGTGGTGGTTATGCGGGCGAGTGGGGGCATGGGCCGGTGGCTGCTACTCTGGCCGGGGACCCGCCCGTTCATTTGCCGCGCTTTGCATGTGGTTGCGGCCTCAAGGGCTGCATTGATGCCACTTGCAGTGCACGCGGGCTTGAAAAACTCCACAAGCATCTGACCGGTGTCTGCCTCACAGCTGAAGAGATTGTCGCCGACTGGGAAGCGGGGGAGGAACTCGCCAGCAAGACCATTGAGGTTTATGTGGATCTGATCTCAGCCCCGCTGGCCTTGGTGATCAATGTGACGGGCGCATCCATTGTGCCGGTTGGTGGCGGCTTGTCCAATGCGGCGGCTTTGATAGCTGCAATCGATGCGAAGGTGCGCGCGCGCATTCTGGTCCATGGCCTTGAACGCATTGTCGTTGCGGCGGAAAATCGCATCGAGCCGGGTATTTTGGGAGCGGCCATTCTTGGAAGCCGCTTTGAAGCCTGACGCCAAAAGCCGCTCATCAATCCTGAAAAAAAAAGGACAAGCCTTCAAAAAGGATATGTGATGTCATCCTCTGAACACCAAGCTGGCGTGCCACGGATTCTGTTGGAAGTCTGTGTCGATGATGTCGAAGGGCTTGAGGCTGCGTTGGCGGGTGGCGCGGACCGGATTGAGCTTTGCTCATCCCTTGCCGTGGGAGGCTTGACACCATCGGCAGGCTTCATGGCCCATGCGGCAGTGCGTTCCCAAGTCCCGGTCTATGGCATGATCCGGCCTAGGGCCGGGGATTTCTGCTTTTCTGATGATGAGATCTCCCTGATGTGCCGCGATATTCAAAGCGCTCGTGAGGCTGGCCTTGCTGGCGTGGTGATCGGGGCGGGGTGTCCGGATTCCTCACTTGATCTACAAGCCTTGGCGCGGATGGTCGAGGCCGCAGAAGGCATGGGCGTGACCTTGCATCGGGTGTTCGATCTGGTGGCTGACCCTGAAACTGCCATTGAAGAGGCGGTTTCTCTGGGCATCGAGCGAATCCTGACCTCTGGCGGTGCGTCTTGCATTGATGAAGGGCGCGACCAGTTGCAGGCGTCCCTTGGTTGGGCGGCAGGACGGATCAGCATCATGCCAGGCGGTGGTGTGCGTTTGGACAATGTGTTGGACCTGCGCGCCATGGGCTTTACAGAAATACACGCGTCCTGCTCGTCACCTTGTCACAAAGGGGGGAGCAGAGGGCGGGAGCAAGCGCTTGGCTTTGTTGCGGCCGGGGCTAAAACAACAGACCGCGACAAGGTCGCGGCCCTTAAGGCTGCAATCAACCAGTAGCGGCGGATGGCTGTTTGGAGCAATTCACGCCACCTTCTGGCCCACGAGAGCGGGCGGAAAGAGGTACGGGGCCGGGTGCGGTTGAAGTGTCAGTCAGCCTTGGCGAGATCGGGGAACAGGGCTGCAAGACCTTCCCGGCTGGCCTCACAAACGCCGCGTTCCGTGATCAATCCGGTGACCAGCCTGTTCGGGGTGACGTCAAAGGCCGGATTGCCGCCTTCGGTGCCCTTCGGGGTGACTTGGACCGTGCCGATGTCCCCTGCATCCGTCAGCCCCTGAACGTGGGTAGTTTCAAAGGCGTTGCGTTCCTCGATGGGAATTTCCGCAACTCCATCATCCACCGTCCAGTCGATGGTTGGAGACGGCAGGGCAACATAGAAAGGCACCCCATTGTCGTGGGCGGCAAGCGCCTTAAGGTAGGTGCCGATCTTGTTGCAGACATCGCCACGACGGGTGGTTCGGTCCGTGCCGACGATCACCATGTCCACCAGACCATGTTGCATCAGATGGCCGCCGGCATTGTCGACGATATATTTATGCTCCACTCCATGGCTGCCCAATTCCCAAGCGGTGATGGCCCCCTGATTGCGCGGGCGGGTTTCATCTACCCAGACATGGAGCGGAATGCCTTCGTTATAGGCCTGATACATTGGCGAGGTCGCGGTGCCCCAGTCGACGGTGGCTAGCCAGCCTGCATTGCAGTGGGTGAGAATGCGCACCGGTTGGCCAGCCGGTTTCTTGGCGGCGATTTCGCGGATGATGGCAAGGCCATTTTCCCCGATCTTGCGGTTGATCTCCACATCCTCATCCGCGATCTCATGGGCCAGTTGCAAGGCAGCTGCTGCGCGGTCTGCTTCGGGCAGGGGAGTGAGATGGGCCTTGCAGCGGTTGAGTGCCCAGCGCAGATTGATCGCTGTGGGGCGGGTCTTGTCGAGATAGTGCCATGCCTCGTTGAGATTTTTGTCAGACGGGTCAAGCTTCATCGCCAAGGCCATGCCATAGGCTGCTGTTGCGCCGATCAGCGGTGCCCCACGGACACGCATTTCGACGATGGCGTCGGCAAATTCTTCCATGGTGGTGACAGGCTGGGTGCGGAATTCGTGGGGCAGCCAGCGCTGGTCGATGATGCAGACAGCGTTGAGGCTTTCATCCCACCAGAGTGAACGATAGTGTTTTCCGTTGACCTTCATAGGATGTTCCTCTTGTTGAAGTCGCGTATCATGGCCGCATAATAAGGATCAGTGAAGACCAGAGCCTCGGTGATGGTGGGAATTTTTACCCCATGTTGGTTGTAGACTGACGTCAAATTATTCAAACGTCAAGCGGACTTACACATGAATAAACTGCGTTGATTGTCGTTCTTGCAAACGACGTCGCACTGGCAGGCGCAGGGTGGAATAGTTGACGGAAGCAGCGCTTAAAGTGGTCGGACTGCGCAAGCCGTTCGGTCAAAACCGAGCGCCCCGCTGCCTTCGTAATGCAAGCAGTAACCCCCGCTGAGCGCCCGGCTGGCATCCTCGAAATATGCCAAAGTCAGGCTTTTTGTTTCCTGTTAAGTCCTCTCAAGGAAGCGTGATACACTTCATGTCGGAATGATGGATGGAGCATTAAAATGTTGATTGGAATTGATGGTCGCATGACCCCGGATCTGCTGCATTGTCTGGCACGGATGGGGCATGGTGATGAGATTGTTGTTGCGGATGCCAACTTCCCGGCAAACTCAACCGCGCAGCATTGCATCATCAAGGAAGCGATTCAGTTGCCCGGCCTTGACGCACCCACAGCGATTGAGTTGATCACCCAATTGATGCCGCTTGAGGGCCTTGCCGACTATTCTGCTCTCAGGATGGAAATTGACCGCGAGCCGGAAATGCTTGGCGAGGTGCATCAGGCTGGCTTTGCGGTGATGAAGCCACGGCTTCCCAAGACGGGCTCGCTGTCCAGCCTTGAGCGGCAAGACTTCTATGCGCAGGCCAAGCGTGCCTTTGCGGTGGTCAGAACCACCGAAGCCCGGCCCTTTGGTTGCTTCATCCTGCGCAAGGGCGTCGTCTTTTAGGAGACATTCTACAAAAGCATTTTGTCCGGCGACCTGCCCGAACAGGTCGGTCGTCTGATCTTCTCATTCTCCCTAGATAGGCCGTCACTTTATCAGCGTGAAGGGGCGAGCAGATTGGTGATGCCATTCGCCAGATGCGGGCTGCACTTGATGGCTAAAGGTGATTGCTGAAGACCAAAAGGCGGCGTCTCATTTTGGTTTGGGGCATCGCCTTTTTTGTCTCTGGGGTTCAGTGAGGGCTCTGATCCGGGTGGGCCGCGGCAAAGGCCGGAATGGTGCCCAGATGGGCTTCGATGCGACGGATCTTCGGCATCGCTTCAAGGCTGACACCCCAGCGATGGGCATTGTAAAGCTGTGGCACAAGGCAGATATCGGCGAGCGAGAGACTGTTGCCAAAGCAAAAATCGCCGTCGCCAAGCATGGCTTCAAAGGCATGCAAGGCAGGCTCTATATGGGCTTGCATCCAGTTTTCCATTGTGATCCCGCCCTTGGAATGGCTGACCGCATATTTGGCGACGCGCAAATTGCAGACCGGATGGAGATCCATGGCAATGGCATAGGCAAGCGCTCTGACCTTAGCGCGGCCAACCGCTTCATCGGGCAGCAAGGACAGGGAGCGGGTCTCGTCAAGATATTCGATGATTGCCATCGACTGGGTGAAGCTCTCGCCATCAATGTCCAACACTGGGACCAGCCCCTGGGGATTGCGTGCCAGATGGGCCTTGGTGCTTTGCTCGCCTTCAACCAGATTGATCGGGTTCGATTGCCACTCAAGGCCCGCAAGACCAAGGGCAATGCGGACGCGATAGCTGGCCGTCGAGCGCCAATAATCGTGTAAGGTGATCATGGCTGTTTGTCTCCGATGATCTTGTCCAGTCCTGCCTCAAAGCCCTCGAAGGTCGCGCCGAGGCGTCGTTCCACTTCTTTCTGGTAGGCTTGGGCGATGGGCAGCAAGTCAACCATCAGGGCACGGCCCTCTGCGGTCAGGGAAAGATGGATCAGCCGCCGGTCCTGCGCGTTGATTTGCTTGGTCACGAAGCCGCGTTGCTCCAGTCGGGTGGCGGCACGGCTGACTTTTGATTTTTCCATGCCGACGCGGGCTTCGATATCGCGCACCGACGCGCCCCCTGAATGAGACACATGAACAATCACTCGCCATTCGGGAATCGAAATGCCGAACCGCTCTCGATACTGTTTTGCCAGCTCTTCACTAAGTGTTTGAGCAGCAACAGCTAATCGATAGGGCGTATACCCCATCAGGTCAAACTCGGGTAGTGGCGGTGGCGTCTCGTCCGTCATGCATCTTTCCTCTCATGTTCGCGATATTAGGCTGGGCTTTTTTCCAATTGCAAGTATTTTCGTTGCATCCGCAACAATTTCCTCTTGACAACGTTGCAGATGCAACGAAATACTGGGGCCAACAATAATACGGGAAAACCCGCAAGGAAAAGACGGCGAGGGAGGAATGATCATGGCTGAATTTGGGTTGAGCGAAGGCATGGTGCGTGCACAAGGCACACCAGGCGCTCATCCGGGTTATATGCCCGGATTTGGCAATGATTTCGAGACCGAAGCCCTGCCGGATGCCCTGCCACAGGGGCAGAATTCGCCTCAAAGGTGCAATTATGGCCTCTATGCGGAGCAATTGTCCGGTACGGCCTTCACCGCGCCTCGGGGCCAGAATGAGCGGACATGGTGCTATCGCATTCGCCCCTCGGTCAAACATGCAGGTCGTTTTTCGCGAATTGATGTGCCCTACTGGAAAAGCGCCCCGCACGTGACGACCGATAAGGACAATGGTGGCAGCGATATCGTCTCGCTGGGGCAATATCGCTGGGACCCGGTGCCTCATTCCGATCAGCCGCTGACATGGATTACGGGCATGCGGACCATGACCACAGCGGGCGATGTCAACACACAAGTCGGCATGGCGTCCCACATCTATCTGGTCAACGAGTCGATGGTGGATGAGTATTTCTATTCCGCCGATTCCGAGTTGCTAGTGGTGCCACAGGAAGGGCGGCTGCGTTTCTGTACCGAGCTTGGCATCATTGATCTGGAGCCAAAGGAAGTTGCCATCCTGCCGCGCGGTCTGGTCTATCGGGTCGAGGTTCTGGAAGGGCCTTGCCGGGGCTTTGTTTGTGAGAATTATGGTCAGAAATTCGATCTGCCGGATCGCGGCCCGATCGGGGCCAATTGCCTTGCCAATCCGCGTGATTTCAAATGTCCCGTGGCGGCTTTTGAAGATCGCGACGCCAAGAGCCGGGTGGTCATCAAATGGTGCGGTCAGTTCCACGAGACCTTCATCGGCCATTCGCCGCTCGATGTGGTGGCGTGGCATGGCAATTACTGTGCTTATAAATATGATCTGCGGACCTACAGCCCGGTCGGGGCGATCCTGTTTGATCATCCCGATCCGTCAATCTTCACAGTGTTGACGGCGCCGTCGGGTCAGCCGGGAACGGCGAATATCGATTTTGTGCTGTTCCGCGAGCGCTGGCTGGTGGCTGAACACACTTTCCGTCCGCCTTGGTATCACAAGAATCTGATGTCCGAGCTAATGGGCAATATCTATGGCATTTATGACGCCAAGCCCGAAGGCTTCGTGCCCGGTGGCATGAGTCTGCATAATTGCATGCTGCCCCATGGGCCGGATCTCGACGCCTTCAATCACGGCTCAAACGAGCCGATGGAGCCTGCTTTCCTCGACAAGACCATGTCTTTCATGTTTGAAACCCGCTTCCCGCAACATTTGACCGCATTTGCAGCCAGTGAGGCTCCGATGCAGGATAACTATATCGATTGCTGGACGAGCCTTGAGAAGAAATTCGACGGCACGCCCGGAGCGAAGTAGAACACTGCAAAGGTAAGTCTGCGCCGATAAGGGGTGCAAGGCAGGTTGATAAGGAGACGGTGATGACAAATAGCGTGACTCTGTTGGGAACCAAAGGTGGTCCCGCCATTCGCCCCGGCACGCCGATGCCGACCTCTTTGCTGGTCGAGATGGATGGCTTGCGGTTGCTGGTGGATGCGGGTTTGGGAGTGACGCGTGGCCTGTGTGATGCGGGTGTTGCCCTGACCGAGCTTGATGGCATTCTGATCACCCATTTGCATTCAGATCATTATCTGGAGTTGGGGCCGTTGCTGCATACGGCATGGACGGCGGGGTTGAGAAAGCCGCTCACAGTCTGGGGGCCAGACGGACTGGCGCATTATTGGGAGAAATTTCTCGATAGCATGGCGTTCGATATTGACCTGCGGGTGCGCGATGAGGGACGGCCTGATCTGGCCAGCCTTCTGATCATTGAGCGTCTGGTGGAAGGTGCTTTTGCTTTCAATGGCCTGTCAATCGAAGCCATTTTGAATGTGCATCCGCCGATTGAGGAAAGCTATGCGCTGAAGATTTCGGGCAAAGATCATCAAGTCGTGTTGTCGGGCGATACCGCGCCGATGGAGGCAATGGTGGCTTTTGCCAAGGGTGCGGACCTGTTGGTCCATGAAGCTATGCTGACGGCGGGGATCGAAGCGCTCTGCGCCCGGGTCGGCAATGGCGATGACCGGCTGCGCATTCATCTTGAGCGCTCCCACAGTGCGGCTGGTGAAGTGGCTAAAATCGCCAAGGCTGCCGGGGTCAAAAAACTGGCGCTCAATCATCTTATTCCCTCGGATGATCCGGATTTCGGGCCTGAGGATTGGAACCACGAAGTGTCCGCCCATTGGACCGGCCCATGGGATTTGGGCGTCGACAATATGAGGATAGAGTTAGAATGAGTGACAAGCTTTTGACCAGCTGGCTGGAAAGTGCCAATGGCGACACGGATTTCCCGATCCAGAATTTGCCCTATGGGGTGTTTGATGATGGGAAGGGCGCGCGCGTCGGGGTGGCAATTGGCGACCAGATCATTGATGTTAGCGCGATTGACCATGGGCAAGACCCTGCCTTGTTTGCGGTGCCTGCATGGAATTTATTCATGGCGTCGGGTCGTGATGTCTGGGCGTCTTTCCGGGCGCGGCTGACAGAGCTGATGTCCGATGAAAGCCACCGGTCGGCGGTTGAGCCACATTTGGTGCCGCAAGCTAATGTCACCATGCAGCTGCCTTTGGTCGTGGCTGAATATACCGATTTTTATGCGGCAAAAAACCATGCTTTCAATGTCGGATCCATGTTTCGTGGACCGGAAAATGCCCTGCCGCCCAACTGGCTGTCGGTCCCCATCGGTTATAATGGCCGCGCTTCCTCGGTTGTCGTCTCGGGCACAGATGTCACCCGTCCGTGGGGACAGGTGAAGAGCCCCAATGAGGATCTTCCACGCTTTGCCAAATGCGCCCGTTTTGACCTTGAGTTGGAAATGGGGGCGATTGTCGGCACGCCATCCAGCGGCATGGTGTCGGTGGCTGAAGCCGATGACATGATCTTTGGCTATGTGCTGCTCAATGACTGGTCGGCGCGGGACATTCAGGCGTGGGAATATCAACCGCTTGGTCCGTTCCAATCCAAGGCCACGGCAACGACGATCAGTCCGTGGATCGTGCCAAAGGCGGCGTTGGAGCCTTTCCGTGTCTCAACGCCAGCGAGGGAGCGGGAGTTGCTGCCCTATCTCACAGAGCCCGGCCCGATGCTGTATGACATCGAATTGGAGGTCGGGCTGGCGCCTGACGGCAAGGCTGAAAGCATCATTTCACGGACCAACTATTCCCAGATGTATTACTCCGCCGCGCAACAACTGGCACATCATACCTCATCGGGGTGTGTGATGCGGACCGGTGACATGTTGGGGTCGGGGACCATTTCCGGTGAGAGCAAAGAGTCTCGCGGCTCACTGTTGGAGCTGAGCTGGGGTGGCAAGGAGCCGCTAAAGCTGGCAACCGGCGAAGAGCGCAGCTTTCTGGAAGATGGTGACACTCTGACCTTGCGAGGGGCGGCCAAAGGTGATGGCTACCGCGTCGGGTTTGGGGAATGCACGGGCAAGGTATTGCCTGCAATTGATCTGCCCGATTGGGCGAAGAACTAAGGAAAGACACAATGGCAAAGGCGTTTGCTTCCCAAGGGGACATGGAAGAGAAGAAAATCAGCTTCACCGAAGTGGGCGAGGGGCTTTATGCCTTCACCGCAGAAGGGGATCCCAATACCGGTGTGATCATTGGTGATGACAGCGTGATGATTGTCGAGGCGCAAGCCACACCGCGTCTGGCACGCAAGGTGATCGAGTGCGTGCGCTCGGTGACCGACAAGCCGATTTCTCATCTTGTGCTGACCCATTATCATGCGGTGCGGGTGCTTGGGGCTTCTGCTTACGGCGCGCGCGAGATCATCATGTCGGATGTGGCAGCCGCGATGGTTGAAGAGCGCGGGCAAGAGGATTGGGACAGCGAGTTTGGCCGTTTCCCGCGCCTGTTTGAAGGGCATGAGGAAATTCCCGGCCTGACCCGTCCCACCACCACTTTTTCTGAAAGCATGACCGTTTATCTGGGCAAACGCCGGGTTGACATCATGAAGCTTGGGCGTGCGCACACTGCTGGCGACACTGTGATCTGGGTGCCGGATCAGGAGGTGATGTTTACTGGCGATATCGTTGAATATCACTCGGCTTGCTATTGCGGCGATGGGCATTTTCAGGACTGGCCAGAGACACTTGCCAATATCGCAAGCTTTGAGCCACAGGCCATTGCGCCGGGACGCGGCGATGCGCTGATCGGCGAGGAGATGGTCTCGGCTGCGATTACCAACACGGCCGACTTCATCGAAAGCACCTACAAGCCGGTGGCTCGTGTTGTGGCGCGTGGTGGCAGCCTGAAAGAGGCATGGGACGCGGTGCGCGCGGCATGTGACAGCAAATTTGGCGACTATGCGATCTATGAGCATTGCCTGCCCTTCAATGTGGCCCGCGCCTATGACGAAGCGCGCGGTATCGATACCCCTCGCGTCTGGACCGCGGAGCGTGACGTGGCGATGTGGAATGATTTGCAGGGCTAAGCCCGTACAAACAAACAGGCCTTAGTAGCCTGCATGAACCATCCCGGCGGGGACTTGGAGAGGATCTCTCCGCCGGGTTCATCAAGACCATTTGGCCGTTCAGGCCATCATTTTCTGGGAGGAATATCATGAAATTGGTAAAAGCAGCCCTGATGGGTGCATTGCTCAGCGTATCTGCGCCATTGTCAGCCATGGCGCAGGATCTGGTTCTGTCGAGCTGGTTGCCGCCACGTCATCCGGTGGTCATCAATGCCATCAAACCTTGGGCCAAGCAGGTTAAGGAAGTCACCGAAGGGCGCGTCAATGTGCGGGTTCTGGCCAAGCCGCTTGGCTCGCCTCCGGCCCATTTCGACATGGCACGCGACGGCATTGCCGACATCACCTATGGTTTGCATTCTTTCACCAAGGATGACCGTTTCAAGAAGGCGCGGATCGGTCAGTTTTCTTTCCTGGGTGATGATGCGGTCAAAAGCTCGGAAGCCTTCTGGACCGTCTATAATGACAAGCTGGGTGCTCGCGATGAGCATAAGGGCACACAACTGCTCGGCCTCTTCATGCATGGTCCGGGTCTGTTCCACAACAACAAGACCGCGATCAACAAACTTGAGGATTTCTCCGGGCTGAAGATCCGGGTGCCGGGTGGCTATATTCCTGATCTCCTGAAGGGCTATGGCGTTGAGCCGGTCTTCATGTCGTCTGGCGAGATTTATGAAAAACTCTCGCGCGGTGTGGTTGACGGGGTGACGATCACCTATGAAGCCATCACGTCGTTCAAGCTGACCGACTATATCACCAACACCACGACCTTCCCCGGTGGGCTTTACAACACCACCTGGTTCCTGGTGATGAATGAGAATAAGTGGAACGATATTTCTGAGGCTGATCGCAAGGCGATCGAGGGGATCTCCGGTCTTGCCTTTGCCAAACTGGTGGGCAAGGCGTGGAATGATGCCGACGCCAAAGCCATTGGTGTGATGAAAAAGGCTGGCATCAAGATCGCACCTGCTCCGGATGCAGTCGTTGAATCCGTGCGGGCACGGGCAGCTGAGCTCGAAGGGGCGTGGGCTGACAGCCTTGGTGGCGATTATGACGGTCGCGCAGCGCTCAAAGACTTCCGTAGCATGACGGGCGTTGGCAAATGATTGGCAAGGCGAAACTCTTCCTTGAAGGGATCGCCGCACTTCTGGTGACGGGGCTTGTCCTCGTCACCTGTGTTGATGTGGTCGGGCGCTATGCCTTCAACGCACCCCTTAGCGGTGCTTTCGAGCTAACGCAGGTCTGTCTTGCTGCTCTGGTTTTTGTCGCCCTGCCGCTGACGACCTTGCATGGGGGGCATGTGGAGGTTGATCTCCTGTTGCCCTTTCTTCCCTATAAGCTGCGCCATGCGCTTGGGCGTTTTGGTGGCGCGGTGATGGGGCTGATTTTTGTTTATTTCGCTTTTCGTCTGGCGATCATGGCCCAAGACCAGTTCGCGGCTGGAACACGGACTGCCGGGCTTGGTATTTCCTATTGGTGGCTTGCCTCGCTTGGTGGCTTGAGTTGTTTTGCGTCGGGTCTGCTGGCGATTTTTCGGAGGCAAGGATGACCATTTCTCTTATCGCCTTTGCGATTCTTCTGGTTCTTGTCTTTCTGCGGGTGCCCATCGCCTTTGCCATGGCGTTGGTCGGTGGTGGTGGCTTTGCCTATATGCGTGGTGCCGAAGCGGCTGGTGCGATGGTGGGCAATGCGGTGTTCGAAACCGGGTTCAGCTATTCCCTATCGGTCGTGCCTTTGTTCATATTCATGGGCAATGTGTTGGCCAGCTCTGGCATCGCGCAGGGATTGTTCAGCGGTGCGGACCGGATTTTTGGCCGCATGAAGGGTGGCCTTGCCATGGCGACCATCTTTTCGTGTGGGGGCTTTTCTGCCGTCTGCGGCTCATCGCTGGCGACCGCGGCCACCATGTCGAAGGTGGCTATGCCCTCGATGCGCAAATATGGCTATCATGACAGTCTTGCCACCGGGTCGATTGCGGCGGGTGGCACGCTCGGAATTCTCATCCCTCCATCGGTCATTCTGATCATTTTCGGCCTTCTGACCGAGAGCGATATTGGCAAGCTGTTCATTGCCGGGATCATTCCCGGTCTGCTCGGTGTGGTGCTCTATCTGGTGGCGGTGATGGTTGCGGTGCGCTTCCAGCCCCATCTGGCCCCCGAAGTGACCGAGCCGCATCCGATATCGCGCAAGGACATGATCGGAGTGTTTGCGACCGTTGGTCTGTTTGTCTTCATCATGGTGGGCATCTATGGCGGATTCTTCACGCCGATTGAGGCGGCCGGGATGGGCGCTGCTATGTCGGTTGTGATTGCCGCTCTGGTCGGTGGCTTTTCCCTTAAGGGTCTTAAAAGCGCACTGGTGGATGCCGCCATAGCGTCGGCGATGATCTTTGCCATCATTATTGGCGCTGAGATCTTCGGCAACTTCGTTACCTTTGCCGGGTTGCCCGACGAGTTGGGCGATATGGTCTATGATCTGGGATTGAATGCCTGGATGGTGATTTTCATCATCGTGGTGATCTATCTGCTGCTTGGCACAGTGCTGGAAAGCCTGTCGATGATCCTGCTGACGGTGCCGGTTTTCTATCCGCTGCTCTATACGCTGGATTTCGGCACGGGTGTGCTGGCGGACCCTGACATGGCGCTGATCTGGTTTGCGGTGATTGTGGTGGTGGCGACCGAGATTTCGCTGATCACCCCGCCGGTGGGGATGAATATTTTTGTCCTGCGCTCTGTGCTGCCTGAAGTGCCGCTCAAGACCATGTTCAAGGGCATTTTCTGGTTCTGGGTGGCCGATATCGTACGGATCACGCTGATCGTGGCGTTTCCCAGCATCTCGCTGTTTTTGCTGTCCTAGCAGACGCCGTGCATCAAACACAAAAAAGCCAGCTGAGACGCTGGCTTTTTTTATTCCGGGTTTTCGTCCAATGCCCTGATCGCACGGATCAGGCCCTCAATGCCTTGGTTGAGGGCCCCGCGGTCTGCCTCTGCCATGGCGGCGAGGATCTTTTCGGCTTGCATGTCGATCTTGGGTTTGATCTCCTCGAACAGAGCCGCGCCTGCCTTGGTGATGCGGAAGTCGCGCAGGCGGCGGTCCTTTTTGGAGATGGCGCGGGTGATCAGCTTCTTGTCTTCCAGCCGCTGGGACGCGCGGCTGACCTGCACCTTATCAAGAGTGGTGCGGCGGCTCAGCTCCTGGGAATCCAGCTTTCCCGCCTCGGCCAGCAAGTAGAGCAAGCGCCATTCTTCCCGCGAGAGGCCATAGGTCTGACCATAGACGCTGGATATGTTGCGCGAAAAACCTTCAGCCGCGATGGCCAGGCGATAGGGAAAGAAAGAGTCGAGGTCCATGGGGTATCCTTTTTGTTACATTTGACACCATTGCAAATGCAACGAATTGACTTGCGTCAAATTCAAGATTATGTTTTTCTGATATTTGTTGCAAATGCAACGATAATGGGAGGAGATTATCATGTCAAATGTCGCTTTGAAGCTCGACCAGATCCATCATGTGGCCTACCGCTGCAAGGATGCCAAGCAAACTGTTGAGTTCTACACCAAGATGCTCAACATGGATTTTATTTTGGCCATTGCCGAAGACCACGTGCCGTCAACCCATGAACCGGATCCTTATATGCATCTGTTTCTGGATGCGGGCATGGGCAACGTGCTGGCTTTCTTCGAGTTGCCAACCAAGCCGGAAATGGGGCGGGATGAGAAGACCCCGATCTGGGTTCAGCATATTGCCTTCAAGGTCAAGGATCGCGACACGCTGGTTGCCTTCAAGGAGCATCTGGAAGCCAACGGTGTGGATGTGCTTGGGGTGACAGATCATTCGATTTTCCATTCGATCTATTTCTTTGACCCCAATGGCCATCGGGTCGAGCTGGCCTGTCCGGATCCCAAGGAAGAAGAATTGCTCAAGCGGCTGGATGCTGTGAAATGGGATATGCTTGAAGAATGGTCACGCACCAAAAAGGCCCCGCAGCATGCGGCATGGCTGCATGCCAAAGAACTGGACAAGGATCTGGGCAAGGTGGCTGGTGAGGAGAGCGTAGATGCTTAACACCTATGACTGGCCCGAATTTGCCTATATCCAGTCCGAGGAGCAGCGCGCGGGCTCTCCCGAGCGCCATTCGGTGCTGGTGGTCGGTGCCGGGCCGATCGGCCTGACCATGGCGCTTGATCTGGCCTCGCGGGGCATCCGCGTGGTGGTGATTGACGACAACAACACGGTGTCGGTCGGCTCGCGGGCGGTTTGTTATGCCAAGCGGCCATTGGAGATCTGGGAGCGGCTCGGGGTTGCGGACCAGATGATCGACAAGGGCATCAGTTGGAAACATGGACGGGTCTTCTTCCGGGACAAGGAAGTCTATGACTTCGATCTGCTGCCAGAAGAGGGGCACAAGATACCGGCCTTTATCAATCTGCAGCAATATTATCTAGAGGAATATCTGGTCACGGCTTGCGAGGCATCCGATCTTATCGAGCTGCGCTGGAAGCACAAATTGGTGGCTCTGGAGCAAAGCGATGACCATGCGCGTGTTGAGATTGAGACGCCGGACGGGGTCTTTGCCAGCGAAGCGAGCTGGGTGATTGCGTGCGACGGGGCCAATTCGCCGGTGCGTGGCATGGTTGGCGCGGACTTTACAGGCCACTTCTTTGAAGATCGGTTTTTGATCGCCGACATCGTGATGAAGGCCGACTTCCCGACCGAGCGCTGGTTCTGGTTTGATCCGGATTTTCACAAGGGCCAATCGGCCTTGCTGCACAAACAGTCGGATGATGTCTGGCGGCTGGATTTCCAGCTGGGCTGGGATTGTGACCCGGAAGAAGAAAAGAAGCCGGAGAATATTATCCCTCGGGTCAAGGCAATGCTCGGCGCGGATGTGGAGTTCGAGCTGGAATGGGGCAGTGTCTATCAATTTGCATGCCGCCGGGTGGATGACTTCCGCAAGGGTCGGGTGATTTTTGCAGGCGACTCGGCCCATCAGGTCTCACCCTTTGGCGCGCGTGGGGCCAATACCGGGGTGCAGGATGCCGATAATCTGGCATGGAAGCTCGCCGCAGTGGTTCGCGGTGAAGCGCCGGAGGCTCTGGTTGACAGCTATCACATTGAGCGGGCCTTTGCGGCGGATGACAATCTGCTGAATTCAACCCGCTCGACGGATTTCATCACGCCGAAAAATGCCGCTTCGCTCCGCTATCGCAATGCGGTGCTGGATCTGTCGCGGATCGCACCTTTTGCCCGTCCGATGGTCAATTCCGGTCGGCTGTCAGCGCCCACCCCTTACGTTGAAAGCCCCTTGAACACGCCAGATGATGACGTATGGCAAGGTGTGATGCGTCCGGGAACCTGCATTGCAGATGCGCCTATTCTTGTTGATGATAAGGACGATTGGCTGATCCATCAGTTTGGGGCAGGCTTTACCTTGCTCGTCTTTGGGCTTGATAGCCAACCGGTGAAGGCGGGGCCTTTCACGCCGTCAATCTTGGTTGAAGGCAAGGACTTTGTCGATGTTGAAGGGCTGGTGGCGGACCGTTACGACGGCCGCAAGGGTGCCGTTTATCTGATCCGACCGGACCAGCATGTGGCGGCGCGTTGGCGCCAGTTTGATCCAGAGGCCATTCGCAAGGCGATCAGCCGTGCGACAGCGGGAGGTGTGAAATGAGCCTTATCCTGACCCCCAATATTGAGCGGCCAGACTGCTTCTACGAGGCTCTGACCGATGCGCAACGGGACATGTCAGAGGTCGACGCCAATGACATGAATGCTCGTCTGGTGCTCATTCTGGCCAATCAGATTGGTTGCCTTGAGGATCTCAAACAGGCCATCGCGCTGGCCGGTCCGGTGGCTTTGCAAGATGCAAGTGCGGGCGATGCGCCTCAAGCCTCCACTTTTGCTGCTGAATAGGCAGGCAAAACCACCGTCATGACGATGGGGCGCCTCCCTTCATTCAAAGGGGGCGCCTTTTTGTTTACTTATTTACTGGGCCTTGGTCGCGTCAGTCTTTAAATGGTTCAGCGACAAATGGCCGCTTTCCTTCAGCCGATCCAGCACAATGGAGGACTTCAAGTGAGAGACCCCTTCCTGCTGCAACAGCTTGTTGTTGATGATGTTGGACAGGCCCTTGAGGTCAGGGACCACAAGCTTGACGTGATAATCGGTCGAGCCGGTCATCGAATAGGCCTCGCTGACTTCGGGCATCGAATTGAGCAACGCGAGCAGTCGTTTGGCAGCATCGGGAGAATGGGTGTCGAGCGCGATCTGGATGAAGACAATCAACTCAAGCCCCAAAGCCGATTGGTTGAGGCGGGCGTGATAGCCCTCGATAACGCCTGCTTTTTCCAGCAAGGCCCGACGTCGGGCGCATTGGGAGGCCGACAGCCCCACTTCGTCGGCCAGTTCCTGACTGGTCAGACGGCCATCCCGCTGTAATGCTTCAAGAATTTTGATATCAAAGCGATCCATGCTGAATTCCCGCAGTTTTTGAATTTTTGTGCGCAATGTGTTGCATCTTATTTTTAAAAGATATGAATTTTGCGCACAATGCGCAGGGTTATTCTATTAGTATAAATGCCTAGGAATTCACTAGGGAGGAATAGAATGGGACCCTTTCCGCATGATGCGCCAAAGGCGGTGATCGATGAGGTCAATGTGGCCGGAACGGATGGCTTTGAATTTGTTGAATTTGCTCATCCGGTAGCTTTCAAACTGGAGGCCCTGTTTGAAAGCATGGGCTTTACCGAGGTCGCCCGGCACAAGCACAAGGATATCTCGCTTTACCGGCAAGGCCATGTCAATTATCTGATCAATCGCGACCCGGATGGACATGCGGCCCATTTCGTCAAAGAGCATGGGCCCTGTGCACCGGCCATGGCGTGGCGGGTGGTGGACGCGCAAGTGGCGCTTCAATGCGCGCTTGATTATGGAGCAGAAGAGTATAAGGGGCCGGGCAAGGCGCTTGATGTGCCTGCGGTCTATGGCATTGGTGGATCCTTGCTCTATTTCGTCGAGACCTATGGTGCGGACGGCTCAGCCTATCACGCGGATTATCAGTGGCTTGGCGAGCGGGATCCAAACCCGGAAGGCGCAGGATTTTATTATCTCGATCACCTGACCCACAATGTGATGCGCGGCAATATGAATACTTGGTATGACTTCTATGCCAAGGCGTTCAACTTCAAGGAAATCCGCTTTTTTGACATCAAAGGCGAATATACCGGGCTTTATTCGCGGGCGTTGACGTCGCCTGACGGCAAGATCCGCATTCCGATCAATGAAAGCTCCGATGACAAGAGCCAGATCGAGGAATATCTCAACGAATATAAAGGCGAGGGGATCCAGCATATCGCGGTTGGGACGGAGGATATTTATCACTCAACCGAAGCAATTGCCGAAAAGGGGCTCGCCTTCATGCCTGCTCCGCCCGATGCTTATTATGAGATGTCGCATGAGCGGGTGAATGGGCATCAGGAGCCACTCGACCGGATGAAGCAGAATGGCATTCTGATCGATGGGGAAGGGGTGGTTGATGGAGGCCGGACCCGCATTCTTTTGCAGATTTTCTCCAAAACGGTGATCGGCCCGATCTTCTTTGAATTCATCCAACGCAAGGGTGACGATGGCTTTGGTGAGGGCAATTTCAAGGCCTTGTTTGAATCGATCGAGCGCGATCAGATCGAACGGGGCGTGTTGATTGCCGATACGACTGCGCCCGCCGCAGAATAATCAGACAGGGGCCAAGTGACCATTTGTCACCCGGTAAAGAGGCCTATCAGTTCGCGGGGCATAGGGTTTGGCAGGCCATGGCTTCTCGCGGTCCAATGCCCGGTTTTCCTTGGAAATCCGGGCATTTTTTGTATCACTGACTGGTTCTGAGCGAAACATCTCCTTGTGTCTTTTGAAAATTCTCAGCGACTTTCTGCTTTTCAGAATAGATGCCTTGTGAGCATAATCCCCCGAACAGAAGGGGTGGGCGACACATCCCGCTTTTTTAAGGAATGGTAACGGGGCTGACATGATAGCACGCAGACTAGACAAGAATGACCTGAAGGTGGATGAGCAACTGGTGGCGCTGATCGACGAAGAGATCCTGCCTGGCACCGAGGTCTCTTCGGTTCAGTTCTGGCAGGGCCTGTCTGATGCGGTGGCGCGTTTCACCCCGATCAACAATGCTTTGCTGGCCAAGCGCGCCGAGTTGCAAAGCCAGGTCGATGAATGGTGCAAGGCGCACAAAGGCCAGCCATTGGATCCGGCCGCCTATCGGACCTTCCTTGAAGAGATCGGTTATATCGTCCCGGAAGGGGAGGATTTCGAGGTTGGAACCACCAATGTCGACGCCGAGCTGGCGACGCTTGCCGGGCCGCAATTGGTCGTGCCGGTGATGAATGCCCGTTTTGCGCTGAATGCGGCCAACGCCCGCTGGGGCAGCCTGTATGATGCGCTTTATGGCACTGACGTTGTGCCGCAGGATGGAGACCTTGCACCGGGTGAGAGCTTTAATGAAGCGCGCGGTTTGGCGGTGATTGCCAAGACGCATGCATTCCTGGACGATGCCGTGCCGCTGGTCTCTGGCTCCCATGGGGACGTGACGGCCTACAGGGTCGATCCGGACACGCGGACCTTGACCATCCGTTTGGCCGATGACAGCGAGACGAGCCTCAAGGATGACAGCCAGTTTGTCGGCTTTGTCGAGGCTTCGGTGATTTTGTTCCGTAACAACGGCCTGCATATTGAATTGCAGATTGATCCTGACCATCCGATTGGTGCCTTGTCGAGGGCCGGGATCAAGGATGTGGTACTGGAAAGCGCCGTTAGCACCATTCAGGACTGCGAGGATTCCGTCGCGGCTGTTGATGCCGAGGATAAAGGCCTTGTCTATCGCAATTGGCTTGGACTGATGAAAGGCGATCTGCAAGACAGTTTCCAGAAGGGCGGGCGACTGATGACGCGCGAGCTGGCCGAGGATCGGATTTATACGGACCGTAGCGGCGGCACCCTGACCTTGCATGGTCGCAGCCTGATGCTGGTGCGTAATGTGGGGCATTTGATGACCAATCCGGCGATCTTGGACGCCAAGGGAGAAGAGATTTTTGAAGGCATTCTGGATGCCTTTGTCACCGTTGCCGCTGCCTTGCATGACATTCCCCGCAAGGGCAACAGCCGGACGGGTAGCATCTATATCGTCAAGCCGAAGATGCATGGTCCGGAGGAGGTCGCCTATGCCAACGATCTGTTTGATGCGGTGGAGGATTGCTTTGGCCTGCCGCGCAACAGCATCAAGATCGGGGTGATGGATGAAGAACGCCGCACGACAGTCAACCTGAAGGCCTGCATTGGGGCAGTCAAAGACCGAATCGTCTTCATCAATACCGGCTTCCTTGATCGCACCGGCGATGAAATCCATACCTCGATGGAACTGGGGCCATTCCTGCCCAAAGAACAGATCAAGGCGCAGCCCTGGATTGCCGCCTATGAGGACTGGAATGTTGATACGGGTCTGGAAACGGGTCTCAATGGCAAGGGTCAGATTGGGAAGGGCATGTGGGCCAAGCCCGATGAAATGGCGGAAATGATGGAGGCCAAAATTGGTCATCCAAAGGCCGGTGCGACCTGCGCCTGGGTGCCATCGCCCACAGCGGCGACCCTGCATGCGACCCACTATCACAAGGTGAATGTGCCTTCCGTTCAGGCCGAACTGGCCAGCCGAAAGAAGGCCGATCTTGATACGATCCTGACCGTGCCGCTGTTGGAGGGTAAAAATCTCGATCCGCAAACCATCCAGAATGAAGTTGATAACAATGCGCAGGGTATTCTGGGTTATGTGGTCCGCTGGATTGATCAGGGTGTCGGGTGTTCCAAGGTGCCGGACATCAACAATGTGGCCTTGATGGAAGACCGGGCGACATTGCGGATCTCCAGCCAGCATATGGCCAATTGGCTGTATCATGGCCTGATCACACCGGAGCAGGTGATCGAGACGATGGAAAGAATGGCGCGCGTCGTCGATCAACAGAATGCTGAAGATCCGGATTATCGGAACATGGCAGATAGCTATGTCGCCTCAATCGCTTTCCGTGCCGCCTGCGATCTGGTCTTCAAGGGCAAGGATCAACCAAGTGGCTATACCGAGCCGTTGCTGCATAAGCTTCGGCAGATTGCCAAGACGCAGGCAGAAAAGTTCGGTTGAATATCTGCGCTATCAGACAAGAAAGAGGGTGCCTGTTGGTGCCCTTTTTTGTGGTGCTTTTCTTTGCGTTCTGGCACTCCCAGATTAGGGATGGCAAAGGCTGTCATTGTCATTGAGTTCTGCAGTGAGCGCATGGCTCGTGATCCTGCATCGGGTGCTCTCCTGATGGTGATAAGGCGTAAGGGACAGTCTTGGGTCTGTCGTTCTTCGCACTTCTCTGTCCAATTGGCCAAGTGCGGGGAAACTATGGAGACCTTGCTATGGGTGCGAAAAAGTGCGTTCGAAATGCACAGGGTCGGCTGCGAATGGAGAGTTGCAAATATTTGTTTTAATTTGTTAATTTTTAATATTCTTTCGTTAACTCTGCCTCTCGTCGTTCTTGAAAACGAGTTTGACTTGATGTCATGAAAGAAGGCTGGTAGGAAGCAGTCCTATACTTTCGGTGAGGTAAAGTTCAACTTTCGGATAGTCCCCCTAGAAGGGTTGTCCAAAATCAGTGAAATCAGCTGCAGCTACCATATCTGCTACCTTGCCCGGGGCTGCACTCGTATGCGATTATTGCAAGGCTCGTTATATTCGCAATAGGGTGAAACCCAAATTTTTTGCCGGCGAAAGGCTGGGAGGCCTCGTTGAGCAAAATGAGCTGGAGGAAATTGCTGTGCCTTGCATTGATGCAATGATTGACGAAGTCGTCAGCTTGCCACTCGATATTTCGGTCGAGGAAGCACTCAACGTGCTAGATAACAATAATATCCGTACCGCGCCTGTTCTCGCTAGCGACAAGACCATGCTGGGTCTTTTCGGTTATGAAACACTGATGCAGGCCGTTTTGCCTCCAGCCTTGACTATGGGAATAGGTCTGGGGCGTCTGGATTTTGCACGAGGAGCCGGGCCGGATATCGCTCGTCGCCTGCGCAAGGTCAAAGCCAAGCCACTCTCTGAGGTGATGAACCGCAAGCCACAAACCTTGCAGCCGGAAATGTCCCTCTGGGAAACGATCCGCACGCTGGCCAAGGCCCGGGCTCCTCTTGCTGTGGTTGACAAAAAATCCAATAAGTTTCTTGGAATTGTGACCGAGCGGTCCGCTATTGCCGAGCTTGAGCGAAGCGAGTCGGATCCTACCTTGACTGGGCCGGAACTGGACGCGTCTGATAACTGATCAGGCGCCTGTTCTGGCCTTGCTAAACACTTGTGAATAGGGGCCCGAAACAAAATGGGACATGCCACGGAGATGGCCACAAGCGCAGCCTTTGGCTGGTCGCCTTTGGTTGTTGCGACCGTCATTCTTGTACTTGCCTATATCTTTATCATCTCGGAAAAGATCAACCGCGCGATCGTCTCTCTTCTCGGGGCTGGTCTTTTGGTTTTGCTCGGGGTTCTGAACTTCGAGTTGGTGGTTGCCGGGACTGATTTCAATACCCTCTTCCTGCTGATCGGCATGATGGTCATCGTAGCCATCACCAAGGATTCAGGTGTTTTCCAGTTCGTGGCGATTTATACTGCCAAGACGGTCAAGGCCAATCCTCGGGCCCTTTTGGCTGCACTGGCTATTGTGACCGCCATCTTTTCATCGTTGCTGGATAACGTTACAACGGTCCTGCTCGTTGTGCCGGTGACGTTGCTGCTGACGGACCAGTTGGAGTTGAACCCTTATCCGTTCCTGTTCTCGCAGATCTTTGCCTCCAATATTGGCGGTTCGGCGACCCTGATCGGTGACCCGCCGAACATTCTGATCGGTTCTGCGGTTGGCCTCAGCTTCATGGATTTCGTCGAGCATGTCGGCCCACCCGCGTTGGTCATCATGATCTTCTGCCTGATTTTCTTCGACCTGCTGTGGGGCCGCAAGCTGAAGACCACGCGGCGGGCTCAGGTGGCAATGATGCGCTATAATGCCGGTGAAGCGATCGAGGATCGTGGCTTGCTGTTCAAGTCCCTCTTTACGCTGGCGCTGGTGATGGCTGGCTTCATCTGGGGGCATGATCTGGGCTGGCAGCCGGGCTCCATTGCCCTGACCGGTGCGGCTTTCCTGTTGCTGTTGCAGAGCATCAAACTTGGGCCGGAAGGGCAGTCGCACAATGTGCATAAGGCCTTCCAACAGGTGGAATGGGAAACGATCTTCTTCTTCTTAGGTCTGTTTGTCCTTGTCTATGGTGTCGAACATACCGGTTTGCTGAAAATGATCGCCGAGGAATTGCTTCAGGTTACCGGCACCAATGTGCCGCTGGCGGGCATGATCATTCTTGGTTCGTCTGCCGTGCTCTCGGCCATCGTTGATAACATTCCGTTTGTTGCAACGATGATTCCGTTGATCGAAGCGATGCAAACCGATCTTGGGGGGGCAAATGCGATTGAGCCGCTCTGGTGGTGTCTGTCGCTTGGTGCCTGTCTTGGCGGCAATGGCACTCTGATTGGCGCTAGCGCCAACGTTATGGTCGCCAGTTTTGCGGAACGGGCAGGGCAGCGCATTTCCTTCATGAAATTCATGAGCCTTGCTTTCCCACTGATGCTGTTCACAACGTTGATCGCTGCGATCTATGCGTGGTTTGCTTTCTTTGTCTTTGATTTTTGATCGATAAAGACATAAGCAAGAAATGAGATGAGGGGAGCTTTGGCTCCCCTTTTTTATGTCTTGATAGTGGTCGATGTCCCGTCTTCATCCGCCTTAGTGGCTGCACGAAGGTGGCAAGGGTGGATTGGCGCTATCAATCATCGATGAGGCGCAAGGCAAGCCGCATTTTGCCGACAAACCCGGCAGTCTGATTTTAATCGCCTACCCAGATCGCGCGCAGATTGAGTGCCACGGATCAGCTTGACGGCGGATTTGAAGAGGCTGAGTCCCTTGAGGTTGTTGCCGCATTGGACCAAATGGCACTTGTTATTCAATCTCGCGCTCAGCGACCTTGGTGCCGTTGGAGATTCCAGCGGAGGGGTAAAGGATGATCTGGTCACCTTCGCTAAGACCATCCAGGATCTGGGCCTTGATGCCATTGTCGCGGCCGATGGTGACGCGGTTTTGCTGGGCCTTGCCATCGATGACCTTGAAGACGGCCCAGTCTGCGCCATCACGAAACAGGGCGTTGGATGGAATGATCAGGGCGTCCTTGCTTTCCCAAATAACGATGCGCACTTCGACGCGATAGCCATGGCCAAGGCGTTGGCGGTTGGCTCTGGGGCCGGTAAACTGGATGATTGCTTTGACCCTTTGCTCTTCGACGCCAAGGGATGAAAATTTCTTGAAACCCCACGGGTCGATCCGCTCGACCACACCGGACAGGGTCGCTTCACCGCCCCAATCGTCAATGATGACCCGGTCGCCGGGGCTGACCTGTACCGCGTCAGTGGAGAGCAGCTCGACCACGACTTCAAGGTCATTTTCGATGTTGCCGATTTCCATGATCGGCGTGCCAGCGCTGAGCGTGGTTTCACTTTCCTGGATGATGCGCAAAATGCGGCCGGTTGTCGGCGCTTTGAGGGGGATGGGGCGATCGTCGGACTGCATGGTGGCGGATTGCGGGTCGTCAAAACTGATCAGCCGGGCGCGTGCATTGGCAAGCTCGGCCTTGCGCATGGCGATGGCGGCTTCTGCGGTGTCGCGGTTGGCGCTGGCAGTGCGCACGGTGCTTTTCTTGCGGTCAAGGGAGGCCCGACTTTCGCTGCCCTTGGCGGCGAGCTGTTTGCTGCGTTGCCATTCGCCTTGAGCAAATTCGAGATCGGCGATGGCCTTGTTGAGGTCGGCGCGGGCAACCCGCAAGGTGGCTTCTGCGGCAGTGACGGCGGCGCGGGCCTGCTCGCGGGTGCGGATGTCGAGGGCTGCGGGGTTCAGGGGCCGCATTTGCGCAACGACGGTCTCATTGCGGATCACCGCGTCACCGGGCTTGGCCTCCACCCGCATCAGGCGACCAGCCACAGGGGTGGATACAACATAGGCGTCATGGACCCGTGTGCGACCTTCCTCATTGATGGTCTGGATCATCGCTCCGCGTTTGGCGACATCCATATCGACCATCAAGGGGTGCGGCCAGAAGGCATAGATCAGTGCGATGGTCGTAACCAGCAAGGCCGCAATGGTGAGAAAAGAACGAGATTTTCTTTTAGCCATGACATAACTCCCAGCGTGAACTGGATCATTCTCTGATTTTGAGGGCGGACACAAGGTCGACCCGGTCGATGTCGCGTTTCACCAGCCAGCCGGAAAAGGCTGCCGCGGACAGGACCGCGAGCGCGGCTGTTCCATAACTGGCAGGCGAGAAGATGATGGGGATCTGATAGAGGTCGGTGCTGAAGCCTTCTGCCATGGCATAGACCAGATAATAGCCCAGAAGCGAGCCAAGGGGCAGGGCAGCGAGGGTGATAACACCCAATTCTCCCAGCAACACAAAAGCGGCTTCGGCCCGCGTGAAACCCATGACGCGCAGGCTTGCCAAATCGCGCAGGCGCTCGGCATAGGCAATGCGGGCGGCGTTGTAGACGATGCCAAAGGTGATGATGGCGGCGATGGCCATCATGACATAGCGGGTGGAGCCTGCCCCGGTATCCATCATTTTCTGCAAGGCAGCGCGGGCGTCAGATTTGAGGCTGACGCCGGCCACATAGGGGCGGTCCTTCAATTGCTTGAAGATGCGGTCTTTCTTTTGCGGGTCGATGCGCAGGTAAGCGGTGGAAATGCGCAAGGGCTCTTTCAGCTCGCGATTGAGCGCATCGAGCTGCATATAGGCAGGCGAGCCAAGCAGGCTTTCGGCGATGTTGGCAACGGGGATGGTGAGGGTCGGGCGGCGGCCTTCGAGAATTTCGACGGTCAGACTTTCGCCCGGTGTGATGTCGAGTGTCTTGGCAAGGGCTTTGGACAGCACGATGCCTTGCGGCCCCAGCGGAATGGGCGTCAGATCGCGGGCGACAGCACGTTTGAGGGTCGGGTCATTGATCAGGCCGGTGATACCGCCGCGATAACTGTTCAGACCGTGGCTGAGGACGGCGGCTACCGAGCGCTCCGGCTCGACCTGCAGGATGCCGGGCATGCTTTGCAACTCATGGATCGTGCGGCTGGCGAGTGGATGGGTGAAGGTGACCGTGACCTGAGAGCGGTCGATGACATTGAAGGTGAGGTCCATGGTCTTGTCAAAGCCAGCCAACAGCGAAATCATCGACACGGACAGCGCCATGCCTGCGGAAATGCCAGCCAGCGAGCCGAGCATGCGCCCCGGTTGGCGCGTGAGGCGGCGCAGGATCATTCTGCTTGGCTGATCAAGCAGGCGGTTGAGGCTGGCGCTGAGGCGGCCCGAGCGGGAATAATCCGTGGGCGCAGGCGGGCGCATGGCAACGGCGGGTGTCAAAGCAAAGACGGTGCGCAGCACCAGCAACCCTCCGGCGGAGGCGGCTAGAATTGAGGTGGCAAACGCGGTGATAAAGGCAGCAGGCTCCAGCTGGAAGACCAGAATGGGAAATTTGTAATAGGTCTGGTAGATGGTCAGCATGCCGCGTCCCAGTGCGATGCCGCCAAGGCATCCAAGCAAGGCACCGCCAATGGCGATCACCAGCACGAATTTGAAATAGTGGGCACCAACCTCCCAATTGCTGTAACCAAAGGCCTTGATCAGGCCGATCTGCTCGCGCTCCGCCTGCACCATGCGGGAGATGACGATATTGAGCAGGAAGGCGGCGACCGCAAGGAAAATGGGCGGTACAACGCGCGAGGAGGATTCCATGCCTTCGATTTCCTCGACGATGAACCGGTTCGAGGTCTGGTCCTTGATGCCATAGGCCCCGAGACCGCCATAGGGGTCGAGGATGCGGTCGATCCGGTCGATAATGTCGGCCAAATTGTTGCTGCGGCCCAGGGAGAGAATGGCCTCATTGAAGGCTCCTTGCATGTCATAGGCGGCGGACAGAGCGGTCTGGCTCATCCAGATGACGCCAAAGCGGCTGTCGTCGGAGATCATTTCCCCCGGGGCGACGCTGTAGAGAAATTCCGGCGACTGGGCGAGGCCGACAATCAGAAACGAGCGGCGGGCGCCATTCATCGTGGCGGAGAGATGATCGCCGGGCGTCAGGCCGTGGGCCTTGGCGAAGCTTTCGAGCAGCAGGATTTCGTCGGCATTGTCGCGGCTGATGCGGCGACCATCGGTCAGGTGGATGTCATTGAGGCGCGGCTTGCCATCATCGGGCAGGGAAACGGCGCTGGCGCGCAAGGGCAGCGCCAGACCGGGCAGGCTGATCAAGGCAGAGCCGGTGATGCGTCCTTCGGCAGCGGAAATGCCGGGGAGCGCCGCAAGATCTCGGATCACATGGAGCGGGGCGCGTTTGACGGGGGCAAAAATATCGGCCAGCCGGTTGCGCTCATAATAGGTGCGTTTGGTCTCGGACAGGGAGGTGACAACACCGGACATCATGACCAAAAGCATCACGCCGGTGGCTATGACGGCGGCAATGGCAATTGCCTGACCCTTCATGCGCCAGAGATCCCTTGCAAGCTTTTGGTTCAGTGGGGACATGCTCACCTCTCTTGCCCTGCCCTTAAGGCACTACCATTCGATCTGGTCTGGGGTGAGTTTGGTTCCGTTGGTCACCACTTCGCGGATTTGACCATCGGCGAAATGGACGACCCTGTCGGCCATGGCTGCGGTGTTGGCGGCATGGGTGACAATCAACAAAGTCGCGCCAAGCCGCTCATTGACATCGCGTAGCACTTCCAGCACCACTCGGCCAGTTGTGCTGTCAAGCGCGCCAGTCGGCTCGTCGCAGAACAGGACGTTTGGATTCTTGGCGATAGCGCGGGCAATGGCAACGCGCTGTTGCTCGCCACCGGACATTTGGGCGGGGAAATGATGGGCGCGCTCGGACAGGCCAACGAGCGCCAGAGCTTCCTCCGGCTCCATCGGGTCCTGGGCAATCTCGGTGACCAGCTGGACATTTTCGTAAGCGGTCAAGCTTGGCATCAGATTGTAGAATTGGAAGACAAAGCCCACATGGTCGCGGCGGTAGAGGGTGAGCCGGTCGTCGGACAGCTCGGTGAGGTCAAGATCCTGAAACAGCACTTTGCCATCGGTGGCGCGATCAAGCCCGCCGATAATGTTGAGCAAGGTGGATTTACCACTGCCCGACGCGCCCAGCAGAACGACCATTTCACCATTGGGAATTTCGAGGTCGACCCCTCGTAACGCGTGAACAGCTGCGTTGCCTTCGCCATAGACCTTTGTCAGGCCTGTTGTCTTGAAGGCCCATGAAGGGGGCTTGCTGCTCGACATGTCCTTGTTCTTTCGCACAATGGAAACCGCACCAGCGACGGGCTGACTATAAGCGCGTTCGGGGGCGACTTCCAGTGGTAATGATCAGTCGAGCGTCTTGCGGAAGCGCAGAAGCGCGATGGCCGCAAGGAGCAGAGTGAAGATCAAAAGAGCAATCAAGGGTGCGCGCATGGCATGAATATCGGCCCCTTTGAGCATGATGCCACGCACCAGACGCAGGAAGTGGGTCAACGGGAAAATCTCGCCAATCACCTGCGCCCATCCCGGCATGCCCTTGAAGGGGAACATGAAGCCGGACAAAAGCAATGATGGCAGAAAGAAGAAAAAGCTCATTTGCATGGCCTGCATCTGACTGCCCGCGACAGTGGAGATGGCATAGCCGATCAGCACGAGCGAAAAAATGAAAATGAAGACGCCGAGCAAAAGCAGCCAGAGCGAGCCGACAAAGGGAACGCTGAAGAGGGTCTTGGCGGCGACCAGCACGACAATCACCTGCACTGCGCCGACGGCCAGATAAGGCAGGATCTTGCCAAGCATGATTTCGAACGGAGTGGCGGGCATGGCAAGGAGATTTTCCATCGTGCCGCGTTCAACTTCGCGGGTCAGCGCCATCGACGTCATCATCACCATGATCAGCTGGAGAATCACCCCGAGCAGTCCCGGTACGATGTTATATTGGGTAATGCCTTCGGGATTATAGAGGCGATGGACGACGATATCGATGGCGGGGCCTTGCGGCTCAATGTTGCCCAATTCACGCTGGAACGCCTGTTTGGCTACCGTTGTCAGGGTGGAGACTGCACCGGAGGAAGCCGCCGGGTCGGTGGCGTCCGCCTCGATCAGGATTTGCGGGTGGTCGCCCTTCAGTACCCGTTTGGAGAAATCGGATGGAATGGTGACAATGAAGGAAACGCGCCCCTCTTCCATCAGGCGGTTGGCTTCCAGGTGCGAGCTGACCACATGGTCGAAGCGATAATAGTCGGTGATTTCGAGCGCCGAGACCATGGCGCGGGTGAACTGATCCTGCGAGGTGGTGACAAGCGCTGCGGGCAATTGCTTGGGGTCGGTGTTGATGGCAAAGCCGAACAGGGCGAGCTGGATGAGCGGGATGCCGATCATCATCGCAAAGGTGATGCGGTCTCGCATCATTTGCGTGACTTCCTTGGCGAGCAGGGCATAAAGGCGCGAGAAGGACAAATACTGGTTCATGACGGCTCTCCGGCTGGTGTCATGGCCGAAGGGGCGGGGCCCATATTGTCGGTTGACTGGCTCATATACTGGATGAAGACATCTTCCAGCGTCGTCTCTCCGGCTGCTGCCTGAATATCAAACTGGCTGGCGGTTTGACGGACGATCTGTTCGAGCTTGGCTTTGTCCTTGCCGACCACATGAAGCGAATTGCCAAAGGGGGCAACCTGATCGACACCGTCTATCTGTTGCAGGGACTTGGCGGCCATCAGGGCATTCTTGCCCGACAGGATGAAGGTGTGCAGACCTGCTTGGGCCACGACTTCTTGTACGGTGCCGGAGGTGAGCAGGGAACCATAGGCGATGTAATTGATCCGGTGGCAGCGTTCGGCCTCGTCCATATAGTGGGTGGAGACCATCACCGTCATGCCATCGGCGGCAAGGGCGTGGATTTCATCCCAGAATTCCCGCCGGGCCTTTGGGTCGACACCTGCTGTGGGTTCGTCCAGCAGCAGGAGCTTTGGCTTGTGCATGATGCAGGCGGCGAGCGCGAGGCGCTGCTTCCAGCCGCCCGACAACAGACCCGCCAATTGATGCTTGCGCGAGGTGAGGCCGAGATTTTCCAATGTGTCGCGCACATGATCGCGGGCCGGACTGAGGCCATAGAGCCGTGCCACAAAATAGAGATTTTCCTCGATTGTCAGATCGGTATAGAAGGAGAATTTCTGCGTCATATAGCCGACCTGCCGTTTGATTTTCAGCTGATCGTCGTGCAAGTCAAAGCCAAGCACCGTGCCTTCGCCCGAGTCGGGGGTGAGCAGGCCGCACATCACGCGGATGGTGGTCGTTTTGCCTGAGCCATTGGGTCCGAGAAAGCCGGAAATTTCTCCCTTCTCGACCGTTAGCGAAACATTGTTGACCACGGTCTTATCGCCAAAACGCTTGACGAGATTGCGGACATCGATGGCTTTCATGCCTGTTTCCTCATTTCGCCGGTGCTTGGGATGGTGTGAGCCGAACGGAGACGATTTGACCCGGTTTGAGACTGGACCCCTCGGCGGGGAGCGCTTCGATCTGGTAGACAAGCTTTTGGCGGTTCTCAAGGGAATAGATGACCGGCGGCGTGAATTCCGGGCCGTCCGAAATGTAGTTGACGATGGCCGTGTTGGGACTTCTGCATCCGTCGCATTCGACATTAAGTTGACTGCCAACCTTGATGGAAGAGAGAGCGTCTTCGGGCAGATAGAGGCGCAGTTTGGTGCCATTGTCGGGCAGCAGCGAAAGGATCGGGGCCTGCGGGCCTGCAACTTCCCCAAGATCGCGGATGATGTCGACGATGATGCCGGTCTGGCTGGCTTTTAACGTGCGTTTGCGCAGACGCCATTGGGCCTTTTCCAGAGCGGCCTGTGCTTGTTTGACACTGGCTTTGGCAGCGTCGATGTCATCCTTGCGGGCTGGCAGTTTGGTATAGGCGAGATTGGCTTTCAGCTCCTCAACCTTGGCTCTGGCGACATCATAGGATGTTTGGGCCTGATCAAAGCGGCTTTTTGAAACGGTGCCTTTTTCCATCAGTTTTTGCTGGCGTTCCATGTCGCGCTTGGCTTCTTCGGCACTGAACTGGGCCGCAGCGATGGAGGCTTGCAAGGTGGCGATCTTTTCCGGTCGCGCGCCTCTGTTCAGGTTGGCCAGTTTGCTGCGGGCTTGCGCGATGGTGGCTTCGGCTTCCGCAACGGCGATTTCCGCGTCGCGGCGTTCAAGTATTGCCAAAGGCTGGTCGTAGGCCACGCGGTCGCCGCGCTTTACCGGAATGGCGGCGATCTGGGCGGTCTCTATGGGAGCGATCAGCACATAGTCCCCCTCGACATAGCCGGTGGCCAAAGGTTCGGGAGGCAGGCAGGCGTTAAACAACAGACTGAGAAAGGGGATGGAGCAGAGAAAGGTCATGATGCGTTCCTGTGCGCGGCGATGAGGGCACGAATGTTGATTTGCAAAACAGACAAGATCGCAAGGGTTTCCTCGCGGCTATAGCCCTGCCACTTCATGTGGCGGGCGACGATTGGCTGAGCGATGCGGAAATAGGCAATTTGCGAAATGATCGAGAAGAGGGTGATGCGGGTCTCTTCCAGTTCGGCGACATGCGGCTCGGCACCAATGGCTTCGACCCAGTGGCCCAGCAGAAATTCGAACAGGGGGCGGAACAGATTTTGGTAGATATGATCGAAAACGTCGCTTCTCTCATGGGCTTCGCGGAAGAGAAACCGGATCATCGGTTCAGCCTCTTTCAGACTGAGCAGAGTGTATGCCTGCCTGAGAAACATTGCTTCGAAAGTGGTCTCTGCCGATTGGACAAGATCGGGCAGATCTTGTTGGCTCTGGGTCTGCCGAAGGGCGGTCATATGGTCGATGATGATGTCGGCGCAGGCCATTTTCAGGCCCGCCTTGCTGCCAAAATGATAAGGGATCGAGGCGACATTGGTATCCGCAGCGGCGGCGATTTCGCGAGTTGAGGTCGCCGCGAAGCCCTTTTCGCCAAACAGCCGGAAGGCCGCCCTGATGAGGGCCTGTCTGGTATTGATGGATCGTTCCTGTGCCATATCAGATGCTCTTTGGTGGGGTATTTGAAGATCAGAATAGTCTTGATTGAAAAATTAATCAATCGATTGATTAATTTTATGCTGTGGCCTCGTCAATCACGTGTTTGCGATCTGAGAGCCTGTTGTTCGGATCGGTTGTTTATGAGCCGAGTGTTGTTTATTGAAGGGCAAGAGGATCGCGTATCAATGTTGGAGAGACTGATGGTGACTTTGCTGGATGAATTGCGCGCATGTGGGGATTGGAATGACGCTTTGCGCGGCCAGCATGAGCGCCTCCAATCCTTGGAAGCGTGGCTTAACGGCGAAGAAAGACAATATCAGATTTTGCCGCAGCGGGGACTTCGCCTCAATGCCTTGAAGCAGACGCCGCTTGAACAGGTGCGGGTGGTGATTACCGGCCAAGACCCCTATCCGGGGCTGGAAGGGGATGTTCCCCACGCCATGGGGCTGTCTTTTTCTGTGCCTCGTGGCGTCAAGCCACCACGGTCCCTCAACAATATCTATAAAGAGCTGGCAGAGGATTGTGGCTTGATGCCGCCCTCCCATGGTGATTTGAGCGGCTGGGCGCAGCAGGGGGTGTTGATGCTCAACAGTTGTCTTACCTTGCGCCAGGGAGAGCCTGCATCTCATGCCAAGAAGGGCTGGGAGGCGTTCACCGCCGCAGTGCTGGATGTAGTCAATGCAAAAGCTGATCCGGTGGTGTTTCTGGCGTGGGGCAAGCATAGTCACAAGCTGGCCGAGCGCATTGACGATACCCGTCATCGCATAGTGCGAACGTCTCATCCAAGCCCGTTGGGGGCGCGCAAGGCAGGGGCCAATTTCAATGCCTTTCTGGGTTCTCGCTGCTTCTCCCGTGCCAATGAAATTTTAACCTCCCAAGGACGTGAAAAGGTCGACTGGCTTGCTTTGTCTTGAGTCTCCATAAAGGAAATTACCTATAAGCAAACGTGCGTTATTTACATCTTATAAGGCAATTACTGGTTATTAGTAGATGTGGGGACGCGGGATGTCGCTTTATGAGATGTGGTGAATAGGTTTTGTTAACCACACGGCCATTTGGTGACAATCTGTCGCAATTATTCGTTAGATCTAGTCTTGATTTTACACCTTTGCGCCGCGTTTGATTAAAGGATTAATTAGAAAAGACTCTTAGTCTGTCTTTTGGGGGTAATGTCATTCGGTTCAGGTCTGTTCAATTCTGACAGTCGGCCGAAGGCAGGATTGATATGTTATGAATGAGTCATTTTACAAGGACATCTTGGATTCACTCCATGACGGTATCTATTTCGTCAATCGTCGCCGTGAGGTCCTCTACTGGAACAAGGCGGCTGAGGATCTGAGTGGATATACAGCTGAGGAAATGCTTGGCAAGCGTTGTGCAGACAACACGCTAAATCATGTCGATGAGAATGGTCGCAATCTGTGTCGCAGCGGTTGCCCTCTTGCCGGCTGCATGCGCGATGGGCAATCCCGTGACGTCAATGTCTTCTTGCATCACAAGGATGGGCATCGGGTGCCAGTGAATATCCGGTCCCTGCCTATGCGGGACGAGGATGGAAAGATTGTCGGTTCTGTCGAGATCTTTTCAGACCGCAGTCACACGATGGCGATTAGTTCGGAGGTCGAGGCCCTGAGGCAGGCGACCGTGACCGACGCTTTGACCGGCATTGGCAACCGCAGGCAAGCAGACATATCTCTGAACAGTTTTGGCAATGCCTGGCGGCAGAACAAAGTACCGTTCGGCGTGCTGTATATTGATATCGACGATTTCAAGTCGGTCAATGATCGGTGGGGCCACGATGTGGGAGACCGGGTGATCAAGGCCGTTGCCAGCACCCTGATGGCTACCCTTCGGCCCACCGATGTTGCCTGTCGCTGGGGAGGCGATGAATTTGTCATCTTCCTGCCCCATACCACTGATGAGGGGATGGCGGCTGTGGGGCAGCGCTTGCTTCACTTGCTGCGTGAATCCTGGATCGATTTGAATGGTGAGACTGTGTCTTTCACCGCGTCTGTGGGCGGTGCCATTACGCGGATAGGGGATCGGGCCTCTGATGTGATGGCGCGTGCGGATGCCCAACTCTATTTGAGCAAGAAATCAGGCCGCAATTGCTTCTATTGTGAAGAAAAACTCAGCGAGGCGTCCTAGCGGATTGCCTTGTGAGCCCTTCCGCTTCAACGGATTGGTGAAGTGTCAAACCTTCCTTGCAGGACCGTTTGTGCCGGGCAATGTTGCGCGCGGTGTCGATCCTTGATCATTGTCTCTTCACGAAAGGGGCAAAAGGGGATTGAATCCCGTCACGCAGCCCATTAAAACGGGGCAACTCTGATTTACCCCTTTGAAATGGTGGCGTTTGAATGGCTCGACAGTTTATCTATCACATGCATGGTCTGTCCAAGACCTATAGCGGCGGCAAGAAGGTGCTGGACAATATCCATCTCTCCTTCTATCCGGACGCCAAGATCGGCATTCTTGGCCCCAACGGGGCTGGTAAATCCACCATCCTGCGGATTATGGCCGGTCTCGACAAGGAATTTACCGGTGAAGCCTGGGCCGCAGACGGTGCCAAGATCGGCTATCTGCCACAGGAGCCGGTGCTCGATGAAAGCAAGGATGTGCTGGGCAATGTGATGGAAGGCGTGGCCGAGAAACAGGCCATTCTGGATCGTTACAATGAGCTGATGATGAATTATTCCGACGAAACCGCGGATGAGGGCGCTCAGCTTCAGGACATTATCGACAGTCAGAATCTCTGGGATCTGGAAAGTCAGGTCGAGATGGCAATGGATGCACTGCGCTGCCCTCCGTCCGATGCCGAAGTCTCCGTTCTGTCTGGTGGTGAGAAGCGCCGCGTGGCCTTGTGCAAGCTGCTCCTGGCCGAGCCTGACCTGCTGCTGCTTGACGAACCAACCAACCATCTGGACGCTGAGACCGTGCATTGGCTTGAAAAGCATCTGCGGGACTTCAAGGGTGCCGTGCTGATCATTACCCATGATCGCTACTTCCTTGACAATGTTACCGGTTGGATCCTCGAGCTCGACCGTGGGTCGGGCATTCCTTACGAAGGCAATTATTCCGCCTATCTGCAATCGAAAGCCAAGCGTCTGGCACAGGAAGGCCGCGAAGAGGCTGCCCGCCAGCGTGCCCTGTCTCGCGAGCAGGAATGGATTGCCGCAAGCCCGAAAGCCCGTCAGGCCAAGTCCAAGGCGCGTATCAAGGCCTATGATGAATTGCTCAAGCGCAACGAAGAACGTGCACCGGGCACGGCCCAGATTATCATTCCACCCGGAGAGCGTCTTGGTGATGTGGTGATTGAAGCCGAAGGCCTTAAAAAAGGCTTTGGAGATCGTCTGCTGATCGATGGTCTTGATTTCAAACTGCCGCCTGGCGGCATTGTTGGTGTGATCGGTCCGAACGGCGTCGGCAAAACTACCCTGTTCAAGATGTTGACTGGGCAGGAGCAGCCGGACGAAGGGGCCTTGCGTCTGGGTGAGACGGTTCATTTGGGCTATGTCGATCAGTCTCGCGATGCGCTGGATGCAGACAAGACCGTCTGGGAAGAGATTTCCGGCGGGGATGACATCATCAAACTTGGCAAGCGCGAGATGAACAGCCGTGCCTATTGCTCCGCCTTCAATTTCAAGGGTGGCGATCAGCAGCAGAAAGTTGGCTCTCTATCGGGTGGTCAGCGGAACCGGGTGCATCTGGCCAAAGTTTTGAAATCGGGCGCCAATGTGCTGCTGCTCGATGAGCCGACCAACGATCTGGACACCGAAACCCTTGCTGCGCTCGAGGATGCACTTGAGGATTTCGCGGGTTGCGCTGTGGTCATCAGCCATGATCGTATGTTCCTTGACCGTCTGGCTACGCACATGATGGCCTTTGAAGGCGACAGCCATGTGGAATGGTTTGAGGGCAACTTCGAGGATTACGAGAAGGACAAGATCCGTCGTCTCGGCCCTGATGCCGTTAATCCAAAGCGTGTGCAGTACAAGCCTTTCTCTCGCTAAGGCTCTGCAAATTTAAAAAAAAGCCCCGTTCTTTTGGACGGGGCTTTTTCTTTTATGCTTTCCAAAGTCTTTATACTATGAGCGCTGCTGCCGAGCGCTGAACCAGCCGACAGTGGCGTCTGGCACGCAATCGCTGTGGGCAAAGTAAGGTTTGATGTCGAGCAGAGGTGTGCCATTGACGCAATCGATATGGCGGATTTTCAGTCCATCAGGCAGCACTGTGATCAGTTCGACCGTTGACATGGCAATCGGGTTGGGGCGATGCGGCGAGCGCAAGGCAAAGGTGCCATGGCTGCGTGTGTCAAATCTCGGTGCTTGTTCGATCAATGTCCGCATGGCCTGATCCATCCAGTATAAGACAATGAGATGACTGCATGTTTCCACAGACTTGAGGCCGGGTAGATAGTCGGGCTTCAGGCGCAGAAAGGCCTCATCCTCGCTGTTTGCTCCGCTGCGGGGGCAGTCTTTTGGGGTTTCATAGGGTGTTTCGACATGGCCAATGAAGGTCAACCAGGCATCCTTGGTTTGGCAGGCCTTGTCGATTTCCTTTTCTCCGGGACGCTTGGGCATGTTGTTTCCTCATTTCTTTTTATGGCCAAATCGATTTGATTTGAATTTTAGCCAAATTTGATTCTATTTTTCAATGCTTTAACCTAAATTTCCTGTGCGGCGTTTAGTCGTTTATATAATTGGATCTGGTAGTTTGGACACCGAACAAGTCAGTTTCCCGCCGAGACGGGCTGTTAGAAATGGGAAGAGACAATGCAGACTGCCACCTTAAAAACCGAACTGGTCGACTGGAAAGTCCTCAACGGTCAAGGCGACAGAAACAAGAGCGATGAGCTCATGCGTCACGTCGCCACTTTGTTCTCGCTCACTGCCGAGCATTGCACGCAAGAGCAACTGGATACCTATGATACGGTCATGCAGCGCCTGACCGATCTGGTCTGTGAGAAAACACGTGCCTTTGCTGCGAAGAAACTCAGCACACTTGACAATGCGCCCCGTGAGATCGTTCGCCGCTTTGCATTCGATGCTATTGCTGTGGCCGATCCTGTGCTCAAGCATTCACCGGTGCTGACTGATCAGGATCTGATCGAGGTGAGCGACGTCAAGGGCAAAGAGCATATGGTTTCGATCTGCTTTCGTAAGCAGTTGTCCTGCATGGTGACCGATGTATTGATTGAATCCGAGCATGGTTCGGTTTTGATCAAGCTGGCTGCCAATGCCAATGCCGAGATTTCCCCCATCGGCATGCGCTTGTTGAAAAATGCCGCAGCCAATGATCAGAAGCTGGCCAAGGAACTGACCCAGCGTACCAAATCCAATGGTTCGAGCGAAATCAGGCAAAAGGCACCTCTCAGACGTACCAATGATCTCAGCCTTGCCAGTTTGTGGAAGGATGTCGAAGCGCTGGTGCCCGGTCCTTACTATGATCTTTCGATGCATTCCTATCTGGCACGCTATCGCTTTGAATCCTCTCTGAACAAGATTGACAAGCTGGAGCGACAGGGCGTTCTCGACAAGGGAATTTTGCGACACTATGCGTCCAATGACCAGTTTGCCGATGTGGTTTGCGGGATTGCACGCATGAGCGGATTCCCGCACCAGATCATTGCCCGGATGCTGGCCACTCTCCACTGGGAACAGACCCTGTGCCTGTTCAAGTTGCAGGGCTTCTCCGATCAACTGGTCGAGAGTTTGCTGACCTGCGGTCCGTGGCTTTTGTGTCTGTCACCAAACCAATCGTCGATGATCATCAAGCAATATCGACTGCTGACGGTTGAACAGGCAAGAAGCCGGGCTCTTTTGTGGCCTCAGGAAGGATTACTCCTTGACTGAAAGGTCAAATCATTGCCAAACTGTTGATGCTGGAAGGAAATTTCCACACCTAGACCATATAGGCTGCCTCCTGTCGGAGGCGGCCCTTTGACGCAGGTGTGACTGGTTTCCCAAAGGTCAAAAAGGATGACAATGGTGCGGGTGTATGCCTGGTTGAATAACCCGCATGAAAGCCACAGATAAATGTCTGGGCTAATATGGGGGACGGGCAATGCATGTAACCGCCTTTCGAATATTTGTCAGAGATCTGGCAGCCGCACGAGAATTCTATGCCAATGCACTGGAATGGCCGATGGTCTGGGATCGTTCGGAACAGGGTGCGGTCGGGTTTGAACCAGGAATGCTGGTGATCATCGAGCAGGAAGACAGTCAAGGTCCGCAAGCCTCACTGATTGGTCGTTTCACTGGCCTGTCTCTGGCCGTCGATAATCTCCCCGATCTGTATAAAACCCTCAAAGCGAGAGGCGTGCCTTTCGTTGCACCGCCTGAACGGCAGTTTTGGGGTGGCTCGCTCGCCCATCTGATTGACCCGTCAGGCAATATTGTCAGTCTGGTTGAATAGGGCGGTTGTTTCTCAATCGGTTGGTGTTCAGAAAAATTGGAATTATAAAAAAAAGCGGGCTTGGCCCGCTTTTTTGTTGCCTGGATTCCGACTAGGAAATCAGTCTTTGCTGCAGCGCGCATCAAAGTCGTTGAGAATGCAGCGCAGGGTTTCAGCAACGTTGGGTGCGATGTCGTCGCGTTGCATGCCAAAGGCCACATTGGCCATTAGGAAGCCAGATTTGGATCCACAATCGTAGGTCTCACCGGTGAATTCCAAGCCGTAAAATTTCTGGTCATTGTTCAGTCGGATCATAGCGTCGGTCAATTGAATTTCGTTGCCGCTACCGGGAGGCTGGTGGGCGAGATAGTCGAAAATTTCTGGTTGGAGAATGTAGCGGCCAGACAGGATCAGGTTCGATGGGGCCTTGTCTGGTGAGGGTTTTTCGATCATGCCCAGAATTTCGTAAGAATTACCGTTCTGTTCACCGGTCTGAACGACGCCATATTTGTGGGTGTCACTCATCGGTACTTTTTCCAGAGCGACAATATTTCCTTCATTCTTGTTGTAAATATCCATCATTTCGGACAGACAACCGCGCTCTGCATTCATGATCATGTCCGGCAAGAGCAGCGCAAAAGGTTCGTCGCCAACCAGTTCGCGCGCGCAGAGCACCGCATGGCCCAGTCCCATTGGCTGTTGCTGGCGGGTGAAGCTGGTGTGACCGGGCTTGGGCAAGTCCTTGCGTAAGGTGCGCAAGATATCGAGTTTTCCGCGTTGCTCCAGGGTATGTTCAAGCTCGACCTGCACGTCAAAATGATCTTCGATAACCGCCTTGTTGCGGCCGGTGACAAAAATGAAGTGCTCAACCCCCGCAGCTCTCGCTTCATCCACCACATACTGAATGACCGGACGATCAACAATCGTCAGCATTTCTTTCGGCATTGCTTTGGTTGCAGGCAGAAAGCGCGTCCCCAGGCCAGCTACGGGAAATACGGCTTTGCGGATTGGTCTTGCCATTCTTCATCATCTCCAAGCGATACGTCTTACACTCAATATACAGCAAATATAGTGTTTTGATGATGCCACAGGAGGTTTGAAACTTGGTTAAGGATAAGCCCTTAGTATGGTAAAGAAAATACAACTTGGCCACATTTGATTGCGATGCTAGGGCTGTGTGCCCAAAACTTCGCAGAAGAATTTGCAGATATAGGATTGATTGATGCTCAACATGTCTTGGTTCACATTGTCCCGGTTCGCATTGTTTCGATGCTCCGGCGCATGTTGTTCCTTCCCTCGAACAGTTCTGTCGGCAGGAATGGTAATTCTTGCGCTGTCGGCTGGTGACGGGCGGGCGGCGAGTGAGGCAGGATTCCAGAAATGGATCCGTGACTTCTGGCCAACGGCCCGCTCTGCGGGTATATCGAGCCGGACTTACAATGCTGCCTTTGCAGGGGCCCGCTATGATGGCTCGATCATCAAACGGGCCAGCAATCAACCAGAATTTGTCAAGCCGATCTGGTCTTATCTTGATAGCGCGGTGAGCGAGGCGCGGATCAAGAATGGCCGCAAGATGAAGCGGCAGCATGGAGCCTTGCTCCGCAAGCTGGAGCAGCGCTTTGGTGTTGATCAACATGTGCTTTTGGCAATCTGGGGCATGGAAAGCGCCTATGGAGCAATCTTCAAGAATTCGAAACTGATCAAACCGACGATCCAGTCGTTGGCAACCCTTGGGTATGCGGACAAGAGACGGTCGAAATTCGGGCGCACGCAATTGTTGGCGGCACTCAAAATCTTGCAAAAAGGTGATGTTGCACCGTCCAACATGGTTGGCTCCTGGGCGGGAGCGATGGGGCATACCCAGTTTATCCCAACAACCTATCTGGCCAAGGCTGTGGATTTTGACGGTGATGGGCGGCGCGACATCTGGTCATCAGTCCCGGATGCTCTGGCCTCAACCGCGAATTTGCTGTCAACTGCCGGTTGGGAAAGTGGAAAGACCTGGGGCTATGAAGTGACGTTGCCCAAGACATTCGCCTTCGAGCTGGCAGATGGTCGCGTGACCAAAAGCTTGGCGGACTGGTCGAAATTGGGTATCAAGCGGGCCAAGGGGCAAGCCTTTCCGCGGCCTGATGATCAGGCACGATTGATTATTCCGGCGGGGTATAATGGACCGGCCTTTCTTATGCTGAAAAATTTTTCGGTCATCAAACGCTATAACAATGCGGATGCCTATGCCCTTGGGGTTGGGCATCTAGCGGACCGAATTCGCGGTGGCGGCGGCTTTTCGGGCGAGTGGCCGCGTGGTGACCGGATGTTGAAGCGATCCGAGCGCAAAGAAGTGCAACGCCTGCTCAATCGTCTGGGTTATGATACGGGTGGTGTCGACGGCCGTCTGGGGTCCAAATCGAAGGCGGCTATTCGTCACTGGCAGAAACGCACCGGTCAAATACCGGACGGGTTCCCAAGTGGTAATTTGCTTGAGGCTTTGCGCAAAGGCGGTTAAATCTATCGCAACGAGACAAGTGGGCGTCGATTCAAATCATGAGCGGACAAAAGCAGCATCGCAAGGGCGGTATGATGATCAGTTTCAGGGCTTTCCTGTCGCTGATGGTGGGTGCATGTCTTTTGATGGAGACGGCATTGATCACCCCGTTGAGGGCTGCTCCGCTCTTGCAAGACGCACCACGTCAGCAACAGCCTCTGACCACCCACGATGATGGTCGCTATGAGGTCGCTCTTGGCTTCTTCGAACGCCTGTTCAAGCGTCGCAGTCGCAAGAAAGTCGAAGAAAAGGTCAAGCAGCCGAAAAAAAGGTCCCGGCCAGCTAGGAAGCCAGCCCGACCGGCCATTCAAACGGTGAGCAAAGATCCCGACGCGGCCGTCATCGCGGTTTTTGGCGACGAATTTGGTCAGGACATTGCCTGGGGTTTGAAAGATGCTTTTTCGCAAGTGCCTGATGTGAAAGTTGACATCTACGCTAAGGCCAGCAGCGGTATCCTTTATAATGCCAGACGCAACATGCTCAAGGATCCCGAGGCGATCTTCGCTTCCAAGCCTTTCAGCTTTGCTGTGGTCATGGTGGGGTTGAATGACCGGATCAGGATGCCGGCCAAGAAGGACGCCCAAGGCGCCCAGATTTATCCCGCCTATGATTTTAAATCCGAAGGGTGGATTGCGTCCTATGGTCGCGAAATTGACCGGCTGCGGTTGGCTTTTGCCTTGCAGGATAAGCCGGTTTATTGGGTGGGACTGCCGCCGGTTGCAAACAAGAAATTGTCGACCGATCTGCGCTTTCTCAATGATCTTGTTGCCAGCCGCCTGACCGAACGGGGCGAGCGCTTCATCGATGTCTGGGACGCTTTTGCAGACGAGGAGGGGAACTTCTCTTTTCGCGGTCCGGATTTGAACGGGCAGAATCGTCGCTTGCGCCAGAGAAACGGTATTCGTTTCAACAAGGCTGGGCGTCGCAAGCTGGCCTTCTTTGTTGAAAAGCTGGTGGTTAGAGCCTTGTCCCAGTCGGTGGCCGAGGATGTGTTGCCGGACAATCTGGCCTCTGCCGATGAAGCCGCGCTGCGAGAAGGGCGTGGCTCAAGCCGGGATATTTTTGTTCTGCGCAAGCCGCCACTTGATTCCGACAAGCTGGTCAAGCCGATCGCTGTCAGTCAGGCTACTGAGAATGCGGGAGATGAGGGGCAGACCGCTCCGCAGGTCCTGTCGGCGCCGAAGCTTCGGGTCGACAATTTCTCCTGGTCCGAGAATCGCTGATATCCCTTTCCAATTTGTGTTTTTGCCCAGCGATGTCTGCCTTTTCCTTAATTCCGGGAAGGGCGATTGCAGGCAAGCGGGCGTTTGAGTAAAAGGCTTACATGCACTTGCCCGGCAAAAGCAGGTAAGCCTTCGACAGCTTCGACAAACCCATGAATGGACGCGACAATGACAGAGATTTCACGCCAACCGGACTATGACTTTCTCAACCAGCTGGCAAATCTGGCGCGCGATGTTGTGATGCCGATGTTTCGGGCTCCGATTGTCATTGAGAATAAGGAAACGGATGGCTTTGATCCGGTGACCGAAGCGGACAAAAATGCCGAATTGCGGATGCGCGAAGCGATTTTGGCGCGCTTTGCCGACCATGGCATTTTGGGCGAAGAGTTCGATAATGAAAATCTCGATGCCGATGGTCTCTGGATCCTTGATCCGATTGACGGGACGCGGGCCTTCATTTCCGGCTTGCCGACATGGGGGACCTTGATCGGTTATCGCCACAAGGATGGCTCCAAACTCGGCATGATGAGCCAACCCTTCACCGGCGAGCGATATTTTGGCAATGGACTGGAGAGCTTTTACGAAGGCCCGGATGGCAAACGGGTTTTGAAGACTCGTGCTTGCCATGACATTCGTGAAGCAACGCTTTTTACCACCACACCAGAGTTGTTCGTGGGAGATGAACTTGCCGCCTACCGGCGAGTCGAAGCCGAGGTGCGGCTGGCCCGCTATGGTACGGATTGCTACGCCTATTGCATGGTGGCGCTCGGCTATGGCGATCTGGTGGTGGAAGCGTCCCTTAAGCCGGTCGACATTGCGCCGCTGATCCCGATCATTGAAGGGGCTGGTGGCATCGTGACCAATTGGACCGGCGGTTCGGCGTTTGATGGTGGTCAGGTGATTGCGGCTGCCAATGAGACCTTGCTCGAACAGACAATCGCGCTGCTGGCCAATAAGGCTTGAAGTCCGAGGCGCAAGGCAGGTTCATTCAGCTTGCGACGTCGGCCATTTCAAGGATGTTGCTGCCGGGGATAAAGGTGTCAAAGGCAGCCCAGAATTGCTGGCGCAGGATGGTCCGCTCCATCATCACTTCATGACGGCTACCGGCTATGCCAACGGCATAGGCTGCGCGGGCCGTTGCGGCAAATTGCTCTGCCATGCTGGTGCTGACAATGGTGTCTTGAGATGCGGTGATGATCAGGGTCGGGGTATGGATCATCGCCTGAACGTCGCTTGATTGCAGCTGATCCATCGCCTTGCAGATTTCATGCAGCCAGGCGGAAGTCGGGCCAGCAATGGCCAGTTCCGGGAAATCAATCAGATACTGGCGGTTGCGGTCATAGCGCGGTCCGTCCGATGTCAGCGGGTTGCCTTCAAATCCCAGCGGGTCGATGGGCTTGCGCTCAGCGCCTAACATATAAGCCTTGCTGCGTCCCATATAGCGCAGAAATCCTGCCAGATTGCGAATGGTCTGTTGTTGGAAACAAAGTCCCATGAAGCAGCGCCTCTGAGGGGCCAGTTCCAATAGGGGCGTGGTGATCAAGGCGCGTTCAAACAGAGTGCGCATCTGCGGCAGGTTGGACAGCAGGATCAGGCCACCCATGGAATGGGCCAAGGCAAAATGCGGGGGTGGCGTGTCGGGCAGGACGATCTGTTTCATGAACTGATCCAGGTCGCGTCCATAATCGCTAAAGCGCCGCACATGACCTTTCAACGGATCGGACAGCATGCGGTCCGAAGCGCCCTGACCACGCCAATCGAAGGTCGCCACGGCAAAGCCTTTTTGGCGCAGCTCGCAGATCACTTCATAATATTTCTCGATGAATTCAGCGCGTCCGTGCAACAGGCAGATGGTGCCTTTGGGGTTTGGGACCGTGGCTGGCCACAGGGCTGTGCGCAGATGTTGGCCGTCGAATGTTTCCATCGTCTGACAGCGGGCGTCCATCAGGTCTGGATGATTATCCAGTTTTCTCAAGTCTTTGTGTTTGTCTGACATACTCTTTCCCACTTGGCGACGCTGGCCACAGTTTACCCAAATGCCTCAGGATTGGGAGAGGAAATTATGCTGACAGAGCATTTTCCCCGTCAGAGAGGCTGGCATAAGGGGCTGATGGAGACATAACACAAAGCCCCATGCCTTGCGTTTGGCACGGGGCTTTGATTCCGCGGGGATGCGGTTTTGCGAACCTGTCAGTGATCAGCGGATCCAGAAGGGTGCGCGACGTTCATAACGCGGTTCATATGCCCGGCGGTCAACAACATGGGCGCGGCGCAGCACCTTGCGATCGAGAATTTTGCCGTTGCGAGCATTGACGCTCAGACGGACGAGATTGCCACGGGCGCCACGGGCTTTGACGGTATAAATGCGGCCATCCGTGCGCATGCGCTTGAGATTGTAATAGCCTCTTTTTTTGAGGACGCGGGCGACTTGTCGCGGCGTCAGACGCTCAACGCGGCGATGGTTGTCTTTGTATTTGCGATGCGTTTTATGCGCTTTGCGCTGATCCCGGTTGTGATGCTTCACATGGCTGACATCACCAATGGTGATCACAAGTTGGCCATTCACTGTGCTGAGGTCCAGAGGGCGGGCCGAGGCGGGGCCGCCAATAACGGATGCGATGAGGAGGGGAAGTGCGACTGCAATTGCTTTCATGATCTTGCCTTTCCTTTTCGGTTGGTGTGTGCCTGCTGCCCATTTTGTTGTTGTAAGCTCACCCTAGCAGGCACCATCTGAACGCAATCGGAAGGCGTCATTCATCTGGGATTTATCATCATGGCAAAGGTGTGGTGATGGTGTGACCAAGTGATGATCTGGTTGATTTCTGCGGTTTTTCCCGGCGGCCAAGGGCTTGGGAAGCGCATTTCATTTTTTCAAAGAAAAAGTCTTGAAATGGAAAATGTCCATTTCCATATCTTCGTTATCAGAGGCCAAGACGGCTCTGATGCCAATGCATTCTCGCCACTGACTGGGAGAATGTTCAAACTGATAAACACGCAAACCTGCTGCTCAAAGGAGGGCAATTCTATGCGTCACTATGATTTTTCTCCGCTCTATCGCTCCACCGTCGGATTTGACAAGCTTTTTTCCATGCTGGATACCGTGTCCAGCCCGGATAACGGAGCCTCTTCCTATCCCCCATACAATATCGAGCGCCTTTCAGAGAATGGCTATCGCATCTCCATGGCTGTCGCGGGCTTCACTGAGAAAGACATTTCCATCGAAGTGAAGGAAAACACGCTGACCGTGGTTGGTGAAAAGGTCGCTGATGAGGCCGATAAAGACCGGGATTACCTGCATCGCGGCATTGCCTCGCGTGCATTTGAGCGCCAGTTCCAGCTTGCTGATTACATGCATGTTGAAGGCGCAAGCATGGAGCACGGCCTGCTTCATATCGATCTGACCCGTGAGTTGCCTGAGGCGAAGAAACCACGTCAGATTGCGATCAAAAGCACATCCGATCAGACCATGATCGAAGGCAATACGCACTAATCGATCACTTGATCCTTCAAGATGACTGTGGAGCGTGCCCAACGCTCCACAGACCCCAACTCCCGACGCGTTCCTCCTCCCATTTGCGCGTCGCCAAGACCTTTATCAAAAGGTCAATCCGATTGCCGGAGGGGTCCTCCCACTCACTGTGCCTGACGGCAATCGGTCTTCTAACAGAACGGCTCCAGCGATTTTGTCTCGCTGGAGCCGTTCTGGTATCTTTAGCAGCACCGCTATCTAGCCATTGATGGCCGCGAGGAAGGCATCGACTTCATCTGTTTGGGTGCGGAAAGAGCAGACCAGACGGACAAGGCATTCGCCATCGCCGGGGCGGTCTTGCTCTGGCAGTGTTGCGGATGGCCATTCGTGGAAATTGCCACCCTGTTTGTGGGCTGCTTCGGCTGCCGATTTTGGCAGGATGGCGAAAACCTCGTTTGATTGGCTCGGCCAGGCAACCCGGCAGCTGTTGGAGGCATTAAGACCATCCACCAGACGGGAGGCCATGTTGTTGGCGTGCGAGGCATTGTCCAGCCAATGGTCTTGTGCGAAATAGCCGTCAAACTGGGCCGCGGCAAAGCGCATCTTGGAGAAAAGATGGCCAGCCCGCTTGCGGCGATAAATGAAGTCGCCGGCATAATCCTGATTGAAGTAGACCACGGCTTCGGCGCACCAGGCACCATTTTTTGTCGCGCCAAAGGACAGCACATCGACGCCGGATTTCCAAGTCATTTCGGCAGGTGTCGCGCCAATGGCCAGCATGGCATTGGCAAAGCGGGCGCCATCCATATGCAGCGCAAGCTTTTGATCCTTGGCGGTGGTTGCAATTGCATTCAGCTCGGCCAGATCGTAAGCGGTGCCATATTCGGTTGCCTGCGACAGGGAAATGGCATTGGGCTGACCGTGATGCACTACGCCGTGAGGCACTTGCTCAAGGCCATGCAGGATGGCTTCGGGCGTTAGCTTGCCGTGGCGCCCGTCCAGCCCCCACATGCGCGCGCCAGAGGTCAGGAATTCCGGTGCGCCGCATTCATCGACCCGGATGTGGGCGTCCATATGGCAGAAGACCGTGCCACCCGGACCGGTCAGCGACGACAAAGCAAGAGCATTGGCTCCAGTGCCGGTGGCGACCATGAAGACCGAGCAGTCGGCCTCAAAGATCTCCTGAAAGCGGGTTTCGATCTGTTTGGTGAGGTCGTCGCCGCCATAGGCGGGGGCGACGCCATCATTATGGCGGGACAGGGCTTGCATGACCTCGGTGGAGGCCCCGGCCCAGTTGTCGCTGGCAAATTGCATGTTTGATCCTTGAGGCGAGAGACAAAGACCCCTTCAGACCGATCCCGAAAGGGTGCCTGAAAGGGTATCTGACTTGGTGCCCCATAGGACCAAGCTCGCTGGCGCGGGTCAAGACCTATTGTGATCTTGTTTTCTCTGGGTCGGCCTCAGGCCGTGGCCAATTTGGTGCTCGGCTGGATCATTTTTGCCAATAGATAGTCAAGCGATACCTTGCCGGGACCTTTGAGGGCCAGCAAAATCAGCGGCAGAATGGTCAAGAGACGATAGTCGAGAATTTCGGAATTGTGGATCTGATCAAAGACCGCGCCGATGGTTTCGCTTTCAAGGCCGTGGAAGGCGATGTCGACATAGGTTTGAACGCCGATGAAAGCAATGAAGGCAAGGCTGGCAAGGCGGGTGCCCAGCCCGAACAGGATCAGCAATGGCAGCAGGATTTCGGTGATGGTGCCAAGGATTACGATGATCGTCCAGGGAAAGAAGGCAATCTGGGTGGTGTCATAAAGCACTGCATCGGCAATCGGCGGCAGGATCTGGGCATAGGCGGCAGCCGATGGCTCGAACAGGCCAAGGGGGCCGTCTCCGAGTTTGCTGATGCCGGAGTTGAAATAATAGAAAAACAGGGCGCTGGAGAAGATCAACCGGGCTGCGAGACCGAGAAACCAGTCCGACAGGGCGGCATCCAGCGCGGTAAAGGCGCGATTGTGAAGGGCTATCAGCCGGTTGAGAAGAGACATGGTTCTTTCCGTCCTATGGGTCTATCCCTTGTTGGATTGTCAAGTGCCGGGCTTTTGTTCTGTGGCCTCGGCTGGATGGGGCAAATCAGCGCTGATCAAGGCGCCTGTTTGCAACAGGCCAGTGAAATGCTGGCCAAAGTCAAAATCATCCTTGGCGTTGGTGGCTTTTTCTGCCGCATCGGCGAGAGATGCGCCTGTCATCAGGGCTTTGAAAAAGACGTCTGCGCCGTCAGGCAACATAGTGAGTGATACTTGCCATTGTGGGCGGGTGATCAGCACCGATTGGGCGCTATGGTCCACTGACCCGAGGTCGGCTTTATCTCCATGCTCGGAATGGGCCGACCAGATGGAGAAGACCGGATGGTCGGAGCGCAGCAATCGGGCGCTTGGATGAAAGGAGAAAGTCAGCTCGCCCAAACGCTCCGGCGGTATGGATTGCAGGGCGGTTGGATCAAATGGCGCTGCATCGGCTGCGTGATAGGCATCAAGCCATGCCCGCTCTAGCCGAGCGACATCGGCCAGATAGGGCAGTTCGGCGGCGGGTGGAAAGCTGGCCAGAAAATCGGCAAAAGCGTCGCCGTAGGTGATGAGCAGCTTTGAGCGCGGTGGATGCTGGCGGATATAGAGCGAGCAGGTGGCGTTGAAAAACTCCTCGCCAACCAGATCGCGCACCACCGGATAGACACCTGCCATCGCTTCAATCAGTCCACTCAACACATTGTTGCGATAAACGCCGAAGCGTTTGACCGCTTTCTTGCCGGGTTTGGGGCCGATCACATCGGCGGGCACCGGATGATCCAGATTGAGGAGCGCGGATGCAAAGCCGGTCTGGACCGTGCCAAGGCTTTTGACCCGATCATCAGCCAACATGGCGCAAGTCTCCTGCTTTGCGGTGTTGAGCAAGGATCGTCTCGGCCCGTTCTGCTTCAGCAAATAACACATCCCATGTGGGGATGTTGCCGTCCCATTCGACGAGGGTTGGTACAGCGCCGGAGCGTTTCAGGGTATGGTCATAGAGCTGCCAGACCACATCGGCGACCTCGCGGTCGTGGGAATCGATCAGCAACAGCTCGCCTTCGTCATCTTCATCGCGGGCAAAGCCGGCCAGATGCACCTCGCCGACATGCTCAACCGGGAAGGCATCGAGATAGGCGACCGGGTCATAATTCTGATTGGTTGCCGAGACATAGACATTGTTGCAGTCAAGCAGCAGGCCGCATCCGGTGCGCGCGACCAGCTTTTCCAGAAAGGCGATTTCAGACATGGTGGAGCTTTCAAACGCCACATAGACCGATGGATTCTCGATCAGGATCCTTCGGCCCAGATGGTTCTGGACCTGATCCACATGGGCGATGACGCGTTCAAGGCTGTCTTCGCGATAGGGGACGGGGAGAAGATCGTTGAAAAAAAGCTCGTCATGGCTCGACCATGCCAGATGCTCGGAGAAGAGGCCGGGCATGTAACGCTCGTTGAGCGCTTTCAAGCGGTCGAGATGGTTCTGATCCAGCGGTTGGTCAGCGCCAATCGAGGCAGCGACCCCATGCAGGGACAGAGGATAGCGGCTGGCAATTTCGGTCAGATATTTATGCGGCGGACCGCCTGCACCCATATAATTTTCCGGGTGGACTTCAAACCAGCCAATGTCGGGATTTGTTTCAAGGATCGTCTGATAATGCTCCGCCTTCAGACCGACCCCGGCGCGGGCCGGGATCAGTTTGAAAGACGAGGCGGACAGATTGTTGGATAATGTCATGGGACTTTACCTCTGGCCTGTGCCTCTCACATATCGTCCGCTGGTGCGGCCGATCTTACATTTTCTTCGGGGTCAGGCTGCCCATGCCATGCGGAGTTTCCATGGTCGTGCAGGTGCCTTTGGGGACCAGCTTCCAGGCATCGCCCTGATAATCCATGGTAGAAGAGCCTTTGCAGGTGGTGCCAGGGCCTGCTTTGCAGTCATTCTGGCCTTTCAGTGCAACGCCGTAGCATTTTTCCATTTCAGCGGCCTGTACGCCATCGGTGGTCAGGGCGGTCATGGCACCGGCAGAAACGAAAGTGGCAACAGCGCCAGCAACAAGGGCAGCGGAGAAGGATTTTGCATTGTTAGACATGGTAGTCTCCCGAAGTAAGTGATGGTTGCAATATGAAGTTTGCGTTTTGAACCTTGGTCCGACCGACTGGTTGGCATCAGCGGACAATTGCATCCTGTCGGGAAAGCTGATCAATGGGAAATGAATTGGCTGTGACGCTGATCGCACGGATCTTCACCAAAGCGTGAAAGCTGTGACAGGCCTTTGAGAGAGCAAGATTTTTTCGTTGCTCCATGATTGAATTTGCATCATGAGGCGAGGCAATTGATTAAAAATTGTGCAAAAAATACATCTTTGAAAATCGGCCTAAAAATTATGCACAGTAAATTTGAGGGATGAAATAAAAGTCTAAATTGGAAGATAAAGCTAGAATTATCAATAGTTTGGAGTGTTTCTAAAATCGCGTGAAATTCCCTTCAAGTCGGCACTCTGGGGGCAATAGGACAGGATTGTCTTGAATAATCGCGCTTTCAGTGGCACTGTTGCAGTGCGGAATTTATTCCCGCCGCCCTTGCTGGGCGTTTCCTCCTTAGACTTTGCGGGCCGCATCCTTTGCGGCCCTTTTTCTTTGTCTGGAGCGCTTTGCCAACTGGTTTGATGGTTTGTGTGCGACGCACAATTTCGACACTGAAAAGTGGACGCAAAACATCGGAATGATGGGCGCAGTCGCGCGTCTGGTGCTGGATCGTGCTTGACCGGATAAAGAAGGGTTTATTCTGCAGCCGCGGCTTCGGGCAAAAAGGCTTCGCTTTCGCATTGCATCAGCAATTCAGAGAAGCGGGCAAACAGATCCACCAATTCGCCGAAATGGGCCACTGGCTCGAAGCTTTCCTCATTCATATAGAGGCTGCGGTCGATTTCGATCTGCAAGGCATGGAGCCCCTTGATTGGGCGGCCATAATGCTGGGTGATGAAACCGCCAGCATAGGGGCGGTTCATTTCCACCTTGAAGCCAAGATGGGTCAGGATACCCCTCACAGCGTCGGTGAGGGACGTGTGGCAACTGGTGCCGTAGCGATCACCAAGGATGATGTCGGGTCGCTTGGCCGGATTGGTATTTTGCAAAACGCGCGATGGCATCGAGTGGCAGTCGATCAGGCAGGCATAGCCGAAATCCACATGGGTGAGCGCCATTTGCCGTCTCAGGGCGTGGTGATAGGGCTTATAAAGCGTTTCGATGCGCTCCAGCCCTTCCTCGACCGGAATGCGGTGTTTGTAGATTTCTTTGCGTTCGGCGACGATTCTGGCAATCGTCCCCAAACCGCTGCCAACCCGAGCACCTGAGCTTTTGACAAAGGAGGGCAGGGGCCCGTCAAACATGCTTGGGTCGAGTTCATAGGGTTCGCGGTTGAGATCCAGATATGCGCGGGGGAAATTGGCTTTGAGCAATGGCAGCCCGACTTCGGGCACCTTTTCGAACAGCAAGTCAACAAAGGCATCTTCCGAGCGGCGCAGTTCCAATTCGCCCAGACGGCTCGATTCCTTGAAGTGCTGGGTGTAGCAACGTCCCGAATGAGGCGAGTTGAACAGGAAAGGGCCTAGCCGCTTATCTGGCTGATGCAGAAGGAACGCGTCGTCAAGGCTTTCAAATGCTGCGAATTTGGATGATGTCAACGCGGTCTCTCGAATCTTGTCTTTTGCCACAGATGCTTTGCTGAATATGGATGGTGCGGCAGGTCGGCTTCCATGATATTCTCAACGGGCGGCTCGGTGCAATCCCCTTTCCTTGCTCCAATTTGGAAAATGCATCAAGGGTGATCCTGCGGATTGTTCTGCTTCTGGATCATCGGCAGGCTCTGTTCTTCATGTGTAATATATCGCAGATTGCATGGAATGGAGAGGTTTCTTTGCTTAACATTTGGTTAAGTCACCACAATTGATGAGGAGCCTGAGGAAAGCTTGCAAAATGCGCTCTAGAATTCACGGGATCTTTACCCGAGGGGACAAGAAATGTAGGATCAAGACGATCCCCTGGGCGACCGGGTGCCATTATTGAATGAAAAGCCCGACGAAGTGGCTGGAGACTGATGAGACATGTCACAGATTTTGCTTGCTGAAGATGATAACGATATGCGCCGCTTTCTGTCACGCGCGTTGCAGAATGCCGGATATGAGGTCGTCTCCTTTGATAATGGCAAAAGCGCCTATGATCGTCTGCGTGAAGAGCCATTTACCCTTCTGTTGACCGATATTGTCATGCCGGAGATGGATGGCATTGAGCTGGCCCGTCGGGCAACCGAGCTGGATCCGGACTTGAAGGTGATGTTTATCACCGGTTTCGCCGCTGTTGCACTCAATCCGGACAGTCAGGCCCCGAAAGATGCCAAGGTGCTTTCCAAGCCCTTCCATTTGCGCGATCTGGTCAATGAAGTGGGCAAAATGCTCGCTGCCTGATCGGGTTTTCGGTCTTCCGCTTATGCGCCATGATGTTGGTGGTGCATGTTTTTCACAGATCCACAGCCCTATGTGACAAGTTTGCAAAAGGGGCTTGCAATCACTTCATGAGGGCGGTAGAAGCCTTCTCACCGCAAGGCGTCAGACTTCAGATCGCCATCAGGATGGGCGTATAGCTCAGCGGGAGAGCACTTCGTTGACATCGAAGGGGTCACTGGTTCAATCCCAGTTACGCCCACCATCCTTTCATCAATGAAATCAATTGTCTAACGCACCTTCTCCCAAGCAACTGTGTTTCCCTTGGCGGGAATATCGTGTCCGTTATGACTGTTGCGCGTGTGGGCTTGGGTTGACAGGCGTCGCTGCCGTCTCGAAGCTTGCGTTGCAAGGGCTGCTTTTTTCTTTTGAATAGCCCGAATGCGGTGGGTTTGAACCCATTTTCAAAGTCTGCACGAGCAACCTATTCGGCGTCATTGTTTCAAATGCCGATTTCTTAGCTCAATGCTCGGGGCTTAATTTGTAGACTTTTGCAGCGGTTCCATAGAAGAGCGCTTCGCGTTCTGCATCGGAATAATCTCTTGTTGCCAGATCATAACCGGAGAAGATCGTATCAAAACTTCCACAGAGGCCATCTACGGGGAAATTCGACGCAAACATAGATCGCTCTGGCCCAAAAGTGTCGGCGGCAAACCGAATGATGTCGCGGTTGTCTTCCAAGTTCCATGGGCGGTCTGCCAAGCCTATGCCTGAAATTTTAAGAAAGACATTTGGTAGCGATGCGGCGGCTCGCAATGCGTCGCGCCAGCCTGCAATTCCTTCGACACTTCGATCTGCCGGAAGCCCTGTGTGATTGATAATGATTGGGATGTCTTCTGAAATGCGCCTGAGTTCCTTGAGTTCGGGCAAGTGCCACCAATTGGTCTGCAAATCGAACATAAGGCCGGAAGAGGCCAGTTGGCGGAAGCCGGATTGCCATTTCGACTCTGACATCGCACCAGCTCCCATGCCCGGGCGAGGGTTCGAGTAAGGTTTGTGCCGCACAGAGCGCACAACAGAAAGATCGGCATAGCGTTCCAGCACCGCTCCAAGATCATCTCGATCAAGCCAGATCTGCGCCACATGTGCAGCTGGACGCCCCGTTTTGTTTGCGAGTTTCTGCATCCAGATTGCCTCACCCACCGGATCCGCTGCGCTCCATTCTCCTTCCATCGTGACCGATGCCACCACATTCCAGCCGCTTGCCACGGCGTCGTAGTCTTTGGGTAGGAAAGGGCGGTTCCGGAGTGATGAATAATCGCCATAACGAAATGGGATCATTGGGAGGTCCGTCAGCCAAGGATGAGGGTTCCGGGTTGGATCCCAGAAATGATGATGTGCATCTATGATTTTCATGCGCGGTGTCTCTTGAGCCAGCCAATGACGGGAGAGATCCAGAGTGCAAGGACCAGCAAGCAAAGCACGATGGAGATGGGTCTTTCGATAAAAACGAGTGGGTCACCCTTTGATTTGAGCATCGACGTCACAAAATTGAACTCCAGCATCGAGCCAAGCACGATTCCCAGAATGGCGGGAGCAACAGGGATATCGTTTTCTTCGAAGAGCCAGCCAATCAGGCCAAATACCAGCATAATTGCCACGCCGAAGACAGTATTGTTAATCGCGAAGCTGCCGACCAAACAAGAGGCAAGCACGATGGGAAGCAGGAGTGACTGTGGCACTCGAAGCAGATGACGGGCGATGCGGATTACAAGCCATCCGAGCGGCAATAACAGCAGGTTTGCCAGCAGGAATGCGATAAAGATCGCATAAACAAGTTCCGGCGTCTTGACGAAAATGATAGGGCCGGGCTCGAGCCCCTTGAGATAGAGGACACCGATGACGATGGCAGTGATGCTGTCGCCGGGAATGCCGAAGACCAGCGTCGGTACCCATGCTGCCGAGAGTGCCGCGTTATTCGAGGCGCCCGCTTCGATCACCCCCTCGTCATGGCCTTTGCCGAAGCGTTCAGGTGTCTTTGATTGCTTTTTGGCTATGGCATAGGCAACCCAGGCTGCGATATCGGCGCCAGCACCAGGCAGAGCGCCAACCATGGCGCCGGTCAAACCACCTCGCAACAGGTTTCGCCACCGCTTCAGCAGGTTCGTCAAGAGTCCGGCGAAGACTGGTCCCATCTGCGGCGTTTCGCGCGGCTCGAAACTGCGTTTGGCGTTGCGGATGATCTCGGTCAGCGCAAACATGCCGATCATTGCCGGAATGAAGCTGACCCCACCCATCAATTCGAAAGAGCCGAAGGTGAAGCGAGGTTGCCCGGCGACCTCGTCAATCCCGATGAACGCAACAAAGAGTCCGAAGAGCAGCGAGATCACTCCCTTGAGCACTGATCCCGTCGAGACAATGGCTGCACAGCTTAGCCCCAAAAGGGCGAGCCAGAAATATTCGACCGAGGAGAAATTCGTTGCGAAGCGCGCCAATAGGGGAGCGGCGAACATTAGCAGGAGAATGCCGATCACGCCACCGGTGAGGGCAGATCCCAAGGATAGACCAAGCCCTCTTTCGGGCTTGCCTTCCAGTGTCATTGCATAAGTGTCGTCCACATAGGCTGCGGAGGCGGGGGTGCCGGGAATGCGTAGCAATGCGCCGGGAATGTCACCAGAAAAGATTGCCGTGGCGGCGAGCGCAGCAATGGCGGCAATGGCAGGCACCGGCTCCATGAAGTATGTTATCGGCACAAGCAGGGCCACTCCCATCACCGCAGTCAGACCGGGGATGGCACCGATTACGACGCCAAGGGCACTGGCGGCGAGGATTGTGAGCAGCACATTGGCGGTGAAGACATAGCCGAGGGCTTCAACAAGAACGCTCATGTCAGCCACCCTTCAATCAGACCACGGGGTAGGGGCACGCGCAGCAACATGCCGAAGATCGCATGGAGCAGAACCGGCAAACCAAGAGCGACGACAATGGTCGACATCGGGCGTGCACCAAGTGTACTGGCCAGAAGGGCGGTCACCAATGCGGTCGTCAGAAGGAATCCAAGCGGTTCCACCGCGAAAAGCCAGAAAATCACCACAGCGATAACCATGAGCTTGCTTAGGGTGTCGCGATTGCGCAACTCTTCACGGATCTGGATCCAGGGACCCGGAGCGGCGGCGAAGAACTGGATCAAGCCCACTATTATTGTCGTCGCGCCAACTATGCGTGGGAAGAAAGCAGAGCCGAATTGCTGCCCTTGTATTGAACGGAACTCAAGCGTACCGGCGATGATGGCGATACCACTTAAAACAGCTAGGATGCCGATTATCCTGTCATTGAATTTCATGTTTCCTCCCACATCCTGTCCGTCGGCCATAAATGGTCGACGGACAGTTTGCTCAGATTGCTATTTCGTAATGCCGAGATCTGTAAGCAACTGGCGGGCCTTGGTCGAGAAGTCCTTGGCGTAGATGGAAAATTCTTTTGGTCCATCAAAGTAGGCTGTAATGCCTCGTTGGGCGAGTGCATCCTGAACCCCAGCGGAGCCATGCGCTTTCTTGGCAGCGTGAGCGAGCTTATCCATCACGTCGTCAGGAAGCCCGGCAGGCGCGCAGAGCGAGAACCAGTTGGACAAAGTGAAGTCCACGCCCTGTTCCTTGAGTGTGGGCACATCGGGGAAGGCTGAAGACCGCTCATCAGACATGATGGCGAGAATGCGGACTTCTCCTGCATCAGCGAGCGCACGCGCTTCGATCGGAGAACCGGAGAACATCTCAAGGCCACCCGATACGAGATCCTGAAGAGCGGGAGCGCCGCCCTTGGAGGGAATGAAGTCGATCTTGTTGACAGGCTCTCCCATAGCGCTCAGCATGCCGGCAGTCGCCATGTGCCATGGACCGCCAAGCCCCGAGCCAGAGGATTTGAATGTGCCAGCAGGTTTGGTCTTGATGGCCTCTGCAAGGCTTGAAAAGTCTTTGTATTCGCTGTCAGCAGCAACGGTTACTCCGGCGGGGATCAGTGCCAAACGCGAGATCAGCGAGAAGTTGTCCGGTGTGATGTTTGCTAGTCCCAGCGAGGTGAAATAGGTTATTTCCGAGGTGCAGGCACCAAGTGTGTAGCCGTCTGGTTTGGCACGTGAGATTGCCGTATGACCGACAACACCCGAACCACCGGTGCGGTTGACCACGTTGATTGGCTGGCCCATCGCTTCTTCGAAGCCGGTTGCGAAAATGCGGATAATCGTGTCGGTACCGCCACCTGCGCCCCACGGAACGATAATTGTGATCGGACGGTCGGGATATTCAGCCAGTGCCGTGCCTGTCATTGCAGTGAGCGCAATGGCCATACCGCTTAATAGTTTGCCGAAAGTCTTCATGATTTTCCTCCTCCATGAATAAAATCTTTAATTTAACCTATTTTATCTGCCTCTAAGCTACGAGCTCTTGCCAGATGGTCGTTGCCTTGGTCATTCACGGACTGCTTGCTGATTATGGCTGCTTTAGCAGTTCGTCGATTGCCGTGATACGCACTGATATGCCTTAGGCGCCGATGATCTTGAGGGACAATCCACTAGGGAAAGTGCGTTTGTCGGGTATCGCAGCATTGCTGATCATTTTTGACCCCCACGCGGCGATGATACTGGCATCCAGACTAAGTCGCTTCCCATATGCGCGTGCGATCAAGCGCGCGGGTTACCAGCACGGATAAAGCCTCACCACACGCGTCTCTGGATCCTCCCTGATCCATGAGAGCCAGTTTGCGGCCCAGATTGACCGCATTACGGGTCGCGCCGAGATCGGCAATGCCCTTGCCGGCAATGTCATAGGCCGTGCCGTGCGCCGGGGTTACAATGGGAAATGGATAATTGGCAATCAGGGTCACGCCGCGATCAAAGCCCATCAGTTTCATGGCGATTTGCCCCTGATCGTGATAAATGGTCATGACGGCATCAAACTCACCACGGGTCGCACGGACAAAGACCGTGTCAGAGGGCACGGGACCGGTAACAAGAATATTGGCGTCCTGCGCCCGTTCGATTGCCGGATGGATGATGTCGTCATCCTCGGTGCCGAAGTTTCGTCCGTCCCCGGCATGGGGATTGAGGGCAGCAACCCCAATTCTGGGGGCTTCAAACCCTGCGGCCTTCATGGTCTTGTCGGTCAGGCACAGACTGTCAAAGACCCTGTCTTCTGTGATGCTGCTGGCCACCGCGCTCAGCGGAATGTGGGATGTCACCCGAGCATTCCAAACTTCATCCAACACGTTGAATTCACGACCGCTTTCCTTGGGATGGATCGTCGCATCGATGAAGCCGATTTCGTCGACATAATCTGCCTGAGCCAAACGCATGGCGGATTTGTTGAAAGGCGTGAAGAAGGCAACATCCGCATAGCCTGCATTGGCTGCCAGTAGAACTGCCCGGAAATTCTGGACAGATGCCAGACCGCCTTCATAGCTGGCCTTGCCTCTCTTGACACTTGCAGGATCGCAATTTGCCAGATCAACCAGAAAACTTCCCTTTGGTAGGGGGCCGTCCAGTTGATCAATGGAAATGGTAGGAATAGTGATCTCAACGCCTGCGATCTTGGCACCCTCTTCGAGAATGCGACGGTCGGCGAAGATCATCAGATCATCTTGATTGGCGCTGGGATCTGCAACAATCTTTGCCGCCAGCTCGGAGCTGATGCCACCTGCATCCCCGATTGCCATTGCCACTCTCAGTCGCTTGTCCATGCGCTTCGCCTTTCCATGAGACCTGACGCTGCGCCCGCTACAAGGGGGCGAAACCGATCTGCTCAAACTTGTCAAAGGGAATGCATCTGCTCACAACCAACCATTCATCCGCATCCAGTCGCGGGTCAATGCTTGTTGCTAACGCTTTGAACCGATCAAACCGGTGCTCTCCAGCGGGTCCAATTGATCGTTTCTTCCTCCCTCGTGTAATGTATAATGCATAATTCATTTGTGACGCAAGGCCCGCACTATGTTTTTTCGCTCTATTCCGGATGATGAAATTGACGCTGAAGGACATTTTGCGAGAACAGACGGTTCATACAGTTAGAGTGTTTTCCATTGAGAAACTGGCATTGCACGGTTAGGTGGCAAACCAGATCCGGGACATGATTATCAAGGGGGCTTCTGAAGTCCGGATCGCGAATAGACAAAGCAGCTCTGGCGAATGAGCGGGAGTCTTTCGCTAATCGACAATGCTGGAGCCTGGATCGAAGGCACCGCACAGATGGCGTCGGGCGGGACAAGCAGCAACATTGATAATGCGGGCACTATCTCAGGTCGGAATAACCGAAATGCACTTAATCTTGTTGGGGATGCAACCATTGGATCGTCATTTCAATCCTATGGTTGACGATCATCCTGTTAATTCATACCTATCCTAATGAGGACGACCTCACCAAACTGGTTTTCATTCGGGACGGCCCGTCATAGAGGGATCATCCATGGCGTGGGTTTATCTTTTTGTTGCTGGAGTCTTGGAGACAGTTTGGGCTTTCACTATGAAGAAATCCGACGGGTTTTCCCTCTTCATCCCGACCGCGATCACGATCATAACGATGACTGCCAGTTTCGGACTGCTGTCTGTGGCAATGAAAACTCTTCCGCTCGGCACGGCCTATATGATTTGGACGGGCATCGGAGCTGTCGGCGCGTTTGTCGTCGGTATCGTAATTCTAGGAGAGCCCCTCACGCCTGCACGAGTTGTTGCTGCGCTTCTTATTATCAGCGGCATCATCACGATGAAGCTGGCTAGCGCTGCCTGAAGCCATCGAAAGAAACACTCATTTAATGCAAAGCCAGCTTTGTCCGCACAGTGTGATTTCACAGACGGGTTATGCTGCGTTGTGCATGAATGTCCGCAGTAGAGGAACGCACTGCAAGATCAGATCCTGATACGCATGGCAGCTTGGGGCCGCGATTGCTAATCTCGAACCAGGATCACCGTTTCGCATGACAGTGCATTCGACCTCTTCGAGCCCAAAGGTGACGGATGCTGTACGGTGCTCAAATGGCTGCTTCATATTCCGGACGAGCGAGTCGCTGCTCAGTGGATCTGACAAATAATTATAAGAATAAATATGATGTACCGATAAAGGGCTTTCTCACATAGATCACGAACAAGACGCCACTTCGAATGACGTGTTACAAGTCAACATTTGTTAAATCAAACTAACACAAAAACACTTGAAAATGGTTTGTCACAATTTCAGAGAAATCTGTATTACTCAGTTGATGGTCCGTTGACAAGCTCAACATCGTCAGGGCTCAGTGTAATTATATCTATAGTATTTCCATTCGCGTCAATGAACTCCACTTCCAAAGCTGTATATGGGGAATGAAATATCTCCACAATGGCTCCTTGTGCCTCTATATAGTTCGGCTCTATTCCTGCCAATGTTCGTTTGTAGCGCACAACATCAAAAAGCTGAAACTCTGGCAATTTACTTCACCCTTACTGTGGTCAATTTTGGGGCTGTCGAGCCAGGAGTGAGTATCCATCCACTAACAACCGTTCCTCTTCCAGTTGGGCCTCGAACAGGAATTTCTACTGTATATCTCTGGCCATGTTGATCCAGTTTACCCACTGTAGCTGGTTGTGCTCGCACTCCACGCATAAGTTGATTTGAAAGTGACCCTGCGTGTTTTTGAGTTATTCCCATCGAAGATTTAAAAACACGCGCCTTGTGACCACCCACAGGGTGATCCATATTCAATGTATATCCGGTCAATTTTCTCGGGTCAATTTTTGCATTGACGGCGTTCGGCACGGCATCGGGGTGGAAACCAATAACCCGAGCACGGCTTACAAGTGCCCGCCTCGCAGCCAAATTTGCACCTTTTCCGCCATATGTAGCTGCAAATTCAGCAGCGATGCTTTTTACATCCAACTCATATCTTTGCTTGGCCGTGTGTCCAATTCTTTCGCGCCTTTGCGCTGCTCTATCCAGCAAGGCCTCGTCTGCACCGAAAACATCCAAAACCACAGATGATAAATCGTCTCCGTTGCGTATCTCTTCAGCTTCAGACTCATGGCGTTCAGCAAATTCTTCGTTCAGGTCATCGGAATCTTCTTGGGAAAGATGCCAATCGTCAAACTCATTTCCGTTGGGATCTAAATTGTTAACTGGGTCGTTTCCGGAATAGGCATACCTATTCGTCCCGACACCGGGTTGAGTTGGGTCGTACCAATCGGGTGAAATGAAGCGGGCATTCGCCGTTGTGATGAAGGTTGCGGCAAATAGGAATACAAGAAGGGATTTTTTGAAAAAGGATCTTGCTGTAGGCATGATGGGACCATTCGTTCAAAGCGTCTGTGGTTGATGTCACATCAAGCAACCTGTGATTGCAGCTGAGGAAGTTGGTTTTAAACAATATCTTCCAACTCAGGCCGTTTTTCTTTCTCCCATAAGCTGCCATTGAGACCGTAAGCTCGAAGGTCTCTTTTGTCCGCACAGTGTGATTTCACAGACTGGTTATGCTGCGTTGTGCATTAATGTCCGCAGTCGAGGAACGCGCTGGAAGATCAGATCCTGACACGCATGGCAGCTTGGGGCCGCGATTGCTAATCTCGAGCCAGGATCACCGTTTTCGCATGACAGTGCGCTGCACTAGTCTGCTTTGAGCCCGTTGTGAAGATGGGAAGTCAATGACCTCACTATTGCGCAACAAACGGAGCGTGATGTTAGCGCTTCACCTAAGCCGTTCGAATGCTACCATCCCCAAACATAGATTAAGGACAGCAACCCAAGTAAGCAGAAGAGGTAGGCGAACACACGTTGGTTCATTTCACTTTGTTGTCTTTTTTGGCGAGCAAGCCGAGAAGCGGCTTCCCGATCGCCATGAGAAAGTGAGGCTTGGTGCGGAGCGCTATCGAGATGGCCGTATTCAGGCATTTTCTATCCTATCACCGGTTTAGTGATATTTCTTACGTGCGAGCACAGTTCATGATCTGAGTACAAATATAAACATCTCTAGATTTTAGAATACAGCGCCTAATGTCAGGTGAAGATTTCGCAAGAGTTTGTAATTGGCCAGAAACCGTCAACCATCGCTGTCAATAACGCAGCAACAATGCATATGTCTGAGAATGTCCTCTTTTTATCCGCATTGTTTGAATTCGAGGATAGTGCGGCACTTCCAGCCTACGGACACAGTTGCATTTTGGCATAGAAAAAGGGGTTCAAATCAAGCCCTCAAACTGTCGTGAAAAATTGCAGCAAAAAGTGCGAGATGAGGGAGGTAATTGAGCAAGCGGTTTGTGCAAAGAGAAGTGTCAATCCGCGCAAAGTGAAAAGTCGCGCCACAAATGCCTATACCGGAAAGACGAATGAAGAACAGAAAATGCAAAACTATTCAAAGAAAAGTGTAAAACCAAAAGCACTATGACTCTTTGGCGTTACATATATAATTGATTTATTTGGGAAAATTTTGGTAGCGGAGGAGGGACTTGAACCCCCGACACGCGGATTATGATTCCGCTGCTCTAACCAACTGAGCTACTCCGCCAAACCAACAAAATGCCTCATTGGGCGAGACGTGAGCGGGTTATAGGCATCGTGTTTGGGCCTGTCAAGCTGGCATTGGCACAAGTGGACAGAAATTGTAATTTTGTGCATAACGGCGCTGCAGGCGTCGCTGTGGTGGTGCCTGACGTGAAGGTGAGGAAGCAGGTTTGCGGCTTTCACCGATGCACCGCTTGGGGGCTGATCACTCAGCCCTTGATGCTCCTACTCTGGCACAGAAAAGCAGAAGATATCCCATGGCCCGCATTCCCGGCTCTAACGGCGAGAAGACCCTCAAGGCAATCTATGAGGCCGCTACCGATCTGATATATCAAAATGGATATGAGGCGGTGTCGTTGCGCCAATTGGCGAGCGCGGTGGGCATTCAGGCGGGCTCTCTTTACAATCATATCGCCTCGAAACAGGATCTGCTCTACAAGCTGACTTCAACCATTATGGTGGATCTCAACCGCGCGCTGGATGCAGAAATGCGCGGGGTGGAGGATCCGGCCGAGCAGCTGAGAACCTTTGTACGCTTTCATATCACCTATTATGCGGCGCGCAAGAAGCAGGTCTTTATTGGCAATTTCGAACTGCGCAGTCTACAGGGCGATAATTATCGGCAAATCGTTGTCCTGCGTGATCAGTATGAAGGGCGTTTGGTCTCGATACTGGAGCGTGGGGCCGAGAAAGACTGCTGGGGAGCGGCTGACATGCGCATGACCGCCAAGGCGCTGATCCCGATGCTGACCGGGGTATGCGTCTGGTATGACCCGCGTGGCGGCTATTCGATCAATGATCTGGTCGAGAAATATTCTTCTCTCATTTTCCATGGAATCAGCGGCGGCTGATCGTCCGGCCCGGGTCTACGAGACTATTGCAGGGCTGGCCCCGCAAGGTTCTCTATGCAGGAATGCGTCAATATTTTTGACCTTGCCAGCCGGAGAGATTTCCATGTCGGACACCAAACTCAATCATTCCATCATGGGGCCCGATGAGGGGCCTGTGGTGGTGTTTTTGCATGGCTTTGCCGGGGACTTGAATGGCTGGGCCAATTTGCAGGTCGGGTTGTCATCCTCGGTGCGTAGCATTGCTTTTGATCTGCCCGGCCATGGAAAGTCGCTCGATTATCCTGAAGACTGTAATGCGGTGGTCAGTGCCAAGGCGGTGATGGCCGATCTGAAAACTCTGGGGCTTTCGAAGGTGCATCTGGTGGGCCATTCGATGGGCGGGGCGGTTGCGGCGCTGATTGCGCTGCGTGAGCCATCTTTGGTGTCGTCTTTGACGCTGGTCGCGCCGGGTGGGTTCGGGACCGAGATCAATCAATCCTTGCTGCGCAATTATGCCAGGGCCGCAGATGTCGATACCATATATATGCTGCTTGATCAGTTCTTTGGTTGGGAATTCGAGACCCCTAGGGCGTTGGCCGAGCATGAAGCCAAGCACCGGGCACGTGCTGGTGCGCTCGAAGCATTGCAGGCCACAGCCGAGGCGATCATTGATGGCAAGGTGCAAAAGGTTCTGCCGCTTGACAAATTGGGTGAGCTACTCATGCCGATCAAGGTGATCTGGGGGACGCAGGATCGGGTTTTGCCGACGCGTCATTGCCACAAGCTGCCGCCGATGATCGCAGTGCATGTCTTTGATCGGGTCGGCCATATGCCACATTTGGAAGCGGGGCGCGGGGTGCTGGCGCTGATCCGGCAAAATATTTCCGCCGGCCATGTGGGCTGAACTCGCTCGCTGTTAAGGTCGCCTAACGCATCCATGCGCGAAAGCGCATTGGTCCACCGGCTTCATATTTGATTAACCTTTCTTAACCGCTTATAGTGGTTTACGAACAATTGCCGATTGGCAAAGGCGGGCGACTCTAGCAAACAGGGCGCAGGCGACTTTGCGATAATCACTTTTGATTCAATTGCATGGTTTGGCGCAGTGACGCAGATTATTTTGGATGGTACGAAACATGGATGAGCAGCAAAAATCCGAGCCGGTTCGCAGTCTTGGTCGTGCCGTTCGCGACGTGCGAATTGCCGATGTCGAGCAGAATAGCGTTGTCGTCGAACTGGGCGATACGGAGCGCGCGCGGCTGGAATTGCTGGGCGAGGCTTTGGCGGATGTCGCCAAGGAATTGCCTGATGATATGGAAATGCTGACCTTCCAAATCGTGCCTGGTCGCAAGCCCCGTTTCTGGGTGGACATCACCTCTTTTGTCGAAATGGCGCGAGACAAGCGGACCTATCGGTTCCTGAAAGACACGCGCCTTGGTCGCGTCGTCCTGTCGGAAAGCACCGATGTGGAAGACAGCGCGGACGCGGTGACCCATTACCTTGCGGAGCGGATTATCGAGCGCGAAAAGGCGATGGAATCCGACTATCTGTTAAAGAAAATGGGTGAGAGCGCCGTCGATGAAACCGTGGTTGAAGAAGCCAAGCGCGCCAAGGCAAAGAAGGAAAATGGCGTCAATGGCGTGTGGTGGTTCCTGTTGGGCATTTTGGCTGGCGCTGTTGGCCTTGTGCTTTATGCCTGGTTTTTGCCGACCAATTTCTGATTGACCGATGCTTAAATCCCATGGTTTCGGTGACTGGGATGTAAAGCCGGTTATTTGAAGACAGTGATAAGAAAAAGGCCTGCGCATGAATTTGCTGCAGGCCTTTTTGTTGCGCGTCGCTGAAGTGTCAGGCGTCAGAGTAGGGCAGTATCTGGCGGTTGATTTCGACAATCGGTGGGACTGTCTGGGTCGGTTCACCCTGAGCATAGCCGCGTTCTATCAGGTTGCACGACCAGCTTCCCTGTTCTCCCGAAATTTCAAACAGATTGTAGCGAGCCGGTGGCTTGTGGCTGCCAAGGCCCTGAGAGGCGCTTGGAACGCAGATGACCGGAACGGAGGCCTCGGGGCCGGGCAGGGCATCCTTGGTGGCCAGATGGGTGTGGCCGTGAAGGACCAGTTCGGCGCCATGCTGTTTGATTGTCGCGCGGAAACGGGAGGCTCCGACCAGACGCTTGTGCCAGAGAGTGGCATTGCGGCACGGGGGGTGATGGATCATCACCACACGGAACAAGCCCTGCTCCTTGCAATGGTCAAGAATTTGCCCCAACTGCTTGGCCTGTCTGGGGCGGAAATAGCCAGTCGCCAGCAGTGGCAGGGTGGCGCGCGCAGTATTCACACCGATCAATGCCACGTTGTCGCGTACTCGCAAATAGGGAAAGGCGTGATCTTCGGAGACAGGTTCATCACCGGTCAGATAGGGTAACCAGGCTTTTTCTGCCATTTGGCGGGCATAAGGAACATAGGCATCATGATTGCCCTGAACAACGGAAACATCATGGGGTGTGCCCAATGTGTCCAGCCAGTCCCGGGCATTGTCGATTTCATTGGGTAATGCCAGATTGACCAGATCGCCTGTCACCGCGATGTGATCGGGTTTTTGGGCGTGCAAGTCATCGACCATGCCATCGAGAATGGCTGTGGTCAGCACGCCCTTGCGATTGCGTCGCCAATTGACATAGCCAAAAATGCGCTTGTTGGCGAGCTGGCGCAGGGACGGGCTTGGCAGTGGCCCGAGATGAAGGTCGGAAATATGGGCAAGACGAAACATAAAAAGTCGGGCCTGTTTGTCGGATGAGGGGCTTGGGCCAGCCATTCAGGCTCGTTTTAGCCACATCATGTCATTTGATTGCTTTGTCAGTTATTTAGGCGATTGCGGCGGCAAATGCGACTGCAATTTTTCGCTTTTGGCTGCAAGGTTCAGGTGTTTTCTAACTGATTTTCGGCCGCAACGGGCAAAAAGATGGTGCAAATAACAAAGCGGCGAGACTTCGTCGAAGTCTCGCCGCTTTGTTCAGATCGTCTTATCTTACTGCAGACCACTGAGCGTAGTCTGGCAGCTGATGATTAGACCAGTGGGTTGATCAGAGTGTTGACAACTCTGCGGTCATTCATGTCGACTGCCGGACGCCAATGATATGCAGCAGCCTTTTTCGATTTCTTCAGAAACTTCATCATGATCTGGCTCCTGTTGATCAATATTTGTGCATCTTGTGCTGAAAAATACAGCAAAATCCTTAATTGCGCGCTGATATGCCTCAAACATCGTGAGTGGGGAAGCGATTATTGTGCATAACAGCTGTGCGTCCGGTGAATGGGTCAAATAAAATGAACGTTCTCAATATGTTATCAAAGGCGAAAATTTCTCTCCATTTGCCAAAGTGGTTGATAAGTTTACTTCTGCTCTTTCAATGCGGCATCCGCGGCGTGTCGGTTGGTGTTCGCGTGGTGATTTTGGATGCAGAGGGTGCTGTTTATTTGGTCAGGCACAGCTACATGAAAGGCTGGTACCTGCCAGGTGGTGGCGTGGAGCGTGGGGAGACCGCGCTGGAGGCGGCCAAAAGGGAGGTTGCCGAGGAAGCCGGCATCCAGGTGACCGGTGCTTTAGAGCTGCATGGGATCTTTCTTAATGATGGCTATAGGGTGCCCGATCATATCTGCTGCTTCATCGTGCGTGATGGGCAGTGGGTGCGAGAAGGCTGGGCTGGACCAGAGGGCGCACCGTCCAACGGAGCGTCAAGAGATGGGGAAATTGTTGAAGGGGCTTTCTTTGCGATCGATGCCTTGCCTGAAGGCACAACAGTGGCGACGCGAGCCCGGATTCTGGAGATTGTCCATCAGAACCCGATCGATGATCGATGGGTCAGACGGGAGTGAGTTTGTTTATTATGCCGTTGTTTGCGCTTTATGTGGCATAATGTTCTGCAAAAATTGTCTTTATATCATATAATATCATATGGACAGGGTTTGGATCTCATGATAGGTGAGGCGGACAAACAAAATTGGACACTGAAATGTTGCGACGACGATAATGAACAAGATGCTTCCTTTGTGTGCGGGCCAATAGCCGCATGAGAGGGACAAAAAGGTCTCGTCTAGGGTGAAACGCATGGACCGCTATTGCACTCATCCTCTTTCATAAAGTGTGTGATTGCCCACCCCGGGCAATGGAAATGGAACTCCGACATGTGCCGGTCTGACTTTAATCTGGAGCATGAATTGCCGCTCCATGTGGACGCGATTGAACAGTTGCACAGGGATGCTTTTGGTCCCGGACGGTTCGCGCGTACCGCTTTTCGTGTGCGTGAGGCGGTGGATCCAGAGCCGTCCCTGAGCTACGTCGCCCTGTGTCATGGGCATATGGCGGGATCCGTCCGTCTGTCGCCGATTACCATTGGCAAATGCCGCGCCCTGTTGCTGGGGCCCTTGGCAGTGCATCCCAATTTCAAGAAGAAGGGCGCGGGCGCTATGCTGATGGAGAAAACCATTGCGGAAGCCAAGGCCCTTGATTATTGCGCCATCCTGCTGGTTGGCGACTATGATTATTATTCGCGCTTTGGGTTTGAACGGGTGCCTTTGGGCAAGATTGTCTTGCCCGGGCCGGTGGATCCGATGCGGGTGTTGCTGTTGCCGTTCGATAAGGAAGAGGCTCATAGTTGCGAAGGGGTCGTGCAGGCTGGCATTCACTGAGGCCGCGATGATCTGCCCGATCAAGGGGTGGTAAGCTTTGCCTTGTATCACAAGGCTTTTTTCCTCTACCCGTTTCTTTGTCGGTCTAAAAGCCCTTGTCTTTGGGTCTTCGCGGATCCATTCTATTGTCATGCGCGATTCACTGAGGGCCGGTGGTGCCATTCGAATTCTCTATTCGGATGGACGTGGCTCTTATGTGTGTTGAATAGGCGTTGAGTGGGCAAGGAAAGTGGACATGACTGAGAAGGTCAGGGACGAAAACACCATGACAGGCAATGAAGAGGCCGATCTGGCCACCATGCCTGCATGTCTGGTGGCCTTGATCGAGCGATCCGATGGTCTTGAGGGGCGTCCTCTTCCACCAGTGGAAAGCTGGAATCCTGATTTTTGCGGCGATCTTGACATGCGGATCGCAGCGGACGGGACATGGTTCTATCTTGGCTCGCCTATCGGTCGATTGCCTCTGGTCAAATTGTTCGCATCGGTGTTGCGCAAGGATGAAGATGGCAAGACCTATCTGGTCACGCCGGTAGAGAAAATAGGCATCACGGTTGAGGATGCGCATTTTCAGGCTGTCGAAATGGCAGCCGACGGCGATCTTGCGGCCGGTGGCGTGCTGACCTTTCGTACCAATCTGGGGGATCTGGTGCCGCTTGATGAGGAGCATCCCATGCGGTTTGAGCTGGAGCCCGAGACGGGCGGGCTTAAAGCCTATATACGGGTGCGTGGGCGACTGGAAGCACGGCTGACACGTGCTTTGATGTATGATCTCATTGCGCTGGCGGATGCAGGCGAGGGGCCTAATGACGATCAATATGGGGTTGCCAGCGGTGTCACCTTCTTTCCGATCTGCTCATTGGCCGAGCTTGAGTCTTTCGAGGTGCATGAATGAGCGAATTCTCCGCTTTGGCTTTCCGGCGACGGGTCGAAGAGGCCCTTGCTGGCTGTGACGAACAGCTGCGCGCGCCTGAAGATCGCACACCGATCAAGGATCTGGCTTGGCATGAGGGTGAAGTGTTGCATCTCAAGGACGCCGCTGTGTTGATTCCCATTGTCGATCGCGGCAATGAGGCGTCGGTGATCCTGACCCAACGGACCCACCATCTGGCATCCCATGCCGGGCAAATTGCCTTCCCCGGCGGCAAACTGGATGCCGAGGATGCATCCGCCGAAATGGCGGCTTTGCGGGAGGCGGATGAGGAGATCGGTCTGAAAGCGGATTTCGTTGATATCTATGGTCAAATGCGGCCATATATATCCTCGACAGGCTATCGGATCTTTCCGATTTTATCGACCGTTCGGCAAGGCTTTGACCTGGTGCTCAATCCGTGTGAAGTGTCGCATGTGTTCGAGGTTCCGTTACGTTTTTTGATGGATCCGGTCAACCATCACAAAAAGAGCGCTGAATGGCGCGGAAAAACCCGCCATTATTTTGCAATGCCCTATGGTGAACACTATATCTGGGGTGTCACTGCCGGTATTTTACGTAACCTTTATGAAACGGTGTATTCCCCATGATCCGGATTTTGATCACTCAGATCATTCTGTTCCTGCTGCCCTTCTTGTTGTATGCGGGCTATTTGTTTCTGACCCGGAAACTGAACCGTCAGGCATGGATCGATGCGCCGCGCTATTGGCTGATCATGGCCGGGCTGGTCTGTACCCTTATCGGGTTTCTCTTCTTGTCGCAGATCGACAACAATCCTCCTGGAGAGACCTATATTCCTGCGCATATTGAAAATGGCGAGGTTGTTCCCGGAGAATTCAAGAGAGCAAAATGACTGCGGATGAACGGTTCTTTCTGGTCGCGGATGACCGTGCGTTTGAGTGGTTAAAGCGCCCTGAATTGCAGACGCTTTTTGCCTTGATCAATCGCGATGGGCATGAAGTTCGGGTGGTTGGGGGAGCGGTGCGCAACGCCTTGATCGGTGAGCCGGTGGGCGACATCGACTGCGCCACGACTGCGCCGCCTTCACTGGTGATGGATTGGGCTTGGGAGCAGGATATTCGCGTGCTGCCAACAGGGCTTGAACATGGCACGGTGACGCTCTTGATCAAGGATGCGTCGTTTGAAGTGACCACCTTGCGCACGGATGTTGAAACAGACGGGCGTCATGCCAAGGTGGCATTTGGCAGCGATTGGGCCGAGGATGCCCAGCGCCGCGATTTCACGATGAATGCCCTCTATCTCGACCATGAAGGGCGTCTTTATGACCCGACCGGTTTGGGCCTTGCCGATGTGCGGACCCGCTGTGTGCGTTTCATCGGGGACGCTTATAAGCGGATCGAGGAGGATTATCTCCGGGTCCTGCGTTTCTTCCGTTTCTATGCTCAGTATGGCAAGCATTACTCCGATCAGGATTATCAAGCCTGTATCGAAGCGCAGAGCAATCTTTCGTCTCTGTCCGGTGAGCGGGTCGGGGCGGAGATGACCAAGTTGCTACGCGGAGCTTATGCGCCGGATGCGCTACAGGTGATGCATGAAGGCGGTATGCTGGGGGATATTTTGCGGTGCGTGCCGCGTCTGGGGCGGTTTGATCGCCTTGTGACATTGTCGCGCGAAATGCATCTGACCCCATCGGTGCCTTTGTTGCTGACAGTTCTCTGCGTCAAGGTTGAAGAAGATGCTGCCCGGCTGGCGCGAACCCTGCGGCTGCCAAACCGGATGCGAGACCATATGATCCGGTTGGTCAACGCCGTTGGCGAGATTGATGATATGTCAGAGGAAGGCTTGCAAAAGCTTGCTTACTGGCACGGCAAGGAGGTGGCACGGGATCTGGCGATGCTGGCTCTGGTCTATTACAAAATCGAGCCGGATCTAACATCCTTGTCGATGATGATGCACAATCTTGATCTTTGGGATGCCCCGATCTTTCCCCTTAAAGGGCGCGATCTGATTGCCTTTGGCATCAAGCCCGGCCCGAAAATGGGGGAGTGGCTGCGGGATCTGGAACAGCTCTGGGTGGAGAGCGGCTTTGCGATGGGCAAGGCCTCGTTGCTGGCCCGCAAGCGCCTGCGTCACTAACGCTTCCCTTTTCATATCCTGAAAAGACAAGCGGCCTGCCAAGCGCGTGCGGGTCGCTTTTTTGCCTCGTCTAGCAGGGTTCGGCTCTTTCCCTAGGGCCATTTGACCTCTGGTGGCATCGAAGACAGGATCGATGCGACATTGCCGCCCGTCTTAAGGCCAAAAATCGTGCCGCGATCATAGAGAAGGTTGAATTCCACATAGCGCCCACGGCGAATGAGCTGCTCTTCGCGATCCTCAGGCGTCCATGGATCTTCCATATTGCGGCGCACGAGTTCTGGATAGACGTCCAGGAAGGCGCGGCCGACATCTTTGGTGAAGTCGAAATCAGCTTGCCAGTCGCCCTTGTTGTGCCGGTCATAAAAAATGCCGCCGATGCCGCGCGGTTCATCCCGGTGTGGCAAATAGAAATAGCGATCACACCATGCTTTGTAGGCTTCATAATCGGCAACCGGGTGTGCGTCGCAGGCCCGCTTCATGGCGGCGTGAAAGTCCTGACTGTCAGGATCTTCCTGCACGCGGCGACGATCAAGGACCGGGGTCAGATCCGCACCGCCACCAAACCATTGCTTGGTGGTCACGATCATCCGGGTGTTCATGTGAACGGCAGGGACATTGGGATTGTGCATATGGGCGATCAGCGAAATGCCTGCCGCCCAGAATCGCGGGTCTTCGGACGCTCCGGGGATCTGGTCGCGGAATTGTGGGGCGAATTCCCCATGAACGGTGGAGACATGGACGCCAACTTTCTCAAACACCCGACCCTTCATGATTGACATGGTGCCGCCGCCGCCCTTGGCGCCTGTGTGGTCGGTGCGTTCCCAAGGGGTGCGTTCGAAGCGGCCTGGCTGACGTTCCGCATTTGGCCCCTTGATGTCATCCTCGATGGATTCAAAGCTTGCACAGATCTGGTCGCGCAGCTCGGCGAACCAGTCGGCTGCCAATTGCTTCTTGTCTTCGATGTCGGCTGGGAGGCCCTCAGGCAAGGTCGAATTGGTGGTCTCGGTCATCTTGGAAAGGCTTTCAATTGACGCATGGCTTCGGTCACGACCATGGCAGTGGAAATGGCAAGATTGAGGGAGCGTTCTCCCGTTTTCATCGGGATCGTCATTCGAATGTCGGCGCTTGCATGAACTGCGTCTGGCACGCCAACGGATTCGCGGCCAAAGAGCAGGATGTCCCTGTCGGCATACGCAATGTCGAGGAAGCTCTGCTCCGCCTTGGTGGTGGCCAGCACGAGGCGCTTGTGGTCATCGGCCACCCAACGCAAGAAATGATCCCATGACAAATGCTTGGTATATTGGGAGCGCTCGAGATAATCCATACCGGCGCGCCGCAAGGTGCGGTCGCTCAAGGCAAATCCGCAAGGCTCGATGATATGGACATGCAAATCGAGACAGGCCGCCATGCGCAAAATGGTGCCGGTATTTTGCGGAATGTCGGGCTGATATAGGGCGATGGATAAGTCGGTCATGCCCTTGGTTTCGCGCAAGTCACTTGCAATGGCAATGGCTTTTTGCGAAGTTTTGCTTATTGGCGCGGTGATTTCCCCCGCGCTTTGTACGCTTTGTGCCCCCGGACAACAAAGATCAAATGGATGTCAGGCCCGGCTTTTCCGGGCCGGGGGTGTCGTATGTTGCGTCTTGAGAAATGGACCGAAGCGCATCGCGCCGGGCTTGGTCAAATTCAGTTATCCGAAGAACAAAGCGCCTATTCTGGCAGTGTTGATGCCTTCCTGAGGTCTGATGATGCTGGCGCGGTTGAGCGGTTTGTCATTTCCAAAAACGACCGCCCGATCGGGTATTTCAAGATTGATCTGGCCTATGCTGCCTTGCATCCTTTTTGCCCGGTGGGTGGATTGGGCCTGAAGGCTCTGGCCCTTGATTGGCGAGAACAGGGGCAAGGGCTGGGAACAAAAGTGATGACCAGACTCGGCCCCTATCTCTCCGGGCATTATCGCCATTATCACGCGCTTTATCTTATGGTGGATTGTCGCAATGAGCGGGCGATGCGTTGTTATTTTAAGGCGGGATTTGAGCGCGCCGGATTGTATTCTCCGCCCGGTTCTGACGACGCACATCATGTGATGGTAACCCCCTTGGAGGGGCACTTCTGGATAAGGCAGATGTGGCAAGGACAAGTCGGGCAGATCAACACCATTTCGTGTGAATAATGTCACAGAGCGGTTGTAACTGCGGGTAGATATGGATTTGTTCACCTTTTCTTCCTTTATGTGATAGGGTTCGGCTCCGCTGAACGGGCCCAGATGGGTATCGCGTTTGTTGCCTGTTCGAACATCCATTCAACCAAACCATCTCTTTTCACGCAGTTCTTTGTGGAGCCTTGCGATGTTTTCGCGTTTTGAAAAACTGGTTGATCCTTTCAATCTGGATGAATTGGAACAGCCGCCAAAGTCCTTCTGGGGCTTTTGCTGGCACTATACCAAGCCGATTGCGCCCTATCTGCTGATTGTCTCTCTGATGAGTGCCTCCATCGCGGTCATTGAAGTTGCGATGTATGGCTTTGTCGGCGATCTGGTCAACTGGTTCACGTCTTCAACGCCTGAGACCTTTTTCGATGACCACGGAGCGGAACTGCTCTGGATGGGCATTCTGATTCTGGTCATCATGCCGGTGATCGAATTTTTCTGGCAGTTTCTGTTCCATCAGACGATCATGGGGAATTATCCCATGTCGATCCGCTGGCGGGTGCATCGTTACTTGCTGCGCCAGTCCATGTCTTTCTATCAAGACGAATTTGCGGGCCGCGTTGCGCAGAAGCTGATGCAGACCGCATTGGCCGTGCGCGAAGTGATCACCCGGCTGGCTGATGTCTTTGTCTTTGTTTCGGTCTATTTCGTCTCGGCTTTGTTTATGATGGCGCAGAGCAAGTGGCAGATGGCCATGCCTCTGTCGCTCTGGATCATCGGCTATGTTGGCGTATTGTTTATCTTTGTGCCCCGTTTGAGGGAAATTTCCCGCAAACAGGCCGATGCGCGCTCGGACATGGCTGGCAAGATTGTTGATGCCTATTCCAATATCTCGGTGGTCAAGCTCTTCTCTCATGCCTCGCGTGAAGACAATTATGCCCGCGGTTCAATGGTCGGCTTCATGGGGGCCGTCTATCGGCAAATGCGTCTGGTGACGGTGCTCGAGATTATTCTCAAGGCCCTCAACACGCTGTTGCTGACTGGCACCGTTGTGGTGGCCATCTATTATTGGCATCTGGGCGTGGTGACGCCGGGCGACGTGGCATTTGCCACTGGACTGGTGCTGCGCCTGCGGGGCATGTCGGAATGGATCCTGTGGGAAGTGGGGGGCGTGTTTGAGAATGTCGGAACGATTCAAGACGGCATCGGCACAATTTCCCAGCCACAGATCGTGCTTGATAAAGCAGACGCTGCACCGCTGGTCGTGACCAATGGACAGATCGAATTTGACAAAGTGTCGTTTGACTATGGCAAGGATGATCCGGTTATCGATCAACTGGATCTAACGATCCATGCGGGCGAGAAAATCGGTCTGGTGGGGCGCTCAGGTGCAGGTAAATCGACTCTGATCAACCTTCTGTTGCGGTTTTACGACCTCAAATCCGGTGCCATCCGTATCGACGGGCAGAGTGTCGAAGATGTGGAGCAGGATAGTTTGCGGGCCCAGATCGGGGTTGTGACGCAGGATACCTCCTTGTTGCATCGGACGGTTCTGGAAAATATCGTCTATGGTCGGGAAGGGGCCTCGGAAGAAGAAGCCATTGCAGCGGCGCAAAAGGCTCATGCTCTGGACTTCATCCATGGTCTGGAGGACAGCTCCGGCGGCAAGGGTCTTCATGCGCAGGTGGGCGAGCGTGGCGTCAAGCTGTCCGGTGGCCAGCGTCAACGTATCGCCATTGCCCGGGTTTTGCTCAAGAATGCGCCGATCCTGGTGTTGGATGAGGCGACCTCGGCGCTCGACTCGGAAGTGGAAGCGGCCATTCAGGACAGTCTCAACCTGCTGATGGAAGACAAAACGGTGCTGGCCATTGCTCATCGCCTCTCAACCATTGCTTCGATGGATCGGCTGATCGTGATGGATGCAGGCAAGATCATCGAGATGGGCAACCATGAGGAATTGCTTGCCAAGGGTGGTCTCTATGCCAGCCTGTGGCAGCGGCAGTCTGGTGGTTTCATCGCGTGAGCTGGGCCTGATTTGAACCTGATCAGGCCTAATGGTGCCAATCTGGCGTCGATGACAGGGGCGTTGATGCAAAATCAGGCATAAAGGGCAATTGGTGAGAATCAGTGCAGCTTTCAGCATTAATCGCACCCCGCCGGGACCTGTCATGGGGTTCGGCGGGTTTTTGTTTGTCTTTACCTTCCTTAGGGGATGATCTGAGACATATTGTCCCAACGTATCGCTGCATAAGACGAATGTGTGATGCACATATAGTGACAAATCGCACTAGATTGGTTCGCCGCTCTGGACAAGTGGGCCTTTCAATGCAAAAAGATAACCGCAGATGTCCGCCTTTAGGACGTCTTTTATTGAATTGGCTCGTCTGACGTCGTGGGACCGAAACATCCAGCAGTAAGGATGTCTGACCAAGGTTTGGAGAGGACGAGCTGGAGTTGGACACTGGTTAGAAGAGGACCTAGCCTTGGCTACCAGCGATAAGGCAGAACATACCCGCCGCGATTTTCTTTATATCGCAACCGGCGCGTTTGGGGCCGTTGGCGCAGCTGCGCTTGCTTGGCCATTTATTGACCAGATGAATCCCGATGCTTCCGCACTGGCTCTCGCTTCCATCGAAGTGGACATTTCTTCACTCGAAGAAGGCCAGAGCATTGTCGCCAAATGGCGCGGAAAGCCGATTTTCATCCGGTATCGCACACAGGCAGAGATTGATGCGGCCAATGCCGTTGACGTAGCGACCTTGCGAGATCCACAGACCGACCTGCAACGTACCAAGCCAGGAAAAGAAGCATGGCTGGTGCAGATCGGCATCTGTACGCATCTTGGCTGCGTGCCAATTGGTGAGGCTGGTGACTATGATGGTTGGTTCTGTCCATGCCACGGTTCACACTATGACACCGCAGGTCGTATCCGTAAGGGGCCGGCTCCGCTGAACCTGGAAATCCCGCCTTACGAGTTCCTGTCCGATACTGTTGTAAAGATCGGCTGACGCACGGCATTTGTCTTAAGGAGACCAGTTATGAGCGGACATTCGACTTTCGAGCCGCAGAACGGGTTGGTTAAATGGATGGAGCGCCGGCTGCCGATTATCAGTTTCGCGCACAGCTCCTTCGTTGCATACCCTGTTCCGAAGAATCTCAATTACTTCTGGACCTTTGGCGCCATCCTCGCGATGTGCCTTGTTGTCCAGATCATCACCGGCATTGTGCTGGTCATGCATTATACGCCAAACACGGCCATGGCTTTCTCTTCCGTCGAGCATATCATGCGCGATGTGAACTGGGGCTGGTTCATGCGTTACATGCATTCCAACGGCGCGTCGATGTTCTTCATCGCCGTCTATATCCATATTTTCCGCGGCCTTTACTATGGTTCCTACAAAGAGCCACGTGAGGTTGTCTGGATTCTCGGTGTGGTCATCTTCCTTTTGATGATGGCAACCGGCTTCATGGGCTATGTTCTGCCTTGGGGTCAGATGTCCTTCTGGGGTGCGACCGTTATCACCAATCTCTTCTCGGCCTTCCCGGTTGTCGGTGGTCCGATTGTTGAGTGGCTCTGGGGTGGCTTTGCCGTTGATAACGCAACGCTCAACCGCTTCTTCTCACTGCACTATCTGCTGCCATTCATGCTGGCTGGTGTTGTCGGCCTTCATATCTGGGCCTTCCACGAAGTGGGCAACAACAACCCGACCGGCGTTGAAATCAAGGACAGCAAAGACACTGTCGCATTCACACCTTATTACACGGTGAAAGACCTGTATGCGATCATCGTCTTCTTCATCTTCTTTGCGTGGATGATGTTCATGGTGCCGAACTTCATGGGCCATCCGGACAACTATATCCCGGCTGATCCGCTCGTCACGCCTCCGCACATCGTGCCGGAATGGTACTTCCTGCCATTCTATGCGATCCTGCGTGCTGTGCCTGATAAATTGGGCGGCGTGTTGCTGATGTTCGGTGCGATTGCCGTTCTGTTCGTGCTGCCTTGGCTTGATACGTCCAAGGTTCGTTCGATGAACTATCGTCCGATCGGACGCATCGCATTCTGGATCTTCGTTGTTACCTGTCTGGCTCTTGGCTATCTGGGTGGCAAGCCGGCTGAAGGCAATTATGTGATTGCGTCTCAGATCTTCACCGCGCTGTATTTCGCATACTTCATCATTGTTCTGCCTGTTCTCGGCTTCATCGAGAAGCCAAAGGAACTGCCTGCTTCCATCAGCGAAGCGGTCCTGGCGAAACATGGCGGATCTGCTGCTGCAGAGCCTGCAGAATAACGGGCGAGGAAAGGGTAAATCCATGATTACGCTGACCAAACACACGGTTCGCGCGCTCGTTGTCGCTGGTGCCATGGCGGTATCATCCGCCGCAGCACTGGCCTCAGAAGGCGGCGTGCATGTCGAAAAGCAAGACTGGAGCTTCTCTGGTCCGTTCGGCAAGTTTGACAAGGCACAATTGCAGCGTGGCTTCCAGATCTACAAGGAAGTTTGCTCGAGCTGTCACTCCTTGGAATATATTGCTTTCCGTAACCTCGGCGAAGAGGGTGCGTTGGGCTATAACGAGGATCAGCTCAAGGCGCTGGCTGCTGAATATGAAGTGCAGGACGGCCCGAATAGCGATGGCGAGATGTTCACTCGTCCAGCCAAGCCATTCGACCGTATTCCGGGACCATTTGCCAACCCTGAGGAAGCCAAGGCTGCCAATGGCGGGGCATTGCCACCGGATCTGTCTCTGATCACCAAGGCACGTGCTGCCAATGTTGGTCCTGACCTGCACAACCAGCTTCTCACCGATCTGGTGCGGATGGTTTGGCATCCTCTGACCGCTTATCAGGAATATGGCGCTGACTATGTCTACAGCCTGTTGACCGGTTATAAAGATGAAGTGCCAGCCGAGTTGGTCGAGAAAGTCGGTGACAAGCATTATAACCCATTCTTCGCCAACGGCGTTGCCATCGGCATGGCTCCGCCTCTGTCCGACGAACTGGTTGAATATACCGACGGTACGCCAATGACTGTCGATCAATATGCTCGAGACGTTACCGCATTCCTGATGTGGACTGCGGAACCAAAGCTGGAAGCGCGCAAGCGCGTTGGTATCAACGCCTTGATCTTCCTGGTGGTCTTTGCTGGCCTGTTGTTCTTCACCAAGCGCACACTGTGGTCGAATGTTGATCACTAAGCCTTGGCTGAGCGATTAAGTTACAAAAGGGGGCTCTTGTGAGCCCCTTTTTTTGTGCGCAACCGGCTTTTTTCTTTCGGTTGCAGGCTGGCTTTGGCAAACTGCCCGGTGAGGCGGACCGTGCCTTGGCAATTGGCAAGGCAGCGGGATGTATGCAGACAATGGAGTTGGGTACTATGACAGAAGCGGTGTTGGGCATTATTGGTGGATCTGGGCTTTATGATCTGCCCGGCTTTGAAAATGGCGAATGGGTGACCATTGACAGCCCATGGGGTGCGCCATCGGATGCGGTGCGGATTGGTGACTTGCATGGCCGCAAGACCGTCTTTCTGCCTCGCCATGGACGCGGCCATGTGCATAGCCCCAGCGAAATCAATTATCGCGCCAATATCGACGTGATGAAACGGGCAGGGGTCACCGATCTGGTGTCCATTTCAGCCTGCGGGTCTTTGAAGGTAGACTATGCGCCGGGCAGCTTCGTTTTGGTGGATCAATTTATCGACCGGACCTTTGCGCGCGAGAAGAGCTTCTTTGGCTCTGGCTGCGTGGCCCATGTGTCCCTGGCGCAACCGGTCAGTCCGGCTCTGATGGATATGGTTGACGAGGCTGCCAAACAGGAAAATCTCGATTTTGCCAAGGGCGGCACCTATCTAGCGATGGAAGGGCCACAATTCTCGTCTCTTGCCGAAAGCCGGCTTTATCGCAGCTGGGGCTGTGACGTGATCGGTATGACCAACATGCCGGAGGCCAAGTTGGCCCGCGAGGCAGAGATTTGCTATGCGACGGTGGCAATGGTCACCGATTATGATTGCTGGCATCCGGATCACGGCAGTGTAGATATCCAAGATATCATCCGCGTATTGCAGGACAATACCGAGAAGGCTCAGCGCCTTGTCAGCCGATTGGCCAAACTCATGCCAAAAGACCATATCGATTGCCCGATTGGGTCGGATAGGGCGCTTGAATATGCCTTGATGACGGCTTATGACCAACGTGATCCCAAACTGTTGGCCAAGTTGGATGCTGTGGCCGGGCGCGTTTTGAAATAGGACAAGTGGAGTAACCCATGCAAACCCGTGAAGCTCTCGACCTGAAAAGCCTGATCCGGTCGATCCCGGATTATCCCAAGGCTGGCATTATTTTCCGCGACATTACCAGCCTGATCGCCCATGGCGAGGGCTTTCGTCAGTCGGTGCGGGAACTGGCGGCTCCTTATAAGGACAAGGGCATTTCGAAGGTGGCGGGCATCGAGGCGCGTGGCTTCATCTTTGGTGGCGCAATTGCCGATCTGTTGGGCGTTGGCTTTGTGCCGATCCGCAAGCAGGGTAAGCTGCCGGGTGACGTGATTGGTCAGGATTATGCGCTGGAATATGGCACTGACCGTATTGAGCTGCATGCCGATGCGATCAAGCCGGGGGAGAGGATCCTTCTGATCGATGATCTGATCGCGACCGGCGGCACGGCTGTTGCTGCGATTGAGTTGCTTAACCGAGTCGGCGGCGAGATTGTTGCAGCCGCTTTCGTGATCGATCTGCCGGGTCTTGGGGGTGCAACCCTGCTACGCGAAAAAGGCATAGATGTGCATACCTTGATGGCATTTGAGGGTCTCTAAATCCTTCAGGACTGAAAATGGCGGAAAAGCGGGGCTGGCAGTCTTCTGTCAGCCTTTTTTGTTGCGTAAAATCTGGTGGTTTCTCCTTATTTTTTGCGTTTTAGGGCGGATTTTTGACACTGTGACCTATGCGCACATACACGCAGATGTTGTAAAATTTTGCGTAGTTTTGCGGTATGTTTTCTATTATGTGCAAATAAGGAGGAAGCTCATGAGAGAAAATATTGGCTCTGCTGACCGAACCGTCAGAATCGTTGTCGGAATTGTGTTGCTCGGCTTGATTTTTGTCGAGCCTGTTGGCTGGTTGGGATTGATCGGCCTTGTGCCTTTCCTGACAGGGATTTTCCGCTATTGCCCACTTTATAAGCTGGTTGGTTTGAATACCTGCGCTACGGCGTCGTAAGCCGTGCGGAGGCGACAAACCATGGAGACCGGAGCGTTGATCCTGATAGGATCGTGAAAAGCCGAGCTTGGTTCAAGCCCGGCTTTTTTGTTGGCCAGAGCCCGAATTGACGGACGTGAAATAGCTGGCGAGGAAATCGACGCACAGACGCACCTTGGTGGCCACATGGCGGCTGTGGGGGTAGAGAGCATAGAGATTGTGCTCTGAAGGGCGCAGATGGGTCAACAAAGGCACGAGGGTGCCAGCCTTGATATCATCCTCGACGACAAAGGACGGGGCACAGCCTATGCCAAGACCGCAAAGCGCCATTCTGCGGCAGGAATCGGCACTGTCGGTGACATATCGTCCTTTCACGCCGATAATGCTTGTTCCTTCGTCCGTTTCGAACTGCCAATTGTTGCGACTGCGATGATTGATGTCGATGATACATTGATGATTGCGCAAATCATCCGGGCTTTGCGGCGTGCCATGCGCTGCGAGATAATCAGGCGCTGCAAAGACGCTCATGGAGATGGGGAGCAACTTGCGGGCAATCAGGCTTGAATCTTCGAGCTTGCCAATGCGAATGGCCATGTCATAGCCTTCATTGACGATGTTGACGAAGCGGTCGGTCAATTTGGTCTCAATGGAGATGCCCGGATGCTGTTTGAGGAAGGCCGCAAGAGCCTCTGTCAGCTGATCCTGACCGAATGAGACCGGTGCTGAAATGCGCAAATGCCCGACCGGGGTTGCCTGCCGGTCCCGGGTGACCTTTTCCAGCATGTCGAAATCGTTGATCAACTGGGCGCATTCGGCGAAATAGTCCTGTCCCGCTTCCGTGAGCGCCATGGAGCGGGTGGTGCGGTTGAGTAACCGTACGCCCAGGCGCTCCTCCAGCTGACCAACATATTTGCTGGCCAGAGCGGCTGACATATCAAGGCTTTCGGCTCCCTTGATGAAGGAGCCTTCATTGACCACGGCGCAAAAGGTGCGCATTCCCAAAAGCGTATCCATTTTATTATCAATACAACATTGATTATGAATTGCCAACTGCCGTGTTTAAGTCTCTGCTTGGTCACTCCATTTTATCTGAAATCAGCGACTTCATGCAAAAGATAGCATGAATGAATGAAGAACGATGAGTTGTAGATCATGATTGGACAAGTAAATGACGGTAAAGAATAGCGATCATGCGTATGGATGGGTTTCCCGCCTGCTGCATTGGGGTATGGCTTTGGCGATATTCGCAATGTTTGGACTGGGAATCTGGATGCGCAGTCTTGACTATTACAGCCCTTATTACCGGTCTGCTCCGGACTTGCACAAGTCTGTAGGGCTGATTTTGCTCGCTCTTCTTGTGGCCCGGTTTGTCTGGCGTCTGGTAAACAAGGTGCCGTCGGATGATCATCTCAGCCGTTGGGAACGCCTTGGCTCGCATGTTGTGCATTTGGCTTTCTACGGCTTGCTGCTTGCACTCATGGTGTCTGGCTATTTCATCTCCACTGCCGACGGGCGGGGCATCGCCATTTTCGGTCTGGTTGAGGTGCCCTCTATCGTGCAGCAGCGCGGTATGGAGGAGATCGCCGGCACCATCCATGAATGGCTTGCCTGGAGTGTGATGGGGCTTGCCGCCTTTCATGCAGTCGCTGCCCTCAAACACCACTATCTGGACAAGGACGTCACCCTGAAGCGGATGCTTCGCGGCTAGTCCATTCACTCCACTTTCAATCCACCTCCCAAGACAGAACGCCCCCTATACAGGGCATTTGAAAAGGACTCTCCCCCATGTATATGAAAACCTTCCGTACCTTCGCAGTTGCCGGTGCTTTTGCCGCCATTGCTGCTGTGCCTGCCTTTGCTGCCGACTATGTGATCGACACCCAGGGTGCGCACGCATCCATCGAATTTGAGGCATCCCATTTGGGCATCTCCTACACGACCGGTCGCTTCAATGAATTTTCTGGCGGCTTCAGCTATGATAAGGATGCTCTGAAAGACTCCAAAGTGTCCGTAGAAATCAACACAGATAGCGTTGATACCAATCATGCGGAACGTGACAAGCATTTGCGAACCGCTGATTTTCTGGAAGTCGACAAGTATCCAACCGCAACTTTCGTGTCCACCGGCGTTGAGCTGACCGGTGACAAGACTGCGAAAATTACCGGCGACCTCACTCTGCGCGGCGTCACGAAGCCGGTCGTGATCGATGCTGAATTTGTCGGCGAAGGCAAGGATCCTTGGGGCGGCTACCGGGCTGGTTTCAAAGGCACCACCGAGATCGCCATGAAAGATTATGGCTTCAAGATGGACTTCGGCACCATCGCCCTGACGCTGAATGTTGAAGGCGTTCGCCAGTAAGTCGCGCTTCCTTGGAAGAAACAAGACAATAAAAAACCCGGTCTGGCATGATCCAGGCCGGGTTTTTTATTTGATATTTGCCCGACCTACGTGTTGAATTTGAAGAGCATGACGTCGCCGTCCTGCACCACATATTCCTTGCCTTCGTCGCGGGCTTTCCCTGCTTCCTTGGCGGCGGTTTCGCCACCCAAAGAGACATAATCATCATAAGCGATAGTCTGGGCGCGAATGAAGCCGCGCTCGAAATCGGTATGGATGACACCAGCAGCTTGAGGGGCACGGGAGCCTTTTGTTACCGTCCATGCACGGGTTTCTTTCGGGCCTGCGGTGAAATAGGTGATCAGGTGCAACAAGTCATAGCCAGCGCGGATCATCCGATCAAGGCCCGGTTCTTCCAGCCCGAGGGTCTCAAGGAATTCTTCCTGCTCCTCGGTGTCCAGCTGGGAAATCTCCGCTTCAATGGCAGCGGAAATCACCACGGCGCCATTTCCCTGGCTGGCTGCCATATCTTCAACTGCCTTGGAGAAGTTATTGCCGGTGGCAGCGCTTTCTTCGTCAACGTTGCAGACATAAAGCACCGGTTTGGTGGTCAGCAGGTTGAGGGCCTTGACGGCCTTGCGTTCGTCTTCGTCGGCTGTGTCGAGCATGCGGGCTGGTTTGCCGTCATGCAGCAGCTCCAGAATGCGGTCCATCAGGCCAACTTGAATCTTGGCTTCCTTGTCGCCGGTCTGGCCGCGCTTGCGCAGGTTGGCGACACGACGCTCAAGGCTCTCCATGTCGGAGATCATCAGCTCGGTTTCCACCGTGTCGGCATCAGTGACCGGATCAATCTTGCCTTCGACATGTGTGATGTCTTCATCTTCAAAACAGCGCAACACATGGACAATGGCGTCCACCTCGCGGATGTTGGCGAGAAACTGGTTGCCAAGGCCTTCGCCCTTCGAGGCGCCACGCACCAGACCGGCAATGTCAACGAAGGTGAGGCGGGTCGGGATAATTTCCTTCGATCCAGCCACCTTGGCAATCGCCTCCATGCGGGAATCCGGCACGGCCACATCACCGGTGTTCGGTTCGATGGTGCAGAATGGATAGTTGGCGGCCTGAGCGGCTGCCGTTTTGGTCAGTGCGTTGAACAGGGTGGATTTGCCGACGTTGGGCAGGCCGACAATGCCGCATTTGAAACCCATGCTAGTTATCCTTCTTGGCCGACATAAGCTTCTTGAGAGCTTCGGTCATTGCGTTTTTGGGGGCTGCGTCAGATTTGCCTGTTGGCGTCGCGCCCTTGTCTGAATTGTTTGATTGGCTTTGCTCGGTTTTCTTCTCCGTGCGCGCCTTTTTGTGGCCATTGACGGGCGGGTTCAGGGTGTGGCTGAAATCCGTCATGAAGCGACCGAGATCTCCGGCCAAGAGGCTTGGCGCGGTTTTGGCGAGGGCATCAATCAGCGGCTCAAGCCAGTCTCGGTCGGCCTTGGCAAAGTCGCCCAAGACCCATTGGGTGACCCGGTCGCGACCCGGATGGCCAATGCCCAGCCGCACCCGGTGAAAGTCGTTGCCGATATGTGCGCCGGTGGAGCGAAGACCATTATGTCCGGCAACGCCACCGCCAAGCTTGGCCTTGACCTTGCCGGGCGCAAGGTCAAGCTCGTCATGATAGACAAACACATCCTGCGGCTCGATCTTGTAGAAGCGACAGGCTTCTGCCACGGCGCGACCGGATTCATTCATATAGGTGGAGGGCTTGAGCAAAAGGGCTTTGTGGCGGCCGATTTGGCCTTCGCACACTTCGCCCTGAAATTTGCGCCGCCAAGGGGAAAAATTATGCTGGCGAGCAATTTCGTCCACTGCCAGAAAACCGATATTGTGGCGGTTGGACGCATATTTGGGTCCGGGGTTACCAAGTCCGACAAGCAGATACATGGAATATCCTCCCGAACCCTGATCTCGTCAGGTTCTGTTAGGCAGAACCTATTATTCAGCTTCCGCTTCGTCTTCTTCGCTTTCTTCAGCTTCATTGAAGCCAGCAGGAGCAGCGATGGTGACGATGGTGAAGTCGCGGTCGGTGATGGTTGGGGTCACACCATCCGGCAGATCAATTGCGGAGATGTGAATGGAATCACCGATGTCAGCGTCTTTCAGATCAATGACGAAGGATTCCGGGATCTCGGTTGCCGGGCATTCGACTTCCACTTCACGGCGCACAATGTTCAGAGCACCACCACGCTTGAGGCCAGGGCAGGTCTCTTCGTTGATGAATGTTACATGCACACCAACAGTGATTCTGGTGCTGCGGGAAACGCGCAGGAAATCAACATGGATCGGGAAGTCGCGAACAACGTCGAGTTGGTAGTCGCGAGGGATCACGCGGATTTTCTCGCCATCAACATCAACACTAAGGATGTGGGTGAGGAAACCGCCCTTTCTGATCTGCAGTTCCGTTTCCTTGTAAGGAATGGAAATGGAGATAGGGTCTTTTTTGTCACCATAGATGACAGCTGGTACGCGGCCTTCGCGACGCAATGCACGAGCGGCCCCCTTACCGGCCCGATCACGGCGTTCTGCCTTGAATTCAAAGTCAGCCATTAGAATGCTCCTGAATAATAGAAAAAAGGCCGATCAATCGGCCCATTGCTGCAACTCCTCCAAGGGTGTAGAGGCAGCTGGAGGGCTTATAGGGCAAGAATGCCAAGATGGCAAGCAGGCAAAGCGCACAAAGGTGCGGTTTTTTGGCGGGGATGTCTGGTTGGCGGACTTTTCGGACATTGGCTGCAGTGCGATGCAGTGACTTTGCCAAAACCAATTCCAACCGACCGTCATTTCAGTTAGCTTCGCCATCTTGAAGCCATCGAGGTCCTTTACTACTAATGCCACCTGTGATGGCGCTACTAATGTCTTTAAGTGTATTGAGCTGTACTATGCGTTCTAGATCACTATTCCTCGCCGCCAAGGTATCGGACATGACAATCTCCCAAGAATTTAGGCTCAGAATGAAAGTGCTCTATTATTGCATATTAGTCATTTGCCTCCAATTTATTCAACTTAAAGATGTTCGCGCAAAAGGGGTATTCACCGAATGTTCGATTCTTCGGAATGCTGATTTTCGGAGAAATTTTGTTTATATCGCCAACACAGAAGATATGTGTCAGGATTTAAAACTGTGCAGTGCTCCTCAAAAATGGAAGAGGGACATAAGAGTCAAAATTATAGATACAGATTCAGGGGCCTCGCACATGGAAACAAAAAAATATATAGATTATTTCGGAAGAATATTTTTAAAAGAATCTGGAATAAATACATATATTTTGAACCAGCAAGCCACTGATGCAAACGTTTTAATAATATTTCTAAATGATGAAGACATTGATTCTCTCGAAAAAAATCCTGGAATAATTGATTGGGAACAATTTAAAAAGGTTAATCTATACGGATACAATATAAATAAATGCTCACTTCAAGCTTTTGTATCTGAAACTGAGATTGCGCTATCGCTTATATTTGTTCCAAAATCTATTGTTGGTATAAATCTTAAAAAATGCGTTTTAGAGGAAATATATAATTCCACCGGACTATTCTCAGATCATGTTGGGTCTGCTTCTGTTTTTGATAAATATTTCAGAGAAAACACTGAGGACGTATTTTATACAAAGGAAATGAGACTTATGCTAAAGTTATATTATAAACTAAAGGTAATTTCCCCTACTTCTCTAGAAAATTATTATCAACAGTATTGCACACGCATTACGGGAGGATGATGCTGAAATGTGATTTTGTAAAATGCATAGATTTTTAGAAGATGCAATCTTTGATGGTTTTTCAATCTTTCCGCTTTACCCCACATAATTGCCCCAAGGGTTTTGAACCCCATTTTGCGCATAAATCGGTCACTTTGTGATGGATTTATATCCGAGGTGATAGCCGGACGCTGCATATTGCGTCAACTAATGGTCCCTCATTTCGAATGACCATCTTGAGTTCCAAGCGGTTGTCGGATCTTGGTGATCATTACACAAAAGCCCGGTCGGTGACCGGGCTTTTGTGTGTTCTGGCTCTCGGCGTTACCTTTGGAGATGCCTGTCGCTGAGAGGTTTCTTATGTGCTGCACCACAGGAGTGCTTTGCAGGGCAAAGCGCTTGTGCCAGGTCCTTAATCAAACAGGCTTGAGACCGATTGTTCGTTGGCGGTGCGCGAAATGGCTTCGCCGAGCAGATTGGCAACACTCAAGACCCGGATATTGTGGGCATTGAGGATGGCTTCGGTCGGCTCGATGGAATCGGTGATCACCAATTCGCGCAGCTTGGAGGCGGTGATGCGGGCAACCGCGCCGCCGGACAGCACGCCGTGGGTGATGTAAGCGGTGACCGATTCTGCGCCTTTGGCGATCAGGGCTTCTGCAGCATTGCACAGGGTGCCGCCGGAATCGATGATGTCGTCAAACAGGATGCAGTTGCGGCCGGAGACATCGCCAATGATGTTCATCACTTCGGATTCGCCTGCGCGCTCGCGGCGCTTGTCAACGATGGACAAAGGAGCGCCAATGCGTTTTGCCAATGCGCGGGCACGGACAACACCGCCGACATCTGGAGACACCACCATGACATTTTCGACTTCGTTGCGTTCCATAATGTCACGGGACAGAACGGGTGCTGCGTAGAGGTTGTCGGTTGGAATGTCGAAGAAGCCCTGAATCTGTGCTGCGTGGAGATCGAGGGTCAGAACGCGGTCGGCCCCGGCATGGGAGATCAGGTTGGAAACCAGTTTGGCAGAAATCGGCGTGCGGGGGCCGGGTTTACGATCCTGTCGCGCATAGCCGAAATAAGGAATGACGGCCGTGATGCGGCGGGCAGAAGCGCGGCGCAATGCGTCAATGAGGATCAGAAGTTCCATCAGGTGATCATTGGCCGGGTAAGAGGTTGGCTGCACAACGAACACATCCTCACCACGCACATTTTCGTGGATTTCAACGAAAATTTCCTGATCCGCAAAGCGTCGGACGGAAACGTCGCTGGGTTCGATGCCGAGATAATTGGCGATGCGTTTGGTGAGGGTGAGATTGGAATTGCCGGAGAGAAGTTTCATGAACCCTGTGCCCTGTCGATTCGATGAGATGGGAGCCGCTGGTTGGGGGATGGCTCCGATGCGCCCTGTGACAGAGGCGTTGTAAGCATGGAAGCCTGTGAATGTAAAGTTTCCGTGACGGCGTTGCGCCAATTTTACGCCTAAAAACACACAGGCTGGGCGCATGTTTTGGGTGCACCGTTGAGAAAGGATGAAAAATGCACCCTTTGGCTGGTTGGGCGATCGGCTGCGCTATCTAACGCTGTGCATTGGTTGTTCTTGCCAGAATCGAGCCGGTCAGGAGATTCGCTTGCCTTGAGGTTTCTTCTCTTCAAGAAGCAACAAGAGAAGGAACCTCGAAGGGTGCAATCGTGTCAGATCATCACCTTAACTGGGAAATCCAGAGATTGGCCCTAGATAGAGGCGTGCCAGCTTTTCAGCTTGGCTGCGGTGTCGACCGCGACCTTGTCCAGAACCGGTCCCTTCACACTGTCCCATGGATCGGTGGAAACCATTGGGGTTTTTTGCGAGCCTGTGATGCGGTTGAGGCGCTTGCCCGACGCGTCGAAAATGTCCCAAACATAAGAGACCACGCAATCATCGCCGGACTGGTTGGCGGTGAAGTAGCCCTTGATGCGGTGGGTTGCCGTTTTATCACTGCGCGCAACAACTGGCAGGGAATGCTGGGCAACGCGCAAGCCGAGCGCGGTTGACAATTCACGTGCCACTGTTTTGGGGGCACCGACCATTGGCTCAAAGGTCAGGATGGCTTTGGAGGCCGGAGCCACATAACGACTTGGGCGTTGCTCTGTCTGCATCTGGTTGGCCGGAGGCAGATCGGCGGTGCCGTCATCGTTGGCAGCCATTTGAGGCTGCTGTTGATCCATCTGGGTGTCGTCCGGTGGCTGAGTCTCGGTGATGGAGGGCGGGGAATCGTTGCCTATTGTGCCGGGAGGTGTCGGAGCTCCATTGCTGGAACAGGCTGCCAAAGACAAGGATAACAGGGCAGCGAAGGCAAACTTGGTGATGAAACCGGACTGCACAATTTGCATGATGTCACTCTCCGCAAGGACTTTTACTCAAATACACTGAAAGCCGATCTTGATGCCCCGCCTGAGCATCCACCCGGTCGGCCTTCTTTTTCATTGTAACCGGCTCGGGTTTTCCAATTCTTAACCTTATCAAATTTCCTGATCGCCGGTCGGCTCTTGCGCAAAAGATGCAATGACAAGCCGTTGCAATCAGACGCAGCAAAGCCTGTGTTGCGCCATAATCTGCAATCAACACTATCCGTGCGCAAAGTCTGTCTGTCCGGGTGCCATTTAGCGGATAATCAAATCCAGTGGCAGCTTTGACAGAGGCTCTGGGGCATCTTCTGTGGTCAGGTAGGTGCGGCCCAGACACATGGCGGTGTTTTCTTCACTATCCACCAGGATCATATGGGCAAATAAGGTCATATTCGGGCAGATTTCATTTTCATTGCCACGATAAAAGAGCGGCCAATCTGTCCAGCTTGGTGCAAAGCGTGCGCCGACACTATAACCACAGGCATTTAGTCGGTGCTTGTTGGCACCCATAGCGTCAATCACCCGGGCATGGGTGTCAAACAGGTCGCCAAAGCTGGTGCCCGGACGCATCACCTCTTCAACCGCTGCAAGGGCCTCGTAGGCGATTTCGAACAATTCGCGATGGCGGGCGGACGGCTGTCCGACAATCACCGTGCGCATGGCCGGGGCATGATAATGGCGGAAAGCACCGGACCATTCCAGCGTCAACTGGTCATTGATGTCTAGCACCCGGCGGTTGGCCTGATAGCGGCAGAGCAGGGCTGCTTCGCCTGAACCGACGACGAAATGATTGGCCGCGAAATCCCCGCCATTTTCAAGGATGGTGCCTTGGAGTCGGGCAAGGATCTTGCCCTCTTCGGCCCCGGCCTGAATGAGCGGCAGGGTTTCGGTGAAAGCCAGATCTGTCAGGTCGGCTGCCTTGCGGATGAAGTCGATTTCCGCGCCGGACTTGATTGAACGCAGTGGCGGGATCAGGCGCGAAATGTCTTCGGTGTCGGCAAAGGACCGCAGGGATTCATCAAGGGTCTTGCCGTCCTTGGCGGTCAGTCCGTGACTGTCATATTCGATGCCGATCTTGGCGCCCAGCAGATCGAGATCATCCAGCAGGCCACGCAATTGCATGGCCGGGGAGGCTTTTTTCTTCACCCGGTCGGACCATACATGCACATTTTCGATGTTGGAGGTGAGGCGGGCCTGTCGCAAATCAACCGAACGGGTCAGAAGATCCGTTGCACCATTTTTGCGCAACACCAGACACTGGAACAGGTGGAAGCCTGTTGTGTCATAGCCGGTCAGCCAATACATGCTTTCCTGAGAGAAAATCAGCAACGCATCCAATTTGCGATCCGCCATTTTCGCCAGAACGGACGCCTTTCGACGCTCATATTCATCAGGGGAAAAATGCAAAACCATGAAGCGTCTCCTCTCGACCTAACCTTTTGGCGAGGCCATCATTGCAGATAAAGTCATTCGGATAAAGCGCGACGGCCCTGTTTCCACGTTCGCCTGTCCAGCAAAGGGGGCTTTGATGTCTTGACGGCCGGGCACCAAGTCTGTTTGCCGGTCAGTCGCTTAGGGCGATTGCGGCGATTTGCCGTCCATAATCCGGTTCATTGAGGTGGGTGGACCGGCGGTAGCTGAAGAAAAGATCTGGTTCGCCATAGGTGCAGCGATCAAGATTGATCGCTGTGCCAATGTTTGACGCTTCCAGCCGGGCGAGGATGAAGGCGGGGAGGTCGAATTGTTTGTGACCAGCACGGCTCCCGGCCTCAAAGAAACGGCCCCAGTCCTTATTGCGGGCGGTGAAACGGTCCATGAAGCCATCATCCACCTCATAATTGGCGCGTGAAATGGTCGGTCCCAATATGGCTGTTATGTTGGCCTTGCTGGCTCCATTTTCAAGCATCGTGTCGATGGTGGCCTCAATCACGCCTTCAAAGGCCCCGCGCCAGCCGGAGTGGGCGGCGGCAACGACTCCTGCCTTGTCATCCGCAAAGAGCAACGGGCCGCAATCTGCCGTCAGGATCGCCACTGCAAGGCCGGGCTGGGTGGTGACGAGCGCGTCGACCTTGGGCAACGCCTCGCGGTCGAGCGGGGCGTCGATCGTCAAGGCCAGAGGGGAATGAACCTGATTTGCCGTGACCAGTCGGTCGCGCGCGACGCCGAGGCTGTCTGCGACCAGCCCCCGATTTTCGGTCACCTGCGCACGGTCATCGTCCGAACCATAGCCACAATTAAGGCTGTGGTAGGTATCTTTCGATGTGCCGCCTTGGCGGGTGAAGAAACCGTGATTGATGGATGCAAGGCTGGCGAGGGCAGGATGCTCGATGCGCATGAGGGCTCCGGTCGGGGCAAGCGTTGGGGCAATTGGATCATGCCACTGTTTCTTGTGGGGCAGCTCAAGTCAAGAGAGCGGAGGAATTGGGCAGCCGTTAGGCAGGATGGCGAGGCAGTGGAACAGATCGCCCATCTGGTCAGGAGCGGCGAGGCGTTCGACCGCATCACGGATTGCTTCTTGTTCTTCATAGCTTCTGCCTGCACCCAATTGCCCGGCCCGCTCCAGCAGGCCCATGGACAGGAGAAAGTCGCCCTGATTCATGGGAGGAGCGACTGCGAGGGCACTTTCACTGTCTTTGATGACACTTGCTGCGGCCTTTGCCAAGGCGGCGAAATTGACATGGGCGGTGAGATCCAGCGCGCCGGGACGGGCCAGTGGGTCGGCATAGGCATGGTTGCGCATGGCCTGAAAGGTGTCGCCATAGCCCGGCTTGGTATAACCATAATCGATAAAGAGCCCGGCACCGCCGTGGGATGCCAGTTTGTTGGCAAGGGTCGTCATGATTGCCGTGCTGGCAGGGGACTGCTCAAGAATTGCCCCTTCTGCTGCTATCTCATTCCCCATGGCGTCTTCTGTTGCGTTGCCTGTCGCATCAATAGCTTCGCTGGTCAGGGCCCGGACGGGGCCAAGGCCAAAGGCGAGATTACCGTTATCATCCATGCTGACCACCCGTTCATGCCATTTGTGCCCGTTGCGAACCCATTGATGGATTGGCAGGCAGTCGAAAAACTCATTGGCGAGAAGGAAAATCGGCTCATCGGGCAGGCTGTCGATGCTGTCGTGCCATGTGACAGGGCAATCGAGGGCTTTGAGGCGTTCGTCTTGTTGGGCACGCAAGGTGGGGCTGATCTCGACGAGATGAATGGTAAGCGCTGCAAACGCATCTGGCTGGCTCTGGATTGTACGCGCCATGTCTTGCATCAGCGTGCCGCGACCGGGGCCGAGTTCGACCAGATGGAAGGGCGTAGGGCTGCCGCTCTGTTGCCAGGCTCTCAGCATCCAGACAGCGATTAGCTCGCCAAAGAGTTGGCTGATTTCCGGGGCTGTGGTGAAGTCACCTGCCGCGCCAATTGGTCTTTGCTTGGTATAATAGCCATGCTCGGGATCTGCGAGGCAAAGGCTCATATAGGTGGCTAGATCGATGGGACCGGAGGCGGCGATGAGGCGCTTGAGGCGGCGCTCAAGGGGCGTCTCGCTATTGGACAGAGGCGTGGACATGATGGGGCTGCTCATTCTGCGGATGGTTTGCGCAGGGCATTGAGCACCAGCACCAGACCGGCCAGCACCATCGGGGCGGACAACCACATGCCCATGGTGGTGCCAAAGGAAAGATAGCCAATCTGGGCATCGGGCACCCGGACCAGTTCCACCAGCGAGCGAAAAACAGCATACAGAATGACGAAGCAGCCTGCCACCAGACCGGGGCGTTTCAGCGCGCCGAAGGAATGGCTGAGGATGCGCAGAATGATCAGCATCAACAGGCCTTCAAGGGCTGCTTCATAAAGCTGGCTCGGATGACGAGGCTCTGGCCCCCCATTGGGAAAGATGACGCCCCATGGCAGGTCGGTGACCCGGCCCCAAAGCTCGGAATTGATGAAATTGGCGATGCGGCCAAACAGCAGACCAAAGGGGGCTGCGAGTGCGACGAGGTCAAACATGGACAGAAGCGGAATCGACCGGACGCGGGCAAACAGCACCATTGCCAGCGTGACACCGAGAAAACCACCGTGGAAGGCCATGCCGCCCTTCCAGACGGCAAAAATCTCGGCCGGGTTGGCGAGATAGGCATCGAGATCGTAAAAGAGCACATAGCCAAGGCGCCCTCCCAGAATGATCCCCAATGTCGCCCAGAGGACGAAATCATCAAGATCGAGATCGCTCAACGGGCTTTCGCCATGGGGCCAGAGATGGGCCTGACGGGCGACGCGCTTGGTATAGGTCCAGGCCAAGAGGATGCCCGCAATATAGGCGATGGCATACCAATGGATCTGAATGGGGCCAAGAGACAGCAAAACGGGATCAATCATCGGGAAGGGAATGGCCAGAAAGGTCACGGGCTTTGCCTTTGCAATTGAAGTATGGGTCCTTGAGGGTGTGTTGCCTTGATGGCAACAAGTCAAGGAAAGTATAAATATTCGTTGTGAAAATCGCTGGCGATACTATATCTGAGATAATGACGGATTGAAGGCAGGCGCGGTCGTCAAGGTGAGCGGTGCCGCCACAGCGAGGAGCAAATGCTATGACCCATACCAACAATCGGCTGTTTGATGAATTCGCCAAATTGATGACCGATGCTGCCGGTGTGGCCCAAGGGGTGCGCGACGAGGCAGAGACCGCGATCCGGGGACAGCTGGAGCGGTTCATGGGAGACATGGATCTGGTCACCCGCGATGAATTTGAGGCAGTCAAAGAAATGGCCGTGGCGGCGCGGGACGAAAATGATCGTCTGGCAGCCCGTCTGGCTGTGCTGGAAGCCAAGCTGGGCATTGCCGAGGGTACGTCGGCAGATGCAGACGCCTGAACGTTGCCCTTGATGGTTTTGACGGAAAGCCCGCCTCTCATGGCGGGCTTTTTGTTTGGCTTGTAGAGGGGAAGGGGTTTGAAAAAGCACAGGCATTATGGCAAGAATGGATACAATATTCGGTAGTTGACGCTTGGAAAGGCGAGGCAAGATGACGATTGGTGATATTTCTCTGGTGTTGGTCGGTGCTGGCAAAATGGGCGGCGCCATGCTGGCCGGTTGGCTCGATATGGGGCTTGATGCGGCAAAGACCGTGGTGATTGATCCAAGCCAGCCGGCAGATATTGCCAAAGCGGCAGCGCAAAAGGGCTTTCGGTTGGTGCCGGACGCTGAGGGCATTGCTCAGCCAGATCTGATGGTGATCGCCATCAAGCCACAGATGATGGAGACGGTTTTGCCCGGCCTGAAAAGTTTGGTCGGACCAAAGACGGTGGTGGTTTCGGTTGCAGCTGGCACGCCTGTTGCTACCTTCCAGAAGCATTTTGGTGCGGACACCCTGGTGGTGCGTGCGATGCCAAACACACCGGCGCAGGTGGGGCGGGGGATGACCGCGGCCTTTGCCAGCGCGGGCGTTGATGACGCCATGAAGGAGGTCACCGCAACGCTTCTGAGCGCCATGGGGGCCTTTGTCTGGGTGTCCGGGGAAGAGCAAATAGACGCGGTGACGGCAATTTCCGGCTCTGGTCCTGCTTATGTGTTCCATATGGTGGAAGCCATGGCTCAGGCCGGGGAAGCGTTGGGACTGGCTCCGGACGTGGCCGCTTTGCTGGCCCGCCAGACGGTGGTTGGTGCCGGGGAATTGATGCATCAGTCCGATCTAGACGCCGCAACCTTGCGGACCAATGTCACCTCGCCGGGTGGCACCACAGCGGCGGCTTTGGCGGTGCTGATGGATGAGGGATCCGGCTTGCCGCCTTTGATGGCGAAGGCGACGGAAGCCGCACGGGATCGCTCCATCGAACTGTCAAAATAGACCTGCACCAAACGCCGAGCGTTCGATCCTTTGGGTGTTCGTCGCAAAAATGTGCTATATTGATTGCCGGTTCTCCTATGGGGCGGGCGGCCCATGATCTGCTCTCCCCCTTTTTGCCGTAAAGAGACTGTAAGCTGATTTCGGACCGTGATCGAGAAAGGGCATGATATGCAGCATAATCAGGATGTCAGACAGGCACTTTTTGACAAGTTTTCCCAAACCGTACTCGCGAATGGATGGCGGGACGTGTCCTGCTCAGGGATTGCCACGGCAGCCGGAATTGATCTGCATGTTGCCTTTGTTGAATATCGCAATCGCTATGCCTATGTCACCGAACTGATCCGGCGCACCGATGCGGCGATGCTCGATGCCTATGATCGCGAGATGGTTGATGAACCGGCCCGTGAGCGGATGCTTGACGTGATGATGGCGCGGTTTGAGGCGATGCAGAAAAATCGCGCGCTGATCGTGGCGTTGACCAAGGCGGCGCGGCGCGATCCGATGCTGTCTTTGCATCTGGTTGCCTTGTCGCGACTGACTGCGGATTGGTTTCTTGATATTGCCCAGATTTCTCCTGCCGGGATCGGCGGTATCGTGCGCAGCAAAGGAGCCTTGGCGACCTATGCGCGCGCCTTCCGGGTGTGGCTGGAGGATGACAGCGACGATCTGACCAAGACCATGTCGGCGCTCGACAAATATCTCAAGCAAGGGGAAAAAGCCTTGCGGCGGGCCGAGCGGATTGCCTGTCTGCTGCCAAAGGCACGGCGGCGTTGCCGCAGAGGTGGCCGCATGGCTGACCATGACGAGGCGACTTCATCAACCGACGGACCTGCCTCTCCGGGCAGCAACGTGACCGATATGTCCGCTGTGGATGAGCCGCCAGCTGCGCCAATGCCGTCTTGAATGGCGGCATCTGATCGGTAACCATTCGGGCTTTGACACTTTGTGAAGGAGCCCGCCATGCCCGATATCACCCCCGAAATCCAGTTTGATGATTTTCTGAAAGTCGATATTCGTGTCGGGACGGTCATTGAAGCGGTGGATTTCCCGCAAGCCCGCAAGCCAGCCTACAAGCTGAAAATCGACTTTGGTGACACCATCGGGATCAAGAAAAGCTCGGCCCAGATCACGGTGCATTATAAGCCGGATGATCTGGTTGGGCGTCAGGTGATGGCCGTGGTCAATTTCCCGCCACGTCAGATCGGGCCGTTCATGTCGGAAGTCTTGACCCTTGGCTATGATGATGGACAAGGCAATATTGTACTGGCCAAGGTGGACAAGCCGGTGCCGAACGGGGCGCGGTTGCATTAGGGCGGATTTCCAGACGGACAGGCAAGTCCAAACAATCAGGCTGGCAATCTCAGGGTGGCTTTAAGGCCGCCCAATTTGCTGCGGCCAAGCTTTATATCGCCGCCATGCCCGCGGGCAATGTCGCGGGCAATGGCGAGGCCAAGGCCTGTGTTGGGTGTGTCCTGATTGCGGGCGGTATCGAGCCGATGGAAGGGGCGGAAGACGGTTTCCAGATCCTCTTCCGGGATGCCCGGCCCGTTGTCGTCAATCTCAATCAGCCACCAGTTGCCGAGCCGTTCCGAGGTCAGCTCGATCCGGTCTGCATAGCGTTCTGCATTGCTCAGCAGATTGTGGACGCAGCGTTTGATAGTGTTGGGCCGGACTTCAACGCGATTGCCTCCGGTGTGACGGATGGTCAGAGCAATGCCTGCGCGTTGCGCGTCATGCTCCAGCTCTTCAAGCAATTCGGGAATCGCGATCACTTCTGCGATTTCGGACGAGGAGCCTCGGGCAAAGGCCAGATAATCCTCCAGCATCAACTGCATTTCATCAACATCGCGTTGCATGTCGCGCACTTCCGGCACGTCATCAAGCAAAGCCAGTTGCAGTTTGAAACGGGTCAGAATGGTGCGCAGGTCATGACTGACGCCGGCCAGCATGGTGGTGCGCTGCTCGATCTGGCGCTCGATGCGGCGTTTCATTTCCAGGAAGGCATGGGCTGCGCGTCGTACTTCGCGCGCCCCCGAGGGGCGGAAGTTGCGCGCCTCCTGCCCCTTGCCGAAGCGTTCGGCAGCATCAGCAAGCCTCTGGATCGGGCGGATCTGGTTGCGCAGAAAGAGAATGGCGACCACCAGCAAGACCAGCGACGTGCCGGTCATCCAGAGTAGGAAGATGTGCGAGTTCGAGGCATAGGCTTGCGAGCGGCGGGCAAAGACCCTCAAGACCTTGTCGTCAAGCTTGATGCGGATTTCGACGATGTTGGAGCGGCCCACCGTGTCAATCCAGAATGGCTTGCCAATGAGATTTGTGATGCGCTTTGACAGGGCTTGATCAAGCAAGGTGAAAAAGGGCTTTGGTGCCGGGGGCGGCAAGGGGGCATCGGGCAGGATCGAGATGTTCAGATCCAGCTTGTCTTTGGCAAGATTGATGATCCTGTCGTAATTCTCGTCCTGCGGATAGGTTTCCAGCACCGCAATGATGGCGGCGATATCCTGCGTCACGGCAGTGGAGAGCCGATTTGTCACGGTTTGCCAGTGGCGCTCCATGAAAACGAAGGCCAGAACCGATTGCAGGATGACCATGGGTGCGACAATGATGATCAGCGAGCGGGCATAAAGCCCCTTGGGCATCAGGCGGGACAGTTGGCGGGCCACTTTGCCATAGCCGCTATAAAGCCAGCTGAGCGGGCCGATCAGTTGCAACAGCGCCTGCCGCTTACTCAAGGGACGTCGCATGTCGTCGCTCTGTGAACCGGTGCCAGAGTGCTTTGCGTCCGGGGCCTTATCGTCTGGTTTCTGGTCGCGCATGCCTGTTGGTCTCAGATAAAGGGGCCATGTCCGCAATTGGGAAAAGGCCTGTTGGCATCTAGTCGGTGAGAAGGCGGTAACCGATGCCGCGGATGGTTTGCAAATAGATCGGATTGGAAGGATCTGGCTCTATCTTGCGGCGCAGGCGGTTGATTTGGACATCGACCGTGCGTTCACCGGTGCCATCTTCTCCGGCCAACGCGGTGCGGGTGACGGTTGCTCCGGGCTGGGCGGCAAACAGCGAGAGAAGCTCTCGTTCCCTGTCGGTCAAACGGATGACATCCTCGCCGCAGAGCAATTCCTGCCGCTCCAGCTTGAAGCAGAAGGGGCCGAAGGTGACCTGATCAATGGGGACGGAGGCGCGCAGATTGTGGCGCTTTAGAATATTGCGGATGCGCAGGAGCAATTCTCGTGGCTCAAATGGCTTGGTGAGATAATCATCAACACCGATTTCAAGGCCCTGAATGCGGCTTTCGCTTTCATCGCGGGCGGTTAGCATCAGGATCGGCACATCGTCGCTCTTGCGCAGCTCGCGGGCGAGATCCATCCCGTTTTCTCCGGGCATCATCACATCCAGTATCAGAAGATCAAAGGCCAGACCGGAAAACATCTTGCGGGCTTCAAGGGCATTTTGTGCCGTTGAGACCCGGAAGCCATTGTTGACAAGGAAGCGTTGCAAGAGGTTTCGAATGCGGCTGTCGTCGTCAATCACCAGCAAATGCTGGGCATTGTCGGGCAGAGCGTGATCTGCGCTTGGCATTATTTTGTCCTTTATTTCGAAAGGCGGATGACGTCGGCGTCGCTATCCGCAGCATTCAAGGCCGCAAGACCTTCATTGAGATGGCGCACCATGGGACGATCTTGTGGCTCAATCATGGCATAAAGAAAGGCCTTGCTGGCCTGACTTGTACCCTCGGGGAGGGTTTGCAGCGCGGCTTCGATCCGGCGGGCCTGACAGCGGGAAATTTCCAGCGCCAGAGATCGGCCCTTCTCCGTGGGGAAGAGCAGTCGTTGGCGGCGATCCTGTTCGCCGGTCTGCTGGCTGATATAGCCGTCCTCAATGAGCTGTTTCAAAACACGGGCGAGGCTCTGCTTGGTGATCTTCAGGATTTCGAGCAAGGTGGCGACCGGTACGCCGGGAGACCGATTGACGAAATGCAGCACCCGGTGATGGGCTCGGCCATAGGAAATCTGCGCCAGCATCGAGTCCGGGTCTGCAACGAAATCACGGTAGGCAAAGAAAAGAAGCTCGATCATTTCAAACGAGATTCCGTCCTGTTCGGACATGGGGAGCGTCACGACCGATCCGGATTCAGAATTTTTTTCAATCATTTTGCTGTTCCGCTTTTTCGGGCTTCCTGCGTGATATCTGCCAGCTTGTCGCTGTCATCTGGAAATATATTCTTACATTATTGTTCCATCCGGATGGAACTGTTTTCTCTGGCGCGTGGAAACGCACAGATAGAGACAAAAAATTACGTCAGCATTATTGACTTAATTTATCTCATTTGTTACTTAGATGGCACGACAGGCGAAAGGAATGGTCATTTTCTTGCGAAAATATGGAGATCTGTTCCTTCGCCGATTGGAATCATAAGCTGCCCAGACCATAGCGATAGTCAATCGACAAAGCAAAAATCTTTCGGGCAAGCAATCACAGCCGGACCGAACCGACTGTCTATACAGGAGTGAAACGATGGCAGGACCTGCATTTGATCAACGCGAAGGCCATATCTGGTATAATGGCGAGTATGTCGACTGGAAGGATGCCAAGATGCATGTCTTGTCCCACGGTCTGCATTATGCTTCCAGCGTGTTTGAAGGTGTTCGGGCCTATGGTGGCGAGATTTTCAAACTGGAACAGCATACCAACCGTCTGTTCGCCTCTGCCGAATTGCTCGGCATGGAAATGCCTTACAGCCGGGAAGAAATGAACCGGGTCCAGATCGATATTCTCGAAAAGGAAGGTCTCAAGGATGCCTATCTGCGTCCAATCGCCTGGCGCGGCTCCGAGATGATGGGGATTTCAGCCCAGTCGAACCGGATCAATGTTGCTGTTGCCGCATGGGAATGGCCGTCCTATTTCAAACCGGAAGATCGCCTCAAAGGCCTGCGTCTGGTTACCGCTGAATGGCGTCGTCCGGATCCGCGCACCATCCCGTGCCGTGCCAAGGCTGCCGGTCTTTACATGATCTGCACCCTGTCCAAGCACAAGGCTGAGCGCGAAGGCTATAATGATGCGATGATGCTGGACTTCCAGGGCAATATTGCCGAGGCGACTGGTGCGAATATCTTCTTTGTCAAAAATGGTGTCGTCCATACACCAGTCCCGGATTGTTTCCTTGATGGCATCACGCGCCAGACGACGGTCGAGCTGGCCAAGCGGCGCGGGATTGAAGTCATTGAGCGCAAGATCCGCCCAGAAGAGCTGGGTGATTTTGAAGAATGCTTCCTGACCGGCACTGCGGTTGAAGTCACTCCGGTTTCGGCCATTGACACTTATGGCTTCACGCCGGGCGAGATCACCAAGCAATTGATGGATGACTATCACAATGAAGTCACCCCCAAGGCCATTGCTGCCGAATGATCCTCAGATAGGACCAAGACGGGTGGAACGTCTAACAGAATGAAAAACGGCGCCACAGGCGCCGTTTTTGCTAATCTCAGTCCTGATGCCAACGCCGGGTGGCTTCGTCATCCTTGTCTTTTGCCTCAACCCATTTGGCGTTTCCGCTCGCAAGGCGTTCCTTCTTCCAGAAGGGCGCGCGCGTCTTGAGAAAATCCATCATGAAGTTGTTGGCCTCGAAAGCGGCCTGACGGTGAGAGGATAACGTGATCACCAGCACGATCCGGTCGCCGGGGGCCAAGGTGCCATAGCGGTGGATGATGGTGGTGCCCTCCAGCATCGGCCAGCGCTGATTGGCGTCTCGCTCTATCCGCTCAAGCTCGGCTTGTGCCATGGCAGGATAATGCTCAAGCTCCATATCGAGGATGCGCTGATCCCCGATCATGTCGCGCACCAAGCCGGTGAAGGTGACCGCTGCACCAATTGAGGTGCGGCCTGCCACCAATCGATCAATTTCCTGACCGATGTCGAAGTCTTCGCGTTGAAGGTAGACTGCCATGGAGCGCTCCTATCCGCCGGTCATAGGAGGGAAAAAGGCAATTTCACCGGCGGTGCCGACCGGGTCGGATGGCTCTGCATGGAACTGATCCAAAGCCACGCGGATCGTTTCGATCTCGGCAAAGGCGGCTTCATATTCATCGCCGCGCTGCTGTTGCCAAAGCAGCAGATCTTGGACTGTCTTGACAGAAGGGGGCAGGTCAACCTGTTCCTCTTCCTTGCCGATGCGTTCCCGGATCCATGCAAAATAAATGAGCTTCATGGCTGCTTCCACCTGATCGTCTTTGATATTTTACAATCAAACCATGCAATTTGGCCTGATTCCCTTGCCCTTGCCTCACGTTAGCACGGCAAGCGGCATGCGTCATGATTTCGCGCCGTTTACTCGTTGATCAGATATTTCATTCCAGCGCGGAAATAATCATAGCCTGTATAAAGGGTTAACAAGGCTGAAATCCACAGCAGGATCAGGCCGATCTCGGTGTTGTAGGGCAAGACCTTGTCACCTGCATGGCCTGCCAGCAGAAAGCCAAGAGCCACCAATTGGGCGGTGGTCTTCCATTTGGCCAGTCGGGTGACCGGTACGCTGACCCGCAATTCCGCCAGGAATTCGCGCAGCCCGGAGACCAAAATTTCGCGGCAGAGAATGATGACGCCAGCCCAGATGTGCCAGCCATAGAGTGTCTGATCATAGGCCAGCATGACAATGCAAATGGAAACCAGCAGCTTGTCGGCAATGGGATCGAGCATCCGGCCAAGAGCGGATTGCAATTTCCAGCGGCGCGCGAGATAGCCATCAAAAAAGTCGGTGATGGCGGCGACGGAAAAAATGCCCAAAGCGGTCCAGCGCGCCCATTCCTTGTCCGGCCAAAGCAGGACAAACACCACGGCCGGGACCGCGAGAATGCGCCCGAAAGTCAGGATGTTGGGAAGGCTGAAAGTCTTGGAGCTATTCATCTTGGTCGCGCCCTTCTTCAAGACATCTGCCTCTTTTGCCCGATATCTTGCCTGATACACTACCCCATATCAGATCCGATATTGGTGCGGCAAGCTGGCCAAGAGGATGCCTATTCTTGAGATCATGCTGGCCCAGCGCGGCTGATGTCGCTGAAAAACCAGCAGTCTTGCAAAATCGTCTCGCCCCCTTCAAAGCATGGCAGACGGGGCGGCGTCAATGCGGCTTTAATGCCTAGTGTCGTTCAGTGACCATCTTCGTGGAAATAGGCGTGGATCACTTTGGCCATTTGTTCGGAAATGCCATCAACGGCCAGCAAATCTGACAGGGCAGCGTTGCGCACCGCCTTGGCTGTGCCGAAGTGATGCAACAGGGCGCGCTTGCGTGTCGGGCCAATACCGGGGATGTCCTCCAGACCGGTCTGGGAGATTTGCTTGCTGCGCTTGGCGCGATGGGTGCCAATGGCAAAGCGGTGGGCTTCATCGCGCAATCTTTGGATGAAATACAGCACCGGATCGCGCAACGGCAACATGAAGCTGTCGCGGCCGGGCATGAAGAATTGTTCGCGGCCCGCATCCCGATCCGGCCCCTTGGCGACGCCGACAATTGGCAACTCATGAATACCGAGGTCGGCGAGGGTCTCGCAGACCGCATTCAACTGACCCTTGCCACCATCGATCAGCAAGAGATCGGGCCAGGCCGGGTCCGGCATATTGACGCCTTCATTGTCGCTGTCCTGTTTGCTAGGGCTTTCTGGGCGGGGACCATTTTCCTTTAACAAGCGCGAGAAGCGGCGTTCCAGCACTTCGCGCATCATGCCGAAATCATCGCCCGGGGTGATGGTGTCGGACTTGATGTTGAATTTGCGATACTGGTTCTTCATGAAGCCGTCAGGGCCTGCGACAATCATGCCGCCAACTGCATTGGTGCCTTGAATGTGGCTGTTGTCATAAACTTCGATCCGGCCGGGCCGTGCGGGTAGGCCAAAGACTTCTGCCAGCCCATCGAGCAGCCTGGTCTGGGTTGAGGTTTCCGCCAGACGGCGTCCCAGCGCTTCGCGGGCATTGGCGTGGGCATGGTCAACCAGTTCACGCTTTTCACCCCGCTGCGGCATGGTGACGGCGACCTTATGGTCCGATTTACTCGTCAATGCCTCGGCGACCAGTTCCTGTTCGTCAATTTCATGGGACAGGAGAATAAGACGCGGGCAGGGTTTGTTGTCGTAGAACTGGGCAAGGAAGGCGCCGAGCACTTCTGCTTCGGTCTGGCTCTTGTCGGCCTTGGGGAAATAGGCCCGGTTGCCCCAGTTCTGTCCGGTGCGGAAAAAGAAAACCTGAATACAGATCTGGCCGCCATCCTGATAGCAGGCAAAGACGTCGGCTTCTTCGGTATTCTGCGGGTTGATGCCCTGATGGGACTGGATGTGGCTGAGGCCCGCCAATCGGTCGCGATAAATCGCGGCAGTCTCGAAATCGAGGGACTCGGCGGCCTGCTGCATTTTTTCTGCCATTTCCTTGCGCACGGTCTGGCTCTTGCCGGTCAGGAACTGATGGGCTTCCTTGACCAGCTCACTATACTGCTCGATCGAAATCTCTCCGGTACAGGGGGCTGCGCAGCGCTTGATTTGATAGAGCAGACAAGGACGGCTGCGGCTTTCATAAACTGAGTCCGTACAGGTGCGCAGAAGAAAGGCCTTCTGCAAGGCATTGATGGTGTTGTTGACCGCACCGGCAGAGGCGAACGGCCCGTAATATTTGGCTTTTCTCTTGCGGGCGCCGCGATGCTTGGTGATTTGTGGAGCGGCATGATCTTCGCCGATCAGGATATAGGGAAAGCTCTTGTCGTCACGCAGCAGAACGTTGAAGCGAGGCCGAAGGCGCTTGATAAGATTGGCTTCGAGCAGCAGGGCTTCGGTTTCGGTGGCAGTGGTGACAAACTCCATCGAACGGGTCAACTGGATCATCCGCAGAATGCGGTTGGTCTGGTTGCCATGCCGGGCATAGTTGGAGACGCGTTTCTTCAGATTGCGCGCCTTGCCAACATAGAGAACATCGCCGTCGCCATTGAGCATGCGATAGACGCCGGGACTGTTGGGCAGGCGGCGCACGAAATCGCCGATGACGTCAAAGCCAGTCACGGCTTTAGCGGGAGCGGCCTTGGCGTCTTCTGCTGGATCGGATGCGTCCGGATGGTTTGATTCGTCAGTCATGGCCGCACTTTAGAGCAATTTGAATGAATGGTGAATCAAAAGGAGGGGCTGTAAACAGACCCTCCTGAATGCTTGTTCTGCGTTGATGGCAAGCTTCTCATGCCGTGGTGCGTTGTTTCAAAATTTGATGCCGAGGGTGAGATTAGGCAATTCACCAACCTTGAAGACCACCGCGATATAGGCGGCATAAGCGAACAGCATCAGCACACCGCGCAGACGGGTGATGTTCATGCGCAACAAGGCCACGGGCAGCATGAGTGCCGAAGAGGCCAACATGATCCAGAGGTCAAATTCGATCACCTCATGTGGTACATGGATCGGGATGATGGTCGCTGTCAGGCCCATGATGGCCAGAATGTTGAAAATGTTGGAGCCAACCACATTGCCAATGGCAACAGCGCCCTGATTGCGGATCGCTGCAACCAGCGTGGTGACCAGTTCGGGCAGCGAGGTGCCAAGGGCCACAACGGTGAGGCCAATGGTGGCCTCGGAAACACCCCATGTGCGGGCGATGGCGGTTGCTCCGTCGATGGTGAAATTGCCGCCGATGGGCAGGCCAATGATGCCGACGACCGTAAACAGAATGGCAAGACCAAGGCTCGATGGCGCTTCGTCCAGCATGTCGTCATCCACCAAATCGCAGGGTTCTCCCTTTTGCTTGCGGGAGGTCCAGACCGTCCAGCTGAGGAAGAAGGCCAGCAAGGCCAGCAAAATGACCCCTGCCGTAATGTCGAGCACCCCTTGCCAGCAGAGAGCGGTGAAGACAATAGAGATGGCCATCATGAAAACGGTGCTTGAGCGCACGCCATTCTCTGTGCATTGGGTCACGCGGATCAGGGCGGGCATGCCAAGCACCAAAAGGATGTTGGTAATGTTGGAGCCGACCACATTGCCAATGGCGATGCCTGCCGCGCCTTCAAAGGCGGCGCGCAGCGAAATGATCAATTCCGGTGCGGATGTGCCAAAGGAGACAATGGTCAGGCCGATGATCAGTGGCGGGATGCCCAGACGGGTAGCAAGCGCAATAGCGCCCCTTACCAGAAGATCCCCAGCAATCAAGAGCAACAGGAGACCTCCAACGAGGTGCAGATACATCATCATGGGTCGGTTGACGTCCGTTATTATTGTTGGTGCTGGGGCGTTGGTTTGCCGCGCTCTTTAAAGGCGTAAAACCGTATATAGGCGGGCGTTATGGGGATTTAAAGCCCGTTGGGTGAAGGAATTGGACCTGTTTGAAATTCCTTGGCTCTTGGTCGGACCTGTTGGATTGGGATTTTGGCGCTAAGTGCCCATGCGCCAATAGGTCTGGCCAAAGGGCTGTTCTGTAACAGCGCCAGGCTTGGCCAGAGACCGTGTTGGATCGCATGTTTGCTTGACTAAACAGGGGGCGCTTAACGCAGGGACCGGCAATAGGCGCCGTGGATTTTCCACGGATCGCGACCAAGAATGCAGGCCTCGACGCCATAGCTGTATCCGGCAAAACCACCTCGGGCTTCAATCAAGTAATAGACGCGTTTTTTCCGGCCACGTTCGGTGATGCCGGTGGCGCGGCAGAAACGCTGGGCAAAGGCGCGTGGGCCATGAGCCCGCAATTTTGACTGCCGGATCGCTCGCAGTTCAGCCACTGGATCACCGGAGCGGACGACATTGCTTTCTGCAATGGTCAAGCTGCGGCTGATTTTGGCCAGCACATCGGCGCGATCGCATTCTGGCAAGATCGACGCTTTGGCAGGCAGGCTGATGAATGCGGCAATCAGCAAAGCGGTGCTGAAAGCGGCACGAGTTGGCAATGACATTCTGTCTGTTCCCCAATGTTTTTCTATTGTCAGCAGCTTTGCCTGTTCGCTCCTCAAGGTCAAGGAGGAATATCTCCGTGTGGGTTTATAAATGGCAGAAATGTGCGGATGATCGGATCATTAGACGCAAGGGCAAGCGAACGGGCGTCACATGCCTATGAGAGGGGGCGCACCATAAGGGCGGCTTACAGGAGGCGGTTGTGGACAAGGGCGATTAGCGAACCGCGAGAATGCGCAGCTTGCCACGATCCCGACAGGCGGCTTTGCGGGCAGAGGGACTGCATGTGCGTGGCCTTCCCTGTTTGTCAAAGCAAATGCGCACCTCGCGCAGTTTTTTCCGTTTGCAGGTGACGATGACACTGTTGCGGGGCAAATCGGGGTTGGCATCTTGAAACGCGGTGCGGATCTCTCTTGCCGTCATCAGCAATGGGCGGTCCAGATCGATCAGATTGTTCGGGCGGTTGATCGATTTGAAGCTCTTGACGGCCTTGCGGAAATAATCAAGCGGAGACAGGCCGGTGCAGGAGCCATGCTTTTTCCATTCGTGATGAATGAGGCCACGGCTTGGAGAATATTTCAGCATCTGGTCGACAAGCCTGGAGGAGGGCTTGCGGTGGGAGGAGCTGCAAAATTCCGGGTAGCCTCTTTCATATTGCGGCCACAGGCCGTGAATGACAAAGCCATAGGGGCGCCCCGAAAAGCATTGCAACTTGTCACGGCCCTGTCGGCCGTCATCGGCGCAATAGGAGGGAGACCACGAGAGGGTCAGCAGATAATAGTCGAAATCCCCCGGCCGATCAGCGCGGGCCTGTCCCATCGTCCATGCAGAGAGCAGAAGGGCGAGAATGATCGTCAGATGCTTTGCAGGAAAGGCCATATGTCCCCCGATTGTAAGTCCTCAGCAGCGGTCCCCGGTTTTAGCGTGGTGGGCTGATCCATTCAAGGTGCGAACGGCGGGCGGTGTCACCCAACCGGTTTGCAAGGAATGGCAGCAGGGTGGCCAATTCGTCATGCAGCATGAAGGGCGGATTGATGATGAACATGCCCGTGCCATTCAGGCGCTTGGCGGTGTCGAGTTTGTTGATCACCAGTTCGGCGCGCAGGATATTGTCGATGCCTTCGGCCTTGAGCATGCCTGCAGCTTCATCGACGTCCCGTCGGGCCTTGATCGGATACCACAGGCAATAGATGCCATTGGCCCAGCGCTTGTAGCCTTGGGTGAAATACCAGATCATGCGGTTGAACTCGTCTTTTTCTTCAAAAGGCGGATCCACCAGCACCAGGCCACGCCGTTCTTTGGGCGGCAGATCGCCCTTGATGGCATTCCAGCCATCTTCCTCACGGATGTGGAAACGGCGGTCACGGCGGATGGTCTGTTTCAGGGTTTCAGCATCATCGGGATGCTTTTCGATGAAGAAAGCGCGGTCCTGCCTGCGGGCCATTTCGGTCATCAGAAGCGGCGAGCCGGGATAGGTGGTGATCGGGCCGTCGGGGTTCAATTTGCGGATGATCGCCAGATAGGGTTCGCACAATTCGGCAATGTTGGCGGGCAGCGGAGCAGCATCCGGGCCCATGAGGCGGGCAATGCCTTCTTGCCATTCTCCGGTTTTCTGGGCCTCTTCGCTCGACAGGTCATAGGCACCAATGCCTGCATGGCTGTCCAGACAGAAGCAAGGTTTGTCCTTCTTCTGCAAGTAGGTCAGGATGCGGGTCAGCACGATATGTTTCAAACAGTCGGCAAAATTGCCGGCATGGTAGATATGGCGATAGTTCATGGCACGCTCGGATTGCGAAGGGTGAAGCCTTGGCCGAAAAGGGGACGTTGGCCGGATGCGCCCTAATGGACGAGCTGATCCGGTCTGTCAAATGATCTGGGCCTAATTGGCCTACTTTTTCTTTGATTTCGCGTCTTTATCGGCGTTTTTGTCGGTGGTCGCCTCGGTTTTGTCGCCGGTCGCGGTGCCTGAGGCCTTGCCTTCTTCCACTTCAGCAACGAATGGATAGATGATCAGATCCTTGTCCGCATCTTCCTTTTCCTTGCAGTCTCCGGCCAGCCCGATCTGGGCAATGAAAAAGCGATCCTTCTGCCAGGAATAGATGCTGAATTGCCGGCAGGAACTGGCCGACCCCTGCTTTGGGATTTCCGAGCGCAACAATTTTTTCTTTTCGTCCCATGTGGGCTTTTGCAACTGGCTGGTGGCGTACCAGCCCAATTTGGTGTCGAGCTGAGGGAAGGACATCAGATTGGCCCATTCATCCCGGCCATCTTCGACCTGAAAGAGGCGATAACTGTCGCCCGACAGGCTCGAAGAGCAGATGAAGCCATAGAGCTTTTGCACGCCCAGATCGATAAAGATCGCCTTTTCGGACAATTCGTCATCATCAATATCTGCCAGCCAGCAGCCCATAGTGGCGCGGTGATTGTCAATCAGGCGTTGGGGGATGGTGATGTTGGCAGCCTGCGCAATAGAGGCGCAAAGCAGGAATGCGGTCAGGCATGAAAAGCCAGCGAGCCAGACGATCGATTGGGGCAGCGCCTCTTTTGCGATGGCTGCGCGCGCTCGTTTCTCAAACCCATTAATCGGTTGCCTGGATTGCATCGTCGACACTCCTGAAGAAACTATTGCTGGCAAGGATAACTGACTCGTTTTGATTGTGCCACTTCTCCGCCAAGCTGTTCACCCAAAGATGTTGCTGTTAGAAATGCTGGTGCGTCATGGTTCGTCATGGCGCGTGAATGGCAATGAAGAACGAGACACAGACTATGCCCAGAGATGGTTGGGCCGGATTGGATTTTATCTTAAAACAGGCTAAGCATGGGGCAAAGCAGGTCGCTTTGGTTTGGCCCTTGCGATCATTTCCCCATCGGCGCTGCCAAACAGGTGAGCGCAAGACAGGACAGCATAATGAAAGTAGCGATTGTTCCCGTGACGCCATTTCAGCAGAATTGCACGCTGATTTGGGATGAAGAAACCGGCAAGGGGGTCGTGATCGATCCGGGCGGTGATGTGCCTCAGATCCTCAAGGTGCTGGAGCATGAGAAGATCGACGTCGAGCGGATCCTGATTACACATGGCCATATTGATCATGTGGGCGGGGCTGCCGAGCTGCGCGATGCGCTGGATGTGGAGGTTGAAGGGCCCCATGAAGCCGATCGCATGTTGATGGAACGGGTCGCCGAGCAGGCAATCCAGTTCGGCGTGCCGGAAGCCAAACCATGCGAGCCGGATCGCTGGCTGGTCGATGGGGATCAGGTGGATATTGCCGGTATGGCCTTTGATGTCCTGCATTGCCCCGGTCACGCGCCCGGTCATGTGGTTTTCTACAATGAAGATGCGCAATTTGCGATCATGGGCGATGTTCTGTTCAATGGCTCGATTGGCCGGACCGATCTGCCGGGCGGAGATTATGACACGCTGATGGCATCGATCCGTGACAAGATCCTGCCTCTGGGGGATGATGTGGCCTTCATTTGCGGCCATGGCAATCATTCCAATATTGGTGAAGAGCGGCGGAACAACCCGTTCTTGCAAAATCTTTGACGGATATTCTGTGAGGATTGTGTGATGACCGGGGTGGCATTCACGCCTGAAGAAAAGGCGCATTTGGTGGCATTGCTTAGCGAATATGTCGCCGAGGAACTGGATGTCGAGCTTGGGCGCTTTGAGGCGGAATTCATGCTCGATCATCTGGCCAGCCATATGGCTCCAGTCTTCTACAATCGCGGTCTGCAGGATGCACGCGCTCTGCTTGAGAAAAAGATCGAAGATTATACCGATGCGCTCTATGCGCTGGAACAGCAGCCCGAGAGTCGCTGAGGTTAAAGGCTCTTTGGCGGCTTGCTTAGCGGCAGGCGCTTGGGCGGATTGTGGGGCTTGTTACGCGCGCCCTGCTTGCCTGCTTTGTTGGCGGAATGGTTTTTTGCCACGATCCGATAGCACACCTTGGTGGTGCCGGCATTCTTGAAGCCCAGCTTGATGGCGGCAAGGCGGGTGACGTCGATGACACGGCCCTTGATGAAGGGGCCGCGGTCATTGATCCGGACAATGACGCGTTTGTCATTGCGCATGTTGCGCACTTCGATAATGGTGCCGAATTTCAGTCTTCTATGTGCTGCGGTCATTTTGTCCGGATTGGCATATTCGCCCGATGCTGTGCGCGTGGTCAGCTGATACCATGAGGCTTTACCGCATTGCTTCCATTCTGTGGCGCGACTGACATCCATCAGCACAGCCAAAAAGAGCAGGCTGGCGCTTGCCAATAGCGCGAATGTGCTAACATTCTTCATGAACCGGAACTCCATATCGATGCCTTGGGTGGCCGCAAGACTTCCCCAAATGCGACAGGGGACCTGTCTGATGGATCAAAATGGCAAGAGTATGGTGCAGTGCGGAGCGGTGAAGGGGCCGATAAAGGCTCCAATGAAACGGGACAGGGAGCCAAGCGGCTCCCTTTTCACGGTCTGTGTTCAAAGGCCCTTGTCGAGCAGGGCCTTGATTTCCTTGGTCGAGGTGCCCGCAACGATGCGGCCCAGTTCCTGATCGCCTTTGAGCACCAGAAGCGTGGAGCGGCGGGGTATATTGCGCGACGTGGTAACGTCATGGTCGCGATAGTCATCCCAGTCAACGGCGACAAAGGTCAGCGCCTTGTCGTAGGCTTTATTTTCTGCTCTGAGGCGTTTGATTACGCGTTCCTGTGCGGCGCAGGTGGTGCACCAGCTTGCCTTGTAATCGACAAAGACGGTTTTGCCGTCTTGCAGCAAGGATTGAATGAGGCCGGGTTTATAGGCTATGACGTCGGCAGCCGATGCTGCGCTGGTGACGACGAGGAAAGACAAAAGAGCGAGAAATCGGATCATGGTTGGGTCTCCCAGAAAGATGCAGTTGGCTTTTCTACGGTAGGTTTGGTTGTTGTGATCAGCTGTTGTTGGCTAAAGCGCGACGGATAGATTTTGCAGCCAATATGGCAGATGTTCGATGGCCAGGGCTTCGATCCAGTGGTGGACGCCAAACAGGATCATCAGTCCGACCGCGATGAAGAGCAGGCCCATCAGCGGCTTGGATTTCTCTGCAAGCGCGCGCAGGGACTGCGCCCGGCTGCGGATGGCGTTTTTTGCTCCAAGTCCAAGGCCCAGAATGAGGGTTGAGACACCGGCGGCAAAGGCGATCATGATGGCCGTGGCCCAGAGGAGACTATCGCCCTGACTGGCCAGTGCAATGGCGCCGCCAAGAGTGGGGCCGATGCAGGGGGACCAGACTGCCCCAAGCAAAAGACCCGCAAAGAACTGACCCTTGAAGCCCGTTAGGTCCGATTGATAAAGCTGGCTGTCTGCCTTGGCGGCAAAGCCCGCTGTGGCGGTCTCAAACCGGTTGGCAAAGGCTGGTACGAGAAGGATCAGGCCAAAGGCCAGCATCAGGCTCGCGCCAATCTGCCCCAAAAGGCGTTCATTCAGCCCGATGGCATGTCCGGCTGATGCGATCAACAGGCCAAAGGAGACAAAGGAAATCGACAGGCCGAGCGCCAATGCCACTGGTCCGCGCCGATCTTGCGACAGGGCGGAAGCCAGCACGATAGGTAGGACCGGCAGGACACAGGGATTGATCAAGGTCAGCAGACCGGCGCCATAGGCAAAGACGAGTTCCATATATACCTCGAAAAGCTGGAACAGTGTTTTCTGCTTCAGCTATAGCTTGATTGGTCGGTCACGCGGGAATCACATTTGTGACAATCTGCGTGAGCATGCATTTGCTTTGTCTGACCCAAGCGAAATCGAATGCAAGGCATGACCGACTGGGAGAGGATTATGGAGCGCTATAAAGGCGGGTGTTTGTGTGGGGCCGTTCGACTGGTCGCAACCGGGCGGCCATACCGGGTTGGGCTATGTCATTGCCTTGATTGCCGAAAGCATCATGGCGCTCTCTTTCATGCTTCCGCCATTTTCCCCGAAGCAGCCGTGCGCGTCACCGGTGAGGTGGCCAGCTATGCCGGGCGCTGTTTTTGTCCGCGCTGCGGGTCGTCGGTTTTCTCGCGCACATGCGATGAAGTTGAAGTGCATCTTGGTTCGCTTGACGCGCCGGATCAATTGACGCCCACATATGAATTGTGGACGATACGGCGAGAAAGCTGGCTACCACCTTTTGCGCTGGCGCATCATTATGAGCGCGATCGTGAGAGCGATGAACGGTCAGAGGAATGATGGGATGACACCGAGAGATGATGATCAGGGCGAGGGCAGGCACACGACAAAGCCCGACGATCTGGAGCGCTTGCTCGCCAAGCGGTGCGAACAGGTGGCTGCTGATCAGGTGATTGAACAATTGAAAAAACTGGGTCGCCTGTTTCACAAAGGATAGCGACCCAGTATTTTCCTGTTTGTTGGCGCTTCATTTGCTTAGCGCTTCTTGCGGCCGCGTCCCTTGCTCTGAGCCGCACCCTTTGGTCTGGTGCGGTCGGTGCCGGGGCCCATATCGTCGAGATCCGGCAGTTGGATGCGCGAGTTTTTCGGCAGGTTGGCGGATGAACCATATTTCTTTTCACCGCGATAGCCGCCGGTCTTCTCGTCAACACTTGCCTGACGGGCCAATGGATCGTCGGCGATGGCCAGTTCGGTCTCGCGCAGGCGTTTGACCTCGTCGCGCAGGCGGGCCGCTTCCTCGAATTCGAGGTTGGCGGCGGCGTCCTTCATGCGGCTTTCCAATTCCGCAATATGGGCTTCAAGATTGTGGCCAATTGCCGCCGGGCCTTCCTCTGCCAGCCCCTTGTCAACGGTGACATGGTCGCTTTCATAGACCGAGCCGAGAATATCGCCGATATTCTTCTTCACCGTCTGCGGCGTGATGCCATGTTCCTCATTATAGGCAAGCTGCTTTTCGCGGCGACGGTTGGTCTCGGAAATGGCCCGCTCCATTGAGCCAGTCATCCGGTCGGCATAAAGGATGACCTTGCCATCTACGTTACGTGCGGCGCGGCCAATTGTCTGGATCAGGGATGTCTCCGAGCGCAGGAAGCCTTCCTTGTCGGCATCCAGAATGGCGACGAGCGCACATTCGGGGATATCGAGCCCCTCGCGCAGCAGGTTGATGCCAACCAGCACGTCGAAGGCCCCAAGGCGCAAGTCGCGGATGATCTCGATCCGCTCGATGGTGTCGACATCGGAATGCATGTAACGGACGCGAACACCCTGTTCGTGGAGATATTCGGTCAGGTCTTCGGCCATGCGCTTGGTCAGGGTGGTGACCAGCGTGCGATACCCCACCTTGGCCTTTTCCTTCACTTCACCGAGCAGATCGTCGACCTGTGTTTTGGCCGAGCGGATCTCGATGACCGGATCGATGAGGCCCGTGGGGCGAATAACCTGTTCGGCAAAGACGCCGCCCGCTTCTTCCATTTCCCAGCCACCCGGAGTGGCCGAGACGGCAACTGTCTGGGGCCGCATGGCGTCCCATTCCTCAAAGCGCAAGGGTCGGTTATCCATACAGCTTGGCAGGCGGAAGCCATATTCGGCCAGCGTTGCCTTGCGGCGAAAGTCACCGCGATACATCGCGCCGAGCTGGCCGATGGTCACATGGCTCTCGTCAACGAAGATCAGGGCATTGTCCGGCAGATATTCAAACAGGGTGGGGGGCGGCTCGCCGGGCAGGCGGCCGGTGAGATAGCGTGAATAGTTCTCGATGCCCTGACACGCGCCTGTCGCTTCCATCATTTCAAGATCAAAGCGGGTGCGCTGCTCCAGCCGTTGGGCTTCGAGCAGGCGGCCATGGGCTTCCAGTTCGGCAAGGCGCTCGTTGAGCTCCTTCTTGATGCTCTTGATCGCCTGATTGAGGGTCGGGCGTGGGGTGACATAGTGGGAGTTGGCATAAAGTTTGACCATCTCCAAATCGTCCATCTTCTGGCCGGTCAGAGGGTCAAATTCCTTGATTTCCTCGATTTCGTCGCCGAAGAAGGAAATACGCCAGGCGCGGTCTTCATAGTGAGCGGGGAAAATTTCGACCACATCGCCACTGACCCGGAAGGAGCCGCGCTGGAAGCCGATGTCATTGCGCTTATATTGCAGGGCGACCAGATCGGCCATCAGCTGGCCCTGATCAATCTCTTCGCCAACTTCGATCTTGAAGCTCATTTCGGTATAGGTCTCTACCGAGCCGATACCATAGATACAGGAGACCGAGGCGATGATGATCACGTCGTCGCGTTCCAGCAAGGAGCGGGTGGCCGAGTGGCGCATCCGGTCGATCTGTTCGTTGACCGTGCTTTCCTTCTCGATGAAGGTGTCGGTGCGCGGCACATAGGCTTCCGGCTGGTAATAGTCGTAATAGGAGACGAAATATTCGACAGCGTTGTTGGGGAAGAAATTCTTGAACTCACCATAGAGCTGGGCGGCCAAGGTCTTGTTTGGCGCAAGGATCAGGGCCGGTCTCTGAGTCTTGGCGATCAACTGGGCCATGGTGAAGGTTTTGCCCGAGCCGGTAACGCCGAGCAAAACCTGCGTAGCCTCGCCATTGTTGATGCCTTCTTGCAGATCGGCAATAGCGGTTGGCTGGTCGCCAGCTGGGTCGAATTCGGTGACCAAGTCGAAGGAGACACCGCCTTCAGATTTCTCGGGACGATCTGGACGATGGGGGCGCCATGGCTCGGTATCCATAAATTCCGGACGGCCATGCTCGATGAGCGATTCAAGGGCGCGAACGGTTTCCGTGACACCGGAGCGATCGTCGCTCTTGCCCTTCTTCTTCTGGGTCTTCTTGCGCTCTTTGGTGACGCGCTCCAGCTCCTCGGCCTTCTCCAGTGAGATGTCCAGACCCGCAATCGGGTTAAGACCACCGGCCGCGCGCTCGCGGGCAGAGGCTTTTTCTTCCGGCTTCTTGCGGCTGCGCTTGGGTTTTTCCGGCGTCGTGGATTTGGGTTTGGCTTTTGGCTGGTCTTCGGCTGCCTTGGCGATGTCTTCGGCCCAATCCGCAATCGAGTCTGGCATGGGCACAGGTTCAAAGGATGCCTGCGGTGCCTCGCCCAGTCCCGACTGTTCGCGATTGTCTTTCTTATTCCGCTTGTCTGACGTCATGCCTGTCGCTCTTTTGTCCGCTGGCCGTGCGGCGATTGGATTGGTCGAGTGAGTCCTCAATATAAGGGAACAAATCAGGAATATGAAGAGGTAAGGCAAGAAAAGTCATGCTTGCTTGGGCGGGAACAATTTTGTTGTTCATTCGCAAAATTATCAATAGTTTCTTTTATTAAAATATTCTAATATTCGAAATTAAATTCAAATGTCTGGCAGGGACTGACTTCTGCTTTAAAAAAAGCCAGCCTATAGCACGAGCCGGATTCAGGAGGAACAAATGACGCATGTGGTGGTATTGGGTGGAGGCCTTGGTGGTCTTTCCGCTGCTTATGAATTCCGGCAAGAGCTGAAAAATACAGACACGGTGACGGTGGTTTCCAATAAGCCGTTCTTCCAGTTTACCCCTTCAAACCCCTGGGTGGCTGTCGGCTGGCGGAACAAGAAAGACATTACCCTCGATCTGGCAACGGTTCTGCCCAAAAACAAGGTGGCGTTCATCTGTGCCTCGGCTGACAGCCTTGATCCGCAGAACAATTCGGTCGGGCTGAGCAATGGAGAATCCATCACCTACGATTATCTGGTGATCGCAACCGGTCCGGAACTCGCCTTTGACGAAATCGAGGGGCTGGGGCCGGAAGGCAATACGATTTCGGTTTGTGACGTGGATCATGCGACCGCGGGGTTTGAGAAGTGGGAAGCCTTTTGTCAGGATCCCGGTCCCATCGTGGTGGGAGCGGTTCAGGGGGCGTCCTGCTATGGTCCGGCCTATGAGACAGCGATGATTTTCGACACGGATCTGCGCAAACGCAAAATCCGCGATAAGGTGCCGATGACCTTTGTTACCTCTGAGCCCTATATAGGCCATCTGGGGCTTGGTGGTGTGGGCGATACCAAGGGGATGCTCGAAACTGCGTTCCGGGATCGTACCATCAAGTGGATCACCAATGCCAAGGTGGACAAGATTGAAGCAGGCGTGATGCATGTCACCGAATGCGATGATGCTGGTGAGCCGAAAACCAAGCATGAGCTGCCCTTCAAGCATTCCATGATGTTACCGGCCTTTCGCGGCATTCCCGCTTTGCAGGGCGTCGAAGGGCTGGCCAATCCACGCGGCTTCGTCATCGTCGACAAGCACCAGCGCAATCCGAAATATCCCAACATTTTCGGCATTGGCGTCTGCATCGCCATTCCGCCTTACGAGAAAACGCCTGTTCCCGTGGGCGTTCCCAAGACCGGCTACATGATCGAGTCCATGGTGACTGCGGCGGCTCAGAATATGGTTGAGATTGAGGCTGGCAAGGAGCCGACACACCAAGCGACGTGGAATGCGATCTGCCTTGCCGACTTTGGTGATTCCGGTCTTGCCTTTGTGGCAATGCCGCAGATTCCGCCGCGCAATACCAACTATGCCGGGCAGGGCAAATGGGTGCATCTGGCCAAGATTGCGTTTGAGAAATATTTCCTGCGCAAAATCCGCAAGGGCGAAACCGAGCCTTATTATGAGCGCGCCGTGCTCAAGTTTCTCGATATCGCCAAGATCAAGTCCTGATCAGGCTCTTTCGGCCTTCTTTTCTTGAATTTTTTCCTCCCTGTCCGGGCTACCGGGCAGGTTTTTTTGCACTGCAGGCTTTCGGGAGTGGGGCTGGTCGCAATCAGATAGCCTGATCGGCACGCTTGCGGGCAAAGCGTTTCTGGATAAAGGGCAGCAGTTCGACGAGCAAAATGCATGAGAAAATCATCGCGCAGCCGACCACCTGACTACCCGTCAGGCGCTCATTCAACAGCAAGGCTCCGAAGATGGCGGCAAACAGGCTCTCGCTTGACAGCAGGATGGCGGCATCGGCTGATGGCGTATAGCGCTGGCCGATGGCTTGCAAGGTGAAGGATAGTCCGCCTGAAAACACACCGGTATAGATGATCTCGAACCATGCTCCGGTGAGATTGTGCAGTGCGAGGCCTTCAATCGGCAGGCCAAACAGCATGCCCAACAGTCCGGCGGTGAAGAATTGCAGGCAGGCAATGGTTATTGGATTGCCATATTGCAGGACGAGCCGACCGATCAGAATGATTTGCATGGCCCAGAATAGGCCGCTCAAGACATTCAACATATCACCGACAGCCACGCTTTCCAGTCTGCCGGCCAACAGATAGGCTCCGGTCAATGCAATCGCCACGATGGGCCAGATATAGGTGTTGGGCCAGGTGCGCAGGATCACGATCCCCATGATTGGGGTGAAGACCACATAGAGGGCGGTCAGGAATCCGGCATTGGTGACCGAGGTGGTGAAAAAGCCATATTGCTGCAAGGTGATGGCAATGAAGAAAATCCCACCGACAAAGACACTGTGCAGCAAGCCCTTGATGGGGATCCGTTTGTCGCTTTTGCGCCATTCGAAATAAGCAAAGGGCGCGACCGAGATAGCGGCCAGAAGGAAGCGCACGCCGGTGAAGCTGAGCGGGCCAATGGATTCCATGGCGGTGGATTGGGCCACGAAAGCCGCGCCCCAGACCATGGCGGCGATCAACAACAAACTATTGGCAGTCAAACGGGACATGGCATTTTGCTTTCGGACACTCGGCTGGTAGGCCCTTGTTCGGGCCAATCAGTCATCAAGAGATTAAGGGCCGACAGATGCAAACTGTCGACCCGTCCGTCGGATTTACGCCTTTTCCCGAGATCAATCAATTGAATAGTTTCGATCAATTGCTCAGAGAAATTGATGAATCATTTGGAGGGAATGATCCGCAACAAAGCGCCATTTGAGGAATCTGTCAAAAGCCATAGCGCTCCGTCCGGGCCGGACCGCACGTCGCGGATGCGGCCAAACGCGCGCTCCAAAAGGATTTCTTCATTGGTAACCCGGTCCCCATCAAGGGTCAGTCGGACAAGCTTTTGATCTTTCAGTGCGCCGACAAACAGATCGCCCTGCCAGTCTGGAAACAGTGTGCCATCATAAAAGGCCAAGCCCGATGGTGCGATGGAGGGATCCCAATAATGGATCGGCTGTTCCATGCCTGTCTTTTGAGTGCCTTCGCCGATGCGACCTCCGGAATAGTGACGGCCATAGGAAATGGTCGGCCAGCCATAGTTTTTGCCTGCTTCCGGGCGATTGATCTCATCGCCGCCGCGCGCGCCATGCTCAACGGTCCAGAGCTGGCCGGTTTCAGGATGGATGGCAGCGCCTTGCGGATTGCGATGACCGATGGACCACAGGCCATCTCTGGCATTGGCTCCGAAAGAGGGATTGTTTGCCGGGATCGAGCCATCGTCATTGAGCCTGATGACTGAGCCTGAGGCATTGGTCACGTCTTGCGCCCTTGGGCGAACACCATGGTCGCCGAACGTGACATAGAGCGTGCCATCTGGTGCAAAGACGATGCGGGAGCCGAAATGGTGGGTTCCGGCACTTGGGAGAACCTCATAGAGGGTTTGTTGATCCGAAAGGGCGGGGGACCCTGTTTCAAGGCCCGCCAATTTGGCCCGAACCACAGCTGTGCCGGTACCGCTGTCCGATTTGCGCGAAAGGGTGAAATAGACCCAGCCATTTTGGGAGAACTTCGGATGAATGGCTACATCAAGCAGGCCACCCTGACCTTCGACATGGGCGCGGGGCGGATTTTCGACCGGGATTTTTTCACCTGTCGTCATATCTACCAGCCATAGACCGCCAGTGCGTTCGGTTACCAGCATGTGGGTCTTGGACAGAAATGTCATGCCCCAGGGGCGCTCGAAACTGGCTTTTTGTTCAACGCGGATCGGACCTGTCTGGGTCTCGAAAGTCCTAGCCTGCTGGGCCTTGGCACTCGACAGGCTTGCGACAAGAAAAAGGGTAGTCGCTAGAGCGAGAAAGGCCCAAGCCAGATTGGACCCGGCAAAAGCTGAACGCGTATCAGGGGCTGCGATTGCCCTGCATGGGGGCGTTTTTTGGGTCGTGCGATGAGGGGGCGTATGAGCTGTCATAAGGCATCTCCGTCCGGTCAAAAGAAAAGCGTCTTGCTTTCTTCTACGTGGGGAGGCGCAGGCTTGATCACAATGGGTCGTTTGTTTTGGAGGTAGGGGCAGAGACAAGGCTGGCCTCGGCGATGAAACGCAACGGGCCGGGGGTGACATCCTCAAACGGCCAACAGGAGGTTAGGGCCAAAGTCGGCTCAAAGCTGTCTTTATTGAGGCCTGAGCGATCCCAAGGCGCCACGCGCATTTGCTCGACGTGATAGGTGAGCGGCGGTCCCTTAAGCGGCTCGACGCGGATTTCCATGCCGGGCTTGAGCTTGGCCAATCGTTTGAAATGGGTGTCTCGATGGGCTGCAACAACCGATAGGCCATCTTCGCCCAAGGCGGCTGACTGGTTGAGCAGGACTGGACCAAATGCCAGACCTTCACCGCCAGCCTCGTGCAGGATGATGGCTTTGAACTTAATCGCCGGGATGGATAATTTGGCGACGGGCCAAGTGTCCGCCCATGCCCAGGCCTTGACGGGGCTGCCGGTCTGCTGGCTCTCTGCCCATGCGCGTTCGAGCAGGATTTGCGCCAGCTTGGCCTTTGCGGGTATCCAGCATGCCCAGAGGATCAGGGCAAAGCCCGCCATGCCGATCAGCATGGCGGGGATTTTCAGCCAGCGCGGGGCGGGGCTCATTTCTTGTCCACGCGGCGCCATTGCAGCCAGGCGAACAATCCACCCGAGAGCAGCAGAAGCAAGCTGCCTGCGAGCAGGATCAGGTCTGCCTTGGTGGCGGTTTTGGGCAGCATGATCTGGCTTTGGTTGGTCTGCACTGCGGCCAGTTTCATTGGTTGCCCATTGGCTCCGACCATCGGTGCCGACTGAGGGGCGAGCAGGGCAGAGGTGCGCATGCTGCGGTCGCGCATTTGCATCGACATCTTCTTTTTGCCCATGGGTTTGGCCGGGGCTGCCATCACTGGCTGGGCCATATCGACCTGTTCGCCAAAGACCTTGTCCCTTTCCCAGCCATCGGGCAGGTTCAACGGCACCTTCTTGCTCTCAAGTTCTTCTTCAGTTGGGCGCGACGGGGTGACATCGACTGCAACGAGGCTTGTCAGGCGGGTGACCAGATGGTGCTGAAGGCCCAGTGTTTCAATTTTCTTGTCAATGGCCTTGGCATTGTCGGACAGAAGGCGATCGCTTTCAAGTTGGCGAATTTTGCCGCGCGCCCAGATTTTGTCGATGGCTGTGGAGGTCGCAGCTTTGGTCAGGTCGACGGACAAGCTCCATGGCTGATTATCAAAACGGCCTTTGAGGGTCAGCGTATCTCCCAGTGACTTGGCCTTGATGGCCAGCACGACCGGTTCGCCGAGATAAAGATCGGGCAGGACGTCGGGGGATGCTTCTACCTCCTTACCGCCAAGCAGCATTGCGCGCAGATCGGTGGCGACGGGGTGGCTCAATTGCTTGAACAAATCGCCCATTTTGGTCTGTACTTCCGCAATATCGCCAATGTGGGTGAAGGTGCCACGGCCCACTTCTGCTGCGCGGGACATGAAGAAGCTGTTGGGGGCGGAGCCGATACCAACGGTGAAAATACGCGAGCGCCCTTTTTTGGATTTAACCGCCTCGAAGAGTTGCTTTTCGTTGCCAATCGCTCCGTCGGTGAGGAAAATCACCTGACGCAAGGTCGGAGCATTGGGGTCACTGTCAGTCAGGGCTTCGAGCATGGCTGGCAGCATTTTGGTGCCGCCGTCTGCCTTGATCCGGTTGACCCAGCGTTTGGCCTCGGAAATTGCTTCGGCATCGGCTTTTTTGGGCGCGCCGAACAGCTGGTTCATTTGATCGTTGAAGCGGATGATCTGGAAACTGTCTTCTGGCTTGAGCTGATTAAGGGCCTCGATCAGGCTGGAGCGCGCCTGACGGATTGAAGGGCCTGCCATGGAGCCGGACTGGTCAATCACGAAGATCACCTCGCGGGGCGGCATTTTCACGCTTTCGGTCAGCTTGTAAGGTGGCGTGATATAGGCAAGCAAATAGTTTTGAGATGTTCCATCTTTTGCCGTCAGCTTCTGGGTGAAGAGGCCCAGATTGGGCGTTTTGCCTGCCTTGCCGGTCCAGGTGAGGAGGAAATCCTTATCCGCAGGCACTGCGCCTTCGTTCAATGTCAGGGTGACCTTGTCGTCGCCATCGGGCGTGATGGTGACGTCATGATAATGGCTGACCACCTTATCAAGGGGAAAGCCTGCATTGAGGGTGGCGGACAGAGTGACCGGATTGCTTTTGCCATCCTTTTTCGGGTCAAGAACCGGCGCGGTGATGGCGTCGCGGTCCGGCACAGGATCGGTTGAGCCCCAACCGCTGGTGCCAGCAGTCTGTTTGGCTTCCATGTCGATCACGGGCTTTAGAGGCTTGTTGAGCGGATTGTAACGCGGGGCGACCACCAGCGGGACTCGGAGGGAAAATTCCTCGCCTTTGCGCGGGATGGTTTCCTGATATTCGATCTGGATCGTGATGCTTTCGCCCGGACCGATATTGGCCACAGCATTGGTGAAGAGGTTGGGGCGTTGCTGTTCGAGCAGGCTTGCCTTCTTGCCTTCACGTTTGGCGGCTTCGTAGATTTCGCGGGCTTCCTTCTTTGGCTTGATCTTGCCTTCGATCAGCCGATCGCCGACTTTCATTTTCAGCCGATCAACGGCTGCATTGTCCGGCAAAGGAAAGACATAAAGCCCCTCGACCCAGACGTCGGAGGCGTTGAGGAAAGTTTGGGTCACAGTGGCACGCGCCACAGGGCCTGTGACGTCGAGCTTGATGTCGGTGGCGACTTTGGGCGCTTCGACATATTTGCCGGGTTCTTTGGATTTGAACAACAGGCCACCTGACTGCATGTCGTTCGGACCAATCAGGCTTTGTGAAGTGCTCTGCTCGGTCGCTGCCTCTGCAGGCGGGGTCACCGGTGCCGAGCGGGCGGGTTGGGCCGCGACCGTGAAGCCGATGCCGATGGCGAGTGCATAGGCCGAGAGCCAGATTTTGAAGGCTTTGGAAATGGACTTGTCAGATCCGCGCTTGCGGTCGAGATCAATGGTGTGGCGGCGGCGCTTTTTGGGCTTCAAATCATTTGATGGCAAAGGCATTGGTGATCGTCTTTCAGTCGGATAAATGACTTGGTTGGATGAGTGACCGTGAAGGCGTGTTCTGGCAAAAGGATCACATGGGAATGCGGCCCGCGTTGGGGTGAAAAAAGGCAGAAGCGGACAAATATTGTGACCATTTTGCGATTGGTCGGTTGCAGGGGAAAAAGGGTGGTTATTTGGCGGTGAAGAGGGTTCTGAATGCTCTGGTTTTCACCTGCGGTCGCATGTCGCATCAAAAGGCGTATTTACGATGCATGATTTATTTGATATGAATATTCGAAAATACTAATTTACTTGAGCATACAAAGGATATCTCCATGTGCCTTGACCGTACCATCTTCGCCTTCGCTGGCGTCATGATCCTCGTCTCTGTGGCGTTGACCCAGTTTGTCAGCCCGCTCTTCATTTGGTTGACCGTGTTTATCGGCGCCAACCTGTTGCAGTCCGCCTTTACCGGTTTTTGTCCGGCAGCCATCATTTTCAAGATGCTGGGTGTAAAGCCGGGCACAGCTTTCAAGTAAGCTTGGCCGAGGCTGGCTCAAAGTTTGGGTTTGCAGAATGAAAAGGCTGTAGCGGATGCTGCGGCCTTTTTGCGTCTTTGTGGGTTTCAGTGAGATGGAGACGCGCCATAAGACGGAGGCATTCTGACGGCGATTTCACCGGCTATAGCTTTGGAAATCGTTGCAAAAATAGTGGCCTTCAAGCTGCGGCCAAGCTGTGCCAAATAGGCTGCAAGGCGCATTGTCTTACACAGTTCTTCATTGCTTCCAAATAAAAGATCGTTCAGTGATCTGAGCATGGCGAAAGGTCTCGATTATCCCGTTCGGTTTGAGTTCGCTTGCATTATTCCACGCGATCCGGGCATCGAGGCACCAAATGTGCTCATTCTCGGAATCAAAATATTCTAAAATTCTTAATTTATGGAATTTTGATATTAGAAAGACAATCGCTCATTTATTGAAGCAGAGGAGAATTTCATATGTTGCCAAAAGGCTTAGAGCCATAAGCCCTTTGTGGAGTTCCATGTGGCCTATGGATGGTGTTGGCTTAGTAGAAGCCCTCATTTCCGAAACGAATGTAGGTTGTGCCTTGTTGGTTGGGTACATTTGTGCGCAAGAATTGTGACGCCAAAAGGATAAGATTGGTCGAATCTTTCTTGCGCCGCCTTGAATTGGCTATAGGGCTGCACTAGTGTTCCGGAGCGGTAACGTTGGGAGGTCTTCTCAACGGACAAGGCCGTTTGTCTTAATTTTTTGCTATATATTTGGAGGGCTCAATGAGCTTTTTAGCCGAGCAGCTTTCGCGCGTTCAACCATCTGCAACGATTGCAGTATCCAACAAAGCGCGAGAACTCAAGGCCGCTGGTCGTGACGTCATCGGTCTGGGTGCTGGAGAACCAGACTTCGATACACCTGATAACATCAAAAAGGCTGCTATCGATGCGATCACTCGTGGCGAAACCAAATATACAGCCGTTGATGGGATCCCTGAACTGAAGAAGGCGATTGCCGAAAAGTTCAAGCGTGAGAATGGCATTGATTACGAGCCAGGCCAGTGCTTTGTTGCGCCGGGTGGCAAGCCGATCATCTATAACGCCATGATGGCGACCCTCAATCCGGGCGATGAAGTGATCATTCCCGCGCCATATTGGGTGTCCTATCCTGATATCGTTCTGCTGGCAGGCGGTACGCCTGTTGCTGTGGAAGCGACCATCGAGCATAATTTCAAATTGCAGCCCGAACAGCTGGAAGCGGCGATCACCGAGAAGACCAAATGGATCATCTTCAACTCGCCATCCAACCCGACTGGTGCAGCCTACACGCGTGATGAGCTGAAGGCGTTGACCGACGTTCTGGTCAAGCATCCGCATGTCTGGATCCTGACCGATGATATGTATGAGCATCTGGTCTATGACGAATTCGAATTCTGCACGCCGGTGCAGATCGAGCCGTCTTTGAAGGATCGCACCCTGACGATGAATGGTGTGTCGAAAGCCTATGCGATGACCGGTTGGCGTATTGGCTATGCGGCTGGTCCGCAGGTGCTGATCAATGCGATGCGCAAGATCCAGTCCCAGTCGACCTCCAACCCGACCTCCATCTCTCAATGGGCTGCATTGGAGGCACTCAACGGGACACAGGATTTCATCCCTGAGCGCGCGAAAGTGTTCAAGGACCGCCGGGACATGGTGGTTGCCATGCTCAATGAATGTGAAGGTCTGGAATGTCCGACCCCGGAAGGTGCCTTCTATGTCTATCCGTCCTGTGCGGGCTGCATTGGCAAAACTGCGCCGTCGGGCAACGTGATCGAGAATGACAGTGACTTTGTCACCGAGCTGCTCGAAACCGAAGGTGTCGCTGTGGTGCAGGGTGTAGCTTTTGGCCTTGAGCCTTATTTCCGCGTTTCCTATGCGACCTCCACCGAGGCGCTGACGGAAGCCTGCGCCCGTATCAAGCGTTTCTGTGCTGCCCTCAAATAGGGTTCATGCTACGTTAGAAATGGAAAAGGTCCGCCTTGTTGAGGCGGGCCTTTTTTGGTTTTAGCGGTCCTGCAGTTCGTTCTAATACGAAGGGTTTAGAGCGTGTGGTATCAGGAGAGGGGGCTGGTGGCGGGATGTAAGGGAAATGACAAATAGCGGTGACTCTTGGCTGCAATCGACGGTGTGGTTTGCGTTTGATCAATTGCAGCGTGAGGATCTGGGCTAAGCTTTGAGATGTTCTGTCCGACATTTGGCAGTTTAGGGATGGTCTGAACGGGAGGTTTGTTCAACAGACGGGAATTACCAAGCAAGAACTGATGATTGTTCATCTGAGCGATCCTTGGATCTTATGCCGGACGTCATGCTCAAAATAGAAAGGAGGATCTGCCATGGGACAAGTTGGCAGAAGAGTCGAGGGTCCACGTTGCGTAGCCATCGTAGGACCCTTTGGAAGCGGTAAAACTACTCTCCTTGAAGCCATTTTGGCGCGAACCGGAGCCATTAACAAATTTTCATCGGTCGATAGCGGAAGCTCTGTTGGGGATGGATCGGAGGAAGCCAGATCCCATCATATGTCGGTAGAAGCCAATATCGCCGAAACAGAATTTATGGGGGACACCTTCACCTTTGTCGATTGTCCCGGATCTGTCGAATTCCAGTTTGAAAGTCAGCCTGCCCTCTCCGCTGTTGATCTCGCGATTGTTGTTTGTGAACCAGACGAGAAGAAGATCCCCGCGCTGCAAGTGATCCTGAAAAGCCTTGAAGAGCGCAACATTCCCCGGATACTTTTCCTGAACAAGTTGGACAAATGCTCTGCCCGTGTGCGTGCGGTGGTCGAGGAGCTGCAAAAAGCCAGTGCAACCCCTCTCTTGTTGCGCCAGATTCCGATCTGGAAGGGAGAGACTGCCATCGGTTATATCGATCTCGCCCTTGAGCGCGCCTTCATGTATCACGAGCATGCGCCAAGCGAACTGATCGATATGAACGAGACGGATCAGGAGCGTGAGTGGGAAGCCCGCTATACAATGCTCGAAACCCTCTCGGACCATGACGAAGTGCTGATGGAGCAATTGCTCGAAGAAATGGAGCCTGATGCAGAACGGATCTTTGCTGATCTGGTTGAGGAAATGCGTCAGGGTCAGGTGATGCCTGTCGTGATTGGTGCTGCCGAGCAGGAAAATGGCATTTTGCGGCTTTTGAAAATGCTCCGTCATGAAGCACCTGGCATTGAGACCACCGCCAAGCGCCTTGGTTGCCCTGATCCATCTGATGGGGACGCCATTTTGCAGGTGATGAAGTCAATCCATACGTCCCATGGGGGCAAGCTGTCCATTTCCCGCGTGTTGAAAGGAGCGGTGAAAGATGGCGATGTCTTCTATGCCGCAGATGGGGAAGAGATCGGTCGTTCATCCGGCCTGTTCCATGTGCAGGGGCAGAAGACGGTCAAGGACAATCGGGCGACAGAAGGGCAAGTGATTGCTCTTGGCAAGCTGGATGTTGCCCATACGGGTACAACCTTGACCACGGCAAAGGCCGGGGTCGATCAGCTCGATTTGCTCGCCATTCCGGCCCCTGTTTTCGGGATGGTTGTCAAGCCGACCGAGCATCGCGACGAAGTCAAGCTGCATGCAACCTTGCAGAAGCTGACAGAGGAAGATCCATCTCTTCTGGTAGAGCAGAATCAGGATAGTGGAGAAACCATCCTGCGGGGGCAGGGTGAGATGCATTTGCGGGTGGCGATTGAGCGGCTCCAAGGCAAATATGGCATCAATATCGAGCATCATGCACCAGCGGTGCCCTACAAGGAAACCATCCGCAAGAGTGTCAGCGTGCGTGGTCGCCACAAGAAACAGTCTGGCGGTCATGGGCAGTTTGGTGACGTGCTCATCGATATCAAGCCGTTGGGGCGCGGTGAGGGCTTTGTCTTCACCGAATCCATCACCGGTGGTGTCGTACCCAAGCAGTATTTCGGCTCAGTCGAGAATGGGGTCAAGGATGCGTTGGGCAAGGGGCCTTTGGGCTTCGAAGTTGTTGATCTGACAGTCAATCTCAGCGATGGCTCCTACCATGCTGTCGACAGTTCCGATCAGGCGTTCCGCTCGGCGGGCACTCTGGCGATGCGCGAAGGTTTGCCCGATTGCAGTCCTGTGCTGCTGGAGCCGATCATGAATGTGAAGATCGCTGTGCCGAATGATGTGACCGCTAAGGTCAACACCATCGTTGCGGGTCGTCGTGGTCAGCTGATGGGCTATGATGCCCGCCCGGGCTGGGAAGGCTGGGATGTGGTTGAATCCCTGATGCCACAGTCGGAGCTCGGCGATTTGATCATCGAATTGCGGTCGATTTCTGCGGGTGTTGCTTCCTTTGAGGCCACATTTGATCATATGCAGGAGCTGACTGGTCGCAATGCAGATCTGGTTATGGAGGCCGCAAAGGCAGCCAATTAGTCCAGACACCCAAGTGAACAAGGAAAACGGGGCTTTGTGCCCCGTTTTTTTATGTGCCCAATGCGTTGCGTTGCGTTGCGTTGCGGATGATCGGGTGGCGGCCTGCGCTTTCAGGTTCACGGGAGCTGATGCGAGGGCTGCTGTGCCCGCTGGTGATGGCTTGTTGCATCGACCAACTCAGTCAAGGCGGTAGCGATTTCGTCCAGATGGTTCGTGTCGATCTGCTGGTGATGGCTTGTTGCGGTCATGCGCTGCACATATCGAACCACACGGATTGGTGATTTGTTCTGGCCGGGTGAAGGCCGTAGGCTTGGCGCTAGACCGAAAAGGAGAGACTGGTCGCAACTGGATAAAGGGGAGGATGTCATGATTATCAAACGCACTCGGAGTTGGTCGCCGAAGGAGCATCAGGCAACAGACGAACATGTCTATCTCAATCGGCGCAGGTTTCTGCGTGGGTCATCCTTGTTGATCGGTGGAGCCAGTCTCGGTCTGGCGGGATGCCGGTTTGACAATGAGGCGGCTGATATGGCGCTGTCGCAAAGCACCTCGACCTCGGATGCCAAAGACCCGACCTTTGATCTCTATCCGGCCGAACGCAACCCCGCTTACACAATCGAGCGGTCTGTAACGCCAGAAGAGGTCAATGCGGCCTATAACAATTTCTACGAATTTGGATCCCATAAGCAGATCGCTAAGGCAGCGCAAAGTCTCCAGACACGGCCATGGACCGTCAAGATTGGTGGGCTGGTGGAAGAAGAAATGGAGCTTGATATTGACACGTTGATCCGCTCCATGGCGCTGGAGGAGCGTCTCTATCGCCACCGCTGTGTCGAAGCCTGGTCGATGACCATTCCCTGGACCGGATTTGCCTTTGCCGATCTGGTGAAAAAAGCCAAGCCTCTGTCAAAAGCCAAATATATACGGATGGAAACTTTCCATGACCCCGATGTTGCCACCGGCCAGAAACAGACCTGGTATCCTTGGCCCTATGTGGAAGGGGTATCGATGGCGGAAGCGATGAATGAGCTGGCATTTCTGGTAACTGGCGCTTACGGAAAACCGGCGGCCAAACAGTTTGGCGCCCCGCTGCGGCTTGCCCTGCCTTGGAAATATGGTTTCAAGTCGATCAAATCGATCACTCGCTTCACCTTCACTGACAAGCGTCCCATGAGCTTCTGGGAGCAGTTGGCGCCGGGAGAATATGGATTCTGGGCCAACGTGAATCCGGAAGTGCGGCATCCGCGCTGGAGTCAGGCGAATGAGCGGGTGCTGGGGACGAGTGAGACCATTCCGACCCGCATCTTTAATGGCTATGGGGAACAGGTCGCTCATCTCTATAAAGAACTGGGCAAGAGCGAAATTTTATATCGCTGATTTTTCGGGTTTGTTTCACGCCCGTTTGAAGCCATGCCAATTTGATTGGGCGGGCTCGGTCCCTGTATGCAAGAGAGCAGTATAGGGTGCGTAACTCCCCTTAAACCTATGCAAAATTCTATGAGCTCAATTTGACTAAATAATGTGCGAATTTATTTATGATCAAAAATTAGGCGGAATGCATTAAAAAGTGACCTGCAAAATGCAGGCGAAAAAAAAGCCGGACCAAGGTCCGGCTTTGAAGTAAAATCCGCATAAATATGCGGAGCAATCACCTTCCAGAGGGGAACAGCTGGCTACAAACATCGTCACGGGGAGGAGTGTGTGACGAATATTGCCTTCAGCTGATCCGTATATGCCTATTAATTAGCCTACTTACAATCCATACAGGCGCATTGCTGCTATGCTTTTTGAACATGGCAAGCAAAGCTCTCTCTTCGGAGCGTAAGATGGGTCTGAGATTGGGCTGATGAGCAAGTTTTGGTCGTGAAACGCAGCTCTCACGTAATTAATAATGCCAGCTTGCCGCTTTTGACAGCAGAAAATCCCTAATGGCGTTGATGCGCATGGAATTGCGCAATTCTGCGGCATAAACAAAATATGTCTCGAAGCTTGGCATTTCCACACTTGGCAGCAACTGTATGAGGTTGTCGCGAGGATGCACAACGTAATCGGGTAGGATTGCGATTCCCGCGCCGCGCATCACGGCGCTGCGCAGGCCAAGGATATTGTTGACCTTCAGCGCCATCTGGCGTTTGCGTCCCGGCGCCATCTGGGCGGTTTCAAGCCAGTTGATATCCTTGAGATAGGCCGGGTGATTGTTGCCAAAGCAAATCAGGCGATGATGGTCGAGATCTTCCATCGAATGCGGCTGGCTATATTTCTTGAGATAGTCTGGCGCGGCATACATATGGAAATGGACGGTGAAGAGCTTGCGCTGGATGAGATCCGGCTGGGTCGGCTGATGCAGGCGAATGGCAACATCGGCTTCGCGCATCCCCAGATCGAGGTCTTCGTTTTCCAACAGCAGATTGATGGCGATGCCCGGATAGAGTTCGAGGAATTCCGGCAAATGCTGGGTGAGCCATGCAGAGCCCAGACCGACAGTGGTGGTCAGGCGCAGCTCACCGGTTGGTTTTTCCTTGGAGTCTGTCAGATGAGTGCGGACTGTCTCAAGCTTCATCAGCACATCATGGGCCGTGCGATAAAGCAATTCACCTTGTTCCGTCAGGATGAGGCCGCGGGCATGACGGTGAAAAAGAGTGACGCCGAGATCGGCCTCAAGGGCGCTGACCTGACGCGATATGGCGGATTGGCTCATATGGAGCTTGTCGCCGGCGTGGGTGAAGCTACCGGCGTCAGCAGCCGCATGAAAGATGCGCAGTTTATCCCAATCCATATCGTCCTCCACCGAGAGCAGCATTGGCTCCTCTCGGTTCTCTACCAAAAACCAGACCTCAGTCTTGCAATGCGCAGTTTGAACCGCCGTGCCCTGCTATGCGAATAGGTCGCGTCAGGCATGCAAAAACCAAGGTAACCGATAGTCTAATAACTTTGCATCGCAAAACAAAGTGTCTGTGTAGGGTCTTGGAGGATTTCTTGGGCAAAACCCGTTATTATTCAGCGTCTTCTTGCTCTGCAAGGAAGCGTTCTGCCTCCAGAGCGGCCATACAGCCAAGACCGGCGGCGGTGACGGCCTGTCGATATTTGTCATCGGTCACGTCGCCAGCTGCAAAAACGCCGGGAATGGAGGTCGCGGTCGAATCAGGCGCCGACCAAATATAGCCGTGATCGGTCATCTGTAGCTGGTCTTTGAACAGCTCTACGGCCGGAGCATGACCAATGGCTATGAAGATGCCGTCGGTCGTGATGTCGGTAATCTCGCCGGTTTTGACATTGCGCAGCTTGGCGCCGGTGACGCTTGGGGGGAAGCCTTCCTTGCCGGTGAATTCCTCAACCACGGTGTCCCAGATCACCTCGATCTTGGGATGCTTGAAGAGGCGGTTCTGAAGAATCCTTTCGGCACGGAATTCATCGCGGCGATGGATGATGGTGACCTTGTCCGCATGATGCGTGAGATAGAGGGCTTCCTCAACAGCGGTGTTGCCGCCGCCGATCACCAGCACTTCCTTGCCGCGATAGAAAAAGCCGTCGCAGGTGGCGCAGGCGGAGATGCCGAACCCTTTGAACTTTTCTTCCGATTCCATGCCGAGCCAGCGGGCCTGAGCACCGGTGGCGATGATCAGGCTGTCAGCGGTATATTCGGTGCCCGAATCCCCCTTTGCCTTGAAGGGGCGGGAGGAGAGATCAACGTCGGTGATGATGTCCGAGATCAGCTTGGTGCCGACATTGGCAGCCTGCGCCTTCATCTGTTCCATCAGCCATGGACCCTGAATTTCTTCTGCAAAGCCGGGATAATTTTCGATTTCGGTGGTGATGGTCAACTGACCACCTTCCTGCATGCCGGCAACAAGGGTTGGTTCCATCATGGCACGGGCTGCGTAAATGGCTGCGGTGTATCCGGCTGGGCCAGAACCAATGATCAAGACTTTGCTATGCATCGGGATATCTTTCTTTCAAGGGACTTCGGTCTTACAAGGCCGTCCCTTGGCTATCAGGATTGGTTCAGCAGGTCGAGAATCTCGTCCGCTATCAGTTCCGTTGAATCTATGGTCGGGCGGGTTCCGGTTTCAAGGGGGCCTTCGAGAAGTTGAACAGAAGGCTGTTGAATGAGCTGATCGATGGTGCTTTTGAGCTTTCTGGGATAGGCATCAGGCTCGAATATATAGACCGGAACCGGGGCGGCAAGCACATCGGACAGCATGGAATGAGAATCAGCTGTCACAACAATCGCGTCCGCCAAGGCCAACATGGTGAAATAGGGATTGTCGCCTTCTCCATCCCAAATCCAGTGTGGACGGGTGCGAAGAGCCTGTTTGACCGCTTGCAGGAGATAATCGGGCGTGCGCCGGGACGGGGTGACCATCACACCCATATGGGGGGGCAAGTCATGGGTTATATAGTGGGCGAGGCGTTTGGCCGCAGCCTTGCCGAATTTGTCCTTGGCTGTATCGCCACCCAGCACCAGGGTGATGCGAGGGATCGGCAGGTGATGAAGCGCCGCAGGCCCTTTGCTGGCGGCCTTCTTGAGAGCGCTTTGGGTGATGCGATGCGGGCCGGTCAGAGTGACCAGTGTGTTCTTGCCGCGGCGTTTGTCATGGAAGGGCACCCAGATCAGGTCGGCCCCTGAGGTATCGGTGCGCGGATCTTTCAAGAAGACCGTAATGGTGCGCGGGCTGATCTTTTTGAGCTTGCGCAGATAGGCAACGGCGCGGCGCCCGGAGGCGATTGCCACATCGGGAGGGGTGCCATGCAGGGGGGAATTGGGGTTGGTCGGAGCGTCTGCGGGCGGAATGGGCCCCCATGGCATCATCCAGACCCATGGCGCGCGCGGCGCAAGCGTTCGGGTCTTTATGCGTCCGCCGAGCCGCTCGGCAACACCCAGACATTGGTTTAAATCACCAACCTTGCCGTCCGTCAGCACCCAAATCACTTTATCATGGGAGGAAGTCACGCAAGGTCTCCTATTCCTAAAATTTCCGAATCATTCACAGAACAGTCACTCTGTGTCGGAAATGAGCACAAAAAAATGTCAAAACTTTCCAAATCGGTGTTTTTGTGACTATGATAAGGAAGGCTTGAGCGTTATACCGGTTGGCATTGGTTCGGGCGATTTTCTCCCCTTACTCAACAAAAATAAGAGACCTGTTGCATTGAAAGCAAGACTAGATCCCATCGACTGGAAGATCCTCAAAGAACTGCAGGACGACGGTCGTATCACCAATGTGGAGCTCGCGCGCCGCGTCGGTATTTCCGCCCCACCATGCCTGCGTCGCGTCCGGGCATTGGAAGAAGCCGGTATCATCAAGGGCTATCGCGCCATTGTCGACGAAAAGCAGATCGGGTTCGATGTCACCGCGATCGCCATGGTCGGGTTGCACAGTCAGGCAGAGGCCGATCTGGTTGCCTTTGAAAGTCTTGTGCGTTCCTGGACGCAAGTTCGCGAATGCTACATGCTGTCAGGCGATATCGACTTCGTGCTCCGCTGTGTGGCTCCTGATTTGCAGGCTTTCCAGTCGTTCGTGATCAACGAGCTGACCTCGGCTCCGAATGTGGACAGTGTGCGCACCTCTCTGACCATCCGTCAGAGCAAGAATCATCCGAATGTTCCGATCGATCTGGGAGATTGATCTGTTCGACCTATTGGGAATCGGGCGATATTTGTCCGGTTCGTGCTGTTCGGCCGGGGCAACGCTCCGGCCTGTTTTGATTCTATCTGCGGTGCTGAGGCTGAGGTGACTTAGGCTGCGGTGACTTAGGCTGTGATGATTCAGGTTCAGCGCTGACTTTAGTCATGTCGCCCGCTTTTCAGCGATGCGACATGATATCATGCAAGGGGGATGCGCCGGTTTGGATATCGGCGCCAGAAGCCCTTTGGTAAGCAACAGGCTTAGGAATGCTTGGTGCTAGATATATTTCACTTCCAGAATTTCATAGGATTTCGCCCCACCGGGGGCCGTCACCTCTACGGAATCCTCAACCTGCTTGCCAATCAGTGCACGCGCGATCGGGGATGACAGGGAAATGCGGCCCTTGGTCAGGTCTGCTTCCATGTCGCCAACGATCTGGTAGGTCTTTTCCTCATCGGTGTCTTCGTCAACGATGGTGACGGTTGCACCGAACTTGATCGTGTCGCCGCTCATTTTGGCCACGTCGATCACTTCAGCACGGGACATTTTGTCTTCCAGTTCGGCAATGCGCCCTTCATTGAGACTCTGCTGTTCCTTGGCAGCGTGATATTCGGCATTTTCCGAAAGATCACCATGAGCGCGTGCTTCCGAAATAGCGGCAATGATGCGCGGGCGCTCTTCGCTGTTGCGTTGTTTCAGTTCTTCTTCCAGAGCCCGATATCCAGCAGGCGTCATTGGGATTTTTTCCATAGCCTTCGGAAAGCCTCCTGATCCGTTCCGGGGCAGTGCCCCCTATAAAAAAGTTTAGCGCTCCGAGGGCAAAAGCCTTCGGAACGCGCATGAATCTGTCTGTATTCAACAGGCCAATCTTGGCCTTTATTTGTTAAAGCACTCACAATCCAACCGGTTTTCCCAGATTAGATCGCGATGTTCTTTAGGAAAAATAGTCCTGCAGAGGCCGAACTTCAATATTTCCTGTCTTGTAGGCTTCAATTCCCTGTGCTGCAGCAAGGGCTCCTGCCACCGTCGTGTAGTAAGGTACTTTATGCAAAAGTGCAGCGCGGCGCAAATCCCGACTGTCGGAAAGTGCTTTTGCACCTTCGGTGGTGTTGAAGACCAGTTGCACTTCGCCATTTTTGAGGGCGTCGACAATGTGCGGGCGGCCTTCCAGCATCTTGTTGATCTTTTCGCATTCAATGCCATTTTCAGCCAGAAAACGCTGGGTTCCGCCGGTGGCGATGATGCGGAAGCCGGCATCCTTGAGGCGGCGCACCGCTGACAGGACGCGTGGCTTGTCATCATTCTTGACCGAGACGAAGGCCGTGCCTCCAACTGGCACATTGGTGCCGCCGCCCAGCTGGGATTTGGCAAAGGCAATCGGGAAGTCCTTGTCGAGGCCCATGACCTCGCCGGTTGAGCGCATTTCCGGGCCGAGCAGGGTGTCGACGCCCTGGAAACGGGCAAACGGGAAGACGGCTTCCTTGACAGCGACGTGATCGATTTTCTCCAGCTTCACATCAAACTTGGAGAGCTTTTCGCCAGTCATGACGCGCGACGCAATCTTGGCGATTGGCTTGCCGACAGTCTTGGCGACGAAAGGCACAGTCCTTGAGGCACGCGGATTGACTTCAATGACATAGATGTCATCGTCTTTGACCGCATATTGCACATTCATCAGGCCGCCGACATTCAACGCCAGCGCCATTTCTTTGGTCTGGCGGATCAGTTCTTCCTGAATTTCGTCAGACAGGGAATAGGGTGGCAGAGAACAGGCGCTGTCACCGGAATGGATGCCAGCTTCCTCGATATGTTCCATGATGCCGCAAACAACGACGTCTTCGCCGTCACACAGGCAGTCAACATCCACCTCGATGGCGCCGGACAGGTAGCTATCGAACAGCAGGGCATTTTGGGCCAGCACAGCGTTGATCTGGCCGGTTTTGTCGTTTGGATATTTCAGGCGAATGTCCGGTGGAACCAATTCGGCTAGGGTCATCTGAATGTATTTTTCAAAGGCGTCCGGCGTGCGGACGATTTCCATGGCGCGGCCACCCAGCACATAGGAGGGGCGAACAACGATCGGGAAGCCGATCTTGTCGGCAACAATGCGGGCCTGTTCGATGGAATAGGCAATGCCGTTGCGGGGCTGCTTCAACTCAAGGCGGTGGAGCAGTTTCTGGAAACGGTCACGGTCTTCAGCCAGATCGATGGCATCGGGCGAGGTGCCCAGGATCGGGATATGGGCGTCCTGCAAAGCGTTGGCCAGTTTCAATGGTGTCTGACCACCAAACTGCACAATCACACCGATCAGCTCCCCGTTTTCCTGTTCCTTGCGCAGGATTTCGATGACGTCTTCTTCGGTCAGTGGTTCGAAATAGAGCCGGTCAGAGGTGTCATAGTCGGTGGAAACGGTTTCCGGGTTGCAGTTGATCATGATGGTTTCATACCCGACTTCGTTCATCGCGTAGCAGGCATGACAGCAGCAATAATCAAACTCGATGCCCTGACCAATGCGGTTCGGGCCGCCACCCAGAATGGCGACTTTTTTGCGATCCGACGGCATGGCTTCGCAGACGGTCGCGCCATCGAATGGCATCTCATAAGTGGAATACATGTAAGCGGTCGGGGACGCAAATTCTGCCGCGCAGGTGTCGATGCGCTTGAAGACCGGACGCACATCAAGGGAATGGCGCAGGTCAGACACTTCTTTGGCGCTGGTGTCGGCTAGTTCTGCTAGACGCGCGTCAGAGAAGCCCATGCTTTTCAGCTTGCGCAGATTCTTGGCATCCTGCGGCAGGCCATGGGCGCGGACGCGCTCTTCCATGTCGATGATGCCCTGAACCTGCTCAAGGAACCATGGATCGAATTTGCTGATCTCGTGGATCTGGTCGTGCGGCACGCCAAGGCGCATCGCCTGAGCGGCCTTGAGGATCCGGTCCGGGGTGGATCTGGCAAGAGCTGCCCGAATGGCATTCTTGTCATCGCCTTGACCGAGGCCTTCGATTTCCACTTCATTGACACCGGTCAGGCCGGTTTCAAGGCCGCGCAGGGCTTTCTGCAGGGATTCCTGGAAAGTCCGGCCGATGGCCATGACTTCGCCGACCGACTTCATGGCGGTGGAGAGCACGGGTTCGGCGCCGGGGAATTTCTCAAATGCAAAGCGCGGGATCTTTGTGACCACATAATCGATGGATGGCTCGAACGAGGCTGGCGTTGCGCCACCGGTGATGTCGTTGGCCAGTTCATCAAGGGTGTAGCCGACGGCCAGCTTGGCTGCGACCTTGGCAATCGGGAAGCCTGTTGCCTTGGAAGCCAGCGCCGAGGAGCGGGAGACGCGTGGGTTCATCTCGATAACGATCAAGCGGCCATTTTCCGGATTGACCGAGAATTGGACATTTGAGCCACCGGTCTCAACGCCGATCTCACGCAGAACCGCCAGAGAGGCGTCCCGCATAATCTGATATTCCTTGTCGGTCAGGGTCAGGGCCGGGGCAATGGTGATCGAGTCGCCGGTATGAACCCCCATCGGGTCAAGGTTTTCAATCGAGCAAATGATGATGCAGTTGTCGTTCTTGTCGCGAACGACCTCCATCTCATATTCTTTCCAGCCGATGATGCTTTCTTCGACCAGCACTTCTGTGGTTGGTGAGGCGTCGAGGCCACGCTCGATGATTTCGAGATATTCCTCGCGGTTATAGGCCACGCCGCCACCGGTGCCACCCATGGTGAAGGACGGGCGGATGATGGCCGGAAGGCCGACGACTTCGAGCGCTTCGAGGGCTTCGGGGATATTGTGAGCCAAGCGGGAAACCGGCGTGTCGAGGCCAATCTTGTCCATCGCTTCGCGGAACAGCTCGCGATCCTCGGCCTTGTCGATGGCTTCGGCCGTCGCACCGATCATTTCGACATTATACTTGTCCAACACGCCCATCTTGCGCAGCGAGAGGGCACAGTTTAGCGCCGTCTGGCCACCCATGGTTGGCAGCAGAGCGTCTGGTCGTTCCTTCTCAATGATCTTGGCGACGATTTCCGGGGTGATCGGCTCAATATAGGTCGCATCCGCCATTTCAGGATCAGTCATGATCGTGGCTGGGTTGGAGTTGACGAGGATGACCCGATATCCTTCTTCTTTCAGGGCCTTACAGGCCTGAGTGCCGGAATAATCGAATTCGCAGGCCTGCCCAATGATGATTGGGCCGGCGCCGATGATCAGGATGGATTGAATGTCGTTCCGCTTTGGCATCTTGTTTCGCGCTCATGTCAAGGCGCCGCGCTCCCGCGCATGATGGGAGCCCAGGCCGTTGCAGGTCGGGGTTTTTCAGATGAGATTTGTGTCGCTATACCGAAATATGACCGTCAAGGCCATAGGGAGCAGCACTTTTTTTGATATAAATCAGCACTTATCTGGTTGATTGTTCGGTTTATTGCGTTTGTTTGGTTGAAAATGTTCCCGTGCTGCGCTCGTTCCGTGGATAGAGAGTTTCCTTTTTGCGGCGGTGCCTCTCTGGTCATTTTTACTGCGGGCCGTCTCTGGTCGATAAGGCGCTGAGGTCAGCAAGGTACCAAATAATCACATTGAGACCTGCTGGCCGGTGGCAATGGTGTCATTTGGGATTGAATGGTAAAAAAAGACCGATTGTTGATATCTATTGTTTTTCTCAATGAAATAAATCGATCCCGCCCACCAAATACTCGCTTGTGTGTCCCTGGTCTCAGCCGTGCAGGGCACTGCTTTAGTCTTTGCTTTCGAGGAACTGGCTAAGGTCAAGATTGTGTGGCTTGTTGCCGTCATAATCGCCCACACCAATGGACAAGGCATAACAGGCCAGACGCACAGACTTCGGAATTGTAACGGTTTTTCCGTCTCTACGGCCCTTCTCGTAATATTGAATCATCCGCTTTTTCAATCCAAGAAGATCGGCGGCCTCCTTTTGCTTTAACCCCATATTGCGTCGCCAAGCGCGGAACTGTTCCGGAGGCATAAGATCGGATGTGTTTTCTTTTTTTTGATTTGGCACGAGAAGCATCAACCTTGGACTACATTTAAACTTGGTTTGGGCGACTTGGTGCAATTAGTGCGCTTCAGTCTGTTGACATTGGCGCACATTGTGCACATATATTGAGGTGTAAGCGCACTATGTGCAGTTTCAGTTCCATTTAAAGCGCAAGCTTTCCGTTGGGTCAATCTGATAATCGCTGCCAGGTGCGACAATCAACGGGATGTAATCGTCCCAACAACTTTTGGAGAAACCCAATGTTGGCTGATCTTGTAGCTAGCCGCGCGGCGTTGGGCGTCAGTCGTCGGTGTGATGTACATAAGGTTGCTAGTTTCCGTTGCTCGATTGCACGGATCTGGCGCTCTATTGTAGACTAAAACGCCCAATAGAGTCCCGGTAAAAATCCGGGCATTCCAGAGATAAGATGAGGCCCGCAGCTTAAGCGGGCCTTTCTTGTTTTCGGGCGTGTTTTCGTTCTGGCATTTCTTGCGCCTTCAAAGCCCTAATGGGCATGGCTGATTTCTTTGCGCATTTTCGCAGTCCTGATGCATTTTGTCGCGATTTGGTCAGATTTCCAATTGCAATCTCTACTCAGCTTCGGGCAAGCTCGATTTAACTTTGGGGCAGGGAGCGAACATCAGGGGTAAGGCTATGCGTTGGAGAGGCCGAAGACAAAGCAGCAATGTTGAAGATCATAGGGGAATGCGTCCCGCTCCCATACCAAGGGGCAGCATCCGCTTGCCCTTGGGGCGTGGTGGTCGGCGCGGAGGCTCAAGCCTTATTATGCTGTTGGTGGTCGGCGGGATCCTCTGGATGATGGGTGTCAGCCCCTCGACGCTTCTCTCTATGCTGATGGGTGGGAATGTCAATCTGCCGCAACAGACGTCGCCGCAGAGCCATCAGGCGCAACCGGGCAAGCCTTCGGCCAATGACGAGATGGCAGGTTTTGTGAAGGTGGTTTTGGCGGAAACCGAGGATGTTTGGGGAAATATCTTTCAGCAGGCGGGGCAACGCTATACCGAGCCCAAGCTGGTCTTGTTTTCCAACCAGATTCGATCGGCCTGTGGGTCAGCCTCTTCTGCGACCGGCCCATTTTATTGTCCCGGCGATCAGAAGGTTTATATCGACCTTGGCTTTTACCGCGAATTGAAAACCCGCTTTGATGCGCCGGGTGACTTTGCTCAGGCCTATGTGATCGCCCATGAGGTGGGACATCATATTCAGAATCTCACTGGGGTGCTGCCGAAATTCAACGAGATGCGCCGCTCGATGAGCAAGCTGGAACAGAATCAAATGTCAATTCGGGTTGAGCTTCAGGCGGATTGTTATGCAGGCGTCTGGGCGCATCGCACCAACCAGAAAGGCCTGCTGGAGCAGGGGGATCTGGGTGAGGCGTTGAACGCGGCAACCCAGATCGGTGACGATGCCCTGCAGAAGCGGACACAAGGCTATGTGGTGCCAGACAGCTTCAATCATGGCACGTCCGCCCAGCGCAAGAAATGGTTCTCTCGTGGCTATGAAAGCGGCAAAGTGTCTGCTTGTGATACGTTCGCGGTTTCCAATCCCTGAGCCACTGCCTTGAAGGCATAGAAAAACCCGCCGAACGGAGGCCGTCGGCGGGTTTTTCTGTCGTTAAATCTGGTCCGGCGTCCCTATTCGGGACGCTGCTCCATGCCTTTTTTCTCCCGGATCAGGTTGGTGAAGCGGGTAAAGAGATAATGGCTGTCCTGCGGGCCGGGGGATGCTTCGGGGTGATATTGCACCGAGAAGATCGGCTTGCCGTCCACTGCCAGACCACAATTGGAGCCGTCAAACAGCGACACGTGGGTTTCGGAAACGCCTGCGGGCAGGGTCTCGCCATCAACGGCGAAGCCATGATTCATTGAAGTGATCTCGACCTTGCCGGTGGTTTTGTCCTGTACCGGATGGTTGGCGCCATGATGACCCTGATGCATCTTATTGGTTTTGGCGCCAAGGGCCAGTGCGAGCATCTGATGGCCAAGGCAAATGCCAAAGAGCGGAATGCCTGCATCAATCACAGCCTTGATGGCGTCAACAGCGTATGTGCCGGTCGCGGCCGGGTCGCCCGGGCCGTTTGACAGAAAGACCCCGTCCGGGTTGAGCGCAAGGATCTCTTCTCCGGTTGCGGTGGCTGGCAGGACGGTCAATTTGCAGCCTTGAGCGGCCAGTAGGCGCAGAATGTTGCGCTTGACACCGAAATCGATAGCCACCACATGGAACGCGTCTTCAGCGCGAGCACCAAAGCCCTTGTCCCATTCCCAAGGCGTTTCGTTCCATTCGAAGCGCTCGGCCGTGGTGACGTCCTTGGCAAGGTCTGCACCGACAAGGCCATTCCAGCCAGCGGCCTGACGCTTGAGAGCGTCGATATCGAAATTGCCGTCCGGCGCATGGGCGATGACTGCGTTGGCCAGACCCTTCTCGCGGATCAGCGCGGTCAGGGCGCGGGTGTCAACACCGGCAATGCCGATAATGCCACGGCTTTGCAGCCAGGCGTCGAAGTGACGCGAGGCGCGATAGTTGGATGGCTCGGTGATGTCGGTTTTGATCACGGTGCCGCGAACGCCCGTTTCGCGGGTCATGTCGATCGTTTCCACATCTTCCTCATTGGTGCCGATATTGCCGACATGCGGGAAGGTGAAGGTGACGATCTGGCCAGCATAGGATGGGTCGGTCAAGATTTCCTGATAGCCGGTAATGGCGGTGTTGAAGCAGACTTCAGCAGTCGCAGAGCCGGTGCTGCCGATGCCTTGTCCTTCAATGACGGTGCCGTCCGCCAAGACAAGCAAGGCGGTTGGTTTGGTATCTTCCCAAGGTGCTGGGGCCGAATTGGTAGCGGGGTGAGCCATGCCGAATGCGTCCTGAAAGTGTTTCGTTTCCCTAGTCCGGCCCATAACCGCACCAATGATGGTGCTGCGTCGTGCCAGTTTGCAGCCCGCGAGTGCCTTCATGCTCTTGCGGTGAATGGTCGGTCTGGCGGATTTGGGAAACACCTGTTCTCAGGTGACATGATCTAGGGCAAAAGTCGGCCATCGTCAATGTGATGTTGAAATTTAATCAGATAATTATTCTGATTTTTTCAAAAAAACAGAACTATATGTCGAGCGGATGCGTAAATATCCTCTGGCGACCAAGTTCTTTTTGTTGTAAATGCTCAGATCCTTCACCGCTACGAAGGGCTATAAGTGGAATGCTGACTTGCTCTTTGGGCGCTGTGGCTGTATTCAGGTTAAGTTTTTGTGAAAGCCAAATTGCTTTCAAACACTACTGGTTGCCGCCATGTAACGGTGCATTTTCCGTGGATCTTGACGCACGGGAAATGCGGTAAGTCTTTGAAGAAAGGCGTTGTCTGGATGTGATATGTGATCATGTTGCAGGACGATGTTCAGATGAAACTTCTACCGTCGGGATCTGGAAGTGGTGCCATTGGCACCCACCAGTCATGAGATGTGAGGCAAATATGCGTGAGCAAATTTCGGAACACCTGAAAGAAGCGATCAAGGCCCAGGACAAGCGTCGGATTGCGACTCTGCGACTGATCAGTGCTGCGATCAAGGATCGTGATGTCGAAGCGCGTGGACAAGGCAAGGAACGGGTTTCCGACGACGAGTTGCTGCAAATTCTGGCCAAGATGGTCAAACAGCGCGATGAATCAATTGCCGTTTATGAAGATGCTGGTCGGTTGGAGCTCGCTGAGCAGGAGCGGGAAGAAGCTGCGATCATCAAGGAATTCCTGCCTCAACAAATGAGTGAAGACGAAGTGACGGCAACCTGCTCGCGGGCAGTGGAAGAATTGGATGCTGGTGGTTTGCGTGATATGGGCAAGGTGATGGCACATCTGAAGGCCCACTATCCCGGTCAAATGGACTTTGGCAAGGCAAGCTGCATCGTCAAAGGGCTGTTGCTCTGATCTGGCCGCTTGGCGTTATCTGACCGTTTCAATGGCTCCCATGGTCTGGGGGCCATTGTGCGTTTGACAAGCCGTCTCTTAACGTGGCCGGTCTGTTTATGAGTTTGGCCTGTTTACGAACTGGCATTTTGTCCCACTTTCTGTAGCATGGTGGGGCTGGCTCCTGAGTGGTGCCAGATGCCGGCTTGAAGGCAACGAAAAGCAAGAATGAAAGTCTGGTCGCATCCATGAAGTTTCCGCAAAGTCTGCTGGAGGAGATCCGTGAACGGATCCCGGTATCGGATGTGGTGGGTCGCAAGGTCAAGCTGCGCCGCCAGGGGCGGGAATATGCCGGTCTGTCACCCTTTAACAAGGAAAAGACACCGTCTTTCTTCGTCAATGACCAGAAGCAATTCTATCATTGCTTCTCATCGGGCAAGCATGGGGACATTTTCAAGTTCCTGATGGAGACCGAAGGGCTGAGCTTTCCCGAGGCCGTGGAAGCGCTGGCGCAACAGGCTGGGGTTGTCCTGCCCTCGCCAGACCCTCAGGTCGAGCGGCGGGAGCGGGAGCGGGCGAGCCTTTATGATGTGATGGAAATGGCCGCGCGCTATTTCCAGCTGCAATTCAGCTCTGATATGGGGCGCGAGGCCCGTCGCTATACGCAATCGCGCGGGCTGACTGAGGAGACGCTCAAGACGTTCCGCTTTGGTTTCTCGGCCAATAGCCGCGATCACTTGAAAAGCTATTTGCTGGAACGCGGGGTCAGCGAAGAGGATATGTTGGCGACCGGCTTGGTAATCAAACCCGATGACGGGCGCGCCACCTATGATCGCTTTCGCAACCGGCTGATGATTCCCATTGAGGATGAAAAGGGGCGTGTGGTTGCCTTTGGCGGCCGCATCCTCGACCCGGACGGCAAGCCAAAATATCTCAACTCGCCGGAAACCAAACTGTTTTTCAAGGGTACGATGCTGTTCAATGCCCATCGGGCGCGGCAGGCGGCCTATGAGGCCGGGTCTGCGATTGTCGTTGAGGGCTATATGGATGCGATTGCCCTGCATCAGGCGGGCATTCGCAATGTGGTGGCCTCGCTCGGCACGGCCTTTACAGAGCAGCAAATTGCCCGCATGTGGCGATTTTCCAATGAGCCTTACATTTGCTTTGACGGCGACAGGGCAGGGCGGCAGGCAGCGCACCGCTCGATCGAGCGCATTCTACCGAGCCTGAAGGCTGGCTATTCCTTCCAGTTCGTCTTTCTGCCGGATGGCAAGGATCCGGACGATCTGGTGCGCAATGGCGGGGCAGAGGCTTTCCGACCGGTGCTGGGGGCCGCCAAGCCCTTGTCCGACGTCATCTGGGAGCGGGAACTGGAAACCCAGCCGGTCGACACGCCAGAACGCAAGGCGGCGTTCGAGAAGCGCATCGAGGATCTGCTCAACACCATTCAGGATGAACGGGTTCGGCGGCAATATCAATTGTCGTTCAAGTCTGCCCTCTCGACCCTGTTCTGGCAGCAGGAGCGACAAAAGCGCGACGACAGCCGCAATCGCGGCTTCACCGGTGGTGGGGCTCGGGCTGGTAAGGGGGCAGGGCCCGCAAGCGCGTTGCAGGCATCGGGCAACATTTCCCGGGTGCCCGAAGAAGGGCAGTCAACGGAATATGAATATTGCCTGATCGGATTGGCAATTCATATGCCATATCTGTTTGAGGAATTTGCCGAGCAGATCCTTTCCCTGCCTTTTCAGAAGGCGAGCCTTGAGGCCTTCAAGCATGTGCTGGCGCAAATTGTGTTTGAGCACAAGGCGCGCACCTATGAAGACATCTATTTCCATTGCGGTGATGAATTGAAAGGTCTGCTGGACGAATTGCACGGGCAGGAACAGCGCAAGAGTGATGGCAGTCTTGTCAATCCGTGGGGCTGGCGGTTGGCCGGACGGCGGCGGGTGCATCAGTTGGTCTATGGGCCGTCGCGGCTCTTTTTGCAGCGTCTGTTTCAGTCCTATCTAAATGTGTTGGAAGTGCGCGAGATCGAAAAGGATCTTGACCGAGAGATGGGCCAATTGGCTGGCACGGTCGATGAGGCCTTGTTTGACCGGATTCGCACGCTCAACAATGAGCTGCATCGGCGGCGCGAGGAAAATCTACGTGAAGAGCAGGAGTTGTCGGAGCTTTACAATCAAATGAAGGACAATGGCATTTCAAACAGTCTGGAAGAAACGCTGGCACAGCTGGCAAAGCCGGGCGGGTCCTGACGAACGCCGAATCAGTTTCATTTTGGTCAAAACGAATCAGATGCAATGCCTGACTGGCGGGCCTTACGGCCTTGTTTGCGGGGCAAATCGCGCTAAATGATTCAAAAAAGTACGTTTTCTGGCGGTTTTTGACTTCTTTGGGGGTTGCCGAATCGAATCACTGCGCTAAATATCATGGTTCGTCAGCGCTATGCGCCAAAGTCAAGTTGGCGAGGGAATGATTGTTAGCTGCATTATTCAAAGGAAACCTGTGCCGTGGACCTGTGGGTCTGACCGGCCTGATTGGGTGTGGATAGAGTCTTGAGGGGATGAGACAGCTGCATGCAACAGGTTTCGGTTAAGGGGCGTTTAACGTCAACACGGTATGAAGGTCCGATAATCCTGAAAAATCATGCCATTGGCAGCAGGGCGATGCCTGATGGCTATGAAATAGCGTCCGTACGAATGGATGACGGTCAGCACAGGGTCTGAACGGAGCATCCTTGGAGACAGGAATGGCAACAAAGGCAACACAGAATACTGAAGACAAGTCCGGTTCCGAAGGTGCAAATCCCGACGCACCTTTGCTGGATATGACCGCGTCTGCCGTCAAGCAGATGATCAAGACTGCCAAGAAGCGCGGTTATGTCACCTATGACGAGTTGAACGAGGTTCTGCCTTCAGAAGAAGTTTCCTCCGAGCAGATCGAGGATACCATGTCGATGTTGTCGGACATGGGCATCAACGTGATCGAGGCGGAAGAAGCTGAAGACAACGAAAGTGAAAGCAGCTCGACCGAACTGGTGGAAGCCAAAGGGTCAACTGCCGTTGCCAAGACTTCGACCAGCAAGGAGCCGACGGACCGGACCGATGATCCGGTGCGGATGTATCTGCGCGAAATGGGCTCGGTGGAGCTTTTGTCGCGCGAGGGCGAAATTGCCATTGCCAAGCGGATCGAAGCCGGTCGCGAGGCGATGATTGCAGGGCTGTGCGAAAGCCCGCTGACTTTCCAGGCCATCATCATCTGGCGCGACGAACTTGTTGAAGGCAACATTCTGCTCAGAGACATTATTGATCTGGAGGCCACCTATGCTGGCCCGGACAATGATGAGAGCGAGGAAGATGAAGACGGGGATGAGACCGCCGAGGGCGTTGTCGCCGCTCCATCCAGTGCATCTGCCACCCAGCCAGAAGCACCCAAAGTCGGAGCTGCCGCTACAGCTCAGCCCAAAACGGGTGAAGAGGGCGAGGAAGCCGAAACCGAGGGTGACGGCGATGACGAGGATGACGACGATCTTGAGAACAACATGTCTCTCGCCGCGATGGAAGGTGAGCTGAAGCCAAAGGTACTGGCCATTTTCGACCAGATTGCCGATGACTATAAAAAGCTGCGCCGTCTGCAGGATCAGATCGTTGAAATCCGGATGGCCAACAAGGCTCTGTCGCCTCAGCAGGAGAAAAAGTATCTCAAGCTGAAGGAAGACATCATTGTCGAGGTCAAGAGCCTGTCGCTGAACCAGAATCGTATCGATGCTCTGGTCTCCCAGCTCTATGACATCAACAAACAACTTGTGGGTCGCGAAGGGCGCTTGCTGCGTCTGGCCGAGGCTTATGGGGTCAACCGTGGCGAGTTTCTCAAGCAATATCAGGGCCACGAGCTGGATCAGGCATGGTCCGAGCGTGTGGCGACCCTGACCAGCCGCGGCTGGAAAGACTTTATCCATCACGAGATGGACCGGATTGCCGAGCTGCGTGAAGACATCCAGATGCTGGCGACTGAGACCGGCCTCGAAATTGGCGAATTCCGTCGCATCGTTTCCTCCGTGCAGAAAGGCGAGCGGGAAGCCCGTCAGGCCAAGAAGGAAATGGTCGAGGCGAACCTGCGTCTGGTGATCTCGATCGCCAAGAAATATACCAACCGTGGTCTGCAATTCCTCGATCTCATTCAGGAAGGCAACATTGGCCTCATGAAGGCGGTCGACAAGTTCGAATATCGTCGCGGTTACAAATTCTCGACCTATGCCACATGGTGGATCCGGCAGGCCATCACCCGCTCGATCGCCGATCAGGCCCGCACCATTCGTATTCCGGTCCATATGATCGAGACGATCAACAAGATCGTGCGCACCAGCCGTCAGATGCTCCATGAAATTGGCCGTGAGCCAACGCCGGAAGAGCTGTCTGAAAAGCTGCAAATGCCGCTTGAGAAGGTGCGCAAGGTGCTGAAAATCGCCAAGGAGCCGATCTCCCTTGAAACGCCAATCGGCGACGAGGAAGACAGCCATCTGGGTGATTTCATCGAGGACAAGAATGCGATCCTGCCCATCGATGCAGCCATTCAGGCCAACCTGCGCGAGACCACGACCCGCGTTCTGGCGTCGCTGACGCCGCGTGAGGAACGCGTTCTGCGCATGCGCTTTGGCATTGGTATGAATACCGATCACACCTTGGAAGAGGTTGGCCAGCAATTCTCGGTGACCCGTGAACGTATTCGTCAGATCGAAGCCAAGGCGCTGAGAAAGCTCAAGCATCCAAGCCGCTCGCGCAAACTGCGCAGCTTCCTCGATAGCTAGGCGGATCATCAAGACCTATCAAAAACCCGGCCATCGTGCCGGGTTTTTTATTGGTTGCGAGAGGTGAGGAACTGTCTCACTGGTTAACCATGTGTTGATGAAGCCTATTTGAGGTTGCATCTCTTTTGTCTGGCAGGGCAATCTTGGAGGAGCTTTAGAAGAGGTGCGTCATGGCGGTCCAGATCACATCGGAAGAAGAACTGGAAGGCTGGCTCCAAGACAAGCCGGTCGAATGGGCGCAGAGCATTGCCGCAAGGGCGGCTTTGCGCGTCTTTCCGTTTGTGTTGCGTGATCAGGGAAGCCAGTCGAGTAGAAAGGCCCTTGAACGAAGTCAGGGCTTGACGCTGCTGGTGTTCCGGGCGAATTTCATATCGATGGCTGCGGGAAAATATCCAGACCACGATATGGAGGACGCCGCCCTCTCCGCCCGCTCCGCCGCCTCCGCCGCCCTCTACGCCCCCACCGCAGACCACGATATGGAGGACGCCGCCCGCTCCGCCTCCTCCGCCGCCTCCTCCGCCGCCCTTTCCACCGCAGCCTCCTCGGCCGCCCTTTCCACCGCAGCCTCCGCCGCCGCCTCCACCGCCGCCGCCCGCTCCGCCGCCTCCGCCGCCCTTTCCACCGCCGGCTCCGCCCTCTCCGCCGCCTACGCCGCCGCTCTGTGGCGATCTTTTGAGGCTGACTGTGTATGGATGGAGGCGCATGACGATAGCGGTGGACTGATTGGCCAACCGCTCTGGCCGGAAGGGGATGCGGATGGGATGCCCGACTGGGTAAAACAATCTCTTGATCGCTTTGCGGCATATCTTGAGGGAGAGCGTAAGCCCGAATGGCGGTTGATCCTTGATTGGTATCGCGCCCTTGTGCCCATGGGTCGTGGAGCTCGACCGCACAGCGCATTCGGCGAAGATGCCGATGTGGAGATCGCCCTGAAGCCGAAAGAATTCTGGACCGTTACAGAGGATCGCAGCGCCAAGCAGATTTTGCGGGAGATTGGCGATATTGTCGGGATTAAACCGAGCGAGGGCCAAAAGGATGAAGAAAGCTGGACCTCAAGAATTGTCCAGTTTTTCCACGAGAACAAAGCACCCGCAACCCTCGATGAAGTAAGAGAACATTTCTCTCATTTTGATAAGCCGCCAGCGGATACGACCGTACGCGGCCGGTTGAGTGACCTAGCAAGTCGGGGTGATCTGATCCGTCTGAAAAAGAGTTTGTATGTTCATCCCGATTGGCATGAAGCGGATACGGAGGCCATTGAGCCGGAAGTGGATGCTGCAGAAGCCCTCGAAGCTGATATCCGAACTGCGGTTGAGAATATCGAGCCGCAGGTCCCCGCCGCTTATCGGTTTGAGATACGGGATGGCAAAATTGATGCTGTTCCGCAGTTGGACGCAGCTAAGGACTCTGAAGGAGCTGGGTTCTTTCTAGAGGAAGCTCGCCAGAAATCTTTAGCTCTAAAGGAAAGGTTGGCGCGTTCAAACGCGGATCCGCTCGTCTGTGCTTCCATTGAAGCCCTATTTAGTGCATTGCCTGAAAATCTTTCAGACTTAAACCCCTATTCGTTGCGGTCAAAATCTCATGGTCTTCAGGCTGCGGCAACCGCTTTTGCCACAGATCAGGGAGAAAGAGAGCTGTTCGAAGGCGCTATTGCAGCTTTGATTGACTTATCGGAAACGGTTCAAGATCTACAAACATTTTATCCATCAATTCTAGAGATGGATCAGGCCAGACATCAACTAAATGTCACGCCTGAAAATGTTGAGGCGGTTGCTGATGATGCGAAATCGATCCTTGAGATGGCTTCTGAAAAGATGTCGGCTCTCTCGGATCGAGCCCAAGGGGCAATTCACAACCTTGCAGAACTACTAAGTAGTAGACTGCACCCGTCTGCTTGGGTGAAAGTTGTTGGGGAAGTCACATTGGCGATCCGCAATTTTCTTGCAAAACTTATGACAGGAGCTCTGGATTTCGTCTTTTCGGAGCGTTCGAAAGAGCTTCGATCGGAAATTTGGCAGGATGTTCGACCTATTGTGGTGAAAGGGCCTCGTAAGGTGCTTGAAACTGGCGGTGTACTGTTGTCAGCGACCATTGCGCGTTGGTTCGTTGGAAAAGAGGCTGGACGCGATATCGTGCAGATGGGATTTGAGCGGATCTTCAGACAATCGGAAATTCTTGATAAATACAACGCCGAAGACAGCATTTCAGAAAAGTCTAAAGACTCAAATGAAAGGCCAAAGCAGCCTAGTTAGGATGCTCTCAGCAACCAGATATACGCGTTTGTTCTCTTTTATTGAGGAAGCTTTCTGTCACTCTGAATCACAAAGCCCGGACTAGTGATTGTCCGGGCTTTGCTTTTTCTTTTCTAGCGCTGATTGAACTTCTTCAGGTGTTTCTTTTTAAGCAACGACTGATCAGTTGGCCAGTTCCCAGCTGGTGTTGACGGTGATGGACATGGACATGGTGCCTTCGGCGACGGGGACTGAGGAGGCTGCCATTTCTTCCATTTTTGCAGCGCGCATCATCATCGGGGCGGGGGGCTGGTAGCCGCCATTTTCGCTCAGCGATGTGAGGCGCTTGATGCTGGTTCCAAGCTCGGTGGCGTAAAGCTCTGCCTTGGCGCGGGCGTCGGCAATGGCAGCCTTGCGGGCCTTATCCATCAGGGTTGCCTTGTCGGACACATCAAAGCGCAAGCCTGACATATTGTTGGCACCCGCTTGCACCAGAGCCGTCAGAACCGAGCCGACATTTTCCAACTTGCGGATTTTCACGCCGACCTGATTGTTGACAATATAGCCGACAATTTCTGGCGGGCGGGGGGGGCTGGATTTGGAATTTTGCGGATAGACGATCTCTGGATGGATGTTGAAATTGTCCGTCTGGATGTCTTTCTTGTCGATGCCTGCCTTTTCCAATTCCGCAAAGAGGGCCTGCATTTTGGTGTTGTTTTCTGCGAGGGCCTGCTGGGCTTGTTTGGCACGGGACTGGACGCCCGCACTGACCACTGCCATGTCAGGCACCATGTCGATGACGCCGGTGCCCGTCACCGAGATCATGCCGCCCTTGGCCTCATCTGCATGGGCTGGCAGCACCAACAGGGGCAGGAGGGTGGCAAGGGTCAGAAATTGCTTTTTCATGAAATGCTTCTCCAAAGATTGAGAGAGGCCAGACGCAGATGGCGTATGGCTTTGGTGGATCAAGAGGTGCCAGTCGCAGTGTCAGGCATGGTTTTGAATTCAAAACCGGATGTGCGCAGACTGTCCAATGGCTTTGTGGCTGGATTAGGGAATGTGTGGTCATGGGCGGGGATAACCGGGTGCATGGTTCGGCGGGTCTTTTCTGCTATCCACTGGTTGGCGTTGGAGGGCTTGCCTGTCAGCGCATTTCGGTATAGGTCAGATGCACCCTGATGTTGCTGTCCGATGACAGGACGAGCAAGCCGGTTCGGGACAGTAGCTCAATTGGTTAGAGCCGACCGCTCATAACGGTCTGGTTGGGGGTTCAAGTCCCTCCTGTCCTACCAACTCTCTTATTTTGAGATCGTTTTTCAGTCTCTTAGTTGAATTGTGGACCAGATCTTTCAAGCCTCTGGTTCACTTTCCCATTCTATCGGCTCAATTTTGCTCACTGCGTTCATGGCGGTCGAATGCGTTCTGCCTCTTTTGTATAGACGTCTGACGTCTTGGTATCGCTGTGGCTACGCCGGTCGGGTCCAATTCGGATAGCCATGCAATTAAGATGCAATCCTGCGGTGAGGTGGCCCGATGCGAGCATGTTGAGACCACTCATTCGATCTCTGTCTTGACCAGTCTTCGCAATGTCGCTTCCACATCATCCAACAGGCCAGTCCAGCTGCCATCCTCGTCGATGCCGTTGATCCGCATCAGGAACAGCCCTTCGACCGCGAGGAAGGCCATGCGCGCGGCTTGTTGTTTCGGCCCATTCCCGGCCAAACGCGCAAAGATGCCGCGATACCAGTCGCGGGTTTCCTGAAGGTTTGCCGGATCTTCCAGATAGCTGACCAAGAGCGCCGCCATCTTGGCATTCATTGCCTGTTGCGAAACACGGGTTGCCTCGATGTAGTGTAGGACAAAACTGACCGGATCCTCTGCTGACTGATCTTCCAGAAGCGCATCGAACTGGCTTGTCCAGCGGTCAATCAGCGCGCGCACAAGCGCGTCTTTGCTTGAAAATGAATACTGAACCCCGCCTTTCGAGATGCCTGCCGCTTGCGCCAGTGCGCCGATGGTCAAGGCTGCGCCGCCGCCCTTGCGCACGATCTCTTCTGCCAGATCCAGCAACTTGTCGCGGTTGATTGTCGGTGTTCTGCCCATGTTTCCCCACATTCTCTATTTCACCATTGAATTCCATACGTATGTATTTATATGAGTGACTTCAATAGAGTCTTCAGGTGACCCATGTTTATCCACTCCCCCGATCCGAAACGCTGGCTGGTGCTGCTGGCAGTCATGCTGGCCTTCTTGCCTGTCGTGCTGGACATGACGATCCTGCATGTCGCGCTGCCCACGCTGACCCAGGCGTTGAATGCGTCTGGCACCGAGGTCCTGTGGATCATCGACATCTACCCGTTGCTGATGGCCGGGCTTTTGGTGCCGATGGGCACGCTGTCGGATCGGGTTGGCAACCGCACGATTCTGCTGACGGGGCTGATCATCTTCGCCTTCGCGTCCGTGTGGGCAGCCTATGCCCCAAGTGCTGCTGCGATGATCGCCGCCCGGGTGTTTTTGGCACTGGGCGGTGCCATGATCATGCCGTGTGTTCTGGGGCTGATCCGCAAAACCTTCGAGGATGACGGTGAACGGGCCATGGCGCTTGGCCTTTGGGGCACGGTCGGGTCTGCGGGAGCAGCGGTCGGGCCTCTGGTCGGCGGCGCGCTTCTTGAACACTTCTGGTGGGGCTCGGTCTTTCTGATCAATGTGGCGGTCGTGCTGGTCGTGGTCCCAGCCTGCTGGCTATTGTTGCCACGCGTTGAGAAAACCACACGGGGCCGATGGCCTATCGGTCAGGCTCTACTGCTGATCGCGGGCATGATCTTAGTCGTCTATGGGATCAAGGCCGGTTTCAGCGGGAAGCAATCCTTGGCCGTCACTGCCCTGATCATTGCTGTCGGTATCGCAATTCTGTCGCTGTTCGCGCGCAAGCAACTCCGTTCAAATGAGCCGATGCTCGACCTTACGCTACTGTCAAATCCTCCCATTTTTGCCGGCCTGACGATGGCAATTGTCGCTGCGGGCGCCTTGGCGGGGGTAGAGCTGACCTTGGCGCAAGAGCTGCAATATGTGTTGGGAAAGACCCCGTTGCAGGCGGGCCTTTTCATGGTCCCGATCATGGCTGCTGCGGCTTCGGGTGGGCCTGTTGCAGGCTATTTGTCCAATCGCTTCGGGCTACGGTGCGTTGCAAGCCTGTCGATGGCGATCTCATCCCTCGCCTTGGTCTTTCTCGCACAAAGCGATTTCCACGCTCCGGGCTACCTTGTGCCGCTGGCGCTTGCCCTGCTTGGCCTGACGCTGAGTATCGGGCTGACGGCATCTTCCATCGCGATCATGGGGGCGGTCGATGCTAGCAAGGGAGGCGCGGCCGGATCTCTGGAGGCCACGGGATATGAACTTGGAACCGGTCTCGGCATTACTTTATTCGGGGTGTTCCTGTCAGGGGTGTTTCGTCGCGCCATTGACATGCCCGATAACCTGACACCTGAGCTGGCCGCCCAAGCTGCCCAAACCATCGGCGACACCTATATCGTTGCGACCCGGCTTGGTGGCGCTGAGGGCGAGCTGTTGATCGCGGCTGGCAAGGCTGCCTTTACGCAGGCCCATGCGGTGCTGCTGACAACATCGGCCGCCGTGATTATGGCACTGGCCGTTGTTGTATTCATTGCCCTCGCGCGGCACCGCACGCCCGTTGCGGTCTCGCACCACTAACCTGAAAAAAAACCTAGAAACCACTTAAAGGATCTGCGCCATGCAGCCCATTGAGACAGAACGCCTTCGTCTTAGAAATTTTTGCGAACACGATGCGGAAGCGCTTTTTGCATATCTGAAGTCGCCTGTGGCCAGTTGCTTTTTGTCGCTTGCCTTGTCGGATATGGAGGCAGCTAGGGCCGACGCCACAAAGCGCAGCGAGGATGACGAGCAAATTGCTGTTTGTCTAAAGGACACCGATCTGATGATCGGCGATCTTTTCGCGCATCGCGAAGAGGATACGGTCTCGGTCGGATGGAACTTCAATCCGGACTATTTTGGGATGGGCTATGCGCTGGAGGCCGCCCGGGCTCTCTTTTCGGATCTGTTCAGCGATGTTCAGGTCCGTCGTCTCTATGCCTATGTCGAGGATCACAATCTGCCTTCACAACGGCTTTGCGAGCGGCTTGGGATGCGGCAAGAAGGGTTCTTCCTCGAATATGTTTCCTTCAAGAATGATGAGGCCGGTAAGCCGATCTTTGAAAACACCATGCAGTATGCGATCCTACGAAGGGAATGGGAGGCAGCCCGGACACGGTAATAAACTGCCGGATTATTCGCCTGTTTCGGTTTCAGCTTTTGTCGCTGTTGTGGCAAACTTGAGGGAACATGCGAACTTGTCCGAAAAGGTGGGACCCCTTCACACTCCGCCTTTGGGGCCGACAATAAGAGGAAATGCCGAATGATGCGCATCTGGTCGAGATCGAGTTATTCGATAATGGCATGTTCGATCCTAGTCGCCTGTGGAGTCGCGGCCGCCAGTCCCTCTTTGGGGGCATCGCAGGGAGAGGCATCGATCATCTATCCCTCGGAGAGCAAGGCGCAACGCGGGGCTGCTCTGGATCGGTTCTGGGACAAATGGAAGCGCGTCTACCTCAAAGAAGGTTGCGGCGGTGCGTATGTCGATATTGCAGGTGACGGGAAGCCGACCTACGGAGACAGTGTACCCAATACCCTCACCGTGTCGGAGGCCCATGGATATGGAATGCTCGCCCTTGTCAGAATGGCGGGGCGGGACCGCCAGGCAAAGCCTCTTTTTGATGCAATGCTTGCCTATTTCCGGCTACACCCCGCCGAAAGCGGAACTGGCCTGATGGCGTGGAACCAGACCCGGGATTGCAAGGACGCGCCCGAAGGCGAAATGACGGCCAGCGACGGTGACATAGATATCGCCCTGTCGCTGCACTTGGCTGAGGAAGCTTGGGGCGGCTATGCCGCCACCGCCGCCGAGATGCGTGCGGCCATCCTCGCCCGCGAAATTACCCGTCATGATCTTGTGAAGCTGGGCGACTGGGCGACCTATGAGGTCTATGACGTGGCCTCTCGATCATCGGATTTCATGCCTTACAACTTTTCCGTCTTTGCCGAAGCATCGGGTCCCGATGCGTCCCGGTGGACCGAAATCCGGCGCGCGGGATATGACGTCTGGGGTCGGATATCAATGATCTATGCGCAAGGCACCGGCCTCGTGCCGGATTTCATGGTCGGGATGCCAGACGATCCGCACCCAGCCTCGGCGAAGTTCCTCGAAGGTGATTCCGACGGGTTCTATTCTTGGAATGCCCTGCGCTACCCGTATCGGCTGGCCGCCGATTACCGGGTCAGTCGCGATCCGCGTGCCGCTGACCGGCTGCAGCGGAGCAATGCATGGATCCGCACCGCGACCGGTGGGGACCCGTACCGCATCGCCTCGACTTATCGGCTCGACGGCAGCATCCCGCAGGATGGCCGTCAAACAGGAGAAGTCGGCTGGATTTCCATGTTCGCGGCCGGTGCGATTGCTGGCAGCGGGAACCCAGAGGCGGATCAGGCCTGGATGGACGCTTTGTGGGCCGCCATGGTTGCCATTCCCATTGAGGAGGGAGACTATTTCGGCAACACTCTCAAGCTTCTCGCGATGATCGACCTGGCAGATTTCTGAACGTCATCTATGGATTATGAGGATCTTGTCGCCTGAACGCAGAGGCTGACAGAAGATTTCAAAGACGCTGAGAAGCTCAACTGATTGGCTGTCTTCAATATTCTGGCTCATAATCGGGATGATCATTCCAAGAATTTCGGTTTCCTCATGGGGCCTGTCACCGGGCTGCGATCTGACTTTCTCTTCTGGTTCGCGAGGAAAGCAAGGCAGCTAGGTAATGGGCGAGGGCGCAATCCCGGTTTTAAGAAGTTCCCGCTGGTCCAAAACGAAGTTCTTGATCACAGCTATTTCCGGATATTCCATTGCCAATTCTGCACGTGGTGTGCGGGCGTTTTCTTCGCCCTTTTTTTGTCATTGGCAGGTTCACTTGCCACTGAGATGCGAGGTCAAACCTTTGGGTACATCGGTGGCTTGCCGTCCAAAATCAAGTCTATCAAGTCGGATTAAAAAGAGATGTGGCATTCTGTCATATATTTAAGTATTTGATATATATAATTAAAAAGTCACTATTTTACAAAAGATAGAATTAATTTGACATTTGATCAGTCGAAGTGTTAATCCTGAATTAAGGAGAGGCGAGTGGAGGCTCGCTGAGGGATTTGGAGGAAGGTATGACCCAAACTCTTTTGGAGGTTTTTGGGCTGAAAAAGCACTTTGGCGGCGTTGCTGCTTTGAGCGACGGACGTTTCACGCTGAAGGCTGGATCGGTTCATGCTCTGTGTGGAGGGAATGGCGCCGGAAAATCGACTTTTCTGACGATTGTCATGGGTATCCAGCAGCGCGATGCAGGCGTCATCAAGATCAAGGGTAAAGAGGTCTCTTTCGACAAGCCTTCTGATGCCCTGGCTGCAGGCATCAGCATTATCGAACAAGAGCTAAGTCCTGTTCCTGCAATGAGTGTTGCGGAGAATATGTTTCTTGGTCGTGAGCCAGTTGCCACCTTCGGGCGCATTGATTTTGCGACGATGAACAGCAATGCACAGGCCATTCTGGATGAGTTGCAGTTCAACATTTCCTCGAAAAGCTTGATGATGGATCTCACGGTTGCCGAGTTGCAGTTGATCGAGATTGCCAAGGCGCTTTCATATGATGCCGAGGTCATCATTATGGACGAGCCAACTTCTGCGCTTGGCGGTGCGGAAGTGGATCAGCTCTTTGCCGCTATCGAAAGGCTGAAGGCTGCTGGCAAGGGCATCATCTATGTCAGTCACCGCCTATCAGAAATTTTCGATATTGCAGATACTTACACTGTCTTTCGGGATGGCTGTTTCGTCAATGAAGGTGCAATTTGCGACGTGTCCCGGCAGGATCTCATTCAGATGATTGTCGGTCGCCCGCTAACTGAGGAATTCGTGAAGGAAAATGCCCCGACTGATGAGGTCGTGCTGACAGTTTCCGATCTGAATGCCGAGGATTGGGTCAAGGACATCTCCTTTAATGTGCGGCGTGGCGAGATCGTGGCGTTCTATGGATTGATGGGGTCGGGGCGCAGTGAAATCTTCGAGCGGCTGTTCGGTCTCAGCAATGATGTGGGCGGGCAAATCGAGCTTTTCGGTGAAGAAATCAAAATCCGTTCACCTGAACAGGCCATCGCCCACGGATTGGCCTTCGTTACCGAAGACCGCAAAGGCTCGGGCCTTGTGCCGAGCGATGATGTTCGCTCCAACATATGTCTGGCACAGCTTGACTTTCTTTCGACAGGGCCGGTGATGAATAGTCGCCTCGAGGCGTCAGCAGCCCAAAAGATGATTGATCTCTTCAAAATCAAAACCGCATCCGACCGTTTGCCTGTTTCGGGATTGTCCGGCGGCAATCAGCAGAAGGTGGTTCTGGGCAAATGGTTCCTGACTGAACCCAAAATCCTTTTGCTTGATGAACCGACACGAGGCGTCGACGTGGGCGCCAAGCGCGAAATTTACCGCATCATGTCCGATTTTGCTCAAGCTGGCGGCTCTGTCGTGATGATTAGTTCTGAAACCGATGAGGTTTTGGGGATGGCGGACCGGGTGATCGTGATGCGCGATGGGCGTGTCAGCGGTGAATTGCAGCGTGCTGATCTCAAAGCTGAAACCCTCTTGCATTTGGCGGCCTGACCATGAGTACCGAAGGAGAAACCTTAATGTTGGCAGCATCGGGTGCATCCCGTGATTACAAGGCGATAGCCGCGAAATACGGCCAGAAATACGGCATCCTGCTGGCTCTTGTTCTGGTCTGTCTTGTCTTGACCTTTGCAAATGAATATTTCCTGACGACGCGGAATATTCTCAACGTCCTGCGGCAGACCTCGATCAATGGCATTCTTGCTATCGGGATGACATTTGTCATTCTGACAAGGGGGATCGACCTGTCTGTTGGCTCTGTTGTTGCGTTGGCGGGCATTGTGGCCGCCTCCATGGCAACGACATCGCAAGCAGCGGCCTTTATGGGGGCCCCTTATCCTGCCGCCGTCGCATTTGCGGTTGGTATTGCCGTGGGCGTCGTTGCCGGGGCGATTAACGGCATAGTTGTTTCCCGCTTCAGCGTGCCGGCGTTTGTTACGACACTTGGGATGCTCTCTGCGGCGCGTGGTCTCACATTGCTCTATGCGGATGGTCAGCCCGTCCCAGCCTTGACCAAAGGGTTTCGGTTCATTGGGCGCGACGATATCTTGGGCATTCCGATGCCGGTTGTTCTCTTCGCACTGGTTTTCGTTGCGGCCTATTGGGTCTTGTCATCCACGCGCTTTGGCCGCCGTGTCTATGCCGTTGGAGGCAACCCGCATGCTGCCCGTGTATCAGGCATCAATGTGCGTAGGGTCATTCTCAGCGTCTATGTAATTTCGGGCGGTTTGGCCGGTCTTGCGGGCATGATCCTTGCCGCGCGAACCGGTTCGGCCCTCACACAGGCCGGGATTGCCTATGAACTTGATGCTATCGCTGCGGTTGTTATTGGCGGCACCTCGTTGCTTGGCGGTGTTGGCCGTGTATCTGGCACGCTGATCGGTGCCCTGCTGATTGCGGTGGTCAATAATGGTCTCGATTTGATGGGGGTGGAGTCCTACTACCAGCAGGTCATCAAGGGGGCGCTGATCGTGGCAGCCGTGATGCTTGATCAGGCCCGACAGAAAAACGCCTAATTAATTGACTTTTAAAGAAATTTCGGATCCCGCGTCGCGGGTGAACAGATGAACTGTGCACACACTGGAGGAGAAGCACAATGTCTAAACTGATGAAAACCCTGGCAATTGCAGCCGCATTGATGACCAGCACCGCGGCGGTCGCAAAAGACGTTCCGAAAATCGGAGCTGCCGTTTACGGGCTCAATGCCGAATTCATGCAAATCTGGGCTCATGCCCTCGAAGAGCATCCGGCAGTGAAAGAAAAACTTGTCGATCTGACAATCTTTGACGGTCGTTATGATGCTCTGGTCCAGCAGGAACAGTTTGAAACCATGATCACGCAGAATTATGACGCGATCATTTTCGTTCCAATCGATATTGAAGCTGGTGCGTCTGCTGTTGAAGCTGCCCATGATGCGGGCATCCCTGTCTTTGGTTCCAACACGCGTGTGAATAGCGATTTGCTCAATTCCTATGTCGGCTCCAATGACGTTGCATCCGGTTATATGGAAGCCAAATACGTTCTCGACAAAATCGGCTGTAAGGGCAACGTCGTGATCATCGAAGGTCCGATTGGTCAGTCCGCACAGATCCAGCGTCTGGAAGGCAACAAGAAAGCGCTTGCTGAATGTCCTGATGTAAAGGTTCTTGAACAGAAAACGGCCAACTGGTCGCGCGCCGAAGCGCAGTCGCTGATGGAAAACTGGCTCACCGCTCATCCAGGTGAAATCAATGGTGTGATCGGTCAGAATGATGAAATGGCTCTGGGCGCCATTGAAGCCATCAAGTCTGCCAAACTGAATGTCGGCGACTTCGCAATTGCCGGGATTGACGGGATTACGGATTCTTTGCGTGCCGTGAAGAAGCAAGAAATGGCTTCCATCCTTCAGGATGGTGCCGCGCAGGCACAAGGTGCACTCGATCTGGCCATCAAGGCGGTTCAGCCAGACTACAAGCCGATGTCTAAAATCTGGAAGCAATATTCCGACATGCCTTGGAATGACGGCAAGGACGCCGAATATAGCGTGCCTTGGACTCCGGTCACCCTCGACAATGTTGATGCGCTTCTCGCTAAACGTCAGTAGGCTTTTGTGCCCGGGCGGCAATGGCTGCCCGGGCCTATCAATCCATTCTCAAGGCATAAGAACGATCAAAGGACATAGCCATGCCATCGGGACCAGAAACCATCGACTTCGACTTCCCGCTTACCGGGAAAACTGCATTCGTTACAGGAGGAGCATCCGGGATCGGCGCTGCGGTTGCTGATGCCTTGAACGCCAAAGGTGTTCGGGTTGCTGTTGTCGATCTGAAGGAAGATGCGGCAAAAGCCAAGGCAGGGGCTCTAGATGATGCCATCGCAATTGCGTGCAATGTTGCTGACGCTGACTCCGTTGATGCGGCTGTAAAGACTGCGACTGCGGCCTTTGGTCGGATTGATATTTTGGTCAACAGCGCGGGGATCGTTGCCCTAGCTCCAGCTGAAGACCTCAGCCTTGATGCATGGAAATTGACCATGGATGTCAACCTGACGGGCAGCTTTATTGTGGCTCAGACCGTCGGGCGCGTCATGATCAAACAGGGTGGTGGACGCATTATCAATATTGCTTCGCAGGCAGGCTCTGTTGCAATCGACGAACATGTGGCCTATTGCGCTTCCAAATTCGCCATTCGCGGGATGACCAAGACACTTGCTCTGGAATGGGGTGAGTTTGGTATCAATGTAAACAGCGTTTCTCCCACCGTTGTTTTGACCGAGCTGGGCAAATCCGCTTGGGCTGGCGAGAAAGGCGAAAATGCGATCAAGGAGATCCCCGTGGGCCGTTTTGCCGAACCATGCGAAATCGCTGCAGCCGTGGTTTTCCTGGCATCTGACGGCGCTGCCATGTTCAACGGCGCAGATCTGATCGTCGACGGCGGCTATACCATCAAATGAGGACAAGTAAATGCAACGCTTTCTAAACAATCCAGATGACATCGTCGATGAAACGGTTGCTGGGTTCGTACGTGCCCATGGTGATCTAGTTCGTCAGCATGAGGGCAATGGTCGTGTCGTGGTTTCCAGATTTGCCGCGGAAAAGGGTCGCGTCGGCATCGTGACCGGCGGTGGCTCCGGGCATGAGCCTGCATTTATCGGATATACCGGCAAGAATATGGTCGATGCGGTTGCTGTCGGGGAACTCTTCTCGTCGCCTACGGCAAAAAGCTTCCTTGACGCGATCAAGGCGGCAGATGGTGGCGCCGGAGTTGCCGTGCTTTATGGCAACTATGCTGGTGACAACATGAATGTCAAAATGGCCAGCAAGATGATCAAGAAAGATGGCATCGAGGTTGCCACCGTGGTGGCCAATGACGATGTTTGTTCAGCCTCTGCTGATGAGCGGGCCAAGCGCCGCGGTGTTGCTGGCGAGATCTTCATGTGGAAGATCGGTGGGGCCAAGGCCGCGACTGGTGCGTCTCTTGTAGACGTGATTGCTGCAGCTCAGAAAGCGATCGACAATTGCCGTTCCATTGGCCTTGGTCTTGGTCCATGCACTCTGCCAGCTGTCGGTCATCCAAACTTCGAGATCGAGCCGGGCAAGATGGAAGTCGGCATCGGCCACCATGGCGAGCCGGGTGTTCGGGTGGAAGACCTTGTGACCGCCAATGAGATAGCAGACGACATGGTCAAGGTTGTGCTTGATGATCACAATTTGCCAGCAGGGTCAGAGGTCGCCGTTCTCGTTTCTGGTCTTGGGGCAACCCCGGTCAATGAGCTGTATGTCTTGTATGATCGCATGGCCGAGCAAATCGAGGCACGGGGTTTGAAGATTCACAAGGCCTTTGTCGGCAACTATTTCACGTCGCTGGAAATGGTCGGTTCGACCCTCACGGTGATGGCGCTTGACGACGAACTCAAGCCTTTGCTGGACATGGAAACCAACTGTCCCGGACTTTAAGGAGATATGGCATGCAGGAAATTTCCAACAGGGGCGCTGGCAAGATCATTGCCGATATCGCCGAAGTGATTGTCTCCAACAAAGCCTATCTGTCGGAAATTGACGGCAAGATCGGAGACGGTGACCATGGCATCAACATGGCCAAGGGCTTTGGTCGCGCGGCTGACCGTCTCGATCCGGATGGCACATTGACCGATGCAATGGAAGTCCTCTCCGATGTTCTGATGTCGGAAATCGGCGGATCGATGGGCCCGCTTTATGGCATGATGTTCTCGGATATGGCCGAGAGCCTTGCTGACAAAGAGACCATTGATGTGGCGTCCTTCGGAGCCATGCTGAGGGCCGGGCTTGATGGGGTTCAGCAGATTGGGAATGCCAGTGTCGGGGACAAGACTCTGATCGACACCTTCTCACCGGCCGTGGATGGCTTTGATGCCGCCGTCGAAGAGGGCAAGAGCTTTGCCGAGGCCCTGTCGGCGATGAAAGGTGCCGCAGAGGCGGGGCGTGACAGCACCATTGATCTCGTTGCCAAACTCGGGCGTTCTGCACGTCTGGGTGAACGCTCCAGAGGCGTGCTGGATGCCGGTGCGACATCCTGCTGCATGATCCTATCCGGCTTTGCAGACAGCATCACGGCTCGACTGACCTGAATATGGATGACAGACTTCATCCTAATTGATCCCAAAAAGAGGGGACGTCGTCTTGATGCGGGCCCCTTTTTTTGAGAGCCTGCATAATCGGTTCAAACCCAGAGCGCGCAGCGCAGTTTCAGATGCCGATCGGTTGCGGAATTGTGGTGCGTGAGATATAAAATCGCGCATGAAACAGATAGGTATCGATTATATTTGCAGCTTCCTTCGGGAAGTCGCAATGCGGATGAAAGAATCGGCTGACTATCTTGGCCAGCTCGATGGTGAAATTGGCGATGGTGATCATGGTTACACCATGTCGCGGGGATTTCACGCCATTGTCCGAGCGATAAATGACGCTGATCGCCAGTTGCTGGACCTGTCAGATCTGTTTCGTCTTTGTAGTGACTCTTTCCTTGAAGCTGTTGGTGCGACCACCGGTCCGCTCTATGCGTCGGGCTTTCTGTCTGCTGCCGAATTTGCGGATGGACGTAAGGAGCTGGCCGCGGATGAAGCGTTGCTGTTGTTGCCTGCAATTTCTGAAGGTATTTCCAGACGCGGTAAGGCGATTGCTGGCGACAAGACCATGATGGATGTCTGGCTTCCGGTCGGGCAGAGTGCTCGTGCATTGTATCAGGAAAAAGCGTCGCTTTGTGATGTTGTCAAGGATCTGCGTTCGGTGGCGCGGCACGGCGCTGAAAGCACGCGCTCGATGAAGGCCGTGCGGGGCAGAGCGGCAAGGCTGGGGGATCGGAGCCTTGGCCATGTCGATCCCGGAGCCGCCTCAGCCGCCATCATCGTTGATTGTTTCGCCGATATGCTTGAACAGAGGGGCCGCTGATGGCTCCAAAAAGAAAGTCTGGCGCTGTTCGAAGCGAAAAGGGTGGTGCAGATGTCCCGATACCGCTGCGTTTTGGCAATGATCCGCTGCTCTGGGCAAGCTGGCTCTATTATGAAGAGGGTCTGACGCAGGGTGACATTGCGCAAATCATCGGTGTGTCCCGTGCAACTGTTGTGACCTATCTGGCAGATGCACGCACGCGCGGCTTGGTGAATATCTCCATTTCGTCCGAGCATTTGAGGACCTTGTCTATCTCCAAGGCGTTGAAGCAGCATTTTGGCCTAAAGGATTGTCTGGTTATTCCCGGCGAGGGGGGAGACCGGTCGCTGATCGACCGTCTGGGGGCTGCTGGTGCGCAGGTGCTAAAGGAAATGCTGCGTTCGGGCGACACAATAGGTGTTGGCTGGGGACGCACGGTGCTCGCTACGGCACAGGCCCTCAACCTTGATACAATTTCGGATGTGCGCGTTGTACAGATGACCGGTTCAACTTCGGGACATGTGCCCTATGCGCCTGCGGCCTGTGCAACGAAGATGGCCTCGGCAATCGGCGCCGAGTGTATTCCCCTGTCCGCGCCCGCAATCGTATCCAGCCCCGAACTCTATGATATTCTGACCGGTGAGGGGTTGATCCGCGAACAGATGGCCTGCCTTGATGAACTTGATAGCGTCATCTTTGGCATCGCGTCACTCCGGCCCAATTCGACCTTGCACAGTTCGGGCTTCTTTCATGACGATCCTGATCTGCGAGATGCCTATGCAAGTGCGGTGGGGGCGGTTGCCGGTCGCTATATTGATGATCGTGGGAAGCTGGTTGAGGGGCCACTGGAAGATCGGACCATCGGGATTTCGCTCGCGCAGTTGGCGTGCGTGAAGCATCGGGTCGCCATTGCTGGTGGCACGGACAAGTTGCCGGCCATTCTGGCGACATTGCGCGGCGGGTTTGCCAATGTTCTGATTACCGATGCGACCACCGGCATGGGTATTCTCAATGCCGAGGGTAAGAAAAGTCTATTGCAGCGCTCTGTGCCCGAGAAGAAAGAGGAATTGATCGGCACAATCAAGCGCACCAAGGTCAAGAAATTTCTGAACGAAGCGGAAGATGCAGTTGATGAATCGCTTGAAGGTGCCGTTCTGGAATATGCGAACTATTTGAAGCCCGTGAAAGATTCCAATCGCGCTCTCATTGCGCTCGACGGCCCCCGAGAGGGCAAAGTAGGACTGGTGATTGGTGGCGGTGCCGGGCACGACCCCTATTTTTATGGCTATGTCGGGCGCGGTTTGGCGGATGCGGTCGCCATCGGCAACATTTTTGCCTCACCGCCTCCAATGCCGATCCTCGATTGTACAAGGGCCGTTGATGGTGGCGCTGGCGTTCTGCATGTTTTCGGGAACTATTCGGGCGACATTCTCAACTTCGAAATGGCTGGCGACATGGCCAAGCGGGAGGGGATCAATGTGCGCACGGTCATCACGACGGATGACATTGCGTCCTCCAGCGAGGAAGAGCGCGATGCCCGCCGCGGCGTTGCTGGCAGCGTGTTTGTCTTCAAGGTGGCTGGCGCTGCCTGTGATCTGATGTTGCCGATTGATCGGGTCGAGGCTCTGACACGCAAGGCCAACAGACAGACCTACACCGTTGGGGTGGCGCTTGAACCTTGTTCCATGCCGGAGATCCGGCGTCCCACATTTCTGCTTGGCGATGATGAAATGGAAGTCGGGGTCGGCGTCCATGGTGAGCCGGGGATCGCCCGTCAGCCTATTGCCAGTGCCAATGATACGGCTGACATAATGGTGGATTTGATCCTGGCAGAGATGGCCCCAAATCGTGGCGAGGAAGTTGCCTTGCTGGTCAATTCTCTTGGGGCGACGCCGATGATGGAATTGCTGATTATTGCGCGCCGTGTTCGAAAACGCCTCAAGGCGCGCGACATTACGGTGACGCGCAGTTGGACAGGCAACTATTGCACCTCACTTGATATGTCAGGGGTGTCGATTTCTCTGCTGCGTCTTGATTCTGAACTCAAGGCTATGCTGGATCATCCTTGCAGCACGGCAGCTTTTCAAGTTTAACCGTCCGCTTTAGTCCCAAACCATTTGTCGATGGACAGGCGCCAAAATACGCCCCGGCCAAGAAAATTGCCATGGCCGGGATATGACTGCCATCTTTGGCATGCTGTATTTATCTGTTCTCCAGCCAATCATAAGAATAATCTGTAACCAGAAAACGACTGCTGACCCAGCCGATTTTGCTACCGGCTCTAACCTTGCTCCATATGCCTTGATTGTCATCTGAAACCGCACAGTCCAGCGGCGTCATATCTGTGCCTTTGGCAATCTTTGCCACGGTTCTGCTGCTGAGGGACGGTTCGGACCTCATATTCATAGACATCAAATTCTTGACAGATATGATTTTCGCTCCACCATCGGATTTGATCGGTTCAAAGACGCCACCCGGGCAGCCGTTGATTTCGGCTAGCAGTCCATTGCTGGCAAATTGGGTCAAATCGTAATCCACAGCGCAGAACTCACTCGTGGCGTTTTTTCCATTCTGGCAGGATGGTGCTTTGGCTTGCTTGCCCAGGACTTCGATGAGCATATTGCCCTTGGCTGAAAAACCAAACAGGCAATGCTCTCCAGAGTGGGAACTGCCAAGAAAAACACGGCCTTGTTTGGACTTGGCGTAATCATTTACCGTGCCGTTCGCAATGGGGAAACCTAGATAGTCCTGCGTCACGGAATCGATATGAAGTTGCGAAATCTTCACCAGCTTGGAACACATTTGTGCGATCTTGTACATCGGCAGGGCGCTGCTGCTCAGAGCATCGGACAGGCCTCTTTTGGACACCGGAGAAAAGCCGAGATCATAGGCTTCGCCACTTGCAGTCAGGTAGAAAAAGCTGTCCTTGGTACGATGCTTCAAGGCTTCTTGCAGCAGCTCGGGCGGGTTGGATCCACCGATGATGATTCTCATGTAAGAGGCAATGACGTCATAGGTCAGATTCATGATATCACTGACCTTGGCCTGCTGGTCGGCGACCTTATCAGGCACCATTCCCATGTGGAAGCCGATGCGACCACCCGCTTCGATATGTCGGACATTTTCCGAGTCACTCAGTTCCCCGTATCGGGTGGAGAGAGTTATTGCCAGCGCGCAAGCGGAAAGGCACTCGTCGCCGTTGAGGACATAGACGCCAATCAGGTTGGGATCCTGGCTGCTGACAATATAGCTGAGATACTCCCCTATCTCGATCCCCTCCAAGAAGCTGCCCCCCGGACTGTCCAAGACAAGGGCCCAAGCCCAAGTGTTCTGAACGAGCTTATTGACAAGTGCTTTGAGTTTTTCGGTGTCCCCCTTGGTGATCACACCAGACAGGCGGATGACGTTGAACGCATTCTCCTTGGTTTTGGCACTGGGCAAGCCTTCCCGCTTCACTGGCAGGTCGAACGCCTCCGAGGAATAGGCGCCGAAGATCGGGTTCAGTCTTTCGATTTTCGCCACGAGATCATTTCTGACTTCGATCTTTGCCGCTGCCGCCGGTGCAGCGGCGGCCAGAATGATTGAAAGAAAGAGTAAAAAGCGTTTCATAAATGGCCTTTCAAAACGAATAAATTGCAATGCAGCAGCTCTGCTCACGAGGGCGAAGAATTGGAATCCCGTTTTCCAAGCGCCGCTTTTGCTGACTGGAGCGGTAATTCTGAATTCTTATTGTTCAAACCCGGTACGGCGGCCCGTTGTTAACAGGGTGATACAGGCTTTCCATCCCATATGGGTCGTCATGCGGGGATTGCATCGACCTGTTTGAAGCCTTTTTTAAGCTGTCGGATTCTACGGGTCTTTTCAAGAGGCTGCACTGTTGCGCAGGATGTTGCGCTTCTCATCGGGTTTAAAACCTCGTTCTGGGCATTGCCAAAATTTCCAGGAAAAAACAAATTTTGTCACGGTCACAAAACAAATTTCGTCATTGACACTTTTCTCAGATCGTTCCATTTTTACATTGCGCAAACGGTAAACCACGAGTGAGCAAACGTTATCTCATCGTATTTTTGTAATGCGCCGAAAGGTAAAGGCCGTGACTTCAGAGACAAGTCCCAACCCAGCAACGATGATCCAACGTGTCACCATTCGTGATGTCGCGGCGAAGGCCGGGGTCAGTGTAACCACTGCATCTCGTGCTCTGAATGGGACGGGGCGCATGTCGGAAGATACACGCTTGCGGGTGCAACAAGTTGCCAAGGATCTTGATTATCGCCCGAACACCATGGCGCGGGGGCTCGTTCAACAGCGTTCATTCACCCTTGGTCTGTTGACCGATGACACCTATGGGCGATTCACCCTTCCGGTCGCAGCAGGTCTTTCCACGGCCATGACCGATCGCGGGGTATCGGTTTTTCTGAGTGCAGGCGAGAAAGAGCCAAAACGGATGCAGCTCAACTTGCGTGCAATGGAAGAAAAGAGGGTCGACGGATTGGTGATCACCGGCAAGCGCATTGATCGCGACCTGCCAGTGGATGTTTCACGGCTCGGCATGCCGGTTGTCTATGTTTATTCCAAATGTCCGGACGGTTCGATCGGGTTCGTGCCTGATGATTTCAACGCCGCCAAGATCGCGACCCAGCATTTGATCTCGCTGGGACGACGCAAGATTGCGCATATCACTGGCATGTCGTCTTTTGAGGCCGCGCATCTGCGCGATGCTGGATGGAAGGCCGCCCTTCAAGAGGCCGGGCTTGCGCCCCACTGTGAAGCGATCTTTGGCAACTGGACCGAGGCGCATGGCTACGAGACGGCTTACAGGCTTTTTGACGCCACCGCGGATCGACCCGATGCCATCTTCTGCGGAAATGATCAAATAGCCAGAGGCGTTGTTGATGCCTTTGCACATATAGGGATCAAGGTCCCTGACGATGTTGCCATTGTGGGCTTTGACAATTGGGAAGTGTTCGCCAACGCAACACGGCCGCCCCTTAGCACGGTGGATATGGGGCTGACTTGCCTGGGCACAAGTGCTGGGTTGGCACTGCTCGATATGATTGAAGGCAAGCCAATCGAGCCTGGCTTGAGAAAGCTGCCGTGCCGTTTGGTCGTGCGGCAGTCTTGCGGAGGAGAGCCGTCCGAGTAGGCGGACAATAAGTTCCTGTATCGCTCACGACACGTCGCTAGGGCGAACAATATGCAATTAGCGCAAACGTTGTCTCATCAATCTGCTCGGTGAGGCAACCTAAGAGGAGGAAGACAAGTGACCCTTAAAGCATTACTCGGTGGTGTTGCCATCGCCGCACTCGCCCTGCCCAGCCTTGCACAGGCGGAGACCTTTTCCCTTTGGGTCCGTTCGGACGGATCGGAATTCATGCCAAAGCTCGTTGAAGCTTTCAACGCCAAGGGAGAGGACAAGGCCGAACTGCAAATCGTACCAGTCAACGAACTGGTTCAGAAATATGCCATCGCAGCGGCGGGGGGATCCCAACCGGACGCTTTGTCCCTTGATCTTATCTATACGCCTTCCTTCGCGATGGCCGGTCAGCTCAAGGATATGACCGACTTTGCCAAGGGGCTGCCCTATTATGACAAGCTTTCCAAGGCGCATCTGAGCGTCGGTACGTATGATGGAAAGATCTATGGCATGCCTTTCTCAGCTGATGCTTCGGTTCTGATCTGGAACAAGAATCTGTTCGAAAAAGCCGGTCTTGATCCCGAGAAGGCGCCGACCACCTGGGAGGAAATCCGCAAGGATGCAGAGGCTGTTGCTGCCCTTGGTGACGAAACCTATGGCTACTATTTTTCCGGTAATTGCGGTGGCTGCAACATCTTTACCTTCACACCGCTGGTCTGGGCTTCGGGTGGCAACCTGTTTGAAGGCGAAGGCGCGAAGGCGACGGTTAAGACACCGCAGATGAAAGACGCGATCGAATTCTACCGTGGCATGGTCAAAGATGGTCTGGTGCCCGCCGGATCGCAGACCGATGCTGGTGTGAACTTCTTTGCGGCCTTTGCGGGTGGCAATATCGGCATCGCACCCTCTGGCTCCTTTGCGATCGGAGCGTTGAACAATCAATATCCTGATCTCAAATATGGCGTGACCTATCTGCCGGGTAAGGATGGCAACTGGTCTTCCTTTGCCGGGGGGGACAACATCGTCGTTTCAGCCGCGACCGACGATGAAAAAATGCCAGCCATTCAGTCCTTTATAGAGTTCGCCTACTCGCCGGAAGGTCAGACGATTCTCGCCAAAAACGGCTCGCTTCCGGTTCGCGCCGACGTTGCCGAAGTCGCACTTGACGGGCTTGATGCGCGGTATCTGATTGCGGCCAAGGCAATGGATCGTGGTCGCACGCCCTACAGCCCGGTCTTTAACGATCTGATCAACTCTCAGAATGGGCCATGGATTACCATGCTCAACAAAGCCTTCTTTGCTGAAAGCAGCCAAGAAGTCGATGAAGCCATGGACGACGCTCAAGAAGAGATGCAGTCCATCATCGATAGCTCCCGGTAAGATCCTCCAATCTACCGCTTGCAGCAACCGCCGACTGGGATCAAGTCTCCAGTCGGCGGACCTTTCGGCTCTCTGCTCTTAAGGATCTTTCCATGACCGACAGTCTCACGGCAGGCTCCGAGACATCTGTGCCCAAACGACGCAAACGGCACAGACTAGCGCAATGGAACGGGCTTTTGTTCGTGCTCCCGGCCCTGCTCCTTGTCATTGTGTTCTTTCTTGTCCCTCTTGCTATGGCGGCCTGGATGTCGCTGCACAAATGGCCCTTGATGGGGTTCCCGCGTTGGGTCGGCCTCGACAATTACGAACGTCTCCTAACCGACAAGAGTTTCTGGTCGTCCTTGTGGTTCACCATCCAATATACCGTCGTCATCACCATCGGGCTGTTGGGCATTGCCATGGCGCTGGCTCTGATCGTGCAAGGGCAGGGCAAGGCAATCTCACTGTATCGGACGATCTTCTTTCTGCCCGTCGTCACAGGATTTGCCTCGGCTGCTTTGCTGTGGGTGTGGCTTTCAAATGTCGATTCCGGCCTGTTTTCTCCCTTGGCGCAAAATATCGGTCTGACCACCAATAGAGTGAATATTCTGGCGAATTTCACACCAGCCTTCTGGTCGGTGATCGCCATGGTCATCTGGAAGATGGCGGGCTTTTTCATGGTGATCCTGATGAGTGGTCTGCAATCCGTTCCGACAGACTATATCGAAGCGGCGCGCATTGACGGTGCCAAGTGGCCTCAGAGGTTCCGTTACATCATCATGCCGCTCATCCGCAAACCCTTTGCCCTTGCGCTCATCCTGTGCATCTCGGGGTCCATGCTGGCTTTTGATCAATTCTACATCATTCTCAATGGTGGGCCGCAAAACAGCACGGTGACCGCGGTTTACAAGATCTTCAACGAGAGCTTTGTTTCTTTCCGCCTTGGCTATGGTGCGGCTCTCTCGATGGTGCTGTTGTTGATCCTGTTGGTTCTCAGCGTCATCCAACTGACCCTCCTGAGCGACAAGGAGGCAAAGAAATGAACGCCATAACCATGCAGCACAAACCGGCAAACAGCGATGCTCCGGCACCCCGCAAAGGGCGCTATCGTTATCACAAGGTGCTGTTTCACGTCACAGCCACGCTGGTGTCGTTGCTGTTCCTCACGCCCCTGGTCTGGGTCGTGTTATCAAGCTTCCGGTCTCCTGCGGAGTCAACCACCCCGCCGCTCCCCCCTTGGCCTCGCCATGGTTTCAGCATCGATAGCTATGACCGGCTGGAAAATTTCGGTCAGTCGGTCCTCCATTATGCGGGCAACTCGCTGTTTGTGTCCGTTGGAACTTCCGTGCTGACCATCGTGGTTGCCCTGCTCGCAGGTTATGGTTTCTCGCGCTATCGGTTTCCCCTCAAGAACTTCATTTTCGTGCTTATCCTGTCAACGATGATGATCCCGTTCCAGTCAATTCTGACGCCTTTGTTCCTTCTGCTGGCAAAGCTGGGGCTTCAGAATACGCTCATCGGCTTGGTCCTGATCTATACGACGCTGCAATTGCCCTTTTCCGTTTTCATGATGCGCAATGCGTTTGATGCGGTGCCAAAGGAAATCGAGGAAGCGGCCCGCGTGGATGGCGTGAAGGGCTGGCGGATGCTGGTTCAGGTGATGGGGCCTCTGGTTCTGCCCGGCATCGTCACCGTGGGATTGTTCGCCTTCCTCAATGCATGGAACGAGTTTCTTGCCGCGCTGGTGCTGCTCACCGACCAGAGCAAATTCACCATGCCGGTCCTCATGACCGCCGTGCGCTATGGGCGTTTCGGTTCGGTCGACTGGGGCGCTGTGCAAGCAGGTGTCACCCTGATGATGATCCCGTGCATGATCCTCTTTCTCATTCTTCAAAGATCCTACATCCGGGGTCTTACGGCCGGTGCCGTCAAATAGGTTTCTTCCTGAACAGGGACAAGAAAATGAACACACAACAAACCAACACGACCACTGGCGTCATCCCTCCCAAGGCGAAATTCCGTCCTCTTGCGGTTAATCAGATTGACGTTGGGGGCTTTTTCGGCCCCAAGATTGACGTGATCGCGACCACAACATCCAAGATCCTTCTGGACCGCTGCATGGAAGCTCGCATGCTGGAACAGGTCGACCCCGATCTGCCCAATCCCGGCATTGTTATTCCCTTCCAGCACAACAACACCGTCACAACGCAAATGTTTTGGGACTCCGATTTCGGCAAGAGCATCGAGACAGCGGCTTATGCGCTCTATCGTCATCGCGATGCCCAACTAGAAGCGCAGGTCGACACCATAATAGACGCCTATGGCCGCTTGCAGGACGAGGATGGGTATCTCAATTCCTGGTATCAACGCATTGAACCGGGCAAGCGCTGGACCAACCTGCGCGATCGGCATGAGCTTTACAATGCGGGCCATCTGATGGAAGGGGCAATCGCCTATTACCATGCTACGGGCAAGCGCAAGTTTCTAGATATCATGTGTCGCTATGCAGACTGTATTGACGCGACTTTTGGCCCTCAAGCGGGCAATAAACGCGGCTATCCGGGGCATCCCGAACTGGAACTGGCTCTGGTCAAGCTTGGGCGCGTGACCGGTGAGCAGCGCTATCTGGATCTGGCGAAATTCTTCGTCGATGTTCGAGGCGAGGAGCCGAATTATTTTGATGCCGAGGCGCATGAACGCGGCGAAAGTCCGGAGGATTTTCATTTCTCGACGCTGGAATATTGTCAGGCGCACAAGCCCGTGCGCGAACAGCGCGAAGTGGTGGGCCACGCCGTACGCGCAGCCTATCTCTATGCGGGCATGGCCGACGTGGCGACCGAATTTTCCGACGATAGTCTTGACCCGGCACTGAATGCCCTCTGGGAGCATTTGACCGAGCGCAACCTCTATGTCACTGGCGGTTTTGGACCATCGAAAGACAATGAAGGGCTGACCTTCGACTATGATCTGCCCAATGATTCCGCCTATGCGGAAACCTGTGCTGCGGTGGCGCTTGTCTTCTGGGCCAGTCGCATGCTTGGACGGGAACCCGATGCGCGTTATTCCGACGTTATGGAGCGGGCCCTTTACAACAATGTGTTGGCTGGCCTTTCGGACAAGGGCAGTCAGTTCTTCTATGACAACCCCCTGGAAAGCCATGGGCATCATCACCGCTGGCACTGGCATCGTTGCCCCTGCTGTCCGCCCAATGTATCGCGGCTTCTGGCGTCCATTGGCACCTATTTCTACGGGGTGTCCGAAGATGAGATTGCGGTGCATCTTTATTGCCAGAACAAGGCGGATCTTCAAGTTGCAGGCGCGAACCTCACCCTTATGCAGACGACCAAATATCCTGCCGATGGCCTTGTCGAATTTGACTTCCAACTCGATGCACCCACCCGCTTCACCTTGTCTCTGCGCATTCCTCAATGGGCTGGCAGCCATTCCCTTTGCCTGAATGGCGCACCAATCGAGGCCAAAGCGGACAAAGGTTATCTGCGCCTTTCGCGTATCTGGCAGACCGGTGACACCCTGTCTATTGACCTCGACATGCAACCACAAAAGCTCTTTGCCAACACAAAGATTGCCCACGATCAGGGGCGCGTTGCCATGCTGCGCGGGCCAATCGTCTATTGTGTCGAGGGCGTGGATCATGACGCCCCACTGAATTGCTATGTCGTCAAGGATAGGGCGCCGATTAAGACCACTCAATCCACCGTCTGGCCTGACACTGTGGCTTTGAATGTTGACGCGTTGGTTGAATATCGCTGTGATGAGGCTCTTTACAACCCCGAGCCACCAGCGCGAAAATCCGCGACACTCAAAGCGATCCCTTATTATCTATGGGATAATCGTGAACCGGGCGAAATGCTCGTCTGGCTGCGCAGGGAGGCATGACCATGAATGAGCAAGTGACTCTCGATCACATACAAAAACGGGCTGGCGTGCGTCTAAAGCGCGTCAGCAAATCCTTCGGCACGGTTCAGGTTATTCTCGATGTGGATCTTGAAATCGAAGGGGGCGAGTTCGTCGTCTTTGTCGGACCATCAGGATGCGGCAAGTCCACGCTTTTGCGCTTGATTGCGGGCCTTGAGGAGGTGACGTGCGGGGATGTCTTGATTGCAGGCAAGGATGTCACGGAAGAAGACCCGTCTGATCGCGGGATTGCCATGGTCTTTCAGAATTATGCTCTGTATCCGCACATGACGGTCGCGCAGAATATGGGCTTTGGTCTGAAGGTTGCCGGGCGATCCAAAGCGGAGGTTGCCGCAAAGGTCCAACAGGCCGCCGACGTGCTGCAACTCAATGATTATCTGGATCGACGACCGGGCCAGCTTTCGGGTGGACAGCGCCAACGTGTCGCCATCGGTCGCGCCATTGTCCGAGACCCGGATGTTTTTCTGTTCGACGAACCACTCTCCAACCTTGATGCGGAATTGCGCGTCGATATGCGCATCGAGATCGCCCGCTTGCACCAGAAGCTCGGCAACACGATGATTTATGTAACCCATGATCAAACCGAAGCCATGACGCTGGCCGACAAGATCGTTGTTCTGCGTGATGGTCGCGTCGAGCAAGTGGGCTCGCCGTCTACATTGTATGACGATCCTGACAATATGTTTGTGGGAGGGTTTATCGGCAGTCCCAAGATGAATTTTCTCGATGGTATCATGCGCTCCGATGGCGTGGATGTTGCCGGTGTCAGGCTCAAAACGTGCCCCTTGCGCAATCCGCCGCCGGACGGAACACCGGTTTTTGTCGGCATCAGGCCGGAACATTGGCATTTGGCTAAAGAGGGTCAGGCACCTGTCCCGTTCAATGTCAATTTCTCCGAATTTCTCGGCGGGGCGAGTTATCTCTATGGGAAAATCGGTGACAAGAGTTGCACTGTGAATGTGGAGAGAGGCGCTATCTCACCAAGCGGAAGTATGCTGGGTCTTGGGGTGGATGAACACCATATCTGTTTGTTTGACCAAGCCGAGCAGCGCATCCGCTGACATCATGGAGTGCCGCATCCGACCATGCGGATGCGGCCAACTGGATGGTCCTGGATCTTTGGGCCAACCAGACCAGATGGTCAGACTGTCCCCAAACGATCCCTGACAAGTTGCACCCAAAAGGAACAACCCCAACCGATCGCTTCATCATTGAATTCATATTCTGGGTGATGAAGATTTGCAGACGGGCCATTGCCGATATTGATCATCATGCCCGGAACCTTGTTCAGCATGAAGGCGAAGTCTTCGCCACCCAGAGTGGGCACCATATCGGTTATCACATTGTCTTCGCCTGCGATGCTGCGTGCCGCTTTGGCAGCAAACTCTGTGTGGTCTTCGTGATTGATCAGGACAGGGTAACTGCGCACATACTCAACCTCGCCGACGCAGCCATTGCCTGCAGCGATCTGAGTGATAATCTGCTTCACACGCTCTTCCACATGGTCCTGAACGTCCTTGTTGAGGGTGCGGACCGTGCCTTTGAGCTTGAGTTGCTGTGGAATGACATTGTGTGCATTGCCCCCTTCAATCGCGCATAACGACACCACGTGAGATTCAAACGGATCGACGCTTCGCGCGCTCATGCTTTGAAGGGCTTGAATGATGCCTGCCAGCGCGGGGAAAGGGTCAATCGAATTGTGAGGTTCTGCTGCATGCCCGCCTTTGCCAGTGATGGTGATGTCGAGCATGTCGACGGCCCCCATATTCGGGCCAGGCGCTGTCGCGAATTTGCCAATATCAAGCCCGGGCATGTTGTGCATGCCATAGACTTCATTGCAGGGCCAGCGATCGAATAACCCGTCTTCGATCATGGCTTGTGCCCCTGCGCCCCCTTCTTCTGCGGGCTGGAAGATCACGATCACTGTTCCATCAAATGCTCTGGACGCGGCCAGATGACGTGCGGCCCCCAGCAACATGGTGGAGTGGCCATCATGACCGCATGCATGCATTTTGCCCGGCACTTTGGAGGCATGAGGCAGGCCGGTGGCCTCTTCGATTGGCAAGGCATCCATGTCGGCGCGCAAACCAATGATTTTGCCAGAGTTGTTGCTTTGGCCCCGAATAACCCCGACAACACCGGTTTGCCCCAACCCTTCCACGACTTCATCGACACCGGCATCGCGCAATGCGTCGGCAACCTTTTTGGCTGTGCGATGAACCTCATAGAGCAATTCGGGATTTTCATGCAAATCGTGTCGAAATGCCATTAGATAGTCAAGATCACGAGAAACCCAGTTTTCGACAGCCATGATCTACCCTTTCTTCATCTTGTATCGGAAATCGCAGTGGGACGCGCCTTGCATGATGGTTTGCGTGCGCGTCAGTTCGATATCTTCGTTATAGCCGATACAGAAATCACCGTCCCGATTGCAGGATAATAAGTGTCCGATGTCACCCAAACCCATTTCGCGATACATTTCTGAATAGCGGCACCGGGTGACGTTGAACTCCATTTTCTCTTTTTCGGCGACCAGAACATCCATTTGCAGGGCGTCTTCCTTGGTCCAATTGGGCAAAATGGCTGCAAAATCAGCCAGATCGGGGGCGTGGCCCAGATCTTCGGCAAGGCTTTTTCCCTGTTCAATCGCAGAGCGAGAACAGGTTTCTCCAATCACGGCCTCGGCTTCTTCTCTACCGGATCGCTCGGTGATGACATCAAGTACATGTTTGAGGATCATCGCTTCAATGCGGCGACGCTCCAGAATGGGAATGTCTTTCATGGCGGCTTTCTCTAGAGTTTGGGTTCGCGTTTGTCCTTGAACTGGTACCAGGCGAGATAGAAGGGGGCGATCTTTCTGCCGATCGCATGGAATGGCAAAGCCTTTGGCGTTGTGGTGGGAAGGGCAAGACCTGCCACGTCCTCACCTGCGATTGCCCGGGCCATCTCGCGTCCGAGCGCGTAGCCCAGCGCGACACCGCGACCGTTGCAGCCAATCCACGTCCAGCCATTTGGCCCCAGATTGTGGACGCGCGGGAAACGATCCCAGTTCATGGAAAGATAGCCATTCCAGACATGGGTCATTTTGGGGGGAGACAATTGAGGGAAGCTATCGGCAAGATTGTGCGCGGCCTTATGGGCAATTCGTGCAGTCAGATCACCAAAGCCCATGATCGCGCCCCCTGTGATCAGGCGATTGTCCCTGTCATAATGGAAGAAACGCAAGTCTCCGCGCGTGTCGGACACGGCCTGCCTGCCGGGCAGAATCGTTGCCTGCAAGTCGCTCGACAAGGGCTCGGTCGACATCTGCCAGGAATTGACCGGCACTATCGAGCGGGCCAACCTGCTGCTCAGGTTCGGGACGATTTCGCCGGTATAGGCATTGGTCGCCAAAATCAGCGCGCGAGCCGTGACCTCGCCCTTTGCGGTCTTGACGATCCATTTCGCACCGTCATGGGCGTAGCTCAGCACCGGGCTTTGTTCGAAGATTTGTACGCCAAGGGCTTCAACGGATCCCGCCAGACCGCGAGCCAGCCCCAACGGGTTGATGTGGCCGCCGCTGGGGGCCAGCATGCCGCCATACCAACGGTCTGTGCCAAGCAGCTCGGTGGTTGCAGCACGATCAAGATAGTGTGTTTCCAGTCCAAAACGGCGCCAGGTTTCCACGCGCTTCTGGCTCAGTTTGGTGCGGCCGGGGGAATGGGCTGGCTGGAACCAGCCGGTTTGCTCTGCATCTGCAGCCTTGACGATATCGTCCTCTCGGATGGCGGAAAACAGCATATCGGCAGACGCTCCGATCAATTCTGAAAAGCGTCTGCCGGTCTCTCCAAATCGGGCGACCCATGCGTCGGGTTCCGCTGCGGTGAGCGTGGGGATGACCTGCCCATTGTTGCGGCCAGATGCGCCCCAGCCAATGGCCATGCCTTCGAGCAGAATGACATTATGTCCGGACTTGGCAAGATGCCGTGCCGCCCCAAGACCGGTGAAGCCTCCGCCGATGATGACGGTATCGGTCTCTTTTTTGCCCTCAAGTGCGGTGGTTGGTTCGCGTGGAGGGGCTGTTTGTGCCCATATGGTGGGGGGGAAGGCTACCGTGTTTGCCATTGAGACACTCCGATGCTCAGTATTTGACATGGTGTTGATGGGGGAGAAGAACGGCTCAATGGACATGGCCTCCCAGATAGGCCTCTGCAATGCGGGGGTCGTTTGCCAAGTCCTGCGACTTGCCGTCCACCACGATCTTGCCATGTTCAATGACGTAGGCGTGATCTGAGACGCGAAGGGCTGCTTTGACATTCTGCTCAACGAGCAGAACCGCGTAGCCTTCTTGCCGAATTTTTGACACAAGATCGCAGATGAATCCGACCAGTCGCGGTGCAAGGCCAAGAGATGGCTCGTCCAGAAGCAGGACTTTGGGCTTGCGCATCAAGGCCCTGCCGATGCACAGCATCTGTTGCTCGCCACCGGACATGGAGCCTGCTTGTTGTTTGAGCCTTTCCCTGAGAACCGGGAACAAGGACAAGACACTGTCTAGTTCTTGCCGGCCCAGCGGACCACCGCCGACAATAAGGTTTTCAAGCACTGTCATGTTGGAGAAAATCTGTCGACCTTCGGGGGCTTGCATGACTCCACGATCAACGATCTCGTTGCTTTTGAGGCCTGAAATGTCTTGGCCATCGAGCAAGATTTCGCCCCCGGTGGCCGAATAGATGCCCGAGATGCACCGCATGAGCGATGTTTTGCCGACACCATTGGCTCCAAGCACGGACACGATCCCCTTTTCCGGCAGGGATACGCTGACATCGTGAAGAATCTCCTGAACCCCGATTTTGAGTGAGAGATTCTTTATCTCGAGAAGATTGCTCATTGCTCATCGCTCCCCAAATAGGCTTCCAGAACAGCGGGATCCTTGCGGACATTGGCAGGCACATCATCGGCAATCTTGCTGCCGGATGCGAGCACGACAATGCGATCGCATATGCCCATCACGAGGCCCATGTCATGCTCAACGAGCATGATGGTCAAACCTTCTTGTTTGAGGCTTTTGATGAATTGGGCAAGTTCGGCGGTTTCCGTGTCATTCATGCCTGCTGCTGGTTCATCGAGAATGAGCAGTTCTGGCTTCATGGCCAGAGCGCGGGCGATTTCAAGATATTTCCGCTTGCCGTAGGAGAGGTTTGCGGCGAGATCATCGGCATGCTCGGCAAGTCCGACTTTCTCAAGCATTTCCCAGCTTCTTTGAGAAATCTGATTGGCTTTCGCTTTCCCGCCGATGAGTGAGGAAAGCGGGGTGACACCAGCAATGCCCAGAGCACCGACGGTGATGTTGTCAAACACCGTCATATTGGGAAAGACGCGCAAATTCTGGAAGGTGCGCGACATGCCCTTGTGCGCAATCTTGTTGGCAGCCAATCCTGTAATCTTCTCACCTTTGAACAAGACGTCCCCTGAGGTGGGCGGCGTGAAGCCGGAAATCAGGTTAAAGAGAGTGGTTTTGCCTGCGCCATTCGGTCCGATCAGCCCCATCAATTCGCCTTCAGCAAGTTCGATGGAAACATTGTCGACGGCTTTCAGACCGCCAAAGGTGCGGGTCAGTGCATCCAGTTCGAGTATCGTCATGACTTCCACCCGATCCCTTCCTGTCCCTTGGACCCTGTCCAGTGCGCTCCAAGGAAACGTCGGGCCAGATTGAGGGCGGAGACCTCACCGAACAAGCCTTTGGGCAGAAACAGGATTGCTCCGAACATCACAAGGCCGACGATAATATTTCGGATGTCGCCGACGCCTCGGAGCACTTCGGGCAACAGGATCAGCAGAAGGGCGCCGATGAGTGCCCCCGGAAGCGAACCCAGACCTCCGACAACCACCATTGCAAGCACAAGGATGGACTGGGAGAAATTGAAGTCATTGGGAGAAATGTAGCCGGTGGTATAGGCCCAAAGGGCACCAGCGATGCCCGCAAAGAAAGCGGATATCACAAAGGCCTGTATTTTCAGGATCGTGACATTGATCCCCATTGCCGAGGCACATTGGTCATCCTCGCGCAGAGACCGCAAGGCATTGCCATAATAGGAGTGGCTGAGGCGATCGATGATCCAGATGGAGACGAGCACGATGATTGCCACGACATAATAGATGCCAAGGTCGCTGCTGACTTCAAAGCCAAACAGATTGATGCCTGAGAAGAGCAGAACGCCATTGGGGCCGTTCGTGACATCGATCCAGTTCTGAAAGATCAGAAACAGCATTTGGCCGATGCCCAGCGTTGCCACTGCAAAATAAATGAAGACAAGTCGCATGGTGGGCAGGGCGACCAGAAAGGCGATGAAGGCGGATGCCAGACCCGCCAGCGGCAGACCAATTGTAAAGCCGATATCAAGCTTTGATCCCAGAAGGGCGGCGACATAAGACCCCACCCCATAAAGCGAAGCGTGGCCAAGATGGAGCAGACCCGCGACCCCTGTGACCAAATGCAGGGACGCTGCCAGAAGCATGAAGACGAATGCGATCATGGCAACCTGATAATAGTAGCCCTGATCAAAGGCTGCCAGCAGGGCGGGGATCGCCCCCAGAGCGAGGATCAGCAACAGGCTTTTGATGAGCAGAGGTTTATACACGTTCCCTCCTTGCCCCAAAGAGGCCCTGTGGGAAGAAGATCAACGTTACCAGAAGGAATGTGTAGGCAACCATGTCAGACCACACGGACGACATGAAGCTGGTGGCCAGACTCTCTGAAAGGCCCAAAATGATTGCGCAGATGACCGCGCCGGGGATGGAGGACAGGCCGCCCATAACCATCGCCACAAAGGCTTTGATGCCCGGAAGAAAACCCATGGCAGGGAAGATTGCACCATAATAGAGCCCCACCAGCATGCCCGCCAAGGCACCCATGGATGAGCCGATGATGAAGGTGAAAATAATGGTGCGGTCGGTATCGATGCCGCAATATTTTGCTCCCAGAGCATTGTTGGATACGGCGCGAATCGACAGGCCGATCGAGGTGTATTTGAGGATCCATTGCAGGCCGATCAGCATGATCAGTGTGACAGCGAAAATGATCAGGTCACCATTGACGATGGTCACAGGCCCAAGGCTGATATGGGTGTTGATGAGATAATCCAGATTGATGGTTTGGAATTCGGACCCGAACAGATGCTCCATGCCTTCGCGGGCGATGATCGACACTGCCAGAGAAGACATCAATGTGGCTTCCCGCATGGCTTTGGATTTGAGAGATGCTTCATCCGAAAAGCGACGAAACGGCTTGAAGGCCAGTCTTTCAAGGCTGATGCCTGCCAGTGCTCCGGCGGCAACCGCCACGAGCAGGACGACAAATAACGGCGGAGCGAGCGCCGTGATCGCGAACAAACCGGCATATGCACCGATGGTATAAACCTCGCCATGGGCAAAGTTCACGACATTTAACACACCGAAGATCAGGGTGAAACCAATGGCTATCAGGGCGTAGATCATGCCCAGTGACAGACCGATGGCCAGCTGCTGTAAGATATACGGATCCACAATGATATTCCCGTTTTACTGATTTCTGATGTCAGCCCGGCAAAGGGCCGGGCTGATGTCGAGGAGGAAGGGAACAGGGTCCACTCGTTACTTCATTTCTTTGAAGGCACCTGATTCGACCGTGGCTTTGGCCAGCTGTTTTTCCGGTTCGCCATTCTCGTCAAAGGACGTGTCGCCAGTAACGCCGGGGAAGTTCTTGGTTTGAGCAACAGCTTCGCGCAGGCTCTCACGGGTGATATCGGGATAGGCTTTCACGACCGCGTCGAGCATGATGTTGACCGCATCATAGGCCTGTGCAGGGAACTGACCCGGTGCGAGATCGTGGGTCTTTTTCCATTCCGAGACAAATTCCTGAACATGAGGTTCTGCACGGTTGGGCAGGAAGGTGACCGTCAGGAACAGACCATCAGCGGCATCCCCTGCCAGTTCGATCAGTTTGTCGTTATAGGCAGCAGAGGTGGAATAGATGGGGATTGAAACATCGAGCTGTTTCATCTGTTTGAGGAACTGGGCTCCATCTTCATAGAAGAAACCTGTATAGACTGCATCGGGCTTCTGATCGGCAATCTTGGTGATGATGGAGCGGAAATCGGCAAGGCCTCGGTTGAAGAATTCCGTATAGACGACCTCTCCGCCGGCTGCTGTGAATGGCTTTTCAAACCCTTTGACGACCGACTGGCCCCAATCGCTTTGCTCTGCAATGACCGCAACCTTTTTGATCCCCTTGCTCATCAACCATTCGGCGTTGACTGCGCCTTCCTGATTTTGCGTGGTGATGTTACGGAACTGCCACTTGGAGATTTTGGCAAAATCCGGATGCGAAGCGGTTTGCGAAAGCTGAACCATGCCTGATTTGCGATAGACCTGTGCGGCGGCCATGGAAACAGTGGACGTAAAATCACCTAAAACGCCAACAATTTCATCATCGTCGACGAATTTTCGGGCAATCGTGATGCCTTCTTTTGCATCAGAGCGGGAGTCTTCAAAAATAATTTCAACGGGAACGGGCAGCTTGCCTGAGGCGTTAAACTTGGACAGGGCAATCTCAGCTGCGTCCTTGAAGCCTTGACCATATTGGGAATGACTGCCTGTCAGGGGCAATTGGTAGCCGATTTTTACGCTGTCTGCAGCAAATGCCGCGATGGGCGCACTCACGAAGAGCGCAGTCAGAGACAATAGCGTCTTTCTAGATACAATCATTGAAATGTTCCTTGCCTGTTGGTGATTGCTACGTGCCCGTGTTTGTCTCGGGCTTATTGGATTTTTGAGTTTTATTGGATATTCAGTCTGTGCATTTTCTGTGCCGTTTTGAAGGATGTCGGCAACAAATCAAGCGTCCGCTGTTGGGCCGGGTTTGACAATGAGACGGCAGCATCCGGTTTTTCCCGGCTTCCATGTTTCGCCCTCGAAGGTAAAGCCTGCGGTGGTGAACATGCCTGCGTCAATGGCACCCGCAGACCGACACAGCATTTCAAGCTCGTCCCCTTCACGGCCGTCGGCTTCCCAGGAGGTTTTGAGCGGACAGGTGTGGAACTGGATTTCCATGCCGTCCTCATCGCATTTGCGCAGTTCTGGTGCGAAGAGGTGGTCCTTGCAGGGGATGCCCTGAAGAAACTGCTCGGTCAGCGCTTCGATGTTTGTCGGGCCGTGGGGTTTGAGTTTTTCACCCATTTCCGAGCCCAGACGATAGGTTGCTTGGCTCATCAGCTTTACGGCCGTATCGTCGTCATATGTCTCTCGCAAGATATCGAACATATGCTTGTAGAATTTGGCGCGCATGGTGTAGGCGCCAGATAGCTGCTCAAGCGTAATAGTGGGGGAGGTTTCTTCGTTTGCCATTGTTGGTCCAATCGTTGATCAATCTATGGAAAGTGTGAAGGCGCGGGATAAACCGGTCGCTATCCCAATTCTAGCGCTGTTTGCTCCTGTTTCGAAGCCTCGATGTCCTGTGGCATCCAGAAGTCTCTTAGGCTTTCAAGGTCAGAGCGAAAAACAGGATTGTGGTGCAAGGTTGGGGCAGGGCGTTGCAACGCCAATGCCCTTGCCTCTTTGAGAAAGCCTGAAATGTCCCCGCAAGGCGTGGTCTTGGGTGGGCATGACTGGTCCCAGAAATTGCCAAGACTTGCCAGTGCGCTGCTTTCGATATGTTTGTTCTTCCAGACAGCCTTGCTGCTGTCGACTTCGTAATCCTGCAGAAAATGCAGTCCGTAGCGTGCAACGAACAAAATCGCTTCGGTTATGTAGTCGACGGTCTGATTATCAAAGAAATAGTTGAAGCCCAATCGCACCCAGCCGGGGCGCAAGAGGCTGTATCCGTCCTCAATTGCGGTGACATAACATTTGGATTTGTCGGTTGAAATGTCGAGAAGATCATGCGCGTAAGGACCGGCGCAAGAGCAGCCACCACGGGCCTGAATGCCAAACAGGTCATTGAGCAGCGCAACAACGTATCCATAATGTAGCAATTGTCCCTGTTGTTCGATGGTGAAGGACAAGACACCAATCCGCGGCTGATCGACGGGCCCCAGAATATGGATGTTCGGGTCTTGGGCAAGGCGCGCCATCACCGATTGAATGATCGCTTCTTCTCTGGCTTCAATTTCCTGACTGCCAACGGCTTCCTTGAGGGCCATGACAGCTCCGGCCCGAATGTCTGCAACAATGTTGGGCGTTCCCGCCTCTTCGCGACGTTCAAGATGGGAGACATAGATCTGGTCTTGTGCTGTTACGTAACTGACTGTTCCTCCCCCGGTCACGCCGGGCTTGGTGGATTTGAACAGGGATTTGTCAGCCACCAGAATGCCAGACGCGCCCGGTCCTCCGATGAATTTGTGACCAGAGAAGAAGAGCGCATCAATCCGGGCCTGCGGATCGTTGTCCTCTAGCGCCAGTGTCATTTCGACATAAGGGGCTGCTGCGGCAAAGTCACAGACGAAACAGGCTCCGTGCCCGTGCAGTATCTTGGCAAGAGAGGCCAGATCGCTGCGCACACCGGTTACATTGGAGGCCGCTGAAAAGGCGCCAATTTTGGTATATTTATCGTCATAGGCGGCTAAGCGGGACTGGAGATGGTCCAGATCGAGCCGACCATCGGCAGCCAGGCCGATCCGTTCAATGGTCGCGCCGGTTTCTCGCCATGGCAAATCATTGGAATGGTGTTCATAAGGACCGACGAACACGACGGCTTGATGGCCGTCTTTTACCTGTTCTTCAACCATCATGCCACGCACCAGTCGATCGACTGCACTGGTGGCACCCTGACCGCAAAACAGAACGCAATGCTCATCCGTAGCACCCACGGCCTTTGCAATTGTGGCGCGCGCTTCTTCTCTGAGCGCCGTGATTTCTCTGCCCGTGTATGATGTTTCGGTGTGGGTGTTGCCATAGATCGGCAGCACGGTGTCCCAGATCCTGCTTTCAAGAAAAGTCAGAGAGCGGCCTGATGCGATGTAATCTGCATAGATGAGCGGGCGAGGTCCAAACGCAGAAGATATCCAATCACGTTCGCCAATGACGCTGTCTCTTATTCTGGCAACAAGTGCTGCTTTATCCTGCGCGGTGGTTGGGGCCTGTTGGGGTGTGGATGAGTTTGGCATAATGTTCCCAAGAAATCTGACTGGTGGAACGAAAATCTGTAAATTCAAGATTGATGAAATAATGTTTTGATATAGAAAATTATTGTTCACTTACAGATAAATGCGCAACAAAAAACTAAATTATTCATCAAGAAAGCAAAATTGAACTACCTTAATGGACTAAGGTAGAATTTGTTTTTTCGTCAGTTGGTATTTCGTGGGGTGTCAGAAATTATTTTTTATCCCTCGTTTATTGTCAGGCTGCCGTTTGTCGGCTGACCAAAGCGCCTTCAGTGCTTTGGTCGGACGGGATCAGGACGCAACGGGAATCGCTTTTTGCAACAATAGATTTTGTTGAATTTTCCGTACATTCAGAATTTCATCTTGTATTTGAGGCGTCGCACCCAGTGGACCTGTGAGCGGTGAAGCCGAATTGATCCGGATGAAATGTCTTATGATTTTGATTGAGGCGATTCAATTGGGCTCGCAGCTGTGCCATGAATGGTTTACGGGCGATTCAGGTCGCCTTGATCTGGTTTGATTGTTTGAACCGGACTTTGCAGCGGCCAAACAGGCCGTCTGCCTGAAATGACAAGGTAAGGATAGATCGGGGACTGGAATGGACAAGCTTTCCGTCATGCATGCATTCCGCCGTATTGTCGAGCGAGGCAGTTTTGCCCGTGCGGCGGAAGATCTTGGAGTCTCCCCTGCGCTTTTGAGCCGTGAAGTCAAGCTGCTGGAGGAGAGTCTGGGCGCGACGCTTCTGACACGCACCACGCGTTCCATGTCACTGACTGATGCGGGGCGTCTTTATTATGATGAGGCGAGGGGCATTCTGGATGCTGTCGCTGAGACCGAAACCCGCATTCGCGATGGCGCCGGAGCGGTGCGTGGGCATTTGAAGGTGAATGTGTCGAGTTCTTTCGGGCAAACCGTGATCGCGCCGATGTTGCCCGGTTTTCTCAAGGCCTATCCCGACTTGCGCCTCACCTTGTCGATGGATGACCGAGTGGTGGACATGGTCGAGGGCGGGTTCGATGTGTCAATCCGGATCCGGTCGGGGATGCCGGATTCTGCGCTGGTGGCCCGCAAGATCGGGACGATGCGGCAGCAAATCTTCGCTGCTCCCTCCTATCTGGAAGCTTATGGTACGCCGACATCTCCCGAAGACATCAAGCAGCATCGGATCATCGGCTTTCTTCTGGCCAACCATTTGACCAGCTGGGCGCTTCATGGGCCTCTTGGAGAGGCGACCATTGATCTGGATCCGCACGTACGTGTGGGCAACAGCCTAGTGCTGCGCGATCTGTTGATTGCGGGCGAGGGCATTGGCACGTTACCGAACTTCGTCTCAAGCGCGCCTGTGGCGCGGGGGGAGCTGGTCCGCGTATTGCCCGACTGGGCACTTCCTGCACCTGAGATCTTTGCCGTAACAGCCTCGCGTCTGGGTATGGACGCAAGAGTGAGGGCGTTTCTTGATCATCTCAGCGCCGCCTTGCCAGCCTGATATTCTTCAATGTGCGTAAAGAATGAAGTGACAAAAGGGCGATTATTCTGATCCGTGCAATCCGTCATTCTCCTGGGATATGGAACACCAACTCCTGAGAGGATCTCATGACCCGTATTCTTGTTCTTTATTATTCCAGCTATGGCCATGTTCGTGCCCTTGCCCAAGCAGAGGCTGAGGGTGCCCTTGATATCCCGGGAACCTCGGTTGATATTCGGCGCGTGCCGGAAACCGTTCCCGATGACATTCGGCTCAAAGCAGGATTTGTCGCAGATGACACGCCTGTCGCCAGTCCGGCGGATTTGGAACATTACGAAGCCATTATTTTTGGGACACCGACCTTGTTTGGCATGATGGCCGGTCAGATGAAGGGCTTTCTTGATTCTGCCGGTGGGCTTTGGGCGCGCAATGCATTGGTGGGCAAGGTTGCAGCAGTGTTCGCATCCACCGGCTCGCAGCATGGTGGCCATGAGGCGACGCTCCTATCGACGCAGATTCCGCTTCAGCATTTCGGCATGCTGATTGTAGGCATGCCCTACAGTTTTGCTGGTCAGACAACGGCCGATGGGATTGTCGGTGGGGCGCCATATGGTGCCGGGACCATTGCGGGCGGCGATGGATCACGCGCGCCAACGGGCATCGATCTTGCCGGTGCCCGTTTTCAGGGCAGGCATGTTGCTCGGATTGCAAGCGCCTTGTCCGGCGTCTCGCTCATCGAGGAGGCTGCCTGATGGTGTCAATCACAATTGATGCCTGTCACGATAGTGTCTGGTGCTGGTGCTTCAATGGTTCATCGCGCATGCGGTCGCTTGCCTAAAGGGGCTATCTTATGGTTATTTCACTCTTTGCCCGTCACAACTGGCGTGATCAGGGTCCACAGGCTTTGAGGCTTGGGGCACTGGCACGCCACCTGATGCGCGATATTGGCTTGGGCGCAGGTCCGGACCGTCCGCGTTTGCCCCTTGATCTGCTCCCTTGAGCCAAGCACCAGGAGATGCATACCATGTCACGCACGTCTGATATCTTTCTGACTGCGCTTGCCCCGGCTATTTGGGGCAGCACGTATCTCGTGACCACCGAGCTGTTGCCTGATGGCTATCCGATCACGCTTGCCGCGCTGCGGGCATTGCCTGCCGGGTTGTTGCTGGTTGCTGTCACGCGTTCTCTGCCACCTCGTGCTTGGCTCGGGCGCACGTTCCTGTTGGGCAGTTTCAATTTCTCGCTCTTCTGGGTGCTGCTTTTCGTGGCGGCATATCGACTTCCGGGCGGTGTCGCTGCGACTTTGGGTGCTTTGCAGGCGATGATCGTGATCGTCATGGCGCGCTGGTGGCTTGGCACGCCGATCAAGGCGGCTTCTGTTGCGGCGGCGGCTACCGGTGTCCTTGGAGTGGCGCTCCTGCTCATCGGGCCGGACGCCAAGCTTGATCCCATTGGCGTTGTGGCCGGTATCGGGGGGGCGGCATCCATGGCGGCGGGGACGGTGCTTAGTCGAAAATGGCAACCGCCAGTGTCTGCGCTCAGTTTCACGGCCTGGCAATTGACCGCCGGGGGACTGATCCTCACTCCACTTGCGTTTATTTTTGAACCGGCCTTGCCCACGCTGACCCTTACGAATATTGCGGGTTTTGTCTGGCTGGGGTTGATTGGCGCGGCGCTGACCTATGCCATCTGGTTTCGCGGTGTTGCCCGGATTGAACCCGGCACGGTTTCCATGTTGGGCATGATGAGCCCGTTGACGGCGGTGCTGCTCGGCTGGGTGCTGCTTGGCCAGTCTCTGTCCCTGATGCAGACTTTGGGTGCGGTGATCATTCTCTCTTCGGTCTGGGCGGGGCAGCGCGCAAATCGACCGCGCGCCACATCTCCAAGCCCTCTGCCTGTTTCCAAACAGCCAGAGACAGCCTGATCACTGAGAAGAGGCTCACTGAGAAGAGGTCGCTGTTGTTTGTTCGGTGGCGTCAGACGCGGCATCTTCGTTCATGATGATGGAGGCAAGGCGCTCTTTGTCATCCTCGATTTCCAGTCCGATTTCAGCGCGTTTCATGGCACGGGCAGCCTGAACAAATGCTGCATCCTTGAAGTCCTGATCTCCGATGCGGCTCAACCGTTTGAGATTCTTGCGCAGGCGCAACTGGACTTCAATCTGGCTGCGCCCGTCCCGGGCGATCAGGTTGAAGGCGTCATCGAAAAGGTCAGACGAGGTGAGCGGTGGGACATAGATGTTGCTATATTTCACGTCGCCTTGTTGGCGATCTTCGGTTTCGTCAGGCACAATGTCTTCACGCTCGGCCCAAAGATGCATGAGACGGGTCAAGCGACCAATCACATCAATGGCCGTGCCGGAATCATTGATGCCCGGGGAAAGGGCGCGCGTGCCGATTTCGCTCAGCACACACAGACCGAAGCGTGGATCCTGATCAAAGGTGCGCTCATTCTCGATGGTCAGGGCCTTCTGAACTGATTTGCACAATGCCTCCAGGCCGTGACCATCCTCGTCTGTCTGATTGGTGTGGACATAGGCAAGAGGCGTGTCCGGGAATGCGAAGGAGCCGGGCGTTGCAACAAGATAAATATCGGTATTGTTATTGGCAGTGCAGTCGGAGAGATGGCTCATGTCGATATGCTGAATATAGCCGGATTTGGTGGGGTACACGGCCTCTGCACTAAGGGGGATTGTTGTTTTGTCGTTCAGGGGACGGCCACCCAGATAGGGTGTCTTCATGCGAAGCAAAAAGGCGTTCCGGGCTGCTTGCTCCACCCGGTCCGCCGCATTTTCAACCCGCCCCAGCTCAGTGAGATAGTCGATCCAGCGCAATAGGGAAACAACGATGAGGGAGATGACGATAATCGTGACCGAAAACAGCACGACCCGCCCTTTCGGCCCATAGGCCCCTGTTTTGAGCACAATCAATCCGACAATGCTGAACAGGAACGAGCCAACGAAGGTGGAAAGAACGATCTGGGAGATGTTGTCCTGTATCAGCAGCTTGCTGGCTCGCGGGGTCGCGTTGCTGGTGGCCGACTGGTAGGCCGAGGTCATGACGCTGAGGGAAAATGTCGTGACAGCCAGCATGCTGCTTGCGATGATTGACAGAATGCTGTCAATGGCTTCGGCGCTGATATCGATGCCCAGATTGATCGGTAGCTTCTGGTCCACTACCGATGCAAGGATCGCTGCGCCCACCCCAAGGGAGCCAATCAAGGCCGCGCGCACCCAAAGGCGTCTTGCGGTTTGGACCAATGCCCATTGCCATTTGGTCAAGTCTTTCATTTAACGACTGTTCCTTGATTTGGGCGCAATGCTCGGAAACGAGGTTGCAGAACGCTTTTTTGCAGGATCATTCAAGGAGAACGGTTGACCGGGGTGATTTGTTCCTTGGGTTGATGCGCAGCAGGGACTGATCTCCTGAAAACTGCCGCAAATATCGGGTCTTGATGGCTGAGGGGCAGGGGTGCCCGCCCTCAGTTTAGCGTGCGTTTGTTCCAGACTTTGATGGCCCCATCCTCAATGACGCAGATATGGCCGGTGCCGACCTTTGCCTCTTCGGCCTTGATGCCATATTGCGGTGCTGCCATGCGCAGGATGCCGTTGCTGGTGACGATGACAGCGGTTGCATCGCGGCCATGTTGCTCTTGGATGGCCGCGATCATGGCGTTCCAGCTCTTGAGAATGGCGTCGGGGCTTGGGGTCCAGTCATAGCCTTCGGGCCAGATGCTCCGTTTTTGCCAGCCATCGATATCCTTGTCCCCATGAGCGGCGCGAATATCGTCGTTTGACTGACCTTCCCATGTGCCGTAATCGATTTCGCACAGGGCGTCATCCACCTGCGGGGTCAAGTCGACCCAGCCTGCGGTATCAGCCATGATGTGGGCGGTTTGGACGGTGCGTTTCAGCGGGCCGCAAAGGATGCAGTCCGGTTTGACGCTAGCAGCCTTCAGGGCTTTGCCAACCTCTTTTGCTTGTTCTCTGCCCTTTTCTACCAGATCGAGGTCGGAGCGGGCACCGACCCAGACGACCTTGTCTCCGGGGCCAAAGGTGTTGCCATGTCTTACAAGGATCAGTTTCATGATACCAGTTCGCCTTCCTTGTTGATGATGTCTTCGACGATTTTGACATCATCGGGGGCATCAACCGAGGCATGGGTGCGGCCCTGATAATCGACGGTGACGATGCGGACTTTCATGCCATTTTCCAATGCCCGCAATTGCTCCAGGCCTTCGGTTAATTCCAGCGGGGAGGGGGCGAGCTTGACATAGCGCTCAAGCGCCTCGCGGCGATAACCGTAAAGGCCAATATGGCGATAGACCGAGGTGTGACCGGTTGAGCGCATGTAAGGCAGGATCATTTTCGAGAAGTAAAGGGCGTTGCGTTTGGCGTCAAACACCACGGTGGTGCCGCTTGCGGGGTTGGCCTTTTTGCTTTCGACAAGGTTCCTGAGCATCGTGTCATCAAGGATTGTTGCCGGGGTGACGATGTCAAAGCCATCTTTGGCTAGGGCAAATTCATCGATCATGGCTTGCAGCACCCACGGCGGAGTGAGGACTGCGTCGCCCTGAAAATTGAGGATCGCATCCTCGGTGATGTTGGCGGCTTCCAAAGTGGCAAAGCAACGCTCCGAGCCGTTGCGGCAGCTATCGGGGGTCAGAAACGCTTCGGCACCAAAGCTCATCGCGTGTTTGACGATGCGCTCATCCTCGGTGCTGATGACAACACGGGAGCAGCCCGTCGTTGCCTTGGCGATCCGCCATATGCGCTCGAGCATGCTGGTGCTAGGATCGGTAGCATCGGTTTGCCGGGCAATCGGCTGGATCCATAACGAGCAGGAATAATGATGGCGGTGGACATGGCTTGCCTTTCTTTCCAGATATCGGCCGCATTGCTCGGGTGGCGATGGCCTGGCGCTTGTTTCAAGCCAGATATGGCATGAATGAAGGCTGAGTGCGACCCGAAAATGGGTCAATTCGGGTTGCTTGTGTGGTTTGCGCCTGTTGCCCCTCTTTGGGGACTGTCTGGCACGCAAAAAAGGCCACGCACGGGGACGCATTTCGGTCTCTTGTGTTGCTGACATGCCAGACAGGATGGTGCCTATTCTGCCAGCCTTCAAAGCCGGGATAATGCGTGCCTTTTTGATTTTGCCTTTCCCCTCAATCAAGTGAATGGTAAGGAAAGGGCCTCTTGATGGCCCTCAGATGCGCATGCTCTGATCGATTTTCCGGGCCGGTTTCAGCTTTAGCGAGGTATGTATGTCCAAGTCCCATTCCCTGTTGCTTGACGCCTGTCTGTTTGACCTTGATGGGACATTGATTGATTCCACTCCGCCAGTGACCCGCTGCTGGAGTGCGCTGCTTGAGCGCCACGATTTGGATCCTGCTATTTATCTCGCCAAAATTCACGGGCGTCCGGCGCACGAATCCATCCGTGATCTGCTGTCAGGCAAGGATGAGGCGGTTATCGAGGAGGAGATCCGCTGGCTGCAACGCATGGAAAGCACCGATGTGGAGGGGATTGTCGCCCTTGATGGGGCTCTTGACTTCATCGCGCAGCTTGATCGCTTGTCGGTGCCTTGGACCATTGTGACGTCTGGGTCTGTGCCGGTCGCCGGTGCGCGCATTCGGGCTGCGGGGATTCCGGCATCAGACCGGTTCATTACCGCCGATGATATCACCAAAGGAAAGCCCGATCCTGAACCGTTCCTCAAAGGGGCCGATCTGGTCGGCGTGGCACCGGCAAAGTGTGTTGTGTTCGAGGATGCTTCTGCCGGGATCACCGCCGGGCTTGCTGCCGGTGCGCAAGTGATCGGTATCACTGCGACGGAAACGGCCCATGTGCATGTCGATATCCCCACCATTGCCAGCTATCAGCAACTCTCCATCACCCCAAGCGGCGGGCGGTTTGAATTGACGATATCGCGCTGATCTGCGCTGCGCCAAGTCCCTTGAGGGTAGGTGTGAAGCGATGACGGCCTGCTTCATCGATAAAGGAACCACGTCCGGCGCACGTATCATTATCGCGGCGGACGGGGTGTCATTTGTTTTCTAGAATGCGTCCCGTCCCAATTGTCTTTTTACATAGCTTGCTTGTGGGGTTGATGTCGGGGCAACCGGCTGGAACCAAGACTAGCGCATCTCGTTGGGAGATCTGCTCACCCATGTTGCAAGCGACGTGATGAGGCTTTCTGCGTAGCGACAGGTGCTATCGATTCGCAGGGGCTCTTCATCTGTTTCACTCTTGAATGACGTAAGGGTAAGTGGATAAGCAATCGTTTGGCTTGGCTTTTTCTAAGGGAGATTCCTTATAAAATTTCTTATATTGGCCACTTGCCAGGCATGTATGCTGCATCTGATGCGACAAATAATTGCATTGGTTTAAAGCTGCAGTGTGAACGGTTGCAGTTTTAAGTATGAAATGATAAAAATGACCTTGCTTTGGGGGATCGGGGGACTCTCCAAAAGCTGGCCGGTCTTCGGGGGTGTGTCTTACATTTTCTCTTATGGGATCGGTGGTTGCTATCGACGGTTCTGCTTTTGCAGGATGGCAGTTTGCGCGATCAGAACACCATTGTGTGCCTGATACGCCAGTCGCAATGGCAATCGTGGTCGTGGATCAATTTGATCTGTGACTGTAAGAAGCGCCATAGATCAATCGGCCCTTTGGTCGACTGATCTATGGCTCTTTTTTTATACCAACCTAGATTATTGTATCGCAGTCTTGTGAGGACGCTTCCTGCTTTGGCACTTCGTGCCGATTGTCAGGATTTGTAGCCTGACAAGGACCTATGTAGGCGGGTCTGCATATCTTCAGAAAAGCAATAGCCTGTTTGCTCCGCATGGGTGAGCAGCAAGGCAAGAGACTTGTCGAGATTGCCTTCGAGCAATGTTGCACTGAGGTCGCGTCCCAGTTGGATGAGGGAAGGATCGTTCGCCCGGAGCGGGGCTGTATGATGAGTAGGCACGATTCAACCTTTTGACTTGATAATGCAATTACAGATTGAAGCTATCATGCGCAGGCTAAGAGCGCGAGAGGCATGACGCTCTTTGTCCTCAACCGATTCAACAAGCATGCAAACAACGCAAATCCATCACCGGGCAGAAGGCTGCCTGTGTGGATGATGCATGTTTGTCTGGATTTCGCCCGATTGCCGAACTTCAGGCGATGATCTCCCATTTGACCGTGCCGGCCGAATGGGGGTTGTTTTGGTTGATGCGGCCGATCAGCTTGTCCTGATGGTCAAGGGAGACCAGCAGACGCGTACCTGCGCGACCGGAGACGACAACCAGATCCTCACTCTTTGAGGGGGATTTGCGTGTCAGAATGACCGAAGGTGCCTGGCCCTGATGCTCGGCCTCTTCGAATTGTCGCATTTCAACATGAACGATAATCACTTTGTTGACCCATTTCATGTCGACCAGTACTGTTTCTTTATGGTGCCAGTTTAGATCGGCAGACCCGCCAAAAGCCATCGAGCATTCTCCCGCTGCAACGTTGAGATCTTTCGGAAAAACCGTATTTAAATGTGCACTTTCTGTCGAGCTTTTTCGAAAGAATCGACCTAAAGGGGTGGTAATGAGCGTATAGAGGCCACCGACAATCCTTATATGGGTCGAATGTAGGCCAGATGTGGGGAAGAAAGCGAATTTGGACTTCTTTGGCACAGTTGCGGACGATCAAGGGGCAGGAAATCTGAAAAGATCGCGTGAATCTTGCGAGTCATGGTCATTTGCCAGTTGACAAAGGGTGTCACTGGCCGTAGTTTCCGCTTCGAATTTTGCGCGCCTCGGCGCGCTTTTTGTTTCGCATAATTGCCGAGGCTTGGGACAATGAAAATCAAGAATTCTCTGAAAGCACTTGCCAAGCGTCACCGTGATAACCGCATGGTTCGCCGCAAGGGTCGTGTTTACATCATCAACAAGAAGAATCCTCGCTTTAAAGCTCGTCAGGGCTAAGCGTACGGTACTTGTTTGCTGAACATGAAACGCGCTGGATTTTTCCAGCGCGTTTTTTGTTGTCTGGATTTCTCTGTTTTCTCCGATAAGCCAGCACGATGGCGGGCGTTTCTGCTTTTCAAATTCTTGTACTTGTTCAAATATTTTTTTGATCATTTTCGTATAAATGCGCTCGCATCGAATACTATATCGTTTGATTTGATTGTATATTTCTATATATACTTGCTATTTTCCAGATTTATCCTTCTGGTAACGAATGAATAATCATTTTCTGAAAAGTTTATCATAGTTAAGTTTGCTGATTTGGTCAGCAATGTATGATTTAAACTTATTGGGGTTTGTCATGACGCTTAAACATCGTATTTGGGGTGTTTTGTTGCTTGGTCTGGTCGGGCTGATGGTGCTTTCCGGTTCTTTTTACTGGGGTGAGGCGCAGAAGAAAGAGGCCTGGACTGCCGCGCTCCTTGCTGAAGAGGATGTCGTTTCGTTCGGTCTGGCCGAAGTCGGCATCGGGCGGATTGCATCTCTGACGGAACAATTCCTGCAAAATGGTGATTTGGCCCTTGTCAGCGAAATGGAAGCCACTGCTGCGGGCAGCAAGGAAGACTTTGCAGAGTTAGGCAACAAGAATGCAAGGCTGGCGATCCTTGTTGATGAGTCGCTTTCCGGATCAAAGAAAATTGTCGAAGCGCGATCTGTTGCAGGCCTTTCCGAGAAAGAAGGGCTGAAGGGGCAGCTGCGAAAAGCGGTCAAGACGGTGGAAGCCAAGCTCAAAGACTTTCACAAGGCCAACCAGAGCGTCGATATTAATGCCATCATGGTCAAGATGCTCATGCTGCGTCGTCATGAGAAGGACTATATGCTGCGCCAGCAGGAGAAATATGTCGACACTTTCAACAAACGGATTGGTGAATTCCATGAAGTGCTGGCTGCATCTTCAGTTCCTGTGAGCCTGAAGAGTGAAGTCGTTCCGATGATGGACGATTATCAGCAGAAATTTCAGAAATGGGTGGAAGCGAACCAGGCCGTGCTGGCATTGGTCGAAGCTTATCGAGCCCAGAATGTGGCTTTCGCAGCTGAGCTTGCGGGTCTGCAGCAAACCGCTCAGGCGGAACAGCAACAGGCTGAGACGGCGCGCGAACATATTGAAGCCCGTGTGGACACCCTGGCGCTGGGAATCCTGCTGGCGACTGCGGCCATGCTCCTTGGAGGCGGATTTGTGGTCATTCGTTCGATCACGAGACCGATCCATAATGTGACGGGTGCCATGAGCGAGATCGCCAAGGGCAATCTGGATGCCGAAATTCCTGTCTGCAAGCAGCGTGACGAGATCGGCGAGCTATGCCAGATCGCCTCCATTCTGCACGGCAATGTGAAAGCACAGAAGGAAATGGAAGCGGCTGAAGCGGGCAAGAAACAGCAGGCGGAGCAGGAGAAGCGGGCCATGATGATCCAGCTGGCTGATGAATTTGATACCCACATCAGCGGCATCGTCGAGTCTGTTTCCCAGTCTTCCCATCAGCTCAATGCCTCCGCTCAGGCTATGTCTGCGGTCGCTGAGCAGACCTCGGGTCAGGCTATGTCCGCATCGACCGCATCCGCGCAGACGCTGAGCAATGTGCAGACCATTGCTTCCGCGACGGAGGAAATGACATCCTCGATTTCTGAAATCAGCCAGCAGGTCGGTCTTGCTTCTGTTGCCGCTCAGGAAGCGGTTGGTAAGGTGGGTAGCACCAACGAGCAGATGCAGACCCTCTCAGCGACCGCCGCAAGGATTGGCGAGGTTGTTGCGATGATCTCTTCCATTGCGGAGCAAACCAACCTGCTTGCCCTCAACGCTACGATCGAATCTGCCAGAGCGGGTGAGGCAGGCAAGGGCTTTGCCGTTGTTGCCGGAGAGGTCAAAGCCCTTGCCGGGCAGACTTCGAAGGCAACCGAGCAGATTTCCAACCAGATCACAGAAATTCAGGCCGCCACAAGTCTCGCGACCGAATCCATTGAGGAGGTCAGCCGCGTTATCCAGAAGGTCGAGGAGATTTCGACTGCCATCGCAGGCGCCGTCGAGGAGCAGGACGCGACAGCGCAGGAGATCGCTGGCAACCTCAATCAGGCAGCGCAGGGCAGCGAGGTCGTGAATACGAGCGTGCAGGAAGTCACGGCCGCCTCCAAGGATGCCGGTGCCGCATCGGACGAAGTGGTAGGAGAGGCGGCAGCGCTGGGCCAGCAGTCAAGCTTGCTCAAGGAAAAGGTTGCCGCTTTCATCGAGCGCGTGCGTGCGGCCTAGAGCCTGACAAAGCATTTCTTCTGAATGAAAATGAAAAAAGGGCCGGTCTCAGACCGGCCCTTTTTTATACGCGATGATCGTCAATCGATCAGATACCACCAAGGCCGTCGCTGCCGACAAAGGCGATGCGCAGCATGTTAGTGGCGCCTGGGGTGCCCAGAGGGACACCGGCGGTGATGATGACGCGCTGACCGGGCTTGGCGAAGCCTTCCTGATAGGAGGTGGAGCAGGCGCGGTCGACCATTTCATCCAGTGTGCCAGAATCTTCAGACACGATGCAGTGCAGGCCCCAGACGAGGGACAGGCGACGTGCGGTGGCATTGATCGGGCTCATGGTGATGATTGGCGTCTGAGGACGCTCACGGGCGGCCCTGAGGCCTGTGGTGCCCGATGAGGTGTAGCAGACGATGTTGGCCAGCTTCAGCGTCTCGGCAATCTGACGGGCCGCCGCAGAAATGGCATCGGCGCCGGTTGCTTCAGGCTCGGCGCGTTGTGCGTAGATGATGTTGGAATAGTAAGGGTCGGTTTCGACCTGCTCGGCAATCCGGTTCATCATGGCAACCGCTTCCTGCGGATATTCACCGGCAGCGGACTCGGCGGACAACATGATCGCGTCAGCACCTTCAAACACGGCCGTGGCCACGTCAGAGGCTTCAGCACGGGTTGGCATTGGCGAAGTGATCATTGATTCCAGCATCTGGGTGGCAACCACGACTGGCTTGCCGGCCTGACGGGCGGCACGGGTGATCTGCTTCTGAACGCCGGGAACCTGTTCCAGCGGCATTTCCACGCCAAGGTCACCACGGGCAACCATGATGGCATCGGACAATTCGATGATTTCGGCAAGATGCTTGACGGCTTGTGGCTTTTCGATTTTTGACAGGATGCCAGTGCGGCCACGGGACAGCTTGCGAACCTCGGCTACGTCTTCGGGACGTTGCACGAAGGACAGCGCGATCCAGTCGACATCTGCATTGACCGCGGCTTCCAGATCCGCGCGGTCCTTGTCGGTCAGAGCCGAGAAGGAGAGGGTGGAATCAGGGAAGCTGATGCCCTTGCGGTCGGAAATCGGGCCGCCGGTGACGACTTCGGTATGGATGGCGTCCGATGCGGTGCCGATGGTGCGCAGGCGAACCTTGCCATCGTCGAGCAGCAGCATGTCGCCTTCTTTGACAGAGCCGAAAATTTCCGGATGGGGCAGCTGGACGCGATGCACGTCGCCGGGCTCATCCTTCATGTCGAGGGTGAAGTTGGCGCCATTTTCGAGGCGTACTTTGGTCTCGGCGAATTTGCCAAGGCGCAGTTTGGGGCCCTGAAGGTCAGCCAGAATGCCGATGGGGCGGCCGACTTCGTTTTCTACAGAGCGAATTTTTGCGACGCGCTCGCGCATTTCATCGTGGGACGAGTGGCTCATGTTGATGCGGAACACATCCGCACCTGCCAGAAACAGAGCCTTGATCTGTTCCTCTTTATCTGAAGCCGGGCCCAAGGTGGCCAGGATCTTGACCTTCCGATTGCGTCTTACAGTCACGGTTTTTATCCTATTCTTGATCGGTCAATTGGACCGTATAATCCTGCTTCCCGGCCGTGTCGATTTCGAAAAAGCCGGTGCGCTCAAATCCCCTTGCGACACATTCGTGCGTGCCCTTGATCTTGAACTCAAGATCCTGCGTGCACATGAATGCCTCGCCATTCCACTGTCCGCCCTTGTCATAATCGATGGCATGGATCAGATAGCGAGTGTTTACAAGCACGCCTTTGAGGACGGTTTCGCACTTGTTCTGGTCAACGTTCCACCAGCCCTCGCTGATCCACTCACCCTTCATCTTATATCCGATGGCAAGACCGATCGTACTGCCGGTCTTGTTGCATACGCGAAGGTCGGCGGCGGCCTGAAAACTGCTTGCGAGCAGCAACAGACTTGCCAGGGCGCATGTCTGGATATGTGTCTTTACTAGGGTCGTGGTCGCCGGAGCTGTTGTCTTTTTTAAAACAATCATTGGGCTCAATATCATCTTGAAGGTGTTCGTAAGCCGCCTTTTGTTTCGCGTCTTGCGCCCACAATGTCAATGCAGGAACTCTACAATAGTCGAAGACTGTGCGTTAAAGGGAATCAAATATTCCCCATTTTGTGCGGTTTTCAACTCTCCGGGGTGATCTGTTCCAACTTCCGCACCAGAGGTGGAGCGTTGCTTTGTATCGTTGAATGGATCGACCGGAAAGCTATTCTAGCGCTTCTGCCTGACGTGGGCCTGTTTAGCGTTTGTGCTTAACGGCTGTGTGACGGGCCATAATCGGTGATCAGTTGGGCGAAAAAGCGGCTGGGAGGCGGGTTTCTCACAGGATCCGTGCCAAGGGCGGCAAATCTGGGATCAGGGACAGTTTGGTCTTGTTGCTGCCATCACCTTGGATATGATGCTGGCTTTCTCGCGCTCGCTTTTGAGAGGCGGGTGACTGTCTGGAAGGGGAGACTTATGAGTGAGATCAGTCAAACAGAGCTGGAAGCCGCAGCCTTTCGTCGCTTGTTGGCGCATTTGCGCGAGCGGACGGATGTGCAAAATATCGACATGATGAATCTTGCCGGCTTTTGTCGCAATTGCCTGTCGCGCTGGTATATGGAGGCAGCCAATGAAGCTGGTCTCGATATGGACAAGGAAGAGGCGCGCGAAGTCGTCTATGGGATGCCCTACGACGTGTGGAAAGAAAAATACCAGAAAGAAGCCAGTCCTGAGCAGATTGACGCGCTCAAGATTTCGCACAATCACGACTAACAGGCACAATGGGCGATAAGCCTGGATGTGCCTGATCCTGACAGCGTGTCGGGATAGGGCGGCGAAAATGGTGTGCTTGGCATCAAAGAGACTTTGCGTCCGATTGGATCGCTGTTAAGGATGTCGCAACACAAATTTGGTTGAAGAGCGGTTAAGCTCGCTGAAGCATGATGGATCCCCGAGTGCCTGTGCTTTTGTGCGACGAACCGATAATTGGAGTATAGAATATGTCAAATCCAGGTGGTGTCGCTGCCGATCAGCTGCGCGCATTTGTCGAGCGCATCGAGCGCCTTGAAGAAGAAAAGAAAGCCATTTCCGACGACATCAAGGATGTCTATGCGGAAGCCAAGGGCAATGGCTATGACGTTAAGGTGATGCGTCAGGTGGTTCGCTTGCGCAAACAGGACAATAACGAGCGTCAGGAAATGGAAGCTCTGTTGGATCTGTATCTGCACGCATTGGGCATGGCACCAAGCGCAGAATAAGCCATCGAACAAGATGCTGTTGATTAAAACCCTGTCTCGCAAGAGGCGGGGTTTTTTTTGACCCTATTCATGACGTCTGTGTTAACCGGATGCGCTTTGACAGATTATTTGCCATTCAGCCGTTATTTCTGTGCATCGGTATGTGCATAGGATAGGCGCGAGCAGGTTTCCGGGCTTGCATCTCATATATTTGTCGCATAAAGATATCTTTATATCTTTGAGGAAATGAGATGCTGTCACTTGATGAAATGGTTGGACTGTTAAAGGCGAGCGGGGAACCGACTCGTCTGCGCCTTTTGTCGTTGCTCGCGGAGGGGGATTTGTCGGTGAAGGATCTGACCGCTATTCTCAACCAGAGTCAACCGAGAATCTCGCGCCATTTGAAGCTGCTCTATGAGGCAGGTCTTGTTGACCGGCTGCCGGAAGGGGCTTGGGTCTATTATTGTCTGACACGTGATCAGGCCAAGGGGGATCTGGTCTCGGCGTCCCTGCGCCATATCGATCAGGAGGATCTGATGATTCGCCGCGATATGGAGCGACTGGCGCAGATCAAACAGACGCAGCGACAGCAGGCGACGGAATATTTCCAGCAAAATGCCGAGCGATGGGATGAATTGCGGGCATTGCATGTGCCCGAAAGTGCTGTTGAAAGTGCCATTCTGGAGGCTTTGGGTGACAAGCCGATCCAACGGATGCTCGATCTGGGCACCGGGACGGGCAGTATGTTGTCGCTGTTGGCTGATCGCTGCCGCTTTGGTCTTGGGGTGGATGCCAACCGCTCAATGCTGGCGATTGCCCGCACGCGGCTCGACGGTCCTCACCACAATCACCTGCATGTGCAGCAGGGAGATATTCTCGACCTGACGACGCTCGATAGGACCTTCGATCTGGTGACCGTGCATCAGGTGTTGCATTATCTGGATGACCCTTCGGCCGCTCTGGTTGAGGCCGGTCGGGTGTTGCTGCCCGGTGGACGCATTCTGGTGGCTGACTTTGCCCCCCATGATTATGAATTCTTGCGAAAGGACCATGCTCACAGACGGTTGGGTTTCTCCCGTGACGTCATGAGCCGCTGGATGCAGCAGGCAGGCTTCAACGTTCTTTCAGCGACTGATCTGGCGGAAACCCGCCGTCTTGACGAGATGAGCGACACGCCGCTGACAGTGACCATCTGGGTCGCTGAGAAACGAATGCCCGACTGACGCCACCGCCTTTTGCCCTGAGCTGTTTGGGTGCCAGCTGATCCAACAAGGGGTCGGCCACCAAAAGAGTTGACACGACAGGCCCGGATTTCCCAAGCCGAGGCCGTCTAGACCGAGACAAGACTGAGAGAAGACTGATGAACCATAATGCAGAACGCAGTGGACGCCGCAGCCAGAGCGCCGAAAAGCTGAATATTTCCTTCGAGTTCTTTCCTCCAAAGACCCCGAAGATGGAAGAGAAGCTTTGGCAATGCGTTGAGCGGTTGGCCCCTCTGGCGCCTGACTTTGTGTCCGTGACCTATGGGGCTGGGGGCTCGACCCGTGAGCGGACCCATGCGACCGTGGAGCGGATCATCAAGGAGACATCGGTTCCGGCAGCTGCCCATCTGACATGCGTCGGGGCGACCAAGGACGAAGTCAACGACGTGGTGCGCTCGTATATTGATGCGGGCGTCACGCATATTGTTGCTCTGCGTGGAGACCCGGCCGAAGGGGTTGGAACCAAATATCAGCCCCATCAGGGCGGCTATATCAACGCAGCCGATCTGGTTGGTGGCATCAAGGGGCTGGGCGATATCGAGGTGTCGGTGTCTGCCTATCCTGAAAAGCACCCGGAAAGTTCGGACTTTGCGACCGATATCGAAATGCTGCGCCAGAAGGTTGATGCTGGTGCGACGCGCGCGATCACGCAATTTTTCTTCGACAATGATCTTTATGAAGCCTATGTCGAGCGGGTGCGCCGTGCCGGGATCTTTATTCCCATCGTGCCGGGCATTCTTCCGATCCATAATTTCGTCCAGATGGCCAATTTTGCCTCGCGCACAGGAGCCAGTGTGCCGCAATGGTTGGCCAACCGGTTTGCAGGACTGGAGGATGACGAGGAAACCCATCGTCTGGTGGCTGCTGCCATCGCCGCCGAGCAGGTGAATGATCTGCATGAACGCGGGGTCGATGATTTCCATTTTTACACCATGAACAGAGCCAACCTGTCCTATGCCATTTGCCATTTGCTGGGTCTGCGCCCAGTCAAGGCGGCGGCAGGGCAGGACTGAGCGGCCATAGAAGACCAAGTCTGAACAGAGATATATGGCAGTGCCGAGCGGGAGAGCGACCCGCTTTGCGCTGGATAGACAAGGAACCAGTCACCATGTCGAGCTTGCCTCTTAGCCCGTCTTATGACGTGCTGCGCCGTTTGGCGTCCGACCGTATCCTCATCCTTGATGGGGCAATGGGCACTATGATTCAGCGACTTAACCTGACGGAAGAAGATTTCCGCGGAGAGCGCTTCAAAAGCTGGAATCAGGATCTGAAGGGCAACAATGACCTGCTCTCGATCACCAAACCAGAAGCCATCCGTGATATCCATCGGCAATATTATGAAGCCGGGGCGGATTTTGCGGGCACAAATACCTTTTCCTCGACCACCATCGCGCAGGCCGACTATGCGATGGAGCATCTGGCCTATGAGCTGAATGTCGAGAGCGCCAAAATTGCCAAGGAAGCGGCCGAAGAGGTGATGGCCAAAGAGCCGGGCCGTCAATGCTTTGTCCTTGGGGCGATGGGGCCGACCAACCGGACCGCCTCGATTTCACCGGATGTCAACAATCCCGGTTTCCGGGCGGTGTCATTCGATGTGTTGAAGGATGCCTATCGCGAAGCAGCGCGCGGCCTTCTCGATGGTGGCGCGGATGCTTTGGCCGTTGAGACGATCTTTGATACGCTGAATGCCAAGGCGGCTTTGTTTGCGATTGAAGAAGAATTTGAAGCGCGCGGCATGCGCTGGCCGGTGATCATTTCTGGCACCATCACTGACAAATCCGGCCGTACCCTGTCTGGCCAGACAGCGGAAGCCTTCTATCATTCGATCCGTCATGCCAAGCCCTTTGCGGTCGGACTCAATTGTGCGCTTGGGGCTGCTGAGTTGCGCCAGCATGTTGCGTCGATTTCCCGGGTCGCCGAGACGCTGGTCTCAACCTATCCCAATGCAGGCCTGCCGAACGAATTTGGCGAATATGACGAGAGCCCGGAGCATATGGCCGGGTTGATCAAGGAATTTGCCGAATCTGGTCTCGTCAATATTGTCGGTGGCTGTTGTGGCACAACACCGGATCATATCGCGGCGATTGCCGAGGCGGTCAAGCCGGTGAAAACCCGCGTCATCCCGACCATCGAGCAGCATATGCGCCTGTCGGGCCTTGAGCCTTTCACGCTGACGCCTGAGACCAATTTCGTCAATATCGGTGAGCGGACCAACGTCACCGGTTCGGCGAAATTCCGCAAGCTGGTCAGAGATGGTGACTATGAAGCCGCGCTTGATGTGGCCCGCCAGCAGGTGGAGAATGGTGCCCAGATCATCGATGTGAATATGGATGAAGGTCTGCTCGATTCTGAGGAGGCAATGACCACTTTCCTCCATCTGATCGTGGCCGAGCCGGACATTTCCCGCGTGCCTGTGATGGTCGACAGCTCCAAATGGAGCGTCATCGAAGCGGGGCTGAAATGCCTGCAGGGCAAATCGGTGGTCAACTCGATCTCGATGAAGGAAGGCAAGGACGCCTTTGTCAAACAGGCCAAACTGGTGTTGCGCTATGGTGCTGCGGTAGTTGTTATGGCTTTTGACGACAAAGGTCAGGCCGACAGCCTTGAGCGCAAGATCGACATCTGCAAACGCTCCTATGACATTCTGGTCAATGAAGTGGGCTTCCCGCCCGAAGATATCATTTTTGATCCGAACGTCTTTGCGGTGGCAACCGGCATTGAAGAGCATGACAATTACGGGGTTGATTTTATTGAGGCAACCCGCTGGATCCGTCAGCATCTGCCCGGTGCTCATGTCTCTGGTGGCTTGTCCAACCTCAGTTTCTCCTTCCGTGGCAACAATCTTGTGCGCGAAGCGATGCATTCGGCCTTCCTGTTCCATGCCATCAAGGCAGGGCTCGATATGTCGATCGTCAATGCGGGCCAGCTGATGGTTTATGATCAAATCGACAAGGAGTTGTTGGAGCGGATTGAGGATGTGATCCTTAATCGCCGGCCCGATGGCACCGATCGCCTGCTGGAAGTGGCGGAACGCTACCTTCATCAGAAGGGCGAGGCTAAGGTTGTCGATCTGGCATGGCGCGAGTTACCGGTCGAGAAACGACTTGAACATGCGCTCGTTAAGGGCATTGGCGATTATGTTGAAGAGGATGTCGAAGAAGCCCGTCAGGTTGCCAGCCGTACCCTTGATGTGATCGAGGGGCCGCTGATGGATGGTATGAATGTGGTCGGCGATCTGTTTGGCGACGGCAAGATGTTCCTGCCGCAGGTGGTGAAATCTGCCCGTGTGATGAAAAAAGCCGTGGCCTATTTGCTGCCCTATATGGATGCGGAGCAGGAAGGCGAACGCCAGAGTGCCGGCAAGGTGCTGATGGCGACGGTCAAGGGCGATGTGCATGATATCGGCAAGAATATCGTTGGCGTCGTGCTGCAATGCAACGGTTACGAAGTGGTCGATCTGGGTGTCATGGTTCCGGCCAACGACATTCTTGAGGCGGCACGGCGTGAAAAGGTCGATATCATCGGCCTGTCCGGTCTGATTACACCTTCGCTTGATGAAATGTGCCATGTGGCAGCGGAAATGCAGCGGCAGGACTTTACTCAACCACTGTTGATTGGTGGCGCGACGACCTCGCAGGTGCATACGGCGGTCAAGATCGATCCGAATTATGATCGCGGTCAGACAATCTATGTGACCGATGCCAGCCGTGCGGTTGGCGTCGCCACCAAGCTGTTGTCGCGGGACAAAGATGCCTATGTTGCCGAGATCAAGGGCAGCTATGTGCAGGTGCGGGCCAAGCATGAGGCGGCGCAGGACAAGAAGCGTCGTCTGAGCATCGTCAAGGCGCGGACCAACAAGCTGGCACCGGATTGGGCGGCCTATCAGCCAACCAAACCGTCGTTTATTGGCACCAAAGTTATTGATGATATCGATCTGGCGGATCTTGTGCCCTTTATCGATTGGACTCCTTTCTTCTCCACCTGGGAAATGAAGGGACGTTATCCGGCGATTCTGAGCGACGATGTCTATGGTGAGGCGGCGACGAGCCTGTTCAATGACGCGCAGGCGATGTTGAAGCAGATTGTCGAAGAGAAATGGCTGACCGCCCGTGGTGTGATTGGCCTTTGGCCTGCCAATGGGGTTGGCGATGACATTGCTGTGTATGGGGATGAAAGCCGCGAGAGCGAAATCGGGCGTTTCTTTGGTTTGCGTCAGCAGATGGCTGGGCGGTCAGCCCGCGCCAATGTGGCGCTTGGGGACTTTGTTGCCCCGCTAGACAGCGGTGTTGCCGATTATATCGGTGGCTTTGCGGTCTCGACCGGCTTTGGCGAGGATGTGCGCGCCAAGGCGTTTGATGCGGCTGGGGATGACTATTCCAAGATCCTGTTGCAGGCACTGGCAGACCGTCTGGCGGAAGCCTTCGCAGAAGCCATGCATCAGACAGTGCGCAAGGACTATTGGGGCTATGCCAAGGATGAGACGCTCAGCACGGAAGAGCTGATTGCGGAGACATATCAAGGTATTCGCCCGGCTCCGGGCTACCCGGCCCAGCCGGATCATACCGAGAAGGGGACGCTTTTCACGCTGCTGGATGCGGAAGCGGCCACTGGCATCAAGCTAACCGAGAGCTTTGCCATGGTGCCGGGGTCTGCGGTGTCGGGTCTGTATTTCGCTCACCCTGAGGCGCATTATTTCGGCGTCGGCAAGATCGAAAAGGATCAGGTTGAAGATTATGCCGCACGAAAAGGCTGGACGACAGAAAAAGCCGAGCGTTGGCTGGCCCCTATTCTGAATTATCGACCATGAGACACTGCCCGGTTACCATGACGTAACCTGCATGGTGCCGGGCAACACAGCTTTTCAGGTATAAGTAATCTTTTACATAAAGTATTCGCAAATAGAAAAACCGGGATAAATCCCGGTTTATACGCTTCCTAATTTCAGAAATAGCGTTGATTTTCAAGTGCCTTTCTGAGCTTTCCTCCCGGATGCGTGCTGATGTGGCTGGTTACTCGTTCTAAATAATCCCGACCACAATAGCTGCAATGAATGCGAAAGCGGCACACAAAATCATGAAATTCATTGATTTGACCATGTAACCTCTCCTATCTGCTATTATTGCTTGAGATCAAGTCTACGGCAACTTAGCCTAATCGCGAAGTGAAAAAAATGCTGCAATGCAAAATAAATGTGGCATGATCCCGTGAATTGCCGATAACTCCTTGTGGTTTCAGGGGCCAGCATGCGACAATGGGGTCAATCAAAACCGGGGACAGGGTGGATATATTGCGATGCAGCATTCACGATTATGTCACGAGTCGTTGATAGAGGTTCAGGCTGCCCTTGCGGCAGATTCACAAGATCTCGATCCGCACAAAGCTGCCGAGCGGGTGCATTTCATGAAGGCCACCATGCCGATGTTCGGGCTTCCTGTGCCCCGGCAGCGTTCTGTTTTGCGGCGGGGGTACAGCTTTTCTCACTTGCCTTTCGAAGAGCAACTGCCGATCTGGTCCTATATTTGGTCTGCGGCCTCCCATCACGAAACGAAAATGCAGGCAGCCTTCTTTGTTGAGAAGCCGCCCGCCGCAACGGATCTTGCCTGGCTCTGGGGTGAGGTGCGCGATTGGGTATCGAGTGTCAATTGCTGGGACCAGTCAGACTCCTTATCGAGCCTTTATGCCAAGATCAATGAGCGCCATCCGGAGCTGGTGGTGCCGGTTCTCAGACGCTGGAATGTGAGTGACAATCCATGGGAGCGGCGGCAGTCGCTGGTGGCTTTGCTTTGCTATTCGCGCTTTCGACGTCATTTCCCCGACCCCGCCTTGCTGTTCAACCTTGTCGAAACGATGTTGGCGGACAGCGACTATTATGTGCAGAAGGGGCTTGGCTGGACATTGCGCGAAGCCTGGCATGTCTGGCCCGAGCCGGTTGTTGCTTTCCTTGATGCCCATATTGTGACCCTTGCACCCGCTGCATGGCAGGCTGCGACGGAAAAGCTGGATCCGGCGCTCAAGCAGAGGTTAAAGGCCAAGCGAATGGCTGGACGCAAAGGGCTGAAGGTGCCACGCACCTCAGCGGGCGCGGGCGATGGCTCCTTCGAGCCAGTGGGCGACATGCAACGTCTGCTGGTCTTCCATAAAGGGACCGATGATTTGCACTCCAAGCGGCAGTCCATCGTCTGTTTCCATGCCTGCAACATTGACACAAGGCAGGCCGAACAGTGTCCAGACCCGGTTGAAGATCGACGAGCCGGTCGAGGCAAGGCCCTGTGGGGCGGGCCCGAGAGCCGACAGGCTGATGAAGGCATCAAGATCCTCCAGATGTTCGGCAGCTTCTATGCGCGCCTCTTGAGCGCATAGATGTGCTTCGTCATAGTCGGCGGCGGTGATGGTTTTGGCAAAGTCGAGGGTCTGCTTCAAAACCGGACTTAGCAGATTGCCATGGGTGTCATATTCCCACGCCAAGGATTGACGCATTTCATAATCCTGGATGATTTGATGGGCGTGGAAGGCGGCGATGAAGGTTTCACTCGGCTCGATCTCAACCAGCTCTGCGCCAAGGGAATGAAGATGCTCCAGAAGACCATCAAAGCGGGATTGATAGGCCGGGTCAGCCTCGGGCCAGCTGTGGCTGCGGACGATGCCGAGCTTTGGGGTGCGAAAAGGGGCTGTGGGCTGGATCGAGCAATTGCGGCCGGTTAGCGCCGACATGGCATAGGCAACATCGGCCACGTGGGCGGTGTAGAGGCCGACAGTATCAAGCGACCAAGCTCCATCCTTCATACCCGGTTTGGGCAACAGACCCGCAGAGGGTTTGTAACCGGTGATGCCGCAAAAGGCGGCGGGGCGGATGATCGAGCCGCCGGTCTGACTGCCAATTGCCAGATGGGCCATGCCAGAGGCAACCGCTGCGGCCGAACCGGATGAGGAGCCTCCGGGTGTATGGTCAAGATTGTGCGGGTTGCGGGTCGGGCCGGGATGGAAAAACGCAAATTCGGTGGTAACGGTTTTGCCAAGCAAGGTGCCGCCGGCCCGTTTGGCCAGCATGACCATGCTGGCGTCGCGTGCCGGGTTGTGGTCGTGATAAATGGGAGAGCCGTGGGCGGTAGGCAGATCGGAGGTGTCGAAGATATCCTTTACTGCTACGCCAATGCCCCTCAGCGGGCCGGATGCTGAGACCTGATTGATGGCGCAGGCATTCAGGGCGCAAAAGGCTTTGAGATGCTCTTCGACCTGATTGATGCGATCAAGGCAGGCGGCAATGGAGGCGTCAGGAGACAGGCTACCCCGATCCATCTCCCGTAGCTGATCCAGCAAACTGACCGGACCGACCAGATCCGACTTTCCTCTTTTTCCCACGATTGCTTTCCCTCCCTTAATCTTAACGCTTTCCTAGCGCGTTTCGAAAATAATCAGAATCATCCATTTGTTCAACGCGCCTGACTTCACGATTTGGGCGCATTTGCGTGGCCTTTTGGTATCGCAATGACCTCTAACAGGATGCGCCTTTCTTTGACTGGCTGCAAGCGGGAAGCCAATGAGGATGACGGGAAATGAGTTGGCGAGATTGGTGGGTAAGGCCTTGTTCGGGCTGGTCGCGCTGACTGGCTGCAGCGCGGTCGCCGATCTTGAGCCGGTTGATCAGGGGGCTTTGCAGAAAGAAGCCATCCTGCCCGGGCTTGATGGTCTGGAAGGTCAATGCCCTGTGCTGGAAATGAGGCTGGTGTCGGGCCGTGCGATGCCTGCAATCATTGAACACAAGGTTTGTGGGCATCCCTATCCCTACAAGATTACCGGGCTTAATGGACCCAAACGGGTATCATTTAACACAGATGCGCAGATCAACTGCGTGATGGCGACGCAGCTGCAACGTTATTTTGCTGACAGTGTGCAGCCGACAGCTCAGGATGTGTTCGGACAGCCCGTCGTCGAGGTGCGGGTGGCTGCCACTTACGCCTGTCGATCGCGCAACAACAAGCGCGGGGCAAAATTGTCCGAGCATGCCAAGATGAATGCCTTTGACATGAGCGCTTTGACCCTTGCGGATGGCACAATCGTGAGCGTCGAGCAAGATTGGCATTCAATGGGACGCAAGGGTCGGTTTCTCCGGGCAATCAACCGGTCGGCCTGCCGCTATTTCACCACCGTGATTGGCCCTTCGGGTGACAAATATCATCAAGATCACATTCATCTTGATCATGGGCGCCATGGCCGCAGGGGCACTTGGCGATTGTGCCAATAGAAGGCCGATGGACCATGAGAATTGCGGCCTTGACGCTTAGGGGCAGCGCATGTGCGTTATGGTGCTTTCTTCCTCGCAATTGTGAACCAAGTCGCCTATGGTCTGGATTCAGGGCTTTGCCCGCACAGGACGGATGCGAGCGGGGGGAAGATCAGGAACTGCAATGAGTATCTGGAGCCAGATTGGCACTCTTATTGAAGGGCTCCGCCAGAGCGAAACTTTATCGGCTTTCGTTGACAAGGTGGCAGCGACGGTGCGCGGTATGGGCACCGGGGCTGATCGCAAGCAGCTGACCTTTACGGTTGCGATGATCGCGCTGTCAGCCAAAATGGCCAAGGCGGATGGTGTCGTAACCCATGACGAGATTGTCGTCTTTCATCAAATGTTTGAAATTCCCGAAGGGGAAGAGCGCAATGTGACGCGATTGTTCAACCTCGCCAAGAAGGATGTGGCGGGGTATGATTCCTACGCACGGCAAATTGCCGACCTGTTCGAAGATGAGCGGGATGTGCTCGAAGACATTATCGACGGTCTGTTCATGATCGCGGCGGCTGACGGGGTGATGCATGCGCGCGAGATGCTCTATCTGGAGCATGTGGCCGAGATTTTCGGGCTGCCGGAGCGCACGTTCGAACGCATCAAGATGGGCCATGTGCAGGCCGATCAACAGGACCCCTATACCATATTGGAAGCCAACCGCGCCATGACGGATCAGGAGATCAAGTCCCATTATCGCAAGCTGGTGAAGGAAAATCACCCTGACCGGCTGATCGCGCGCGGCGTGCCGGAGGAATTCGTGCGCATCTCAACGGACAAGTTGGCGGCAATCAATCTGGCATGGTCGCAGGTTCAACTGGAACGTGGCTTGCGCTAGTCCGGTCTTGCGTTCCGCAAAGACTGGCCCCCAAAATACACTTTGAAGACAAGGCAGAATGGAGACGTCAATGCTGTCTGAGATCCAGACCCAATGCGCATGCAGTTTGAAATCATCCCCCAATTTTGGAGAGCGGAAAAATGGCAGCAAGATCGATATGATCCTGCTGCATTATACCGGCATGGAGGATGACGATCAGGCGCTTGATTGGCTGTGCAATGAAAAAAGCGAAGTGTCGTCCCACTATTATATCGATCGCTGCGGGGCAATTCAGCAATTGGTGGCCGAAGAGTGTCGTGCATGGCATGCGGGCGAGGCTTTCTGGAAGGGTGAGAAAGACATCAACAGTTGTTCAATCGGCATCGAGATTGCCAATGCCGGGCATGAGGATTTCCCTGAAGATCAGATCAAGGCCGTGATCGCGCTGTGTCAGGATTTGATGGCGCGTCATGATATTCCGTCCTATCGGGTGCTGGGCCATTCCGATGTCGCACCGGGACGCAAGATTGATCCGGGTGTGAAATTTCCATGGCAAAAGCTGGCTGATGCTGGCGTCGGTCCCATGCCTGAGCCTGACAAGGTGGAAGGCGGGCGGACGTTCCAGCGCGGCGATGAAGGCCAACCGATACAGGCGTTGCAATCGATGCTGGCTGTTTATGGCTATCGTGTCGATAGGACCGGGGTTTTTGATGCGGCAACCGAAACCGTGGTCAAGGCCTTTCAGGCGCATTTCCGGCCCGAGAGGGTGGATGGTGTTGCCGACAGCGCGACAATCGCCGCCCTCTATAAGCTCAACATGATGTTGCCCAAGCTTTAGGCCCGCTTGATGGCGGGCCTATTGCCTTGGTTCAAAGATCGAGCACCATATGGGGCCGACCGTCGGAGGTCTTTTCCCGTGTCATGCCATCGGGGCCAATCACCTGTGTTGTGCGCTGGCGGAAATTGGACCAGCTTTCAAAGGTTACAACATCGACCGGCTTATCAAATTTGAAGGTGAGCCGGAACCAGCCATCGCCAATGCGGGTCACACTGATGATCTCGGCTTGAAACGGCTGGGTGAGATAATGACCGGAGACACGATCTCCGGTCTGCCAATCCCTTTTGGGTCGGTTTCCATAATCGGCAAAAAGGCTGTTCCAATCCCGAAAGCCATATTGCTGGGCAATCAGTTCCAGAGATTTTGAGTGGGACATTTCCACCCCGTCGCTGGCCAATTTGCTTCGCAGCATTTTGGCCTGTTTCTTGGCAGCTTCTATGCTGGCAGGTTTGTTTGTCATGATTGCACCTTTGTTGGGGCTGCGAAGAGACCCCATTGATATCCGGTTTTCTGCGCCATCTGACGGAGCAGCGGGAGTGTGATTGCCACCATCAGGACATCAGCAATCGGGCTGGCAAACCAGATGCCAACTTCTCCGGTCAGAAAAGGCAGGATGAAGATCAGTGGCAGCATGAAGCAGTAGGTTTTCGACAGGCTGAGGATTGCCGAACGAGGGACATCGCCAATGGCTTGAAAATAGGTCGCGATGATGAAAATCGGCCCGGCGGTGAACATCAGCAAGGTTGTCTTGGGCAGGATGCGTTGCACCTCCCCGATCACCGCAGAATCCGTGACAAACAGGCTGCCAAGCCAGTCCGGGGCCAGCATGAAGAGGGCTTGGGCCAGCAGGCTATAGGTCAGTGCCGCCCCTAGCGCGATGCGCAAGGTCTTGTCTGAACGGAGCCAAAGGGCTGCGCCATAATTGCTGCCAAGGATAGACTGCATCGCTTGACCCAAGCCAAGCAGGGGCAAAAAGTAAAATGTCATCATCCGGGTGATGATGCCATAGGCCGAGATGGTTGCGCCATACTGGCTGCTGCCGACCCATTGCAGGGCGGTGATGGTGGCAGTGGCGATGATTGACATGCCAACGAAGCCAAGGCTTTGTGGGGCACCAAGGGCCAGAATTGGCCGCCAGCCGGTGGTCAGAGAATGACGCATCAGGTTGAGCGGTTTAAACGTGCTTGGTCCCCAATGACGAAAGCCGATAATGATGGTGAAAGCCAGCAATTGCGCAGCAATGGTGCCATAGGCCGATCCGGCAATGCCAAGGCCGAGCCAAATGATGAAAAGGGCATTGAAACCGATATTGGCCAGCGAGACCAACAGGCTCATGGCCGCCATGATGGGGGCAAAGCCTTCGTTGCGCAACGTGTCGACATGGAGTGAGAGCACCATGACCAAGGGCGAGGCAAAGACCATCAGCCGCAGATAAATTGTGGCCAGATCCGCCAAGTCCTTGGATCCATTGGCCGCAGCAAGGGTGATGTCCTTGCCAAAGGTCAGATAACCAAGAATGAAGAGGGCGCCAACCAGCAGGGCCAAACCATGGGCACCGCTGAAATGGGCGCGCGCCTCATCGATCTGACCGGCACCCAACTGACGGGCAAGGATGCTCGCCAAGCCGTTTGAGACCAGTGTCGACAGGGCGACCATCAGCATATAGATCGGGAAAATGAGGGTGACCGCCGCCAAGGCTTCGGGGCCAACATAAAGACCCAGAAAGATTGCGTCGGCGACCGCCAGCAATCCATTCATGCTCATCACAAAAATGATGGGCAGGGCGGTGCGGGCGAAATGCACACCAAGGGCGCCGCTTAGAAACGGGCTATGCGTGTGTGATTGGGAAGAGGTGTCTGATGACATCTCGGCCTCCTAACAAAACGCATTTCCATAAATGGATGGGGCTCGCATTGCCACCCGCATGAAATGCATGTGGGGCAGAGATGATCGATCTTTCGTCAGGACTTCACCATGGGCTGTCGCCTTGCGAGCGGCAGGTGCCTGCAACCTGCGGGCGGATATAAACCCGCCCACAGGCCTTGTCAAGCTTGGAACGATCGTAAGGCTGCTAGCGACGACCGACCAGCTTCTTGACGCTGCATGAGACTGGAACGCCGTCTTTCAGGCGTGTGTCTGCAATGGGTGGACCGAAGCTGGTGGCAATCGGTACGATGCCTGCCCAGACGTCGAGATCATAATCTTCTTCATCATCCACCGGCATGCCAGCGCGGCATTTGGCGGCGGCTGTTTCAATCTCGACCGCAATCACGGTTGTGGCATCGAGTTCCTTGTCGATGGTATCGCGGCTTTCATCCCAGCGACCCGCTGCTATATGGTCGGTGACCGCGACCAGAGCGTCATATTTCTCGGTCGGATCCTCTACAAGACGGCCTATGCCATGGATATTGGCCGAACGGTAATTCATCGTATGATGGAAGGCAGAGCGGGCCAGGACAAAGCCATCAACAAGCGTGACATTGACGCAGATGGGCAGGCCCTTTTTGAGGGCCTTGAACATGCGTGCGCCCTTGGCCCCGTGGATGTAAAGCTGATCGCCAATGCGGCCATAGGCCATGGGCAGCACAAAGGGCTGGTCGTCGAGGGAGAAGGCCACATGGGCGATGAGGCCATCGTCGAGGATGGCGTGAATGGTCTCGCGGTCATAGTTGGCGCGTTTGGATACCCGCACTTTGTTGGTCGGGGTGATGGGAACCTGTGGATGTGTCTCGATGCTCATTTTCTTGCTCTTGTCTTGACGCCTTTGCGGGCATGAATACCGTCCCATTTTGGGGTCTTGCTTGATCCAAACAGTCTTTTGGTTCTAAATAAAGGTCCAAAAACTCCAATTTATGAGAACCAAAGATGCTTGCAACCCGGATAAAGCTTGATCGAACAGAGGCCAGAGGCCTTGTGCCGCAATTGTTCGAACAGATCAGGGGGCTGATTGAAGAAGGGGCTCTATCGGCGGGCAACCGTCTGCCGACCAGTCGTCACTTGGCGGCGCAATTGGGAGTGGGGCGGAACAGCGTGCTGTCTGCCTATGACTTGCTGGAAGCGGAAGGCTATTTGCATGCGCAAGGGCGGCGCGGCACCTTTGTCAGCGAAGCATCGCGCGGCTTTGCGCCTGTGCAGGACAAAAAGGACCATCAGGGTCAAAGCTCCGGCGCGCAAAACTGGCCCCTGTCGCAAAGCGCGCAGGCAATGATTGCCATCGGGCGGCGGGATGGGCCAACGCCTCACACTTTCCAACCGGGACTGCCGGATGTGCGCTGCTTCCCTCATGATTTGTGGGGGCGCTGCCTGAGGCGTGCGGCACGGCGTATGCATCAAAATCCGATGATGGGGGGGCTATGCGCATTATCACGGCTTGCCGGACTTGCGCGAGGCGCTGATTGATCATGTGGCGGTGAGCCGCGGAGTATCGGCCAGTGCGGATCAGGTGATAGTCTTTTCCTCGGCGCAGGCGGCGCTAGATCTGGTTGCGCGCCTGTTGCTTGATCCCGGTGATGTGGCTTTGCATGAGGCGCCGGGCTATGCAGGAATGCTGGCAGTCTTGCGCGGGGTCCATGCGGATATAAGGCCGATGGATGTGCAGGCAGGGGATATGTTCCAGCGGCTGGAGGCTCTGGTGGCGGATGGGGTAACGCCAAAGCTCATATATGTCAGCCCGTCGCATCAGTTCCCCACGGGGCGGGTGATGTCGCTAGAGGATCGTCTGGCGCTTTTGGGCTTTGCCGCCAAACATCGGGCCTTGGTGCTGGAGGATGACTATGACAGCGAGTTTCATTTCTCCAACGCGCCGCTTTCCTGTTTGCAGGGTTTGGGGCGGGACGATCAGGTGCTCTATATGGGGACCATGGCAAAATCCCTGATGCCTTCTTTGCGGCTTGCCTATCTGGTTGTGCCGACCCCTCTGGTTGAGCCGGTCAAGCGGATGCAGCGCAATATGGGCGCGGTGCCTGCATTGACGGTGCAATGGGCGTTGGCAGATTTTTTATCGAGCGGCCGTTTTCGCAGTTATGTGCGCGATATGAGCAAGGTTTATCAGGCACGACGGGATTGTCTGGCCGCAGCGCTGGCCACGCAATGTGGCGGCTTGCTGGTGCCGGATGTGCCTGATGGTGGCATCCAGATGCCTGCCTATCTGGCGCCGCGGCTGGTGGAAGCCGGGGTGCGGGATCAGGCACTTGTGGCGGATCTGGCTCAATGCGGGATTGAATGCACAGCTTTGTCCTCGCTTTACTGGCCTGATCAATCTGCAGGGCGTCAGGGACTGCTGTTTGGTTATGCGGCGTCGAATGAGGACGAAATTGTTAACGGTGTCGGGGCCGTTGCTCACTGTCTCAAACGGATCGCCCCTTGACCCGCAGAGCAATAGGGCTTAGGTCCGAAGCACCAGTCGGTCGGGCAGCCGCACCGGTCACGCGAAAGCAATCCGGTGAGGAAAGTCCGGGCTCCACGAAAGCACGGTGCCGGGTAACGCCCGGCGGAGGCGACTCTAGGGAAAGTGCCACAGAAAGCAAACCGCCCGACATCGCGTCGGGTAAGGGTGAAAGGGTGAGGTAAGAGCTCACCGCGTCTTCAGCAATGCGGACGGCATGGTAAACCCCACCGGGAGCAAAACCGAATAGGAATGACGCGGGCGCAAGCTCAGCCGGCTTTCAGGCCAGTCGTTCGGGTGGGTTGCTAGAGGCATTCAGCAATGAATGCCCCAGATGAATGGTTGCCGCGTATGGCCTTCGGGCCATGCCGTACAAAACCCGGCTTACAGACCGACTGGTATTCTTTTTTCCGTTTTTTCTGATCCATCGACAACCGGCTTGCTCTGGCCCAAGGCCTTGGCACGGATTCTGTCGTCTGCGTGCAAAATTCCGACGCCCATAAGCCTGTTTTTAACCTGTTAAAAGTGGACTGCGACCTTTTCGCACCAAATGCCTCAACCCTTTGTTAACGCTAATTTTCTTAAAATGAGAGATCGTGATCCTGATTGCGGGACTCCATGAGATTCCGTTGACGCCCATATGATCCCATGGTATCCCATATATGTGCGGTCCAGGATCGTGTCGTGTGAAATGACTCGATCCGACAGAATATGCGGCGGACATCTCCCTTTTTGGGAGGCAAGAGTGAAGCAATGAGTGTTGAGGCGTTTTGGAAGTGTGCCGGTTTGCCGGGGCGGATCAGAGCGCCTGTTTTCAGTATCTTGAGGCATTTCCGAGCGTCTAATGAGGCTTGGGAATGATCCAGTAGGCGGGATGGGATGCAGGCTTTTGTATCCAAATATGTGAACCGGTTGGATTCCAAGGGGCGTGTTTCGATACCCGCACCCTTCCGGCAGCTTCTCGCCCAGGATGGACAGGAAAGCCTGTTTTGCAGCCCCTCGCTTGATCAAGTCTCCATCGAGGCCGGTGGTTTGGCTTTTCAGCAGGAAATCAACGATCAGATCGACCAGTTCCCCCCTTTTTCAGAAGAACGGGAAATGCTCTCGACCGCGTTGTTGGGGGAGAGCGAAACTTTCAAGATCGACAAGGATGGCCGCATCACTCTGAGCGAAAGCATCAAGGAATATGCCGGCATCACAGATGTTGTGGTGTTTGTCGGGCAGGGAACGAAATTTCGCCTCTGGCAACCCGATCGCTATGAGATCCATCGCAAGGAAGCGCAAAAGCATGCCCTGTCCAGGATCCGTCAAGGAATAACAAATACAGGCCCCACAGAAGGGCAAGGCGGAGGAAACAAGGCATGAGCGAGTCCAGCTCGAAGACTGAAACTGAAGAGACCGTTCGTCACATTCCTGTTCTGCTTGCTCCCGTTGTCGATGCCCTTGATGCCCATGAGGGTGACTGGGTGCTTGACGGCACTTTCGGTTTCGGTGGCTATTCCTGTGCCATTCTTGATCAGGGGGCGTCGGTGCTCGGGGTTGACCGAGATCCCGAAGCGGCAGAGCGCGCCGCGATTTTGCAAAAGAAATATGGCGAGCGCCTGCGGTTCGTGGCTGGCTGCTTTGGCGAATTGGCGGATATCGCGGCTGACGAAGATCTGACACCGCTTGATGCTGTTGTGCTGGATATTGGTGTGTCTTCGATGCAGCTGGATGAAGCCGAACGGGGCTTTTCCTTCATGCATGACGGGCCGCTTGACATGCGGATGTCTCAGAGCGGACCAAGTGCGGCTGACGTTGTCAATGGCCATGACGAAGTGGAACTGACCAGAATTTTCCGCCAGTTGGGTGAAGAAAATCAGGGACGCCGGATCGCGGCAGCGATTGTTGAGCGCCGCGCGGTGACGCCGTTTGAAACCACCCTTGATCTGGCAAATCTGGTCGAGAAAACAATCGGCCGCAAGCCGATGCAGAAAATTCATCCCGCGACCAAGGTGTTTCAGGGGTTGCGGATCTATGTCAATGGCGAGCTCGATGAACTGGTCGATGGACTGATGGCAGCGGAGCGCTGCCTCAAGCCTGGCGGACGGCTGGTCGTCGTGACCTTCCATTCTCTGGAAGATCGTATTGTCAAACGCTTCTTTCAGGAGCGTTCCAAGACCCATTCCGGCGGGTCACGTTATATGCCGGAGCAGGATCTCGCAGCCCCGAGTTTCGAAATGGCGGTGAAAGGCGGGGTGGGTCCTGACGAGGAAGAACTGGCGCGCAATCCGCGGTCCCGGTCAGCCAAGATGCGGGCTGGCATACGGACCGATGCTGCGCCTCACCCATTGGATGCAAAAGGGCTAGGATTGCCCAGAATGCTGGCGGAGAGCCGCTCAGGAGGCCGATCATGAGCAGACTCATCAATGCCGTTTTGTTCCTTTTTGTGTTGCTGGGGGCTTTTTGGCTCTATCAGGTCAAGCATGAAGCCAAGGAGGAAGAAAGCCGGATTGTCAAACTGGAAAAGCAGATTGAGGACGAGAAGGAAGCCTTGCTGCTGTTGAAGGCTGAATGGAGCTATCTCAACCGACCTGAAAGGGTGCAGAAGCTCTCCGAGCGCTTCGCTGATCAGTTGGGTTTGAGTGAAGTTCAGCCCTATCAGATTGGCACGATCGGCGATTTGCCCGAACGACTGCAGGAGCCATCTGAAGTGGGGGCTGACAAGCCGACCATCGACGATTTCCTGAAACAGGCACAACCAACTGCAGCAATTGTAGAATAGGGGCGGGACATGACTGATCTTCTCGCCCAGCAGGGGCAAATCCGAACCGTGGACCATAATTTCGATTTTGAAGGCACGAATAAAGTACGCTCGAAAGCAACGGGTGTGCGGATCCAGATGTCTCTGGTTGTTTTTGTCTTTTGTTTCAGCGTCATTGCAGCCCGGTTGGTGATGCTTGGCTTTGCCACACCGGCAGAAGCCAATCACCGCTCAAGCGCGCAAGATGCCATGGCAGCGGCACGGCCTGATATTGTTGATCGCAACGGCGAAATTCTGGCGACCGATATCAAGACCGCCTCGATTTTTGCCGAGCCTTACAAGATCATCGATGTCGACGAGGCCGTGGATGCGCTGACCGGCGTGTTCCCGGATCTGAACAGCAAAAGCCTGCGCAAACGCTTGTCTGGTGACGGCAAGTTCACCTGGATCAAGCGTGAAGTGACTCCGCGCCAGCAGCAGGCCGTACATGAAGCCGGTATTCCAGGGCTTGGTTTCCTGAGCGAGAATCGCCGCTTCTATCCGGCGGGCGCCACCGCCTCGCATATTTTGGGGCTGGTCAATGTCGACAATGAAGGCATTGCGGGCATGGAGAAATATGTCGATCAAACGGGGCTTTCGGCGCTGCGTGAAGCAGGCTTTGCCCGGACGGCGGACCAGAAGCCGGTGCGGCTGTCTCTTGATCTGCGCGTGCAGCATGTATTGCGCGATGAACTGCATAAAAGCATGGTCAAATACAAGGCCAAGGCCGCGGCCGGTGTTGTTTTGAACGCCAAGAATGGCGAAGTGGTCGGTATGGTGTCCCTGCCGGATTATGATCCCAATGACCCGGTGGATGCCCAGAAACCGGATCGCCTCAACAGGATGACTGCCGGTGTCTATGAAATGGGGTCGGTGATGAAACTGGTCACCACCGCGATGGCGCTTGATACTGGTACGGTGAACTTGCATGACAGCTTTGATGCGCGCCAACCGATCCGGGTGCGGGGCGCTACGATCAGCGATTTTCATGGCAAGAAGCGGATCCTGTCCGTGCCGGAAGTGTTTATCTACTCCTCCAACATCGGTACGGCCAAAATGGCCCTGAAAGTGGGGCGCGAAGGCCACAAGGACTTTTTGCAAAAGGTGCATTTGCTGGAACGTGTGCAAACCGAATTGCCGGAGTCTCGCACGCCCTCCTATCCGAGCAAATGGACTGATCTGTCGACCATGACCATTTCCTTTGGTCATGGCATGACTGTGGCACCCCTTCAACTGGCAGCGACTGCGGCGGCACTGGTCAATGGTGGCACTTATGTCAAGCCGACGTTCCTCAAGCGAAGCGCTGATGCGATTATCTCGAAAGGCGAGCGCATTGTCAGCCAGCAAACCAGCGATCAGGTGCGCTACTTGCTGCGCCTGAATGCGGTTAAAGGATCGGGTAAACGCAGCCGGGTTGATGGATATCTGGTTGGTGGCAAGACGGGCACAGCGGAAAAGGTGGAGAATGGGAAATATTCTCACCACAAGCTGCTGACCTCATTCCTGTCCGCTTTCCCGATTGATAATCCCGATTATGTGGTTCTGGTGATGCTGGATGAGCCAAAGGGCATCAAGGAAACCTATGGTTATGCCACTGCTGGTGTGAATGCGGCTCCGACTGCCGGGGCAGTTATCCGCAGGGTTGGCGCTATTTTGGGGGTTAAGCCCCGTTTTGGTCAAAAGGTTGTTCCAACAGTGGCTGCATCCTTCTAAAGCAAACACCTGCAAGGGTGTGAATTGAAAGCCGGAGAGCCTTTGGATGAATGTGGCCGAGCTGTTGGGCGCGCTGGACCTGCCCACTGAACAAGGCGGACTTGCCGCTGTTTCTGAACAGGAAATTGTCGGGGTGACCGCCGACAGCCGGGCGGTGAAGCCCGGCTATGTCTTTGTTGGTGTGCCGGGGTCCAAAGTGGACGGTGCACGGTTCGTGCCGCAAGCTTTGGCGCAAGGGGCTGTGTTTGCTCTCATTGCGCAATTCTCTGAGCTGCCTGCCGATTTGGACAACGTTACAGCGCCGATTGTTCGGGTCGATGATCCGCATTTGGCGTTGGCTCGTCTGGCGGCGTTGTTGCATCCGGTTTCCCTTCAGCGTGTCGGGGCGGTGACGGGCACCAATGGCAAGACATCGATTGCCTCTTTCCTCAGACAAATCTGGGCTCATGCGGGCAAAGTGGCGGCCAATATCGGCACAATCGGCATTGAAGGGCCAAAAGGCACCAGCTATGGCGGCCTCACGACGCCGGATCCTGTCGGGCTGATTTCTTCCGTTGAGGGGCTGGTCGCCGATGGAGTAACCCATCTGGCGGTTGAGGCCTCCAGCCATGGTCTGGAGCAGAAGCGTCTTGATTGCCTGACGGTTGATGTCGGGGCGTTCACCAATCTCACCCGCGATCATCTCGACTATCACGGCACGCTGGAAGCCTATCGCGATGCCAAGGCTTTGTTGTTCAAGCGTCTCGTGCGCGATGGCGGCGCAGCGGTGATCAATCTGGATGACCCGTACGGGGCTTTCTATCTCGAAATTGCCAAGGCGCGGGGGTTGACCTGTTATACGGTGGGGCATTCGTCTGACGCCGATCTGGTGATCGAGACCATCGAGATTGACGGCTTTGATCAGTCGGTCAAACTGTCCGGCCTGTGGGGCGATGTGACTTGCCATGTGCCTCTGATTGGCGGTTTTCAGGTTTCCAACGCCTTGGTCGCGGGGCTGATGGCCTATAGTGGCGGTGTTGAGCCAGCGGTTATTCTTGAGGCCATCGGCAAACTTAAAGGCGCGCGCGGGCGGATGGAACTGGTCGGTCATGCGGGCCCTGATACTGCCATTTATGTTGATTTTTCCCATACGCCGGATTCATTGGCGATTGCCCTTCAGGCGCTGCGTCCATTCGTCAAGAATCGGTTGATTTCGGTGTTTGGGGCTGGCGGCGACCGGGATCCGGGCAAGCGGCCAATGATGGGGCAGGCGAGCAATGACTTTGCCGACTATTCCATTGTCACTGACGACAATCCTCGCTCCGAAGATCCAGCCCTCATCCGTGCGGCAGTTATGGCCCCTGTGACCAACGGCATTGACGTTGGTGGGAGACAGGATGCGATCACTCTGGGTGTGAGCATGATGGAGCCTGGCGATATTTTGCTGGTCGCAGGCAAGGGGCATGAGACCGGCCAGACAATTGGCAAAGAGGTTTTGCCTTTTTCAGATCATGACGCGGTGGCTCGCGCCCTCAAGGAAACCGGGAAGGGGACGGCTCAATGACGGCGCTCTGGACAGCTGATGCCTTTGTCGATGCAGTCTCACCGGTCTCCCAGCCGGGAGGCATCAAGGATGTGACCGGTATTTCCATCGACAGCCGGACAATTGGGCAAGGTGATGCCTTCTTTGCCATCAAGGGCGAGCAGTTTGACGGTCATGCGTTTGCACGCGCAGCCTTGGAAGCGGGCGCTGCGGTTGTGGTTTTGGAAGACGCCCAACGGAGCGACTTTGCCGATCTTACCGAGCGGGTGCTGTTTGTCGATGATGTTTTAAAGGCGCTGGAGCGTCTTGGCATGGCTGCTCGCGCGCGGATGACAGGCAAGGTGATTGCGATTACCGGCAGCGTGGGCAAGACCAGCACCAAGGATGCCTTGCGCTCTGCGCTGGCTCCCAGTGGTCGGCTTCATGCAGCCAATGCGTCCTTTAACAATCACTGGGGCGTGCCACTGACCTTGGCGCGGATGCCTCAGGATACCGAATTCGGCATTTTCGAAGTCGGGATGAATCATGGGGGCGAAATCCGCACCTTGATTGGTATGGTCAAGCCGCATCTGGCGGTGATTACCACGGTCGTTGCCGCCCATATCGGGAATTTCAATTCAATTGACGAGATCGCCGCTGCGAAGGCCGAGATTTTCGAAGGGGTGGTCGAAGGCGGTGCTGTGCTTATCAATGCGGACAATCCCTTCGATGGCTATCTGTCCAAAGTCGCCAAGGATCTGGGGATCGCCCATATCCACCATTTTGGACGGGCGGCGCATGCCGATATCTGTCTTGAGGCGCTTGACTTGCAGGCGGATGGGTCCGAGCTGACGCTTTCCCTGTTTGGTGAGCCGCTGTCCTGTCATATCGCTGCAGCGGGTGAACATCTTGCCATGAATGCGCTGGCCGTGCTGGGGCTGGTGCGCCTTGCTGGTGGGGATGTTGAGGCTGCTTGCGCAGCGCTTGGGACCCATGGAGCGAGCAAGGGGCGCGGTGAACGCCATAGCCTTGCAGTGCGTGGCGGCACGGTCTCCTTGATTGATGAAAGCTACAATGCCAATCCGTCATCTGTTGCAGCGGCTCTTTCAACCCTCGGGCTTGCAAAGACCAAAGGGCGGAAAATCGCCGTGCTTGGGGATATGCTGGAGCTGGGTGAGGATAGTGCCGCGATGCATGCGGGGCTATGGCCTGCCATTCAATCGGCGGGTATCGATCAGCTCTATCTTTGTGGTCCGATGATGGCTCACCTATGGGAAAATGCCCCTGTTGAAGTGCGGGGCATTTATGCTAATAGCTCTGCGGATCTCGTCGCCCCCTTGTGCGAAGCGCTGCGGGATGGTGACGCCGTTATGGTCAAGGGCTCACTGGGATCCCGCATGGGGCCGATTGTTCAGTCGTTGCTTGAAAAGTTCAAACAATAAGCCTGTCGAAGGACAGGCGGCGTTTCAGAAAGGCCAGATACCCAGATGCTGATGTATCTCGTTGAATTTTCGGATCAAATTTCGGGATTGAATGTTTTCCGATATCTAACCTTTCGAACCGCAGGCGCGATCATCACCGCATTGTTGATGGTTTTTCTGTTTGGACCGATGATCATCAATTCCCTTCGGATGCGACAGGGCAAAGGCCAGCCAATCCGCGAAGACGGGCCGCAAAGCCACCTTTTGACCAAGAAGGGCACCCCGACCATGGGGGGCTTGATGATTCTGACTGGTGTGATTTCGGCGACACTCCTGTGGGCCAATCTGACCAATCCATATGTGTGGATCGTTCTGTTTGTCACCGTTGGTTTCGGGCTGATCGGTTTTTATGATGATTTTCTCAAGGTTTCTCGCTCGTCGCATAAGGGCTTTTCGGGCCGCATGCGTTTGTCGATTGAGGCCTTGATTGCGGGTATGGCCTGCTTTGCCGTGGCGCAGCTGGGCGAAACCTCTTTTACAACCTCTGTCACCTTCCCATTCTTTAAGGATATCCTGCTCGATCTGGGCTGGTTCTTCGTGCCGTTTGGCCTGTTTGTGATTGTCGGTGCAGGCAATGCGGTCAATCTGACTGACGGGCTCGATGGCTTGGCCATTGTGCCGGTGATGATCGCTACAGCGACCTTCGGGCTGATTGCCTATCTGTCCGGTAACGAGATTTTCGCGGACTATCTGCAAATCCACTATGTGCCGGGCACCGGTGAGCTGCTCGTTCTGTGTGGCGCGATGGTCGGCGCCGGGCTTGGCTTCTTGTGGTTCAATGCACCACCGGCAGCGATCTTTATGGGGGATACCGGTTCTTTGGCGCTGGGCGGCATGTTGGGGGCGATTTCAGTTGCTACCAAGCATGAGCTTGTTCTGGCAATTGTCGGCGGTCTGTTCGTGCTCGAAGCGGTGTCGGTGATCATTCAGGTTGCCTCCTTCAAGATGACTGGAAAGCGGGTCTTCCGGATGGCACCGATCCATCACCATTTCGAACATAAGGGGTGGACCGAGGCGCAGGTGGTGATCCGTTTCTGGATCATTGCGGTGGTGCTGGCGCTGATCGGTCTGGCGACCCTCAAACTGCGCTAACCAGCCATTTCAGGTCTCTGTCGGGCGCGGTTTGGTGCCCGGCATTTCTCTCTCTCTTTTTCAATCTTCTCAGCTTTCAGCAAGGCAACAGTGTCATGATCCCGATTACCATTTTCAAGGATGAAACGATTGCGGTATTCGGGCTTGGGGGCAGTGGCCTGGCAACCGTTGAGGCTTTGGTAGCGGGCGGCGCGCAAGTGATCGCCTATGATGACAATGCGGCGAGCTGCGCCAAGGCGGCGGCCCTTGAGGGCGTGACAGTCAGGGATTTGCGGCAGGCAGACTGGACCGGCTTTGCGGCGCTTGTGCTCGCACCCGGTGTGCCGCTTACCCATCCTGAACCTCATTGGAGTGTGAAATGCGCCCAAGAGGCGGGCGTCGAGGTGATTGGCGACGTGGAGCTCTTTTGTCGCGAACGCCGGGCGCAGGGCATCGATTGCCCTTTCATTGCCATCACCGGCACCAATGGCAAATCAACGACCACGGCGCTTGTGAGCCATTTGCTCAAAGAGTCCGGACTTGATGTGCAGATGGGGGGCAACATCGGCACGCCCATACTGGCGCTTGAGCCGTTGGCCTCGGACCGGGTCTATGTGATCGAAGTGTCTTCCTACCAGATTGATCTTGCGCCTACGATTGATCCGTCCATCGGTCTGTTGCTCAATATCTCGGCGGATCATCTCGACCGCCATGGTGATTTGATGAACTACGCCCGGATCAAGGCGCGGATGATCACAAGCTCCGCGCTTGCTATCGTCGGGCTCGATGACAGGCTGACCGCCAACGTGGCCTCCAATCTGCGCCTCAAGGGCAAGCCTGTTGTGACCGTCTCAGGTTTTGGCAATGAACGCGCCATGATGGCGGCGCCTGATGGCATCCTGCAGAGCATGGAAGGGGATTTCCTGTTCAATCTTGATCAGGCCCGTGCCCTGCGCGGCACCCACAATGCCCAGAATGCTGCCGCTGCGGTTTCGATTGCCCGTCAGTTTGACATCACGCCCGCCTCGCTTTGTCGCGCTCTGATTTCCTTTGGAGGCCTTGCCCACAGAATGGAAGAAGTGGGCGTTGAGGGGCGGCTGGTGTTCATCAACGATTCCAAGGCGACCAATGCGGATGCGGCGGCCCGTGCCCTTGCTGCCTTCAGACATGTTCACTGGATCCTTGGTGGCAAGGCCAAGGAAGGTGGAATCGAAAGTCTGATTGATTATTTCCCGCGCGTCGATCATGCCTATCTGATCGGCGAGGCGAGTGATCCTTTTGCAGACACCCTGTCACGCCACAATGTAGCCTTCAGCCGATGCGAGCATATGGATATCGCCTTGGAAAAGGCCATTGAGGCTGCCAAGGCCAAGCCGGATGAGGGTGGTGAATTGGCCATTCTGTTGTCGCCTGCCTGTGCAAGTTTTGATCAATTCCCGAATTTCATGACCCGCGGTGACCAGTTCCGTGCGGCTGTGACAACCTATCTTGAAACCGGCAAGGTGCCGGTGGATCCCGACCATGCCAAAGGTGGGCAGGCATAATGCGGCGGACGCGGAAAAATCTACTGACCGAATGGTGGTGGACAATTGATCGACCGATGCTGCTGGTGTTGGTGCTGATCCTGTTTTCCGGCCTGATCCTGTCGATGGCGGCGAGCCCGCCGGTGGCCGAGCGCTTGGGGCTTGATAGCTTCCATTTCGTCAAACGCCATGCCTTTTTCGTGCCCATTGCCCTGACGGTGATGATTGGTCTCACTTTTCTGGATCCGCGCACCATTCGCAGGGTGGCCTTGGCGATCCTTGTCTTGTCGCTGCTGGGCATGGTTGCGACACTGTTGATCGGCTTTACGGCCAAGGGATCGCAGCGCTGGATTACGATTTTGGGCTTTTCGTTGCAGCCATCGGAATTTCTCAAACCCGGATTTGTGGTCCTTGCAGCCTGGCTGTTTGCCGAGAATGACCGGCGACCCGAGATACCGGGGAACCTTTTCTCGATCGTGCTGTTCATGGTGTCGGTGGTGTTGCTGGTCGCTCAGCCTGATATCGGCCAGACGGTTTTGCTGTCGTCCGTATGGGGCGGATTGTTCTTTATGGCCGGAATGCCGCTCTTCTGGATTTTTCTGCTTGCGGGTCTTGGGGTTGGCGGACTGACGATGGCTTATTTCTTCGTGCCGCACGTGACAGGCCGCATCAATCGCTTTCTTGATCCGGAAACGGGTGACACCTTTCAGGTGGATACGGCGATGGATTCCATCGTTCGCGGCGGCTGGCTTGGCACCGGACCCGGTGAGGGTATGGTCAAGCGGATCCTGCCAGACAGCCATACGGACTTTATTTTTGCGGTGCTGGCGGAAGAATTTGGCATCATCGTTTGTCTGCTGCTGGTCAGTGCCTATCTGTTCGTGGTGCTCAGGTCGCTCTCGATGGCGCTCAAGACGCAGGATCTGTTTAAAAGACTGGCCATTTCCGGTCTGGCGCTGTTGTTTGGTCTGCAAGCCGTGATTAACATTGCGGTGAACTTGCAGTTGCTGCCTGCCAAGGGTATGACGCTGCCATTCATTTCCTATGGCGGCTCGTCGTTGCTGTCGGTCTCTATTTCCATGGGCTTTTTGCTGGCACTGACGCGGCGGCGGCCCGAAGTGGGGTTGGAGCAGACCCAGTTTTATCAGTCGCGGATGTGACATAGAAACATGTGGCATGAGCTGGCATCGGAACACAAAGGCCGCGCGCAAATACAGGAACCCGGTGGGGTAGAATAGATGGTTAAAGTTGCTTTGTTGACCGCCGGTGGTACGGGCGGGCACTTGTTTCCGGCTCAGGCGCTTGCTCATGCGCTGATTGAGCGGGGCTGGACTGTGCATCTGGCAACTGACGGCCGGGCGACCCAATATGGGCACGATTTCCCCGCCGAGAGCATATTGATCATTCCTTCGGCCACCCCGTCGGTGAAAAATCCGATTGCCCTGGCCAAGGCGGCTGCGAAATTGGCCAAGGGCTTTTTTGCCGCGCGCAAGGTGATCAAGCAATTGAAGCCCGATGTGGTGGTCGGCTTTGGTGGCTATCCAACGGTGCCGCCGATGCTGGCGGCGAAAAGCCTTGGAGTGCCAAGCTGTCTGCATGAGCAAAATGGTGTGATGGGACGGGCCAACCGCATGCTGGCCAAGGGCGCAAAAGCGATTGCTGCGAGCTTCCCAATCCTTAAAGGGGCCGAAGGGCTGGAGGCCAAGACCACGCTGACCGGCAATCCGGTCCGGCCCGTGGTCGAGGAAGCAGCCAAGATTCCATATGCGCCGCTTGGCGCTGATGGCGACATTCATCTCGTGATCTTTGGCGGCTCGCAAGGGGCGCGTTTCTTTTCCGAATATATGCCCGGCGCCTTGGGCCGATTGCCGCAGGAAATGCGTGATCGGATCAAGCTGGTGCAGCAATGCAGACCCGAAGATCTGCTCAAGGTCAAGGTTGGCTATCGCGAACTGGGGCTGAATGCTGAGCTTGCTCCTTTCTTTGCCGATATGCCGCAAAGAATCGCCAAGTCGCATCTGGTCATTTGTCGCTCCGGGGCATCCTCGGTTGGGGAGCTGGCCGCGATTGGTCGACCGTCAATTCTTGTGCCGCTGCCCGGTGCGCTGGATCAAGACCAGAAAGCCAATGCCTCCGTGCTAGTTAAGGCGGGTGGGGCCTGGATGCTGGAGCAGCGTGGCCTGCGTCCCAATGAAATTTCCGATTTGCTGGAAGAGCTTTTTGCCCATCCCGACAAGCTGAACGCTGCAGCCGAGGCTGCGCGCAAGGAAGGCAAGCTGGATGCTGCCGACCGACTGGCTGATCTTGTCGCGAGCGTGGCCGAGACAACAGGAGTTGCCAAATGAAAATGCCTCAAAATATCGGCCCGGTGCATTTTGTCGGGATCGGCGGGATCGGGATGTCAGGCATTGCCGAGGTGCTGGTGAAGCTGGGCTATACCGTGCAGGGCAGTGACATTGCCGAAAGCGCCAATGTGCTGCGTTTGCGGGACAAGGGCATTCAGGTGGCCATTGGTCATGCTGCTGAGAATATCGCCAATGCGGAAGTCGTGGTGGTGTCGTCGGCGATCAAGGCGGACAATCCGGAATTGATCGAGGCCCGGGCGCGGCTGTTGCCGGTGGTGCGGCGTGCCGAGATGTTGGCCGAGCTGATGCGCTTTAAATCAGCCATCGCGATTGGCGGCACCCATGGCAAGACGACGACCACCTCTTTGGTGTCGGCCTTGCTGGATGCGGGCGGCATGGACCCGACCGTGATCAATGGCGGCATTATCAATGCCTATGGCACCAATGCGCGGATGGGTGAAGGCGACTGGATGGTTGTTGAGGCCGATGAATCCGATGGCACCTTCGTCAAACTGCCTGCCGACATTGCGGTTGTGACTAATATTGATGCGGAGCATCTGGATCATTATGGCGACTTTGCTGCGGTGAAGGCCGCTTTTACGGCCTTTATCGAGAATGTGCCTTTTTATGGCTTTGCGGCCATGTGTCTGGATCATCCGGAAGTTCAGGCTCTGGTCGGCCAGATCGAGGATCGCCGGATCGTCACTTATGGCACCAACCCGCAGGCCGATGTGCGCTACAAGGATTTACGGTCAGAAGGGGGCGTCAGCCGTTTCTCGATTGTTATCAGCAATCGCCAAACCGGGACGAGCGAAGAAATTACCGGCCTTAGCCTGCCAATGCCCGGTGAGCATAATGTGGCCAATGCCACCGCTGCAATCGCTGTTGCCCATCAGTTGGGGATTTCGGCGGATGCGATCCGTCGCGGCCTGTCTGGCTTTGGTGGCGTCAAGCGGCGCTTTACCCGCACTGGCAGCTGGAATGGCATTGAGGTGATTGATGATTATGCCCACCATCCGGTTGAAATTTCAGCCGTGATGCAGGCGGCGCGTCAAGCCAGTCAGGGCAAGGTGATTGCTGTTATGCAGCCGCACCGCTACAGCCGGTTGCGGGACCATTTTGAAGATTTCTGCAGCTGCCTCAATGTCGCTGACCGTGTGCTGGTGGCCGATGTCTATCCTGCGGGCGAACAACCGATCGAAGGTGCTTCGGCAGACGCTTTGGTCGCTGGCCTTAAAAGCCACGGGCACCGTCACGCCTCGATGATGGGCGCGCCGGAGGTGCTGGCAAAGCGCATTCGCGATATGGCAGAGCCGGGGGATTATGTGGTCTGCCTTGGGGCTGGCAACATCACAGCATGGGCCAATGCCCTGCCGGATCAGCTCAAAGAACTGGCCGGGGAGTGAGTGCGTGTTTGAAGATCTTTTGCCTCGCATAGGGGGCTGGACATCCGAGTTGCGCGGCCGCCTCAAGAGCAATTTCGATATTGCGCCTTATACTTGGTTTCGCGTTGGCGGACCGGCACAGCTCTTTTTCAACCCGGCGGATGAGGCCGACCTGGCTCTGTTCCTGAAACACTTGCCAGACGAGATCCCGGTGACGGTGATTGGTCTTGGGTCCAACATGCTGGTGCGCGACGGGGGCGTTGAAGGGGCGGTTATTCGTCTGTCAGGCAAGGCTTTCAGCGATGTGACCATCCATGAAGATCGCACGGTCAGCGTTGGCGCTGCCATGCCGGATATGCGCTTTGCTACACAGATGGCCAAGGCTGGTATCGGCGGATTTGCCTTCTATAAGGGCATTCCCGGTGCGATTGGCGGGGCGCTGAGAATGAATGCCGGAGCGCATGGGGCCGAGACAAAGGATCGTCTTTTGTCGGCGCGTGCGGTGGATCGCAAGGGTGCTATTCATGTGTTGACCCCTGACGATTTGGGACACGGCTATCGGTCTTGTGCGGCTCCGGCTGATTATATCTTCACCGAGGCGACCTATCAGGGTGAGGCGGGCGATCCGATTGCGCTTAAGGCCGAGATGGATGAAGTCTCGACTTATCGCGAGGACAATCAGCCGACCAAGGAACGAACCGGTGGATCGACCTTCAAGAATCCCGATGGCATGAGTGCCTGGAAGCTGGTGGATGAAGCAGGCTTTCGTGGCTTTGAGCTTGGCGGTGCGCAAGTCTCCCCCAAGCATACCAATTTCCTGATCAATACAGGGGAAGCCACCGCCGAGGATATCGAACGGCTGGGAGAAATGGTCCGCGGCAAGGTCCGCGACTTGACCGGCATTGAACTGCATTGGGAAATCAAACGCATTGGCCTCTTTGCCGATGGGGTTGAGGTGAAGCCGTTTCTTGAGGGTTAGGGGATGGTGAAAGCCGGGCGAAACCTCATCAACACTTTTTTGACCTGCCTTTAAGTCCGGGTTTTTCGTTTACATTTGCATGAAGATTTTGCTGGCCGTCCCGTTTTGCGGGGCGGCTTTTTGCATTATTTGTGCCGTTCTTTTTGCGCAAATAGTCTGCGACGCTGACAGTTGCTCATACTTTGTTAGTTATTTTTAACCATAAATAGGAGGAAGCCGTGCAATTTGCATGACCTGCGATTCTCACCAAGGTTTGGTCCTGCTTGCATGAAATGGTGCCGTCAGACGGAAATGGTGCCGCGCACTTGCGGTCTGACATGAAAGGTAAAGTGAAATGGTCAAGCATGTTGCTGTGCTGATGGGGGGGTGGTCCTCCGAGCGTCCGGTGTCTTTGAGTTCAGGTGCTTCGTGCGCAGACGCGCTGGAAAGTGCGGGTTTCAAGGTCACACGGGTTGATGTGCAGCGGGACATTGCTCAGGTTCTGGCCGACCTTAAACCGGATGTTGCGTTCAATGCGCTTCACGGCCCCTTTGGTGAAGATGGGTGTATTCAAGGTGTTCTGGAGGTGCTTGGTCTTCCCTATACTCATTCCGGAGTGATGGGCTCATCTGTGGCGATGAACAAGGAAAAAGCCAAGGATATCATGCGCGCAGCAGGCATTCCTGTTGCCGAATCCAAGGTGATGCACCGGCTGGAAGCAGCCAGGGAACATGCCTTGCCGACACCTTATGTCATCAAACCGGTTTGTGAAGGGTCGAGCTTTGGCGTGCTGATCGTCCAGCAGGGGCAGGCCCATCCGCCGCAAGAACTCTATTCCGATGAGTGGCCCTATGGCGACATTGTCATGGTGGAGCGCTATATCGCCGGTCGCGAGTTGACCTGTGCTGCAATGGGTGAGCGGGCGCTCGATGTCATCGACATCGTTTCCAACAACAATAGTTTCTACGATTTTGACGCAAAATATGCGCCCGGCGGCTCTTCTCACATTTTACCGGCAATTCTTAAACCGAATGTTTACGAATATATACAATCGTTAACCATAACCGCGCATGAAGCGCTTGGTTGTCGAGGCATCTCCCGCGCAGATTTTCGGTATGACGAAAGCGTTGGAGAGGATGGTGAACTGATTTGTCTGGAAGTGAATACCCAGCCTGGCATGACACCGACTTCGCTGGTTCCTGAATTGGCAGCGAAAGCCGGCTTCGACTTTGAACAATTGGTTACTTGGATGGTGGAGGACGCTTCGTGCGGGCGTTAATCGAAAAATGGAAGAAGGGACAGGACCGCGGGTCTGCATCGATGATGCATACGGACTCGATGGCTCCGCGCGCGTTCGCCTATGAACAGCGTCGCCTACCATTTTATCGCCGCATCATTCCGATGGCCGAAAGCTGGTTGCCCAAAGGCATTGGCTGGGGATTGTCGATTGGCTTTTTGGCAATCACTGCCCTTTATGGCGCGAGCGTCAGTGGTGAGAACCAGACTGTTCTGGAGCGTGCCTCTGCGGTCTTTGGCCTCAAGGTCGAAGCGGTTCTGATCACCGGGCAGAAGGAAGTGAGCGAAGCGGAAATCCTCACGGCTCTGGGTATCAATGCCGACTCGTCCCTGTTGACCTTTAATGCCTATGAAGCTCGCAAGAGCCTTGAAGCGATCAGCTGGATTGCAGAAGCCTCGGTTCAGAAGCTTTATCCGAACAAGATTCAAGTGGTCGTGCAGGAGCAGAAGCCCTTTGCCCTATGGCAGCGTGGGAAATATGTTTCGCTGATCTCTTATGATGGGTCGGTTCTGACTGACCGGATTGATCCCGAATTTGCCGAGCTGCCGCTGGTGGTTGGCCATGGCGCGCAGCGCAAGGCGGCGCAGATTTTCGAAGTGCTGGCGCAATATCCGTCGCTGGCGCGCAAGACCCGGGCGGTGGTCTATGTGTCCGAACGGCGCTGGGATCTCTATTTTAAAAATGGCGTTCAGGCCAAATTGCCCGAAGTCGATGTCGAGGATGCCCTTGAGAAGCTTCTGGCCTTTGATGAAGACGGCTCGCTGTCTCGCAAGGATATCACTCTGGTGGATATGCGTCTGTCGGATCGGATGTTCGTGCGCATGAGCAAGGATGCCGCAGAGCGGCGTCGCACGACACTGCGTGGCCTTGGGGCCAATCTGCCTAAAGAGGTGGAAACATGATTGGAACACCTTGGGGCAAGAAAGACATGCGCGGTCGCTATCTCACCAACAAGCGGTCTTCCGTCATTACCATTCTGGATATTGGCTCGACCAAGGTCTGCTGCATGATTGCGCGCCTTGTGCCACGTCCGGCAGGCGAAGCCTTGCGCCACCGCACCCATACGATCGAGGTGCTTGGTTTTGGTTTGCATCAGGCACGCGGCATCAAGTCCGGTGTTGTGGTGGATCTCGATCAGGCCGAGAATTCCATTCGTTTGGCTGTGGATGCTGCCGAGCGGCAGGCTGACATTACGGTGCAGTCGTTGATCGTCAATGTGTCTTGCGGCCGGATCAAGAGCGATACGCTCAGCGCCTCTGTGTCCCTGAATGGGCATGAAGTTGACGAAATGGATATCCGCCGGGTGCTGCAAGCCGGGGCCGGTCATCTGCTGACCACGGATCGGACCGTCGTGCATTCGATGCCGATTGGCTATTCGCTGGATGGCGGCAAGGGCATTCAGGATCCGCGCGGCATGATCGGCGATGATCTGGCGGTCGACATGCATGTGGTGACGGCCCAGACGGCGCCGCTGAAGAATTTGGAATTGTGTATCAAGCGCTGTCATCTCGAAGCTGAAATGATGGTTGCCACCCCTTATGCCTCCGGGCTCGCCTGTTTGGTTGATGACGAGGCCGAGCTTGGCGTGGCCTGTGTGGATCTTGGTGGCGGGACGACCTCCGTGTCGATCTTCGTTGAAGGTCAGTTTGTTCATTCCGATGCCATCACCATTGGTGGTCATCATGTAACAATGGATCTGGCGCGCGGTCTGTCGACCCGTCTGGCGGATGCGGAACGGATCAAGACCCTGCATGGCAGTGCGCTTCTGGCGCTGTCCGATGATCAGGAACTGATCGCCATCCCGCCAGTTGGCGATGATGATCGTGACCTGCTCAATCAGGTGCCGCAGGCGTCGCTGACCCGGATCATTCGCCCAAGGGTGGAAGAGATTTTCGAGCTGGTGCGTGATCGCATCGAGGCTTCTGGTTTTGCTGGCCATGTGGGCAAGCGGGTGGTGCTGACCGGTGGTGCAAGCCAGCTGACGGGCATGGCCGAAACCGCCCGGCGGATCCTGGGACGCAATGTGCGTATGGGACGGCCGCTCGGAGTGGCAGGGTTGCCGGAATTTGGCAAGGGGCCGGCTTTTGCCACGGCTGTGGGCCTGTTGATTTATCCGCAGGTTGCCCAGATCGAACAGTTTGAAAGGGTTCAGGTCAAGCCTCGCTTGACGGGGACCGATGGCTATTTGTTCCGCATGGGGCAGTGGCTGAGAGAGAGTTTCTGATCCTGATTGGGATGAATTCGTGAAACGTGCGTGAATCATTGATCGGAATCAAAGGGTTGGGTTATATTGTTGGGAAGTGATTCGCAGCGGTGCCCCAATCAAAACAAGACAGTTGGAAACAAAGCCGCGCGTATTATTGCGGCTTGGAAAAATGCGAATTGAGATCGGTGACAATTCGATCCATGCAGTGAGATGAGGGTACTATGACCATCAATTTGAAGATGCCCGACATTACCGAATTGAAGCCGAGAATCACGGTGTTCGGTGTCGGCGGTGCTGGTGGAAACGCAGTCAACAACATGATCGATACCGGTCTTGACGGCGTGGATTTCGTTGTTGCCAATACGGATGCACAGGCCTTGACCCTGTCAAAGGCTGAACGCATCATCCAGATGGGCATTGCAGTGACCGAAGGCCTTGGTGCCGGGTCGCAGCCTGAGGTTGGTCGTGCGGCGGCCGAAGAAGTGATCGACGAGATTAACGATCATCTGAGTGGATCACATATGGTCTTTATCACCGCCGGTATGGGCGGTGGCACGGGCACCGGTGCTGCGCCTGTGATTGCGCGCACCGCACGCGATCAGGGTATACTGACTGTTGGTGTGGTGACCAAGCCATTCCATTTTGAAGGCCAGCGCCGCATGCGTCTTGCGGAAACGGGCATCGAAGATCTGCAGAAGAATGTCGACACGCTGATTGTCATTCCGAACCAGAATCTGTTCCGCATTGCCAATGAGAAGACCACCTTCGCGGATGCCTTCTCGATGGCGGACGAAGTGCTTTATTCCGGGGTTGCCTGCATCACTGACCTGATGGTCAAGGAAGGCCTGATCAATCTGGACTTTGCCGATGTGCGTTCGGTCATGCGCGCCATGGGTAAAGCGATGATGGGGACGGGTGAAGCCTCTGGTGAAAACCGCGCTCTGGCCGCTGCCGAAGCTGCGATTGCCAACCCGCTGCTTGATGATATCTCCATGAAGGGCGCACAGGGCCTGCTGATCTCCATCACCGGCGGTCAGGATCTCACCCTGTTTGAAGTTGACGAAGCTGCAACCCGCATCCGTGAGGAAGTGGATGAAGACGCCAACATCATTCTTGGCGCGACGTTTGACGAAAATATGGATGGCATGATCCGCGTCTCTGTCGTTGCGACCGGGATCGATCAGATGCTTTATGAGCAGGTTGTGCCTGCTGATCAGCGGATGCGTGAATTGACCGAGCGTCTTCGCACCGTTGCAACGCCGACCAGCGAAGATGCTGTTGAGCGTGCCGTTTCTCAGCCTGAGCCTGTTGCTGTCGAAGAAGAAGCAGCTGCAGCTGTTGCCGAAGCCGTTGAAACGGTTGAACGCGAAATGGATCTGCCACAGACGAAACCTCAAGCGAGCCTGGCCCAGCCTTCGGTTCAGGATCCTGCCGTTTCCATCGCTCCATTCACACCACAGGCAGCGAGCGAACCGGTTGTTGAAGAGGAATATGAAGCGCCTCACGCGGTGGCCGAACAGCGGCCAGTGATTGCGGAACAGCCTTTCATTCCACCGACCGCAGAAGTGCCGGAAAACCTGCATCGTCAGATGCCAAATGTTGACGAATTGCCACCGATCATCCAGCGCGAACTGGAAGCTCTGCGCAATGGCGAAAATCTGAGCCATCACGATGATGACAGCCGTCCGATGAGCCTTCTGAAGCGGTTGGCTGCCGTTGGGCTGGGTCGTCGTGAGGATGAAGACGAAACACACGCTCCGGTTCAGAAAGCCGCTCCGGTACAGCAGCCGACTTATCAGACGATGCAGCGTGAATTGCCTACCATGCCAAGCATGAATGCTCCTGCTGCACCGCAAGCGCCAATGTCTGCTCAGCCACAGATGGCTGCACAGGATTCGCCACTCAATGAGTTCGCGCCGCGTCCGCAGCGCCCCGCTCAGCATGCGACCTATCAGCCTCAGCAGGGCCAATTGGACGCTCAGGGTCGTGCGATCCCTGCCGCTTCCATGCAGCCTCAGGGAATCAGTGAAGAAGATCAGGTCGAAATTCCTGCATTCTTGCGCCGACAGGCTCGGTAACAGTCTGTTACAGAGACCGATTTCCAACACTATCGATAAAGCCGAATCTCTTCGAGGTTCGGCTTTAACTATTTGTATTTAAATAATAAATTCACTCTTCCTTGCGCAGCCTTTCGTTTGCGGAAAGGCGTAACAATGGGTAAGAAAGCGTGATTTGGAAAAGGGGATGCGTGCAGGCTATTGTGGCTCAAATTCAAGTTGTTGACGCATAATTAACGCTGTTCACCACAGACAGACTGACTTCTTATGGAAGCCGTCAGCATGAAAAAGATTAGGGGCAGAATAATGGCCAACCTGCTGAACGCCAAGCAAACCACCCTTCGTGACCGCGTCGTAGTCTCCGGGGTCGGTGTGCATAGCGGCAAGCCTGTCGAAATGATCCTCCATCCAGCCGATGCCAATTCGGGTATCACCTTCCTGCGGACCAACCGCGAAAAGGGCACTGAGTTGGAGATCAAAGGCACCTATCAGTCGGTCATTGATACCCGTCTTTGCACAATCATCGGACATCCTGAAAAAGGCATGATCGCCACCATCGAACATTTGATGGCGGCTTTGGTCGGTTACGGCGTCGACAATGTGGTGGTGGAAGTGGATGCTGACGAAGTGCCGGTGATGGATGGCAGCTCGCGCGCCTATATCGACGCCATTGATCAGGTTGGCTTGAAAGAACTTTCCGCGCCGCGCCGCTACATTCGTGTGCTCAAGCCTGTGCGTGTGCAGAATGGCGATTCTGTCGGAGAACTTCTGCCGCATGATGGCACCCGATTTGATGTCACCATTGATTTTGATTGCGAGACCATCGGCGTTCAGACCTTCAACGAAGAAATGACTCCTGCGGTTTTCAAACGTGACGTCAGTCTGGCACGGACCTTCGGCTTCATGTCGGATGTTGAACGTCTTTGGGCCGCTGGTTATGCGCTCGGCTCATCTCTTGAAAATTCGGTTGTGATTGGGGATGACCAGAAAATCGTCAATCCTGACGGTTTGCGTTATACAGACGAATTCGTGCGTCACAAAACGCTCGATGCCGTTGGCGATCTGGCTTTGGCCGGTGCGCAGATGTTGGCGCATTATCGCTCTTACAAAGGTGGCCACAAGCTCAATTTCAACATGCTTGAAGCTTTGTTTGCGGATGACAGCAATTGGGAATGGGTGGAAGCCTCTTCAACCAAGCGCAATGCTGCGCGGGTGGATTTGTCCCATGCCAGTTCGTCCATTCAGGCTGCCATGGGTCCTGAGACCAACTGAAAGCCAAAGTGACGATAAAAATAGTGTAAGAGAGAGCAGGGCGGCTTCGGTCGCCTTTTTGCATATTGGATGCTTTTCAATTGTATTTGGAAGCTTGAAGGCGCTTGATTGTTAAGACTGGTGCGATTGGCGCGCGCTGGACACAATTTATCCCTATTTGTCGCGAGACTGTTGGCAAATTTGGTTGCTTTCTAGTAAAGACAGATTGAGCCTTCTTCCAAAAAAGCTTCTCGCTTTTGGTTGATGGGCAAGGTATGACACTTTTGCGCAGCTTTCTTTTGCGTGCAAACGATCCGGGTTTCTCCGGTTGGAAGAGACAGGACAGGGTGGGGCACCACTCGCCGTCTGATGGAAGGGTAACAGTACAGATGGGTTTTCTTTCTGCAAAACAGAGCCGTTTTGGATTTGCTCTGCTGGTGACGCTGGGTGTTTCGGCCTGCGCCAGCAAGGATCCATCCGAACTTGCCTTTGAAGAGGTGCCTGCGGAGAAGCTCTATGCTGAAGGTCTTCATGCCATGGAGACCGGGGATAGCAAGGAAGCCAAGAAGAAGTTCGAGGAAATCGATCGTCAGCATCCCTATTCCAACTTTGCACGCAAATCGATGCTGTTGACGGCCTATCAGAATTTTCGGGGCGGCAACTATACCGAGACCGTCTCGGCTGCGAAGCGCTTCATCGCGCTCTATCCCAGCGATCCAGATGTTCCCTATGCCTATTATCTGATTGGCGAGAGTTACTATCGGCAAATTCCGGACGTTACCCGCGATCAGGAAGCCGCTGAGCGGGCCATGGGTGCGATGAATGAGCTGGTGCAGCGCTATCCAGACTCAGAATATGCCGACGATGCGCGCAAGAAAGTTCGTATTACGCTCGATCAGCTGGCCGGTAAGGAAATGCAGATCGGTCGCTACTATCTGGAGCGTCGCGAATATATTGCTGCCATCAATCGTTTCAAGGTCGTCGTGTCCGACTTTCAGAATACCCGGCACATCGAGGAAGCTCTGATGCGTTTGGCAGAATCCTATCTGGCCATGGGTATCTCCCATGAAGCCCAGACGGCGATTGCGGTTCTGGGGCATAACTTCCCGGACAGCCCATGGTATAAACGTGGCTATAACATGCTGAATGAAGGTGGCTTGCAGCCCAAGATCCAGAAAGGGTCCTGGATCTCTCGCGTCTTTAGCTAAGTCTGCTCTGAATTGACGAAATGCGTTTCCCCGGCATGCGAATTCTGGGGAAATGATCACGATTTGTTCTGTGTGGTTCCGTTCTGCCTGATTGCCTTGTCGACCCTGTTTGGCATAGCATGGCCTCCAAATCTGAATCAGGCTTTTGGCCGCGCGTGCCAACTGATCCAATGGGGGACTGATGCTCGCCTCTCTTTCTATTCGTAACATCGTTCTGATTGATCGTCTGGATCTTGAATTCGGCGAGGGAATGACTGTGCTCACTGGTGAAACCGGGGCGGGCAAGTCGATCCTGTTGGATTCGTTGTCGCTTGCCATGGGTGGGCGTGGCGATGGGGGCCTCGTGCGGGCCGGGCAGAAGCAGGGCCAGGTGGTGGCCATGTTCGAGCTCGCACCTGACCATCCGGTTTTTGCTTTTCTTGAGGAACAGGGCATTGATAGCGACGGCGACCTTGTGTTGCGCCGTGTGCAAAATGCCGACGGACGCACCCGTGCCTTTGTCAATGACCAGCCGGTCAGTGCTGGCACCTTGCGACAGGTTGGCGATGGACTTGTCGAAATCCACGGCCAGCATGATGATCGCGCCTTGGTGGATGTGTCGGTGCATCGCGGTTTGCTTGATGCCTTTGATGCTCTGACCCCCCATGTGGAGAAGGTTTCCAAGCTGTTCCATGGCTGGCGGAAAGCTGAAAAAGATCTCAAGGCGCTGGAAGCCTCCATTGAGGAAGCACGCAAGGAAGCGGACTATCTCAATGCCGCTGTCGAAGAACTGACGGCCTTTGGCCTGATGGAGGGCGAAGAAGAGGAATTGGCCACCAAACGCACCACCATGATGCAGTCGGAAAAGATTGCCGGGGATCTGAGTGAAGCCTTTGACATCCTCGATGGAAACGCGTCCCCAATCCCGACACTGGCAGGCATGATGCGGCGTCTTGAACGCAAGACCGAGCAAATGCCGGGGTTGCTGGATGAGACATTGGGGCATTTGAATGTGGCACTGAACGGGCTGGAAGATGCTCGTGGCTGTCTGGAGTCTGCCTTGCGGGCGACCGATTTTGATCCCAACGAACTGGAACAGGTCGAAGAGCGCTTGTTTGCGCTGCGTGCCCTGTCGCGCAAGCATAAGCTGCCTGCTGATGAGCTGCCGGGGCTGTTGGAAAAAATGCGCACCGAGCTTGATACTCTTGATCATGGGGAAGAGCGTCTTGTTGCGTTGAGGGCTGACGCCAAGGAGACCAAGGCGGCCTATGACAAGGCGGCCGCAGAGCTGAGCAAGAAACGCGAGCGGACTGCCAAGCGCTTGATCAAGGATGTGATGAAGGAACTCCCTTCGCTGAAGCTTGATGCGGCACAATTCCTTGTCGAGCATAGCGCCGATCCCGACAATCGCACCGAGGTCGGCATCGATCAGATTGAATTTTGGGTGCAGACCAACCCCGGCACCAAACCGGGGCCAATGATGAAGGTGGCGTCGGGCGGGGAATTGTCTCGCTTTCTGTTGGCGCTGAAGGTGGCGATGGCCGACAAGGGCTCTGCCCCCACACTGGTGTTTGACGAGATTGATACCGGCGTTGGCGGTGCGGTGGCAGCTGCCATTGGGCGCCGTCTGGCACGGCTGGCAAGCAATGTGCAGGTGTTGTCGGTAACCCACGCGCCACAGGTGGCTTCGCAGGCGCAAGCCCATATGCGGATTGCCAAGACAGCCGTGAAGGGTGAGAAGCGCGTTGCAACTGGCGTCACGCTGATTGATGGCGATCATCGTGAAGAGGAAATTGCCCGTATGTTGGCAGGTGAAGTCATTTCCGAGGAAGCCCGTGCAGCGGCGCGGCGGCTGATGGCCGGAGAAAAAACGGAGGCCTGATGATGGATCGTATTGCGTTGCGGGCGAAGGCGGTTGACCAGCTTGATCGGGTTGAAGCCGAACATGAATTGGCCTTTCTGGCCGAAGAAATTGCCGAAGCCGACCGGCTTTACCATGGCGAAGACAATCCCGAATTGAGCGATGCGGCCTATGATGCGCTGCGCAAGCGCAACAAGGCGCTGGAATTGCGTTACCCGGATTTGCGTCGCGCAGATAGCCCGACGGTTCGGGTCGGGGCTGCGCCATCGGATAAATTCGCCAAGATCACCCACGCAGTGCCGATGCTGTCGCTGGATAATGCATTCAATGACGAAGACGTCCGCGATTTTGCGACGCGCGTGCGGAAATATCTCGGCTTGCCTCATACCGAGACAATTGCCTTGACTGCGGAGCCGAAGATTGACGGCCTGTCGGCGTCGTTGCGCTATGAAAATGGTGCACTGGTTTATGGGGTGACCCGCGGCGACGGGGCGGTGGGTGAGGATATCACCGCCAATCTGAAGACCATCGAGAGCATCCCGCACCAGCTGAAGGGCGAAGGGATCCCTGCGGTGGTTGAGGTGCGGGGTGAGGTCTTCTTTCCGCGCTCGGAGTTTCTGGCGCTCAATGCCCGACAGGAAGCAAGCGGTGGCAAGGTTTTTGCCAATCCGCGCAACGCAGCGGCCGGATCGCTGCGGCAGTTGGATACGAACATCACCCGGTCGCGCAATCTGGCTTTCTTTGCCTATGCCTGGGGTGAGGTGAGCGAGCCACTGGCAGAGACGCAATATGAAGCCGTGCAACGTCTGGCCCGGTGGGGATTTGTGATCAACGACCAAATGCGTCGCCATGAAAGCATTGACGATCTGTTGGATCATTATCGCGCAATCGAAGCGCAGCGCTCGTCGCTTGATTATGACATTGACGGGGTGGTCTACAAGGTTGACAGCCTTGACTATCAGCGACGGCTGGGCTTCGTCTCGCGGGCACCACGCTGGGCGATTGCGCATAAATTTCCGGCTGAACAGGCGATGACCCATCTGCTGGCTATTGATATTCAGGTGGGCCGGACGGGTGCGCTGACCCCGGTTGCCAAGCTTGAGCCTGTGACGGTTGGTGGCGTGGTGGTCTCCAACGCGACCCTTCATAATGAAGACGAGATTGCACGCAAGGGCGTGATGATCGGCGATATGGTCGTTGTGCAGCGGGCAGGGGATGTGATCCCGCAGATTGTCGGTCCGGTGCTTGATCAGCGGCCGGAAGGGCTGGAGCCTTATGTCTTCCCTGAAACCTGCCCCATTTGCGGCTCTCATGCGGTGCGCGAAAAGAAAGAGAATGGCGAACTGGATGCCATCCGGCGCTGTACCGGTGGTCTCATTTGCCCTGCGCAGGCGGTGGAGCAGCTCCGGCATTTCGTCTCGCGCAATGCAATGGATATCGATGGGCTGGGCGAAAAGCAGGTTCGCGCCTTCTTTGAGCAAGGCATGATTGCCAATGCGGCGGATATTTTTAGCCTCAGGCAGCAGGATGCGGAAAAGGCACGCGGGGAACAACTGCGCGATCAGGATGGCTGGGGGCCTGTCTCGGCTCGCAAATTGTTTGACGCGATTGAGGATCGGCGCGAGGTGGAGCTGCATCGCTTTGTCTTTGCCCTAGGCATTCGCCATGTCGGCGAGGGCAATGCCAAATTATTGGCCCGCCATTATGGCAGCTTTGCCGCTCTGCGTGAGGCGATGGAAAAGGCAGGGGAAGGCGACAGTGAAGCCTGGCAGGACCTGTTGGGGATTGACGGGATCGGGGCGATTGTCGCGCGTGCAGTGGTGGAATTCTTCAAGGAGAGCCACAATATCGAGGTGCTCGACAAGCTGCTTGAAGAAGTGACTCCTCAAGACGCAGCGGTTGTTCAGAGTGACAGCTCTGTGTCTGGCAAGACAGTCGTCTTTACCGGAAGCTTGGAACGGCTGAGCCGGACGGAAGCGAAAAATCAGGCCGAGAGCTTGGGGGCGAAAGTGTCGGGGTCGGTTTCCAAAAAGACTGATATTCTTGTCGCAGGGCCGGGCGCGGGGTCAAAGCTCAAGAAGGCGCAAGAGCTGGAGATCCAGATCATGTCCGAAGATGAGTGGATCGATTTGATCAATCAATAAGGCACAAAAAAAGCCGCGCACTGCGCGGCTTTTGCTTTGATAGTGGTTGTCGTCCTAGCGATGCAGGGGCTTGGTGGCTTCTGCCAGCCAGTTGCGGGTGTCTTCTTCCAATTCGCCTGACAGTTCGGCAAAGACCCGCTCGTGATAGTCATTGAGCCAGGCGAGTTCGCGATCATCAAGCAGGTTGGCATCGATCAGTCGCTGATCGATCGGGCAAAGGGTCAGGGTTTCAAAGCTGTGAAGTGGCTCTTCGCCCCCTTCCACCATGGTAGGCTCGCTGACAATCAACAGATTCTCGATGCGGATGCCCCAATGGCCGGCTTTGTAATAACCCGGCTCGTTGGACAGGACATTGCCTGTTTCGAGCGGTGTGGTGCCGGTCTTGGAGATCCGTTGCGGACCTTCATGGACGCAAAGACACGAGCCGACGCCATGTCCGGTTCCGTGGGCATAGTCCAGACCGACCTGCCAGAGAGGCATGCGGGCCAGCGTATCGAGTTGAGCGCCATTGGTGCCTTGCGGGAAACGGGCAAGCGAGACGGCGATCATGCCCTTGAGCACGCGTGTGAAGCGGTCCTTCATTTCGGCATTGGGCGTTCCAACTGCCAAGGTGCGGGTGATGTCGGTGGTGCCATCGGAATATTGCGCCCCGGAATCAACCAGATAGAGCGAATTCTGATCGAGTTTGCGATTGGTGCTTTCGGTGACACGATAATGGACGATGGCCCCGTTTGGTCCCGCTCCAGAGATGGTTTCGAACGAAATGTCTTGCAAGTCGTCTGTGGTGGCGCGGAATTGCTCAAGCGCGCGCGCGGCGGCGATTTCATCTAGGCTGTCTGTCGGTGCCATGCTGTCAAACCAGGCCAGAAAGTGGCACATGGCTGCCCCGTCTCGCAGATGAGCGGCCCGCATGCCCTCCAACTCCGCTTGATTCTTGGCAGCTTTGGGTTTGAGACACGGATCGGTGCCGGCAAGGATGGCCGCCCCGGTCGCCTCGATCATGTGTTTGACCGCGTAGGGCACCAGACTTTCATCCAGCAACCACGTCTTGTCCTCGCCCGACAGCTCTTCAATGATGGTGGTCAGACCATCAGGGTCGACGATGGAAACACAGTCAGGCAAAGCCGTGCGGACATCGGCTGAGACTTTTTCAGGATCGATGATCAGGAAGGCCGCACCGTCAGCGGTGACAATGGCGAAGGCCAGCGGCAGAGGGGCGCGGGGCACGTCGCTGCCACGGATATTGAACAGCCAGGCAATGCTGTCGCCCTGGGTGATGAAGGTGGCATTTGCCTTTCCTTTAAGGTCGTCAACGATGACTGCCAGTTTGTCTTCAGAAGACTGCCCCGCCAGTTCCAGCGGATGGAGGCGAAGCGCGCCAGTTGGACGCTTGGGCTGATCGGACCAGATGGCATCAACCGGATTGGTCTCACATGCTCGCAATTCCGCTCCACTTTTCGCACAGGCCTTGAACAGGCGCTTTGCATCATTTGCGCTATGAAGCCACGGATCAAAGCCAATGACTTGTCCTTGCTGCACATTGTCTTTGAGCCAGCCAGAGACGGAATGCTGCGGGATGGAGACCGGCGTTAGCAAGTCGGTGTCGACTTGATCGCGGACCTGCAACGTATAACGCCCATCGATAAAGATTGCAGCTGTCGATTTGAGAATGACGGCCGCGCCAGCAGAGCCTGTGAAGCCCGTCAACCAGCTAAGGCGCTCTGCATAAGAGGCGAGATCTTCGCCGCCAAATTCATCGGCGCGGGGGATGATGAACCCTGTCAGACCCTGTTCTTGCAATTCTTCTCTGAGCAGCGGGATGCGAACCCGGCCTTGATCGGGGCAGGCTTGGTCGGCGTAGTCTTGAAACATCAATGAGTCCTGTGGCTGGATATGTTTTACGGGGGAGACTGTGCCAGTTTTCAGAAGGGGGGGCAAGGCTGCCTTTTTGCGTGTTATTGCGGGGCCAGAGGAGGGCTTTTCTGGTCATTCTCAACAATACTTTCACTACGCAACAATGCATATTTGCAAAAATTTTTGCCTATGGTGAAGCGATTTGATCGGATCTCCAGGATTGTAATTTGATAATTAAATCAGATTCTTAAAGAAAATGTCTCGTTGGGAGGAGGTATAAGCGGAGGCTGGTTTGATGTCTTGGTAATCAGATTTGCCGCACATTTGGGCTTTTAAAAAATACGTAGAGACCCATATAATCACTGTATTGAATTGCGAATGGGACAGATGCAACAAAGACGTTTCAGCGTCAAAGGTAAACAGACTGTCCCGGCATATTGACTGATCGCTGTCTCCCACAAGGCAAATTGTTTGTCTTGGCAATGATCGGACCTTTTGAAAGGACTTCAAATGAGCTTTCTCTCCATGCTTGTTGGCAAAGACGTGCAACATATCGATGGTTCTGTAGAGACCTACGTGCGTAACTACATGAGCAACCGCGGTATGGAGCGGTATTTGGACATGACTTGGGAATATCAGGGCAAATAAACCTGACCCGTCAGTTTCGCTAGAGCCTCTCATCCCCCGGTGAGAGGCTTTTTTCGTTCTTGCGTTGGTTCAAGATGTCATTGGGTCTGGAAAGGGCTGGCTTGTGAGAGGCAATAAGATGCATAAAATTTGCACAATTGCACAAAATGCAGACCTTGTTATTTATCTATGCATTTGAGGAATGGCTGAGTTGCCGAACTGTTTGTTTCTTTTCTTTCGCACTGCACTATATTAAGGGTCAGTACTTAATAGGGTCCCTCAAAAGAATTGGGTGCCTCATTTACTTTGAAAGGAAATACCATGTCTGCATTTAGCCGTGTATTTGACCGTATTGTCGAAGGACGCCTGATGGAAGCTCGTCGCCAGATTGCTGAATATGATCATCTCATCGATGGCAACATGACCGACTTCCGTATCGACCGCAACAAAGACCTGCCATTCTAAGATGTCAGGTCCGCTTTTGCGGGCGACAGAGAGTGACACTGCGCATCGGATTGTATCCGGTGGCACAAAAAAGCGGGCTACGGCCCGCTTCTTTTTTGTCTGCTTTTGGGGTGTTTCTAGCCTTGGAAGACCAGCACCAGCCAGCCATCTTCTTCAATGGTTCTGAGCAATTTCATGCCCTGCACACGATAAGCTGCGACGACCCGCGCGCGCTGGTGGGGCAGCAGGCCGGACAGAATGATACGGCCGCCGAGGCTTGTATGTTGGGCCAATTGTGGCGCCATGCTGCAAAGCGGGCCAGCCAGAATGTTGGCGACGATCAGGTCAAACGGGCCATATTCGGCGAAAACGGGATGTTTGAAGCCGGGGGCAACCGCCAGTTTGACATAGGGGTGGACCTTGTTGATCCGGACATTGTCCTTTGCCGTTTCAATCGAGATCGGGTCGATATCGGTCGCGATCACTTCCTGTTTCAGCAATTTTGCAAGACCGATTGCCAGAACGGCAGAACCGGTTCCCAGATCAAGCACGCGCATAGGCTTGAAGCTGCGCAGCTCTTGGCCGATGACCTTCAGGCATCCTGCGGTCGTGCCATGGTGGCCGGTGCCAAAGGCCTGACCGGCATTGATCTGTATCGGGATGCTGCCGCGCATGTCCAGACCAGCATCGTGTGAGCCATGAATGATAAAGCGGCCTGCTTTGACAGCATTCAGGCCTTCGAGCGACTTGGTCACCCAGTCCACATCATCCAATTGCCGCTGAACCAGATCCAGCCCGCCACTCAGCTTGGCAAGTTCAGAATTGGCGCGTGCATGAATGTCAGGCAGATCTTCATCTTGCGGATAGAGTGACATCGCCCAGACGCCATTGTCTTCGTCAATTTCGAAATAGGAAATGGCAAAGCCGTCTTCGTCAAACACCTGTTCGAGGTGCTGGGCGGCCTTTTTGATGTCGGTGACAGTGCCTTCGGCATATAGGTAATGGGACATGGTTGGTCTCTTTTGCGTCAGCCAGAATGCGATTTGCACTAGGGTCTCGCGGTCAGGGAATGCGTTGACAGTCGATAGCGCGGCTGATGTCGGAAGGCAAGGGCAGGGCGCATGCACCCTGTTGTTTGAATGTTTTTCTTGTCTAGCCTTGCCGTTTTTCAGTGTTTCTCGACGAAAGAGTCAAGCACCCGTTTCTGACCGGTCTGGAACTGGATCGTCAGTTTGTTGCCCTCGACGGACCTGATGTCGCCATAGCCGAACTTGATATGGAAGACCCGCTCGCCGACCTCGTATTTGGATGGGCTGTCCGAGACTGACTTGGCGACCAATTCGCCTTCGATGGTTGGTCCCAGACGCTTGCCCTGATCATAGCTCTTGGCCTTGCCGGTCTTGCCGCCGCCCTTGCCTGACCCTTGTGCGGTTTTCATCCGCTGCCAGCCGGGGGTTTCATAGTTGCTTTCATAAGGGTCGGCGCTATCAAAGCGGCTCTTGCCATAGACCGAACCACCAACGCCAGAGGCGCCATAGCCGCCATAGGTGGATTGGCTTTCCTCGACATCCACATGCTTGATGGGCAATTCGTCAAGGAAGCGGGAGGGAATGGAATTCTGCCACTGGCCGTGAATGCGCCGATTGTTGGCGACATAGATTTTGGCGCGTTTCTTGGCCCGGGTGATGCCGACATAAGCAAGGCGGCGCTCTTCTTCGAGGCCGCGCGTGCCGGATTCGTCCAGTGCGCGCTGATTGGGGAAGACGCCTTCTTCCCAGCCCGGCAGAAAGACGGTGTCAAATTCCAGGCCTTTTGCCGAGTGGAGCGTCATGATCGAGACAGCCTCGTTGCCTTCGCTGGCATCGCGATCCATGACCAGTGCGATATGTTCAAGGAAGCCTGCGAGCGAGTCGAACTCCTCCATCGAGCGGATCAGTTCCTTGAGGTTGTCGAGGCGACCGGCGGCATCGGGTGACTTGTCCTTCTGCCACATTTCCGTATAGCCGGATTCATCCAGGATCATTTCGGCCAGTTCGGTATGCTTCATGGTGGGCAGCAGGGTGCGCCAGTGGTTGAACTGGCCAAGCAGACCCTTAAGGGCATTGCGCGGGCGGGGCTTGAGGTCATCGGTGCCGACGATTTCCGTTGCCGCTTCCATCAGGGGGATTTCCTGATCACGTGCAAAATCGTGGACCTTCTTGATGGTGGCATCGCCCAAGCCGCGGCGCGGAGTGTTGACGATGCGTTCAAAGGCGAGATCGTCGGCGGGTTGCAACATGGCGCGGAAATAGGCCAGTGCATCGCGGATCTCGGCTCGCTCATAAAAGCGTGGGCCGCCAACGACCCGGTAATTGAGCCCCATCGTGACGAAGCGATCCTCAAAGGAGCGCATCTGGAAGGAGGCGCGCACGAGGATGGCGATCTCGTTGAGATTGTGCCCTTGTCGCTGAAGGGTCTCGATCCGGTCGCCAATCGTGCGGGCTTCTTCCTCCGAATCCCAAATCGAGGTGACCGTGACCTTTTCTGCGTCCGGGTCATCGATTTGCGGATGCAGGGTCTTGCCCAGACGGTCCTGATTGAAGGCGATCAGGTGAGAAGCGGCGGCCAGAATATGGGCGGTGGAGCGATAATTGCGCTCAAGGCGAATGACCGTCGCGCCGGGGAAATCTTCCTCGAAGCGCAGAATATTGTCGACCTCGGCGCCGCGCCAGCCATAGATCGACTGGTCATCATCGCCAACGCAGCAGACATTGTGGCTGGCTTGTGCGAGCAAACGCAGCCAGAGATATTGCGCAACGTTGGTGTCCTGATATTCGTCCACAAGAATATAGCGGAAACGGTCGTGATAGATCTTCAGAACATCGGGATTTTCGCGGAACAGCCGCAAACATTCGAGCAGCAGATCGCCAAAGTCGCAGGCATTGAGGATTTTCATCCTTTGCTGATAAGCGGTATAGAGTGCGATGCCATGGCCTTGGGCGAAGAGATGGGCTTCATCCTGTGGCACCTGTCCCGGTGACAGACCGCGGTTTTTCCAGCTATCGATCAGATTTGCCAACTGCCGGGCGGGCCAGCGCTTTTCATCCAGACCATCGGCCTGAATGAGCTGTTTCATCAAACGGATCTGGTCGTCGGTGTCAAGAATGGTGAAGTTGGATTTGAGATCGACCAGTTCGGCGTGGCGGCGTAGGATCTTGACGCAGATCGAGTGAAAGGTGCCCAGCCATTGCATGCCCTCGACCGAGCCACCAATCAGACTGCCGATGCGATCTTTCATTTCGCGAGCGGCCTTGTTGGTGAAGGTTACGGCCAGAATTTGCCATGGCGCTGCGCGGCGCGTCGCCAATATATGGCCGATGCGGGTGGTCAGAACGCGGGTCTTGCCGGTGCCAGCGCCAGCCAGAACCAACAGCGGGCCGTCGCAATTCTCCACCGCGTGGCGCTGTTCGGGGTTGAGGCCGTCGAGATAGGGCGTTGGCTTCATGCGGGCCAACTGGGCGCGAATGCCTTCCTGTTCTCCGTCATTCATCTCTTGCGGCGGCTGGGGGATGGGAGGCGTGGCAAAAAGATCAGACATGGAGGCAAACGGGTCCGGTTGTTCAAGAGGGGCAGATTGGCCAAGCGGGCGGCTTTGCCGAATCCAATTGAAGAACATTATAGCAACAAATGTGGCTTGTCAGGAGCAAAAGTACCAAAATTTGCTGAAAGTCTCTCAGCGATGTTCTTCTGCATGGGTGTCGATCAATTGCTTGTTGAAATAACTCAACGCATTGACCTGTTTGGCATAGCCGATGATGTGTTTGGGGTCTTCGGGGTCGACCACGGCAAGGTCGTTGCCGCCTGTCGTATCAAAGGCTTTCAGCGCCATTTCCAGCGTGTCCATCAACTGGATGGTCGGTATGCCATCTTTGAGAATGCGGTCTTCATCCGGGCAGTCTTTGCGCAAGGGTGTGAAGAAGCTGCCGACCTTGACCGTTTTGACAAGGAATTTATGCGTGCCTTTTTGCAGGAAAATACCGCGCATTTCCAGCTGCCAGTGGAAATAGGACCGTCCATGCAGGGCCAAGGTCAGGCCGGTGGCAATCGAGACGGTCAGCAACAGGGCAATGGAGAGGGCATAGCCGCCTGTTAGCTCGAAGACAATCATGGTGGTGGAAACCGGCGCGCCCAACACGGCGGCAGCCACCGCCCCCATGCCCAGAATGGCATAAAGACCGTGGCTTGAGGCCATGTCGGGGAAGAGCTGGGCGGCGATCAGGCCAAAGGTGCCGCCGGTCATGGCTCCGATATAAAGGGAGGGGGAGAAGATACCGCCGCCAAAGCGCGAAGCCAATGTGATGGCTGTGGCCACTGTCTTGGCGACAATCAGGCTCGCCATCAGGGTGATGGGCAATTGCTGATGCAGGGCCTTATCGGTTGCTTCATAGCCGACGCCGAGAATTTCAGGAAAGGCCAACCCCATGCAGCCAATGATGAAGCCGCCGATGACCGGGCGGATGACGAGCGGCATTTTGACATGACGGGCGATCCAGTCGGTGCCCATCAGGGAAAACTGGAAGCAGACCGCAACAATGGCGCAGGTGATTCCGAGCAAGGCAAAGGCTGGCATTTCCCAATAGGAGGTGATCTGGTAGGCCGGGATATTAAAGGCGGCGATGTTGCCAAAATAGAGCCGGGAGAGCAGGGTGCCGGTGGCCGATGCCAACACAATCGGGACAAAGGCGGTCAATGCATAGTGGCCAAGCACCACTTCATGGGCGAACAGAACGCCCGCAATGGGGGCGTTGAAGGAGGCAGAAACAGCGCTGGCGACACCGCAGGCCAGAAGGGTCTTTTTCGAGGCTGGCGCCAGGGAGAAAATGGCGCAGACAATGTTGGCAAGGCTGGCACCCAGATGGACGATGGGGCCTTCGCGGCCACCACTGCCGCCAGCGCCAAGCGAGACGATGGTGACGGCGGCGCTGTCCAGACCCTGCCAGAATTTCAGCCCCTTGCCTGAATGGGCGCGGGCTTCGATGACATCTGCCACACCTTCTGCCCTTTTGATTGGATGGATCTTATCGAGGAAGAGACCGACAAAAAGGCCGCCAAGGGTCGGTGCCAACACGACAATCCAAAAGGGGGTGGCTTCGATCTTGTCGATGATGATTTCACCAGCGGTGCCGAGCCAGAGCCACTGCACCGCGCCAATGCCGAGGCGAAAAAGAATGGCGGCTAGTGACACCAGCAAGCCAATGATCATCGACAGGAACCAGATTTTGGGCTGTTGGGTGCCCAGATAGGTGCGCCAGTTTGGCTCGATCCAGCTTTTCGAGATCTGAATTGGATTTAACCAGCGCATGCGTCCTGACCATTTTTCCGGGTTGGCTTTTTGTGACGGGAGATCGGTTGTGTTTTCCGTAGCGACATTTTGGCCCGTTTCGCACTGCAGAGTAAATAAGGAATTGCCGTGATCCTGCCTGACTTTTAAAGACCAGAGAATGATGCACAGGGCAATGAGTGTTTTCTGGGCCAATGGGGCAGCCGGCAATCTTGCATCTTGCGAACGGGGCTTGATGCTGGGCTTGTTCTAGACCCGCAGAACTGAGATGTCTCGTCTTTATAAGCACTTTTGTTTGCGACACTCTCTGTCCTTCAGTATAAGGCAATCGAATAAAGCAAAAGTTTTGGCACTTTGCCAAACCAGTCCGTCGATAAGTTCGCGTCGGAATGATCAAGGGAGACAAGACATATGGCCATTCAACCGCACTTTCCCCGCACCAAAGATGACGCCGCGGTGAAACTGGTTTGTGACGCGCTGGAAGCCCGGTTTGGTGATCGCTTCACCACTGGTCAGGCTTTGCGCGAGCAGCATGGCCATACGACCACCTCGATGAAAAACCAGATTCCAGACGGGGTGGTGTTTGCTGAAAGCTCCGAGGATGTTTCCGATGTCGTCACGCTATGCCATGAGCATGATGTACCGGTGATCCCGTTTGGAACCGGCTCGTCACTGGAAGGGCATCTGAACGCACCTTATGGCGGCATTTCCATCGATCTGTCGCGGATGAATGCGATTGTCGGCGTGCAGGCCGAGGATTTGACCTGCATTGTGCAGGCGGGCGTGACGCGGGAAATGCTCAATTCCTATTTGCGCGACACCGGTCTGTTCTTTCCGATTGATCCGGGGGCGGATGCCTCCATTGGCGGCATGGCGGCAACCCGTGCCTCGGGCACCAACGCGGTGCGCTATGGTACGATGAAGGATAACGTGGTGTGCCTGAAGGCGGTGATGCCGGACGGGCAGATCATCAACACTGCCAGCCGCGCCAAGAAAAGCTCTGCCGGGTATGACCTGACCCGGTTGCTGGTCGGCTCTGAAGGCACCCTTGGCATTATCACCGAAGTGACGCTGAAACTGTCCGGCATTCCGCAGAGTGTCACCGGCGGGATTTGCAATTTTCCGGATTTGGAAAGCGCCTGCAATGCGGTCATTTTGACGATCCAGTGTGGCATTCCGGTTGCCCGGATCGAACTGCTCGACGAATTGCAGGTGAAGGCCTGCAACATCTATTCCAAGCTTGACCTCGCGGAGCGTCCCACCTTGCTGGTTGAGTTCCACGGCACCGAAGGCAGTGTCGCCGAGCAGGTGGAGCTGTTTTCCGATATTGTCAATGATTGCGGCGGGTCCGATTTCCGCTGGGCATCGAAGGCTGAGGAGCGCAGTAAGCTTTGGGCGGCTCGGCACAGTGCCTATTGGGCCTCCCATGAGCTGCGCCCCGGTGCCAAGGGGCTGTCGACCGATGCCTGCGTGCCGATTTCACGGCTGGCGGAGTGCGTGGCCGAAACCCAGAAGGATATTGTGGAATCCGGCTTTATTGCGACTGTTGTTGGCCATGTGGGCGATGGTAATTTCCATGTCCTGTTGCTGCTGGATCCAGACAGTGCGGAAGAGCAGGCGAGGGCGGAGACCTTTCTTGGGCGACTCGCTCACCGTGCCATCTCGATGGGGGGCACCTGCACAGGGGAGCATGGTGTCGGTCAGGGCAAAATGAAGTATATGATCGAAGAATATGGTCCGGCACTGAGCTATATGGCCGCAATCAAACAGGCGATCGACCCGAAAAACATCATGAATCCGGGGAAAATCCTTCCAAGTGTTCGCTAATCCTTAGCGGGCATTTGCCGCTTGGGGCTTAAATTTGCTAGCTTCTTGGTCATAAAATGGCCGGTTCTTTCTGGAATGGTTTCAATAACCTGTGCCAAAGAAGGGTCGGTTGGTGGCGTGGTTGTCTATTTGCCATTGGGGTGAGTGCGGCGACCCGTCGATGTCTGCTGTCTTAGTTGGTAGTGCGTCACGTCCATAGGGGGACTGGGTTCTGAATAGTCTGTATTTCACAATCGGTGGCGCAATTCTGCTGGCGCTGATCGTGGCGCTGGTCGGACCTCTCTTTGTTGACTGGACTTCGTACCGCGCAGCCTTCGAGCGCGAAGCCTCGTTGGCACTTGGCCAACCGGTGCGGGTGCTGGGCGATGCGGACATGCAAATCTTGCCCTTGCCACATCTGCATTTTGAAAGCATCCATGTCGGTCCGGATGATCAGGCACCGATCCTCGTGGTCGATGAATTCGACATGCGGATCGAGCTGATGCCGCTGTTGCAGAAGAAAATTGAAATCGTCGATATGACCCTCAACTCGCCGGTCCTCAAGATCCGGCTCGATGAGAAGGGCAAATTCGCCTGGCGGCAGGATCAGGGCAAGCTGTGGGATCTGGATCTGGAAAAGATCCGCCTCAATGATGTGCGGATTGCCAATGGCCGTATTGAATTTGATGACCAGAGCACCGGGCGACGCAAGGAGGTTTCGAACCTCAATGGCACTCTAGAAGCGCGCAGTCTGATCGGTCCTTACAAGATCGAGACCACCTTCCTGATGGATGGCGAGCCTTATACCCTGATGCTGTCGAGCGGGTCGGCAAGCCAGGCGGGGATGCGGGTCAAAACCCTTTTGACCCCTGCCAATTATCCGGTGACCTTGACCATTGACGGCGAAGTCAAGGAAGGGGCCGATGAGCGGTTCCATTATATCGGTAATCTCAAACTGACCAATGCCATCGAAGGACTGGAGCAGCAGGCGATACCTTGGGAGTTGAGCGGCGAGAGCAACCTCACAGCGACGTCTCTGGTTTTGCCAAAGTTTGACTTCTCCCACGGGGATGTCGAGCAAGCCTATCGGTTGAGCGGGACGGGATCTGTGAATTTCGGCGCCAAACCGCGCTTTGATGTGGTGGTCTCATCACGTCAGCTGGATCTTGACCGGGCGCTTGGTGAAGGGCCGAACGCACCGATTGACCTTAAGAGCGGCATTAGCAAACTGGCCTCGGCCCTGACACGGATGCCGTTGCCGCCGATGCCCGGCCATGTTGGCTTTGAGGTGCCCGGGATCATTCTGGGCGGCGGCATTGTGCGCAATGTCGAGCTGGATGCCATGCTGGTCGATCAGGGCTGGCAAATCGAGACGCTGGAAGCGGACCTGCCGGGGCAGACGCGCTTTGCCATGGCAGGGATGTTTGCCCGCCGTTTTGATGCCGGGGCCTTGGAACATGCCTTTGAAGGTGAAGCGCGGATGCGGTCCGAGCAGCCTTCGGTCTTTGCCAAATGGTGGTTGAAGGATGCGCCCGCCAATGGACAATTGAAGCCCTTTGATTTGAGCGGTCAGGTGCTGGCCAAAGCCGATCGGTTGCAGGTGTCCTCCCTTGATCTTGATATGGATGGGGATCGCGCGACGGGGCGGATTGACTGGTATATTGGCGATGAAGCCAAAAAGAGTGATGGGTCTTTGACCATCAAGCTTGATGCGGACCGGATTGATCTTGATGCGGTGCGCGGGATTGGCTCGCTCCTGCTTTCCAACGCCAACGGCGCGACCTCGCCGCTTGGCAGCATTGATGTGGATGTGAAAACCCGCCGTTTGTCGCTTGGTGAATTCGAAGGTCAGAGCCTTGCGGCCAAGATCCGTCTGGCGGGTGGTGATCTGGCGATTGACAGCTTCAAGGTCGATGATTTTGCCGGAGCGTCAGTGTCTGCGACCGGGTCGCTGCGCGATCTGGCGGGGCGTCCGAGCGGAGCGCTTTCCGGGCGTATCAAGGCAGATCATCTCGATGGGCTGGCCTCGGCGGCGCAATGGTTGATGCCTGATCAGCCGGTTGCCGAATGGTTCCAGAGCGCCAAGGGGGCACTGGCTCCCGCTGATGTGGCCTTTTCACTGGAAGGCAACCCCGAAGGCAAGGGCTTGTCTGCCAAGTTGAATGGCCAGATGGGTGGCGGTGATGTTGCTTTTGACGCCGCGATGGAAGGCTCGTTGACCACATGGCGTGAAAAGCCCTTGAAGCTTGATCTGACGATGAATAATCCCGACGGCACCAAGCTGCTCGGCCTTGTGGGCCTGGGTGGCGACATGATCGGCCTGCCGCCGCTCTCCGCCAAGGTGGTGCTGGAAGGCACACCGCGCGAGACGGCCCAATTGTCAGTTACGCTTGATGCAGAGGATGGGGCGCTGAGCTATCAGGGCACTGCGGCGCTTGATAAGCGGGACCGTCTGGTTGCCAACGGAGCGCTGGCGCTTAAGTCTTCGGATTTTGCGCCTTATCTGATGGCGTCTGGGGTGTCGCTGTCCAATCCGGGTCTCGCTTTGCCGGTCGCGCTGACCGCTCGTCTGGCGCATAAGGATGAGGCGAGCACCTTTAAGGATCTAAAGGGCACTTGGGATGATCAGCCCGTGGTAGGGACCTTGCGTCTTGAGCGGACCGTAACCGACCAAGTGGTGTCTGGATCGCTGGAGCTTGGGGATCTGGATGGCCTGTGGCTTGGGGAAAGCATCGTCGGGCCGGGGCGTCTGACAGCGCTCAGTCGCGCTTGGCCGGATATTCCATTTGACCAGCCGCTTCCCGATAACGGGGATTTGCCGATCAAGCTGGTGCTTGATGTCAAGGCGCGCAGTCTTGAAATGGTTGCGCCTTATATCTTCCAGCAGCCGCGTTTCTCGATGATTTGGCGCGATGACAGCTTGGTGATCAGCGACTTCAAGGCCCTGTTGCATGGGGGCAAGGTCGAGGGTGGCTTGCAGTTTGAGAATGTCGAGGGCGAAGGGGTGGTCAAATCCCATATTCGCGTCAACGGCATGGCGCTTGAGCCGTTCATCTGGGAGCGGGACGGGCGCTCTGTTGCTTCCGGTCTGATGGATCTCAATGTGACGCTGGAAAGTCAGGGGCGCTCTTATGCGGGGCTGGTGTCTGGCCTGTCCGGTGATGGCACCTTCTCGCTGAGGGATGCAGAGCTGAGATATATAAACCCGCGTGCCTTTGAACAGGTGGTGCGGGCGGTTGATGCCGGGCTGGAATTGAAAGAAGCGGATATTGCCAAGGCATTCATCTCCCATATGGATGCAGGCTCGACGCGGGTGAAAAGTCTCTCGGGTGCGTTCCAGATTGCCGGCGGTGCGCTAAGGGCCAACAATATCAATGCGGAAGCGGATATTTTGAAATCGCGCGGCAGCCTGATGCTTGATCTTCCAGCCCAGACCCTCAAAGGGGATTGGTCAATCAAGGTTGAGCCGAATGAGGAAGATGCCGTGACCGGGGCGCAGCCAGAGGTCGGGCTGGTCTTTTCCGGCGATCTGGATGATCCCAAGCGGGTGGTCGATGTGGCGCCTTTCACCGGCTATTTGAGCATTCGTGCCTTTGAGCGTGAGGTGGATCGGGTCGAGCGGCTGCAAGCTGATATTCTGGAAAAGGAACGGATGCGCCGGTTGCTGCGGCTTTATCGCGAGCAGGCCCGCCATCGCGAAGCTGAGAAACTGGCTGCAGAGCAGGAAACGGAGCGACAGAAACAACAGGCAATCGAGGACGCAAAGCGCGCCACCGAGCGCAAGGCAGCCGAAGAGAAGGCGCGTCTTGAGGCCGAAGCTGCGCGCAAGGCCGCTGAAGCGGAAGCCAGACGGAAGGCTGAAGAGGCCCGTAAGGCAGCACAAGAAAAAGCGCGGTTGGCCGCCGAGGCAAAAGCCCATGCCGAGGAAGAAGCGCGCCGCGTGGAAGCTGCGCGTCAGGAAGCGGCGCGATTGGCTGCCGAAGCGCGTGCTGCCGAAGAAGCGGCCCGGAAATTGCTGCAAGAGCAATCATTGCCGCCTGTCACGCCAGTGACCCCTCAGGTGGACCCTCAAGACAAAGATCAGATCGAGGTGCGACCGCTCGACGATCTGGTGCCCGGCCAGAATACCACCATCACTGGAGGCGTGGAATTGCCCTCCGAAGCTGGGGTGTCGAATGCGGCGGATAGTGGTCTTGAGAACCAGAATACACTAACTCTGCCGGACAATCTTTCTGTCCTGCCACGCAATCGTGTGGTTCCAACCATTTCAGGCACCAAGGCCCCTCCGCCAGCCCCTGCCAATCAAAATCGCCCGACTTTCAATGAATTGATGGAAGAATTCCGCAATTCTCCCGACCGGATCATTCGACTGGAATAGGGTCGGACATCTCGAACAGCTGCTGCCAGCCGGAATGGTTCCGGGTGAGCCGTTATTTGTTGCTGCTCAAGACGGAATTTGGGATTTATAATGATCGAGCACCGCGATGCGGATGGCTGAGGACAGATTGTGCTCGCCCCGATCCTTGTCGATCTGCCGGATGACATCAGCAAGCGCCTTTTTGCGGTGCGTGGCGATCTCTTTGAGACCCGACCAGAATTCATCTTCAAGGGAAATGGACGTGCGATGGCCGGAAATGGTGACGGAGTGCTTCTTCATGTCGCCGCTTCGGGGCCGTTGTCGGAAGGATGGTCCGAACCGTTGTCGGTCAGCTTGTGGCTGTCCAAATGGCGTTTTTGCTTCTCTGCTTCGGCCTTGTCTTTGGCTTTTTGCCCTTTTGTGCGGCCAAACAGCGCGCGGTTGGTTTCAGCCTGCTTTTCCTTGTCCTGCCGATTGCGGGCCTTACGGGCTTGACGCAGATTGATGATTTCGCTCATGTCCGCCTCATTGGTTGCCATTTTATCGGCAGGATGATGGCCCGTTACCTATCGCTTGGGCGTCTATTTCTTGCGGAAGGCATCAAGGGAGACGACTTCTGCCCCTTCAGAATTGTCTGATTTTTCAGCGTCGTCTGATGAGTCTTCGTCGCTGTCCTCACCCTCGGACGGCTCAAGGTCCCCACTTTGCTCATTGGGAGACATGACCGCGATGATGCTATCATCCGCATCATCCATAGGCAGGATCAGCTCGCCGTCATAGTCTTCATCTTCGTCTTCCATTTCTCCGGTGACTTCGAATTGCAACGAGAAATGCACCGACGGGTCAATGAAGGTGATGATCGCAGTGTAGGGGATATAGAGCTTTTCCGGAATGCCATCAAAAGACAAACCGATTTCGATGGCCTGTTCGTTGGCCTGCAGATCCCAGAATTGGTGTTGCAGGACAATGGTCATATCTTCTGGATATTTTTCCAAAAGACGTGGGGAAATGCGAACGCCCTGTGCCTGGGTGTTGAAGGTGATGTAGAAATGATGTTCACCGGGCAGGCCAGTGCGCGCCACCTCAGTCAGTACGGTTTTCACCACACCTCTGAGTGCATCCTGTGCGAGAATGTCGTACCGGATCAGGTCTTCGCTCATAGGGCCTCCGAGAATTGTCCTGTTTTTGCCACTGTGTCAGCGGCTTGGGCTTGGAGTCAAGCAAGCCAAATCGTGAATAGCTGAATGCGATGGAGATATCAACCATTGCCGGATTGATAAGCGGCTTTTGCCATTGGCTTTGTAAAACCGTGTGGGCCGATTTTTTCGAAATGTGTAAAGCCGTTAGGCGAGGGCTTCTGTTGCCAGGTGCCCCCAGGACCCCGCCTAACCGAGCATACCGGCTAGGGCTTTAAGTGGCTTGTCGCACTGCTTAGGCAGCAGCGAGACGGGAGCCTGCATAGTTGTCGTTTGCAACTACTAAATTAGCCCGATAACGGTGGTACAATGCCGAGCAAAAACACAATCTTTACACCCTCGTCGATCCTGTTTCGCCCCCATCAAAAACATCGCTAAACTTGTGCGTTCAACGGTGCTTGTGGTGGAGGCGCCGGGTACCGCCCCCGGGTCCGATAGGCTTATTACAAAGGCCATTTATTGCCATAGTCACCGAAGTGACAGGCTGAATATAGGCATCACGTGCGTGAATTTAAAGAGGCAAGAGTGGTTTCGCACCGGCCTGTGCATGGTTTGGCTTGCGCAGAGTTGAAAGAGGGAGAAAACAAGGGCTTCGCGTCGCGCCGCAGAATCGGGTAACACGCTCCTGACAACCATTTCTTGGGAGCCTTTTGCCATGCAGGCCTATCTCGATCTCTTGCAGCATATTCTTGACACTGGCGTCGACAAGGGCGACAGAACCGGAACCGGCACACGCTCGGTCTTCGGCTATCAAATGCGCTTTGATCTGGCTGAAGGCTTTCCGCTGCTGACGACCAAGAAGCTGCATCTGCGCTCGATCATCCATGAATTGCTGTGGTTTCTGTCAGGCGACACCAATATCGCCTATCTGAAAGCCAACAAGGTTCGGATTTGGGATGAGTGGGCTGATGAGAATGGCGATCTTGGGCCGGTCTATGGCCATCAATGGCGCTCCTGGCCCGCGCGGGACGGCGGCTCGATCGATCAGATCAGCCAGTTGATCCATCAGATCAAGACCAATCCGAACAGTCGCCGCCTGATGGTGAGCGCATGGAACCCGGCGGATGTGGATCAGATGGCCTTGCCGCCCTGCCATTGTCTTTTCCAGTTCTATGTGGCCAATGGCCGTCTGTCCTGTCAGCTCTATCAGCGCTCGGCGGATGTGTTTCTGGGGGTGCCGTTCAATATCGCGTCCTATGCGCTGTTGACCATGATGGTCGCGCAGGTTTGCGATTTGCAGCCGGGGGATTTCGTCCATTCCTTTGGCGATACCCATCTTTATTCCAACCATTTCGAACAGGCGCGTGAGCAGCTGACCCGGTCGCCTCGGGCTTTGCCGACCATGCGAATCAATCCCGATCGGAAGGATATTTTCAGCTTCACCTTTGAGGATTTCGAGCTGGTTGATTACGATCCCTATCCGCATATTGCGGCGCCTGTGGCGGTATAAGCAGGAAGGGTGGGATATGGTGGAGCAAAAGGCACCAAAGCTGGTTTTTCATTATGCGGTCGCCAGCAATGGGGTGATCGGCAAGGACAATGATATGCCCTGGCATGTCTCAAGCGACTTGAAGCGCTTCAAGGCGATGACCATGGGCAAGCCGCTGATCATGGGCCGCAAGACCTTTGCCTCGATTGGGCGACCCTTGCCGGGGCGGACCAACATTGTCGTGACCCGCGATCCTGATTTCTCCGCCGAAGGCATCAAGGTGGTCGGTGATATCGACGCCGCGCTCGATAGGGCGCGGGCGATTGCTGAAGCCGGACACGTGGATGAAATCGCGGTGATTGGCGGCGGTTCAATTTATAATGCGCTCTGGGAGCGGGCGGATCGGCTTTATGTCACCCATATCGAGGCGGAACCTGATGGGGATACATTCCTGCCTGCGATTGATGCGGCACAGTGGCAGCAGATCAGCATTGAAGACCCGGTGCAGGGGGAAAAAGACAGCGCACCGATGCGCTTTGCCATATATGAGCGGCGCATATAGGCGCGTGAGGTTTGGACATGGGGCGTTTGGCTCGCCCTTTATTCGTGTTTGATCAGATCTTGTTTCAGTGCGGCCTTGATCTCGTCGGGCAAATGCAGGCAGTTGATATCCATCAGCGCCCCTTGCAATGCCCAGAGCATCATCAGGTTGACGGTGCGTGGATTGTTGCCTTTTACCGCGATATAGGCATCGATGATGCCGCGTTGGCGCAGGTCACTTTCGGTGTGGATGCCAATTTCCGCCAGCCAGAGGCTGGATTTCGGCCCCATATTCTTCATCTCGGCAATGGGACGGTTCTGCTCGGTCATCGGGTTTTCCTGTTGGCGGGCGGAAATGACGCAGTCTGACTGTTTGACATTTGCGTAACAAATTGACGCGCTTGGTGTGTGACTTTGAGCCGTCTGGTGGATGGTAAGGGAAATTAAACCGGCTTTCCTCACTTAATTCGGTCAAAGGGCTGAAAATCGTGACTTAAGCCTTGATTTTACGGCAGTTGCTTCCCAATTTGTCACCAAAGTCGAGTTTGAAGAGTTGCGTATTTCTCCCCATATGTTTTCAAAGCCTGAAGGGCTTGGATGATGAACGGGGCGAAGGTTCGCTCAATCGGTTCCTAGAATAAGGATAGACTATGCCTTGGAGCAATCAGAATGGTGGTGGCGGCAGCGGGGGCCCTTGGGGCAACGGCGGCGGCGGACGGAATGGTGGACCATGGGGGCAGGGCCCTCAGAAATCGGGACCCAATCCGCCTGATCTGGAAGACATGATCCGCAAAGGCCAAGAACGACTCCGGCAGGCCTTCCCCGGTGGTGGCGGTTCTGGCGGTGGGTCGCTTGGCGCAAAGGGCATCGGCCTTTTGGCTCTTGGTGCTGTTGCCGTTTGGATGTTGACCGGTTTCTACTCCGTCAAAGAGGGTGAGTTGGGTGTGGAATTGCTGCTCGGCAAGACCTCGGCTGTTTCCGGGTCGGGCCTGAACTACAATTTCCCATATCCTGTTGGCCGCACTGAAATTGTCAATGTGGAGCAGATCCGAGAAATCAATATTGGCGCCCGGCAGTTTTCTTCCTCGCGCGGCACCCGCGTTCAGGACGTGCCAGAAGAAAGCCTGATGCTGACCGGTGATGAAAACATCATCGATGTGGATTTTAAGGTTCAGTGGAATATCAGTGATCCGGCACAATATTTGTTCAATGTCGCGGAACCGGAAGTGGCGGTGAAGCAGGTCGTTGAAAGCGCGATGCGCGAAATCGTTGGCCGCAACACGATGGATGAAATCCAGACCGGTAACCGTACCGCGGTTGAGTTGGCCGTTCAGGAACTCTCCCAGAAAATGCTGAATGACTACAAGGCCGGTGTGAGCATCGTCGAAATCCAGCTTGAGGGTGTCGAGCCACCGCAAGAGGTGGTCGCTGCGTTCCGTGACGTGCAGGCGGCGAAGGCCGATAATGTGCGCTTGCAGAACGAAGCGCAGGCCTATGCCAACAAGGTGGTGCCACAGGCGCAAGGTCAGGCTGCCCAGATTTTGGAAGCTGCCAACGCCTATCGCGAGCAGACGGTTGCCGAAGCACGCGGTCAGGCTGATCGCTTCTCCAAGGTTCTTGGGGAATATGAAAAGGCTCCCGAAATTACCCGTAAGCGTCTTTATCTTGAAACCATGGAAAAGGTCATGGGCCAGTCAGAGAAAATCATTCTCGATAGTGGCGGCAAAGATGGGTCCGGCGTTGTGCCTTACCTGCCTTTGAATGAATTGACCAAGAAAGCGGGGAACTGATCATGTCTTTTAAAGCTATTCTTTCCCTTGCCGTGACAGCCCTCGTAGCCATCGTGCTGTTTCTTTCGGTCTATTTTGTCTATCCGCAAGAGCAGGCTGTGGTGACGCAGTTTGGCCGGATCGTCAATGCAGAGCGCGACCCTGGCGTCTATTTCAAGATTCCGTTCATCCAGAATGTGGAATATCTCGACAAGCGTGCCCGTTATCTGGAACTGTCCGAACGTGAAGTTATCGCATCTGACAAGAAGCGCCTGATCGTTGATTCCTTCACCCGTTATCGCATCGTCGAGCCGCTGCGCTTCAAGCAGCGTGCGAAAGTGATGTCCAACTTCGAAAACCAGCTGCGCACCTTCATGGATTCGTCCCTGCGTGCGGCTGCTGCCAACTTCGATTTTCAGGATATCGTTCGTGACAAGCGTGACGATCTGATTGAGGAAATCCGCAAGGACATCAACCAGAAGACCAAGAATTTCGGGGTTGAAGTCGTTGATTTCCGCGTCCGGCGTGCTGACCTGCCAAAGGAAAACTCTGAAGCAGTTTATCGCCAGATGCAGACCGAACGTCAGCAGGAAGCCAACGGTATTCGCGCCGATGGTGAACGTGCTGCCTTGCAGATCCGCTCTATTGCTGACCGTAATGCCACCGTTATCATCGCCAATGCGCGGCGGGATTCTGAGGTTATTCGCGGTGAGGGCGATGCCCAGCGGAACGGTATCTTTGCGGAAGCCTATGGCAAGAATGCCAGCTTCTTCGAGTTTTATCGTACGATGCAGGCCTATGAGCGCAGCCTTGCGAAAGGCGACACCCGCCTGGTGCTGACCCCGGATGGGGAATTCTTCAGCTACTTTGGTGGAGCTGATGGCGCTGCTAAGCCTCAGTAATAGTGATGATCAAGTCTGCGGCCCTCAAACGGGGCCGCAGCTGCATTCAGGGTCTTTTTGATCCGAAGAATAAAGACAATGAAGGACATCCATGTCTGACTTTCTCGTCGCAATTGGCCTTGTACTGGTTCTCGAAGGGCTGGTTTATGCGGCTTTTCCTGATCTGATGAAGCGCATGATCTTTGAGGTTTTGACCTTGCCGAGCAATGCCTTGCGCTCGGGCGGCGTGATCGCCATGCTGATCGGTGTGGTGATTGTCTATCTGATCCGCGGCTAAGACGCGGCTTTTCTAATGAAATGAATCTGGTAAGCTCTGCCCATGCAAGGGTTGGTTCTGGCCGAGACACTGGCAAAATGCAGGTCTCGGCTTTTTGTTTTCGGGGCTGGTGCAGCCGACTGGTTTATGAGGGTAACTGGATGTTTGTTCACGCGTTTGTCCGCAAGGGCCTGAGGTCCGTTGCCGGTCACCTTCCTTTGCTCTTTCTGGCGTTTTCGCTCTCTTTTTTCCTTGTGGTGAATGGCGTTGACGCTGCGCACCAAACCGCAACTGGTCCCCGGTCGGTTGCCGATCTGGCTGACAGGCTGATGCCGGCAGTGGTCAATATATCCACGCGTTCGGTGGTGGATGCCAAATCGAGCATTCCCATCCCGAAGGTGCCGGATGGGTCGCCCTTTCAGGAATTTTTCGATGATTTCTTTGAGAAGAATGGTGAGGGTGGATCGCGCAAGCAAAGCGTTCAGTCGCTGGGGTCCGGTTTCCTTGTGGATCCGTCCGGGCTGATCGTCACCAATCATCACGTCATTTCTGATGCCGATGAAATCACCATCAAGCTGGCGGATGGCTCACGACATGAGGCAACGATTGTTGGCCGTGACACCAAAACCGATTTGGCTTTGCTGAAGATTGAAGCGACCGAGCCGCTGCCGACAGTGCAGTTTGCCTTTGATCAAGATGTACGCGTTGGCGACTGGGTGATGGCAATCGGCAATCCGTTTGGCCTTGGCAGTTCTGTGTCGGTGGGCATTGTCTCGGCCCGCAATCGCGACATCAATACCGGGCCTTATGACAGCTTCATCCAGACCGATGCGGCGATCAATCGGGGCAATTCCGGAGGCCCCTTGTTTGACATGTATGGCAATGTGGTCGGGGTCAATACCGCGATCATTTCGCCGACGGGGGCGTCGATCGGGCTTGGCTTTGCCATTCCTGCGGACATTGCCCGGCAGGTGGTGGCGCAGCTCAAATCCTTTGGCGAGACGCGTCGCGGCTGGCTTGGGATCCGCATCCAGCAGATTTCGCAGGATCTGGCCGAGGGGCTGGGCCTGACGCAGGAGAGCGGGGTTCTGGTCTCATGGGTCAATGAGGATGGACCGGCGCAAAAGGCGGGACTGAAGCCCGGTGACGTCATTCTGTCCTATGATGGCAAGGTCATTGGTGATGTGCGTGATCTGACCCGTCTGGTTGCAGAAAGCGCCATTGGAGATAAGGTCGACGTGCGCCTCGTGCGCAAGGGGCACGAGATGGTTCTGCCCATCGAGGTTGGTCATTTGGAAGCGCACCAGAGAAATGCACCCCTCGTGAAGACGGCTCCGGTGAAGCAGACCACCCTGTTTGGCATGGAATTGGCTGATCTGACCGAGGCCGAGCGCAAGAAGCATAATCTGGGTGATCAGGTGGAAGGCGTGGTGGTGCATCAGGTGGACCCTGACAGCCTTGCGGCGCAAAAGGGTATCGTCCCCGGTATGGTGATTGTGGAAATCAATCAGGAAATCGTCTCCAGCCCCGGCGGGGTGATCGAGCGGGTCGATGCCTTGAAGGCCGCAGGCAAAAACACCATTGTCTTGCTGCTGGCCCGCCCCGATGGGGGCGAGCTGGTGTTTGTGCCACTCAAGCTCGATTAAGGCGTGTGTGCCTCTCAACTACTCAGATTGAGCAACATAGGCACCATGGACAAGACCAGCAGGCTCGCCATTGCAGCATTGAACAGCCGCAAGGCGGCAGGGCGCTGCAACAGGCGCCGCAAGCTTTGGCCGAGCAGAATCCAGACCCCGCAGCAAGGTGCATTGATCAGGCCGAATATGCCGGCCGCCAACAGGATTGACCAGACAGATTGTTGTTGGGTATAGGCGGTGATGGTGGTCAGCGCCATGGCGATGGCTTTGGGATTGAGCCACTGGAAGGCCGCAGCCTCAAGAAAGGCCAGCGGGCGGGCACGGTGGCTGCCCTTTGTGTCTGGCGCTGACGATGAGAGGATCCGCCATGCCAGATAAAGCACAAAGGCAAAGCAGATCGCTTTAAGCCCCTGAAGAATAGCCGGATAGGCCTCCAGGACACCCATCAAGGCGACGCCGATGAGCGCCGTCATAAAGGCGAAGCCGCAGGCAATTCCGGCCAGATGGGGCAGGGTGCGGGTAAGGCCGAAATTTGCCCCTGATGACATCAACATCAGATTGTTGGGGCCGGGGGTGATGGAGGCTGAGAAGGCATAAATCGCCAGCGGAAAGAGCGTTTCATAAGTCATGACGCAAGATTATTGGCGATTTGATGGTGATTTTCTGCAAAATTACGTGCATATCGATATTAATTCGCATAGTTTGTGATCTATGGATCAATTCGATGAACAAATCTTGCGTGAATTGAAGCGCGATGGCCGAATGACGCATACCGAGCTGGGCAAGCGGGTCGGGCTGTCAGCCTCAGCTGTTTTGCGCCGGGTGCAGGATCTGGAGAAGAAGGGGGTGATCACCGGCTATCGGGCCGTGATTGATCCGGCCAAGATTGGCAACAGCTTTGTGGCGTTGATCGGGGTGGGATTGAAGGATCACACCAAGGCATCGCAGGAGGCTTTTGAGCGTTCAATCACCGCAGCGCGGGAAGTGACCGAATGCCACAATATCACCGGCACAATCGAATATATGCTGCGGGTCGAGGTTGCGGATATGGCGGCCTACAAACGGTTTCACACAGATGTGCTGGGGGCGCTGCCTCAGGTGACGTCCATTACCAGCTATGCGGTGATGGCGTCTCCCAAGGATGAACGCGGATAGGAAGCGGCTTTGTCTCTCAGGTGGTGATGAAGTCCGAGGCCTTGTAGCCTTGCAGGAACAGCAAGGCGGTCAGGTCGCCATGGTCGATGACAAATTCGGCCTGTGCGGCAACATTCGGCTTGGCATGCAACGCGACGCCCATACCGGCATCCTGGATCATCGCCAGATCATTGGCACCGTCACCAACCGCCAAACTGTCGGCGGCGGTGATGCCAAGCTCGGCGATCAAGGCATGCAGCCGCTGTTTCTTGGCATCCTTGCCAAGGATCGGCATGCCGACTTCGCCGGTCAGTTTGCCGTCTTTTTCCAGCAGGATGTTGGCACGGTCTTCATCAAAGCCGAGGCTTTCGCGGACTTTGGCGGTGAAATGGGTGAAGCCGCCGGACACCAGCGCGCAATAGGCGCCATTGGCCTTCATGGTCTGGATCAGGATCTTGCCGCCGGGGGTGAAGGTGATGCGTTTGGCAAATAGCTGATCGACGACACTGAGATCAAGCCCTTTGAGCAGGGAGACGCGTTCCTTAAGGGCCGGATCAAAGGCGATTTCACCGCGCATGGCGCGTGCGGTTATGGCAGAGACCTTGTCTTTAAGGCCCACTTCGTCGGCCAACTCGTCAATACATTCCTGCTGGATCATGGTGGAATCCATGTCGGCCAGCAGCAGCTTTTTCCTGCGGCCTTCGGACGGCTGCAGTGCCATGTCGACGCCCGCATCATGCAAGGCAACGCGCAATTCTGCCTGCAAATTGGCATAGTCGGGATGGTTGGGGATGACAAAATCGCATGCAACCCCTTCCATAAGCCATGCAAAGTCTGTATCGACGCTGATGACAGAGCGGATCTTGGCCACAAGGTCGGTGGTGACGGCAGGCTTTGCCGGTGCGCTGATGACGGTCAGAGTGAAAGACATGGATCCCCCAGCAAGGATTGGTGCCGCCCTTTTTGGGCAGGTGGCAATGATCGGACGATGACAGACGGAACAAAAATCTCTCCTGCACCGACTGCGGTGTTGATAGCCGGGCCAACGGCAAGCGGCAAGTCTTCTCTTGCGGTGCGTCTGGCGGAAATGGTGGACGGGGTGATTATCAACGCCGATTCCATGCAGATTTACGACGAAATGCTGATCCTTTCTGCCCGTCCGACGTTTGAGGAGATGGGAGGGATCGAACATCGGCTCTATGGCTATGTGCATCCATCCGAGCGTTATTCGGTGGGACGCTGGCTCGATGACGCGGTGGCGGCGATCAAGGATGTGCGTGCGAGTGGCCGCTGTCCGATCCTTGTTGGCGGTACGGGGCTTTATTTCAAGGCGTTGCTCGAGGGGCTCAATGCCATTCCCGAAGTGTCTGATGCGGTGCGTGCCTTTTGGGCGGGGGAGTTGGTACGGCTTGGCAGCCCCGAAGCGCTTCATGCCATACTGGCAGACCGCGATCCGGCGATGGCAGGAACCCTGAAACCGGCCGACGGGCAGCGGATATTGCGGGCCTTGGAAATTCTCGATGAAACCGGCAAGTCTTTGCTGCAATGGCAGGCCGAGGATACCATGCGGCATGACATCTCGATTGTAGAGGGTGCAATGCGGATGGTTCTGTTGCCGCCGCGTGAACAGGTCTATGGCAAGATCGAGACGCGCTTTGACCAGATGGTCGAGCTTGGTGGCATAGATGAAGCTGTGCATCTGAATGCGCTTGGCTTGTCGCCGGATCTGCCTGCCATGAAGGCGATCGGGGTGGCGCATCTTAATGCATATGCACAAGGGGTGATGAGCTATGACGAGGCCATTGCCTTGTGCAAGCGCGATACCCGCCGCTATGCCAAGCGGCAAATGACATGGATCCGCAATCAAATGGACAAATGGCCGCATTTCGAGACTGCAGATGCCGCGATTGCGCATTTTTTGATAGAATTGAAAAGCCAAGGCGGGAAAAGTGTGTAGAAAGTTGCTCGAATAATTCGGAATCCTGTTTAAAGCGGGTTGACCTAAAGGTGGGGAGAGACTAACGTGCCTCGCGAAACGAACGAAAAGACTGAGCTTGTTATGCGAAACATTCTTGTGATTCTAGTGGGAAGGCGCGCCGCTGCGATGGTTGATTGACCGTTGCAAATGGTGGTGCGCATATGGGGCCTTGCAGGGCCCTTTTTTATTGCCCGAAAGAAACACGTGACTGTTACATATAAGCAAGCGACAACAAAGCGTTTGGCAGGACCAAAGTCAGTTTAAGGAATGGATAAATGACACGTCAGATGACTGGTGCTGAAATGGTTATCCAAGCTCTGAAAGATCAGGGCGTTGACCATATCTTTGGCTATCCCGGGGGAGCGGTTCTCCCGATTTATGACGAGATTTTTCAGCAGGAAGACATTGAGCATATTCTGGTGCGCCACGAGCAGGGTGCAGGCCATGCGGCTGAAGGCTATGCCCGCTCCACCGGTAAAGTCGGCGTGCTATTGGTAACCTCCGGTCCGGGTGCCACCAATGCCGTGACCCCGCTGGCCGATGCGCTGATGGATTCCATTCCGCTCGTTTGCATCACCGGGCAGGTGCCCACCGCGCTGATTGGCAGTGACGCGTTTCAGGAATGCGACACGTCCGGCGTTACCCGTCCCTGCACCAAGCATAACTATCTGGTGCGTCATATCGAGGATCTGTCACGCATTCTGCATGAAGCCTTTTATGTCGCGCGCTCTGGCCGTCCGGGTCCGGTTGTTGTTGATATCCCTAAGGATGTCCAGTTTGCGACTGGCATGTATCATGGGCCGTCCAACATCAGTCACAAGACCTACCATCCTCAGGTCAAGGGCGATCTGGAAAGCGTTCGCCGCGCTGTCGACATGTTGCTCAATGCCAAGAAGCCGATCATTTATTCCGGCGGCGGTGTCATCAATTCGGGCAACGAAGCCTGTCAGATGCTGCGCGAGCTGATTTCCCTGACGGGCTATCCAATCACCTCGACGCTGATGGGATTGGGGGCTTATCCTGCATCCGGCGATGAGTGGCTCGGCATGTTGGGCATGCACGGCACTTATGAAGCCAATATGGCGATGCATGAATGTGATGTCATGTTGTGTATCGGTGCGCGGTTTGATGACCGCATCACCGGGCGTCTGGATGCCTTCTCGCCAAACTCAAAGAAGATCCATATCGATATTGACCCGTCCTCGATCAACAAGATCGTGCAGGTGGATCTGGCAATTGTTGGCGATGTCGGCCATGTGCTGGAAGACATGGTCCGCATCTGGCGGGCCAGCGGCAAAAAGCCTGCCAAGTCTGAAACTGCGGATTGGTGGGAACAGATCAAGATCTGGCGCAAGCGCGATTGCCTCGCCTATCGCCCAAATGATGATGTGATCATGCCGCAATATGCGTTGCAGCGCCTCAGTGAGAAGATCAAGGGCAAGGATACCTATATCACCACCGAGGTGGGCCAACACCAGATGTGGGCGGCGCAGTTCCTCGGGTTTGAAGAACCGCATCGCTGGATGACATCGGGCGGTCTTGGGACCATGGGCTATGGCTTCCCGGCTGCCATGGGGGTGCAAACTGCACACCGCGACAGTCTGGTGATTGACATTGCCGGTGATGCTTCGATCCAGATGACCATTCAGGAATTGTCCTGCTGTGTGCAGTATAACCTGCCGGTCAAGGTGATGATCCTCAACAACGAATATATGGGTATGGTGCGCCAGTGGCAGCAGCTGCTGCATGGCAACCGGATGTCAAATTCCTATGTTGAGGCGATGCCTGATTTCGTCAAGCTGGCAGAAGCCTATGGTGCCCATGGTATCATGTGTGATCATCCTGATGATCTGGATGCGGCGATTGACGAAATGATCGCTCATGACGGTCCGGTTCTGTTTGATTGCCGTGTGGCCAAGCTTGCCAACTGCTTCCCGATGATTCCGTCGGGTCGGGCACATAACGACATGTTGTTGTCTGAAGAAGCAGAGGATGCAGAAAAAATCGCAACCGCAATCGGAGACGCCGGCAAGAAGCTGGTCTGATCGCTGTATCACCGACATTTTGAATTCAAAAGAAGGAACGGCAAGATGCAACAGGGATCTGCCTATTTCATCGAAGAAGTCTCGACTGTGGAAGAAACGCACACTTTGTCGGTGCTCGTTGATAACGAGCCCGGCGTACTGGCCCGCGTTATTGGCCTTTTCTCCGGACGGGGCTATAACATTGACTCGTTGACTGTTTCGGAAACCTCGCACGAGGAGCATATCTCCCGTATTACCATCGTTACCACCGCAACGCCTCCGGTTCTGCAACAGATCCGCTCCCAGCTGGGACGGCTCATTCCGGTTCATGAGGTGGCTGATCTGTCTCTGAGTGAGATCAAGCCACTGGAGCGTGAATTGGCTCTGGTCAAAGTGACCGGCCTTGGCGAGCAACGGGTGGAAGCTCTGCGTCTGGCAGATGCTTTCCGCGCTTCGGTGATCGATGCAACGCAGGAGCATTTCGTCTTTGAGCTGACCGGACGGACACAGAAGATTGAGCAATTCATCACCATCATGGAACCGCTTGGCCTTGTCGAGGTGTGCCGGACCGGGGTGATTGCTCTGCGGCGCGGTGGGGACAAGACCTGATCCGGGTCGCCGTTGAAGCTTTGATCATGGAATGAATGCCAATGAAAACGCGACTGAGTGTCAATGTGAATGCGGTTGCCATGCTGCGCAACCGACGCGACCTGCCATGGCCAAGTGTAACGGGCTTGTCCCGGTTGGCACTGGAGGCGGGAGCCAAGGGCATCACGGTGCATCCACGCCCCGATGAACGCCATATTCGCCGACAGGATGTGCGGGATCTGGCCGAGATGATCAGAGGTGACTTCCCGGGCAAGGAACTATGCCTTGAAGGGTATCCGGACGAGCGCTTTCTTGCCCTGTGCGAGGAAGCCAAGCCTGATCAGGTGCTCTTCGTGCCCGATGATCCGGCGCAGACGACCTCGGACCATGGCTGGGATTTTGAAGCCAACGACGCCTTGCTCCGGGCAAGTGTCGCGCGGATGAAAAAAGCCGGAATGCGGGTTTCATTGTTTGTCGACCCCATTGCCTCCCAACCAGCCAAGGCGGCGGCAGTCGGGGCGGACCGGATCGAGATCTATACCGGTCCCTATGGGGCCTGCTATGATGATCCGGCGGCGGAAAAGGCCTGTATTGATGCGCTGGTAGAGACGGCAGAAGCGGCGCGTGTCGCTGGGCTGGCGGTCAATGCCGGGCACGATCTGACGCCGGAGAATCTGCCGGCTCTGATCGAGCGGGTGCCTTATATCGAGGAAGTCTCTATTGGCCATGGCTTCGTGGCCGATGCGCTGATTTACGGATTTGCCGAAAGCGTGCGGCGCTTTCAGGTCTCTATGGGTGAGCTTTAGGCTCCCCCGTCTGTGGCTATGGTTGATTGCCTGGCCGCAGCGAATGAATTTGCGACACCTTTCGGTGTCGTCTCGTATGGTTTGGGCTTGACGCGGGCTATCACTTATTTTAGGCCGTGGTTCAAATCTTTCTGTTTCGACCAATTCAATGGCTGTTCGGGAAACATTCGTAGCCGACAGCGAGGGAAAAGGAAAATATAATGCGCGTATATTATGATCGCGATGCTGACATCAATCTTATCAAAGGCAAGAATGTTGCCATCGTTGGTTACGGCTCTCAGGGCCATGCTCACGCTCTGAACCTGCGTGATTCCGGCGTTGCCAATCTCGCCATCGCCCTGCGTGAGGATTCTTCTTCCCGCAAGAAAGCCGAAGCAGAAGGTCTCAAATGCATGACTGTTGCCGAGGCGTCTGCTTGGGCTGACGTTGTCATGATGCTGACGCCAGATGAGCTGCAGGCTGACATCTATTATGCCGACATGCATAAGAATATGAAAGAAGGCGCTCTGCTGCTGTTTGCTCATGGTTTGAATGTTCACTTCAACCTGATCGAGCCACGCGCTGATATCGACGTTGCCATGGTGGCTCCAAAGGGTCCTGGCCATACCGTTCGCGGTGAATATCTGCGCGGCGCTGGCGTGCCAACCCTGATCGCCATTGCTCAGAACGCAACCGGCAACGCCCATGATCTGGCTCTGTCCTATGCATCCGCCAATGGTGGTGGCCGTGCTGGCGTCATCGAAACCTCCTTCAAGGAAGAGTGCGAGACCGACCTCTTCGGCGAACAGGCTGTTCTGTGTGGCGGTGCGGTAGAGCTGATGCGCGCCGGTTTTGAAACGCTTGTTGAAGCTGGCTATGCTCCCGAAATGGCTTACTTCGAATGCGTTCACGAAATGAAGCTGATTGTTGACCTGATCTATGAAGGCGGCATCGCGAACATGAACTACTCCATCTCCAACACCGCTGAATATGGTGAATATGTCACCGGTCCACGGGTGATCACGTCGGATACCAAGGCAGAGATGAAGAAAGTTCTGACCGACATTCAGGACGGCACCTTCGTGCGCAACTGGATGCTTGAAAACAAGGTCAACCAGACCTCGTTCAAGGCCGTGCGTGCGCGCAACGATGCCCATCAGGTCGAGGAAGTCGGCGCCAAGTTGCGTGAGATGATGCCTTGGATCAAAGAAAAAGCCATGGTTGACAAAGAAAAGAACTAGTTTTTTCTGCTGCGACACGTTGAAAAATCCCGGTCCTTGCGGCCGGGATTTTTCATTTGAACGCTGTTAAGACTTGATTCAGACTTGCTTGCTTTGATTTGTCTGAAATAAGTCTCGCATGGGGCTGAGCTCTGGTGAGTGAGCGCCTTTACGCCTATGCTGGCAATTCTCCATTTTCATGATTGCAGGGTCCTTCAATGTCCAAATCCGCAAGACGCTATTCTATCCTTGATGTTTTTACCGATAAGGCTTTGGCGGGAAATCCGCTGGCGGTGGTTCTGGACAGCGACGGTCTGTCGGACGAACAAATGTTGAAGATTGCCAAGGAATTCAATCTCTCCGAGACGGTCTTTGTCTGTGCGCCGGACAATCCGGCTCACAATGCATCAGTACGGATTTTCACGCCCGGGCTGGAACTTCCCTTTGCGGGCCATCCAACGGTGGGTACGGCGGTGCTGCTGGGCATGGAGAGATATTCTGATTTGACGGACGATATGGATTGCATGGTGGTGCTTGAGGAAAAGATCGGGCTGGTCCGGTGCATGGTCAAGATCGTTCATGATGGGTGTGGAGAGGCCGTGTTTGAATTGCCCAAACTGGCAGAACCGGTGGCAATGTCCCTTGGCTCGAAGGATGAGATTGCGGCCGCTCTGGGATTGCATATCGAGGATATCGGTTTTGAAAATCACGTACCAACGGTCTATTCCGCAGGTGTTCCCTTTGCGATGGTGCCGTTGAAGAATCTCGATGCGGTTCAAAGGGCGCGCCCTGTCATGCCGAGCTGGAGCACCGCTTTCGGTTCGCATGAGCATAATGACGCGTTTGTCTATAGTCGCGAGACTGTGAAGCATACATCAAACTTCCACAGCCGGATGTTTGCGCCGGGCATGGGGATTGCCGAGGATCCGGCAACCGGAGCGGCGGTTGCTGCTTTCTCCGGCGTGATCCATAAATTTGATCGACCCGTCAAGGGCACCAATTCCTATGTGATCGAACAGGGCTTCGAACTTGGGCGGCCATCGATCATTCATCTGGAACTGGATATTGAAGGCGATGCCGCCAAAGCCGCACGGATTGGCGGCAAGGCCGTGCAGATTGCGTCAGGCGAGCTTTATGTTTGAGCGCTGGTTTGAGGACCGGATTTGATGGTTGAGAGATTGGCTTTTCTGCATACCGCAGACAGCAATGTGGAACCCTTTGATGCGGCAGCGCTCGCTGCTGGATTTGGCGCCTCCCGACATCAGGTGCGCTCTGACCTGCTGGCGCGTGCGACAGAAGAGGGCGGCGTCAGTGCCGCGCTTGAAGCTGATGTCGAGGCCGCGCTGGATGAGGAATTGTCCAAGGCCGATCTGGTGTTTCTGACCTGTTCGAGCATCGGGGCCGTCGCCGACAAGATGCAGGAGCAGGGGCTGCCAATTCAACGCACCGACAAGGTGTTGGCCGATGCCGTGTTGGCCGATGCGCTCGCTTTGCCAAAGGGGGCGTCAGTTGCGGTACTGGTGGTCGCCCCGACGAGCATTGGGCCCACAAGCAACCTGTTCAAGGCGCAACAAAGTGCGATGAAGGCAGAGGGCGTTCCTCTGGATGTAACGTTGGTGCCTGACGTGTGGAATGATTTTCTGGCAGGCGATATGGCACGTTACCTGGAGGGTTTGAAACAGGCCATTGTCCGTTTCGCTGCGGCCAATCCGTCCTACACCCATATTGCGCTGGCCCAAGCCTCGATGAGCAAAGCGGCTGAGGGTGTTGATGTTGGGGGCGCTTCGCTCTGGACCATTCCATCGGCGACCAAGGCCTATCTGGCCAAGTTGAAGCAAGGCTAGAGCAATTCTCGCAAACACCAGCTACGAGACTGCAAGAGCATACTGAAAAATGGCGTTTAAATCTAAATCGGTGATCCGGTTATCTTCAAAGTGCTCCAGTTAGCCCCACTTGAGCCGATAAGAACAAAGCTCCGTGCTCTGATTGAGGCGGGGCTTTTGCGTGGATGAGGCCGCAGACCATGCATAACGGCATTTTCTATTGGAATATTTCAAATTTCTGGCTTGTGATGTTGTTATTGTTCAGCTAGAAAGTTTACATCAGACTATGAATGGCCCCCGTGCGGGTCGAATTGACTGCGAGAGACTTTATGACCGCTCCAAAGAGCAAAATTGGTCAGACTGCCTTGGTTGAGCTGCAGGCTCCCAGCACTTTCGCACGTCTACAGTCCGGTCTCCTCCTAATCTGCCCCTGAACATCGACAGGCGCCGAAACGGTCGGCGGCGGATCTTCAGGGGATGACTTATCAAGCAGCAAGATACTTTCTCGCCGCGTGACCAGTTTTCAGATGTGCATTTCCACTGGGGCGGCCAAATCAGGACGAATTCGATGACTGACAATATTATCATTTTTGACACCACCTTGCGCGATGGCGAACAATCTCCTGGCGCCTCCATGACGCTGGAAGAAAAGTTGCAGGTGGCGCGCGTCCTCGACGAGATGGGTGTCGATGTGATCGAGGCCGGTTTTCCAATCGCGTCGAATGGCGATTTCGAGGCCGTGTCCGAGATTGCCAAAGTGGTGAAAAATTCCGTGGTTTGTGGCTTGGCGCGCGCCGGTGCCAAGGATATCGACCGGGCGGGCGAAGCCATCAAACATGCCAATCGGGGCCGCATTCACACTTTCATTTCCACCAGCCCGCTGCATATGAAATTCAAATTGCAGATGGAGCCGGACCGGGTTTACGAGAAGGTGATCGAATCCGTCACCCGCGCCCGCAACTGGACCGACGATGTGGAATGGTCCTGTGAAGATGGCACCCGGACCGAATTTGAGTTCATGTGCCGTTGTGTTGAAGCGGCGATCAATGCGGGCGCCACGACCATCAATATTCCCGACACCGTTGGCTATACCACACCGGACGAAATCCGTTCGCTGTTCTCGCGGGTGATCGAGACGGTGCCAAATTCCGACAAGGCGGTGTTCTCGACCCATAACCACAATGATTTGGGTATGGCGGTCGCAAACTCCCTGGCTGCGGTCAAGGGCGGCGCGCGTCAGATTGAATGCACCATCAATGGCTTGGGCGAACGAGCCGGCAATGCTGCGTTGGAAGAGATCGTCATGGCGATCCGCACCCGCAATGATGAATATCCCTATGCCAACAATATCAAACCGAAGTTCCTGACCCGCGCATCCAAGCTGGTGTCTGCTGTGTCTGCCTTCCCGGTCCAGTATAACAAGGCGATTGTTGGCAAAAATGCCTTTGCCCATGAGTCTGGCATCCATCAGGACGGGATGCTGAAAAATGCTGAAACCTATGAAATCATGAAGCCCGAAGATGTGGGTGTTGTGGGCACCGATCTGGTGATGGGCAAGCATTCCGGTCGCCATGCTTTCAAGAAGAAGCTGGAAGAATTGGGCTATGAGTTGGGCGAGAATGCCTTGCAGGATGCCTTCAACCGCTTCAAGGATCTGGCCGACAAGAAAAAGCATATCTTCGATGAGGATATCGAAGCTTTGGTTGATACCGAGGTTGCAGGTGCATCCGAGAAGATCAAGGTGATCGGTATGACCGTGATTGCCGGTACTGGTGGCGTGCAGAAGGCAATCGTGACGCTGGATTTGGACGGCACCCATGTGACCAAGGAAGCGACGGGCGATGGTCCGGTGGATGCGATCTTCAATGCCATCAAACAGATGATCACCCATGATGCCCGTTTGCAGCTCTATCAAGTGAGCGCTGTGACCGCAGGCACCGATGCGCAGGCTGAAGTTTCCTGCCGTCTGAGCGAGAATGGCACCACTGTCACCGGTCGTTCGGCGGATACGGACACCATGGTCGCGTCGGCCAAGGCTTATGTTTCCGCCTTGAACAAGCTGATGACCCGCCGGGAAAAGCAGATCCAGAATGCGCAAACGAGCGTGGATTGATCCTGCTCAGATCTTATGCAACAAAGGGCGGGTAACAACCCGCCCTTTCTATTTCCCCCTATGATTGCTTGATGGAGATATGCCCAATGACCCAATCCAGTGGAACTGTCTTTGCTGTTTGTGCCAGCGATCATCATGGTTTCTCAAAGGATCCAAAAGAGGAAATCCGCCTGTTGGCTGGACTGGGTGTGGAAGGGGATGCTCATATGGGCGAGACGGTGAAGCATCGCTCGCGGGTCCGGGTTGACCCTACTCAACCCAATCTGCGTCAGGTGCATCTGATTCATAGAGAATTGTTTGATGAGGTTGCCGAACAGGGCTTCACCGTAACGCAAGGGGATATGGGCGAGAATATCACAACGTGCGGCATTGATCTGTTGGCGCTTCCGACGGGAACGCTCATCACCATTGGTGATGAGGCCGAGGTGGAGCTGACCGGCTTGCGCAATCCCTGCCAGCAGATTGAAAATTGGCAGCCCGGTTTGCTCTCGGCGGTGCTTGTGAAGGGCGAGGATGGTCGCTTGATCCGCAAGTCCGGTGTCATGGGCATCGTGCGCAAAGGTGGGTTGGTCAAGCCCGGTGATCAGCTCGAGGTCATTCTGCCTGCAGAGCCCCACAAGCCGCTGGAGCGGGTCTAAGCCCCGTCAGTCAGGCGGATCTTCAGGCAAGGATCTTCTCAGGCAAGGATCTGGAGCAGATGGGACGGGCAGGTGCGGCAGTCCGAGCTGCCAAAGCCGGGCAGCGGGTAGGCGACAGGGCAATTTGCATCAAGTGAGGCCCTCAAGTCGCATTCGTTGCCGTCCGTCCAGCCATAGGCAAATTTGTCCAAGGTGTTGGTTGAGATCTGATCGATATGCCAGCGCAGCTTTTTCTCTGGACGCAAATGACGGCCAAGGCGGGCACGCAGTCCACCCGGACCATAGGCGCTGCCTATATAGGCATAGAGACCTGGTTTCAGCATCGCTGTCCTTGGGCGGCTGATGGGCATGGCAGCGTCAAGTTGTAGCAGCAAGATATAGGTTCCACCCTCAGTCGGACAGTCTTGAATGGTGTCAAAAGCACCGGAAAATGCCGGGATCTGCTGTTTTTGCAGTGCTTTTATAAAGCTATCGGGCAGGCGCATGGCTTGCGACCCTTTTGGTCAGTATTACTCGAAAACAACTTGGGATATATACTTTAGTTTTTCCGAAATTACCCTCAGATTGATCTGCTTCAAAGTCCGCCGAATAGGGCGGGCGCACACTCAAGGGGCAGCAATAGGGAGTAATAGACAATGTTTCACGAAATGCACAAGCTTCGGGAGGAGTTTCCTGAGGATCTTGAGAAATTGCAAGCCCTTCTGGTCGATGATGACGATTTCCTGAGGCTTGCAGCTGAATATTCAAAAGTGAATGATGCTATTATCAAGATTGAGCATGAAGAACATCATGCGTCTGATTTTCATTTGGAGGAACTGAAGAAAACGCGCCTTACACTGCTGGACCAGGTTTCTGAGCGATTGCAACAATAGTTGCTATGGGAAGGGGTTGGCCTCGCGTGGGAGGACGGTTTGTCGTTGAGCCGCTCGGACCGATATACTGCAAAACAGGCGCGATGGCCCCCTGACTGCTTTGAAAGATGTTTGACTGCCGGGAAAGAATGCCAGCCTTGCAACGATGCTTGGGAGGTTGAGTGGAGGATTTTCTTTTCAAGGCGATGTTTCATGGAAGCTGTGAGCCGGGCGATGCCCGGTCTTTTTGTTTTTGGGCACGGGCTTTTTGTGACTGGGGCCAGTGCTTTTATGTCTGGTCCGGTATTTGTGTATCCACCCTTATCCGCATCCTTCATTTCATGATGACGGGCTTTGGCCGTTTTCGCTTCAGGCTGGCTTCTCGGCGCATGATGTAGAAGGTGGAGAGGAAAATGATGGCGGCACCCAGCCACGTGAAGGAATCCGGCCATTCATTGAAGATCAGCCAGCCAATCAGGGTGGTGAGTACCAGCCGGAAATAGTCAAACGGAGCGAGGAAGGTGGCTTCGGTGATCTTGAAGGCATAGACCATTGTCCATTGGGCAAAGCTCGTCAGAATGCCAACCAGAGCCAAAATCCCAAATTCCTGCCATGTGGGGGTGACCCAATTATAGTAGGCGATCGGTGCCATGGCCAAGCCGATCAGCACTGCTTGCCAAGTGACCATCAGCACCGGGACATCGGCCCGTGCCTGAAGGCGCACAATGATCTGGCCGATGCCGACCCCTGCGGCTGAAATGACCGCCAGCAGGATATTGATGTCAAAGCCTGAAAGGCCTTGATTGATCAGTTCCATGGGACGGGCAATGATCAGAATGCCGACAAAGCCAACAAGAAGTGCACCAATTCTGCGGGCCCCAACGCTTTCCTTGAGGATCAGAACTGCAAAGACGGTGATAAAGAAGGTGCGGCTGAAGCTTAGCGTGGTGGCGGTGGCGAGCGGCAGGTGAATGATCGCGGTGAAGCCTGTCAGGATCGAGAAAAAGGCAATCGAGCTGCGCAACAACAACAGATCCACCCGCCGCAGGATCCAGTGATCGAGACGGGCTTGACGGACCGCAGGCACCAAGGTCAGTACCATGAAGACCTGTCGGATGGCGATGATTTCAGCCACATGCAGTCTTTGTCCCAACAGCTTGATCATGGCAACGCTTATGGCGAAGCATGCCATGGAAACAAACAGCATCAGGAGTGCTCGGACGGGGTCTGAGCTGGCGTTGAAACGCCGGATCATATCTTGGGTATTGGGCATTAAAGGCCGATTGGTTCGGGTGTTGGGCGTCAGGCGCTGGACTCGTTGCTGGCTCTTGTCCGAATTGGTGGCAGCATGGTGAGAGGCACATGCAGCGACGGTCTGGCCAGTTGCGCGCAAAGATGGAAGACATATCAAATTATCAGGTTCGAAATGGAAAAGCAAAAGGCGGGTGACGGTTGCACTCGGTTACCTCAGGCTTGGATGCCCAAGACTGGCTTTTTTGAGACGGTCTCGCTTTTGAATAATGCCACTTGGGCGGAAAAAGGCGCACCATATTTGCCTTGATTTCTGAGTGCAAAAGCGAGAGGTTGTATTTTCCCTCACATTGGCACCTCATTTGCAATGATGGCCATGCGGCATCTCATTGCGCCTAACCAAATAGACTCAGCCCGTTGGACCAGCAGGATCGCAAAGTGACTGTTGGAAGGATGATTTCATGACTTCGCTCGTCGGTATTGGATTAAAGCTTTTGGCAACGGTGCTGTTTGCGGTGATGATCGCCATTGTCAAACATGCGGCTGAAACCACACCGACCGGGGAAATTGTGTTTGCCAGAAGCTTCTTTGCCCTGATCCCGCTGATCATCATGGCGGTGATGCAAGGGGACTGGCGTGATTGCATCCGCACGGCCTATCCAGTGCTGCATGTACGTCGATCATTGGTCGGTGCAACAGCGATGTTCACCTGGTTCGCAGCGGTCAGCATGTTGCCGTTGCCCGAAGCCACCGCGATTTCCTTTCTCACCCCTCTGATGATCGTTGCGCTGGCGGCGATTGTGCTGAAGGAACATGTCGGGATCTATCGCTGGAGTGCTGTCGGAATCGGATTTGTTGGCGTGTTGGTCATCCTCTATCCGCGGTTTGGGGAGCCCATTGGCGATGCGGGCATGCTTGGAGCGATCTTGGCGGCAGTCTCGACCGTGTTCATGGCTTTTGCAGCGATCCTTGTGCGCAAGATGACCAAGACGGAGAAGAATGCGGCGATCATGTTCTATTTCTTTGTCACTGCGTCGGCCTTCTCGCTGGTTTCTCTTTATTGGGGATGGGTGGTGCCGGACTGGCCAACCATGTTGATGCTCGTATGTGCGGGGCTATTCGGTGGGGTGGGACAGATCTTGACCACACAGGCCTATCGGTTGACCGAGGCGTCGCTGCTCGCCTCATTTGATTATGTCAATATGGTCTGGGCCGTGCTGATGGGGATCATGCTGTTTGATGAATATCCATCCAATACGGTTCTGATTGGGGGCGCCATCGTGATTTCAGCCGGTCTGTTCGTCGTCGAGCGTGAAAGGCGGTTGGGCGTGGCCCGTAAGGCGGATAAACTCAACAAGCCTCTGTAACCCTCTTGTGCTATCGCCAATGGGGGGGAGTGGAATGGGAGAAACTCTCACTCCAGATGGCTGCCGAGAATCTGTAATTACGTAAAGGTAAGCGTCTGTTTGCAACGAAACGGATGTGGCGAAATTGGGCGCCTGGTAAAGTTATCCCCGATTTTTCGCAAAAAATTAAGCTTTTCAGTGACGTAAGGGTATATCCTTAGGGCAGCTAACAACCCACGCAATATGGCATGCGCTATTGTGTCTCTTAAGTGCATGATTAATTTCATCAAAATTATGCAAATTTATGGATGGTTCTGTTTGGGAGAGAACAGTTGTTAGTTTTTCGTCAAGCCGCGATCTCCATTTCTCTGACAAATTGCCGCATTCCGTCTTATAGGGCCTTTTGAGGGGCTTGATTTGGGGAATTTGCCTGTGTGACATTTCACCAAAATGCCACAATTGGCACAAGAAGACATAAGGGTGATGGAGGAATTCGTGTCTCAGCAAAAGTATAAAAAGCTTCTTGGAAGTAGTGTTGCGTCTGTTGCGCTGGTCGGCGCACTTGCTTCTGTATCTCTAACCAGCGCTCAGGCCGGTGGTTTCGCCCTGCGTGAGCAAAGCGCGATTGGTCAAGGGGCTTCCTTTGCCGGTGTCGCGGCTGGCGGTGGCTTGTCTGCCATGTTCTGGAACCCGGCGACCCTTACTCAGGTTGGTGGCATGAACACCGAGAGCGTTGCCAGCTTCGTCATACCGCGCACCGACGTGAATTTGACCGCAGGCACTTTTGGTACTGCTGATCCTGGCGATGTCGGCCTTGATGCGCTCGTACCTGCTTCCTATGCCGGAGCGCAGCTGACCAAAGACCTTTTTGTCGGTCTCAGCGTCAATGCGCCTTTTGGGATGGCAACCAAAGCGAAAAATCCATCCGGGTCTTCGTTCCATGCGGCGACATCCAGGATCTTCACGATGGATGCCAAGCTGAACATTGCCTATCGGATCAATGAAGCCTTCAGCGTCGGCGTCGGCGTCGGTGCCATGTATACGGACGTGCGCATGACCGCGGGTCAGACCGGTGTGGTTGCATCCGAACTTAAAGGTGACGACTGGGCGCCAACCCTTAGCGTGGGTGCAACGATCACCCCATGGGATGGCACCGTTATCGGTATTGGCTATCGTCATGAAACCAAATTCAATCTGTCGGGTACCCGGTATCTGGATGTGACCCTTGGTCCATCATTCCGGGTGCCGATCACAGCTGACTTGACCCTGCCTTCCGCTTTCACCGTTGGTGTCTCTCAGAGAATTACCGAGAAATTCAAGCTCCTCGCTGGTTTTGAATATACCAACTGGAGTGTTCTGAAAGATCCGATTGCGATCAATGGCCCCAATGCAGCCACCTCCACATCCCTTAATTTCGGGTATAAGGACGGCTGGTATGTCTCACTTGGTGGGGAATATAAGCATAACGAAAATCTGACCCTGCGTGGTGGTCTTGGCTGGGAGAAATCTCCAATTCCTGAAAACCATCGTAACCTGCGCCTGCCAGATGCGGATCGTCTCTGGGCGAGCCTTGGTGCGTCCTACAAAGTCAGCGACAAGTTCGCCGTTGATCTGGGCTACAGCCATCTGTTCATCAAGGATGATGTCAAGGTGAGTGGCAGCAACGCCTTGGGCGGCTATGCCGGTACGGCGGATTCTGCGGCTGACATCGTCAGTGTTTCCATGCGCTACCAATGGAAACCGGAGCCACTGTTTGCGGGTGATGATCCGATTGATCGCAAATATTGATCGACGACTTTCAAGCAAGTTCAAAAGTGTGAAAGGAGGGTCTTTTGGCCCTCCTTTTTGTTTTTATCTGCAGGTTGGTGGGAGCTTTTGGGGTCATTGTCACAAAAGTGAGACAGGTCCTTCTTAAAAGGTGGCGGAAAGCTAAATGCGACCTTGAATCAGAGCTGACCCATGAACCAGTCGAATTACGAAGGACTCCACAAACACCGGACCATGTTCCTTTCCGATGTTCATTTGGGCACCCGCGGCTGTAAAGCAGACATGCTGCTGGACTTTCTCAAATATCACGACGCGGATACCATTTATCTGGTCGGTGACATCGTTGATGGATGGCGTCTGCAAAGCCGCTGGTATTGGCCTCAGGATCACAACGACGTGGTGCAAAAACTTCTGCGCAAGGCCCGCAAAGGGGCGCGCATAGTCTATGTGCCCGGCAATCACGACGAGTTCCTGCGCAACTATTATGGTGCGCATTTCGGTGGTGTCGAAGTGCTTGAACATGACATTCACCAGACAGCCGATGGCAAGCGTCTGCTGGTCATCCATGGGGACCAATATGACATGGTGGTGCGCCATGCCAAATGGCTCGCCCATTTCGGCGACTGGGCTTACAGCTTTGCGCTCGCCGTCAATACCGTCTTCAATCTTGTTCGCCGCAAGCTGGGATTTCGCTATTGGTCCTTGTCGGCCTGGGCGAAGATGAGAGTGAAGAATGCGGTCAACTTCATCGGGACATTCGAAGAGACCCTGTGTCAGGAAGCCAAGAAATTTGACGTTGACGGGGTGCTTTGTGGTCACATCCACCATGCGGAAATGCACGATAAATTCGGCATCACCTATTACAATACCGGTGATTGGGTGGAGAGCTGTACGGCCATTGTCGAGCATGAGGATGGACGGTTTGAACTGATCCGCTGGGGCGAGGTATCCGGTATTGAACCGGTCTCTGTCGCGCCACATCCCTCTCAGGCAATTGCCTGACATTCCGGCATGTTTGCCAAGCGAACCCGGACAGGTCTCTTTGATGAAAATTCTCGTTGCTACCGATGCATGGCACCCACAGGTCAATGGGGTCGTGCGCACTCTGAGCACAATGAGTGCGCTGGCCGCCGAACGGGGCTATCTGTTCAATTTTATCAGTCCGTCTGATTTCAGGACGATCCCTTTGCCGAGCTACCCGGAAATCCCTCTCGCTCTACCAAGCAAGCAGATCATTCGAGACAGGATCGCCGCCTTCAAGCCCGACATGATCCATATCGCGACAGAAGGCAGTATCGGCTTTTCTGCCCGCTCTGTTTGCCTTGAGCAGGGTTTTCCCTTTACCACCAGCTACACGACCAAATTCCCCGAATATGTCGCCAAGCGCTTTTATATCCCTGTTGCCTGGAGTTATGCGGTTCTGAGGCGCTTTCACAATCGCGCGGAGCGGGTGATGGTCGCCACCAAGTCGCTTGAGACTGAATTGCAAGGGCGCGGGTTTCGCAATCTGGTGCGCTGGGGACGCGGAGTCGATACGCAACTCTTTACCCCGGACGATCCGGTGGATCTGGATCTGCCAAGGCCAATTTTCATGAATATGGGACGGGTGGCGATTGAAAAAAATCTCGATGCATTCCTGTCGCTTGATTTGCCGGGCAGCAAGGTTGTGATCGGCAAAGGGCCGGACAAGGCGCATTTGGAGAAGAAATATTCTGACGCGCACTTTCTGGGTGAGAAGGTTGGCAAAGACCTGGCCCGTCACCTTGCAGCGGCTGACGTGTTTGTTTTTCCCAGCAAGACCGACACATTTGGCAACACCCAGCAAGAAGCGCTGGCCTGTGGGGTTCCTGTGGCGGCCTTTCCGGTGACCGGTCCCCTTGATCTGCTGGAGGATAGTGGTGTTGGGGTCCTTGATGAGGATTTGCAGCAAGCCTGTCTTGCCGCTCTCAAGATCGACAAGGCTGGTTGTCGTGCCTTTGCACTGGAGCGGACATGGAACAAGAGCCTTGATCAGTTCCTCCAAAATCTGGCGCCGCTGGATCGGGCCGCCACCATTTCTTCATGACGCAATCGAGGACCTCTATGAGCGCAGGTGTCGAGGCCGATAGAGCCTCTTTGTTCAAGAGCGAACATGCCATCAAAGTCTGCCTGTTCGTGATTGATGCCGGGGCGGGGCATCGTGCGACGGCGAATGCCATTTTGGAATATTTGCCGAAAGATCGCGACGTGGAGCTGGTCTTTGTCAATCCTTACCGGGATGTGCTGTCTCATGGGGGATGGTTTGAACGGATTGTCGCCGATCAAAGCGAGGCGCACTATAACTTTCTTTTGAAGCATTCGCGCCTGCCACAATTTGCTTGGCGGGTTTTGTCCTGGTTGCCCCTGATGTTTCGCACCATACGCGGCAAGGCGATCAGCCGGTTGTTTCAGAGTTTTTATGCAGAAGCCAAGCCGGATCTGGTGATCTGTGTGCTGCCTTTCATCGGCATTGATGTGATCGAGGAAGCTGAGCGGGCCGGATTGCCGAGTATGATGGTGATAACGGATCACTCCGAGACCTATCGCAACAGTTGGATTCCGGCCGCGGCGAGCCATCTGGTGGCTTTTTCCGATCGGGGATATCAGCAGGGCAAAGCGGCTGGCAATACGCGGGCTATAAAGACCGTGACGCGGATCAGCGGGCCGGTTTTGCGGCGCGCCTTTTTTCGCCGGTCGCCGGATCACGCGGCAGCTCTCAAGCGGCGATTGGGTTTTGATCTTGAAGCGAAGACGATTCTGGTTTTCTACGGTGGCAATGGGTCTCCGAAAATGATCAGGATTGCTCGGGCTCTGGAGCAGCTCTCAGAGCCACTGAATGTGATTTTCATCTGCGGCCATAACAAAGCTTTGCAGCGGGATCTGTCGGGAACCAAGACGAGCTACGAAAAAAGGATCTTTGGTTTTGTGCGCAATATTGGTCTGCTGATGGAGCTGTCCGATGTCATGATTGGCAAACCGGGGCCGGGTTCGGCCTTTGAAGCGGTGGCCAAAGGGGTGCGGACCATTCTGGAAGTCAATGCCGGGACCATGCCACATGAACTCGACAATGCCCGGATGATTGCGGAGGAGTTTGGCGGCACTTCTTTTTCAAAGGAAGCTGAATTGCTGAGCGCTGTCGCCCAAGCCCCACGCCGCCAACAAGGGGGGGCAGGAGGTGGGCCTCCTTTTCGCAGCGATCTGGAATTTGCCGAAATCTTCAACCGCTTTCTGGATGAAGCCAAGGGCTAGGCCCTCATTCGAACAGGCCCATACGCGCGCAGACGATCTTTGCACAGTGTCAGACCCGACTGTGCGTTGCTGGTGCGATTTTGTTTGATCAAGATTGAACAGGGCGCCCGTGCGTCGAAGGCGATGATGCGCCTTAGATAACGCGCACGACCCACGCCAGAACATCCTTAAGGACGGCCTGAGAGGCGGCATCGATGCCAGCAACGCCTTTGGCGGAGCTTGACAGATTGGCCGGTGCAGTGGCGCTGAATTGACGGCTGGCGCGGACACGGCCATTGCGGTCATTGATGATTTTGACCGACAGGGCGACTCGGGCCTTGGCCCCATTGTCATCAACCAGCTCGAAGGCACGGATGGTGGTGACGATCTTGTAGTCCACCACAACACCGTCACCGGGTTTGGCAATGGACCGGATACGGCCGGAATTCTCGAAAGTCTGGATCAGCTTTTCCTGCAACACGCGGGTCAGGCGGTCGCTCCACTGAGCATCGCCAAAATAGGTGATTTCAGCGGCATTGGGACGCACAACGATCATTTCGCTGTCAAGGGATTTCAGGGCTGTTGGGGTGGCAACCAAAATCTGGGCGTTGCTGCGCCCGGAGATGCCTTCAAAGCTGCGGGGCGCGCTGAGATCGTAAGTGGTCAACTGCTTGCCGCCGCCCAAGACAGAGCAGGCAGCAAGGGCAACGCACATACCACTGAGCGCTAGAGACCGCTTCACAGTTCTTACCAGCAACAAATTCGAACCCCAATTCCCAAATCAAATGAATTGGCCCTACTCTAATCGAGTGGCTGATCATGCCAACCAGTTTTTGGCTCTGTGCGCAGTTTTTTGGCTTCTTTGTGCCAAATTGTCACAAATCAGGGCTCGCAATCTCGGCTATTCTAACCCGCAGGTGGGGATTCCAGTCGACCGCTGCCTCAGAGATCTGCTTGAACGCTTGCCCTGTTGGCTTTGAACAGGTCCCACCCACACTTTGCAAAAAGCCTTAATATCGTCGATTGTAGGTTTTCACCTTGTTGCCGCCAAAGATCAGGCTTGATGGATTGTCTTCGAGCTTGCCTACCGCGCTCTCAAGGCGTCTTAGCGTATTGCGCGCTTCGGAGACCATTCCTTCGACATCCCTCAGACCTTTGCCGGAGAAGCGGGCGAGGCCGTTTGAGATTTCGTCTGCACGGGCTTCGAAACGTTCCGAGACCTTGCGAATGGAGCGGGCTGCTAAAGTGACTTCCTCGATCAGACCTTTGCCACCTTCCTCGTTTGAGAGGATGCCATCCACCTTGCCCATGATCTTGTCAACGCGCTTGGATGCTTCATTGAGGCGAGAGGCAATGTCTTTGGCGTCGGTGATGATCTGGTTGAAATCTTCGGTGCGGGACGACATGGTCTTGGAGAATTTGTTGATGTTGCCTGCCGCAGCCTTGGCTTCAGTGATGATGCCGGCAATGTCGTCGGAATTGTTATCGAGGGACTGGGCAAATTTGGTCAGTGAGGCGACAGCGCCACGCACCGCTTCGGGGTTGACGCTGGCGATCAGGGTGTCGACCTTGCTCAATGAGGTGCCAAGGCTCGCCGAGAATTCGTTGATGCCTTTGGCGGCCTTTGAGGCATCCTCGACGACATTTTCAAACTTGCCAGACGCGCTGGCGAGGTTTTCGCTGAATTTTTCGACGTTGGTGACGCTTTTCTTGACGCTTTGAGGATCAACCGCGCCAATCAGGCTCTCGGCCTTGGTGCTGAGCGTTTCCAGTTTGGCGGAAAGAGAGGTCAAACCCTTGGCGGCGCTGGAGGCGTCTGCGAGGAAGGTGTTGATGTTGCCGGAATTGTTTTTCAGCGCATCGGTAAAGGTTTCGACATTGGCGATTGAGTTCGAAATGCTGGCTTCATTGGTTTTGACCAGCTTTTCAACCTTTCCAAGCACAGCGTCGACGCGGGACATAATGCGGCGGGCGCCGGTCATCAGGTCCTGCAAGGCGGAATTCTGGGCCGTCAGCTCTGGCACGCCCGCCTGATCCAACAAATCCGGGAGTTTTGGATCGCCACCGGTGATCTCGACATTGCCAACCCCTGTCAGCCCCTTGTAGGCCAGTTCGACCCGGCTGTCTTTTTTCAGCGGAATGTCAGAGAAGACTGTCAGACGCGCTTTGACGAAGCGAGGATTTTTGGGGTCATAATTAAGGCGAGACACTTCACCGACCTTGATGCCGTTGAACTGGACCTGCCCGCCCTTATAAAGGCCTGCAACGGAGCCTTCAAAGCGCACAATCAATTCGCGGGTCGGGCGGACATCATCATAACGGGCAATCCAGTAGACGAAGCCGAAGCCGATGGCGGTGAGCATCAGCGTGAACAGGCCGATTGCAACAAAATTGGCTTTGGTTTCCACTTGTCAGCTCCTGTTCCCTTGGCGTAAGGCGCGTTTGCCGGTGAAATATTGCTTCACCCAAGGATGGTCGTTTTGGCGCATTTGTTCGATGGTCCCTGAAACGAGAACCCGACGTTCTGCCAGAACGGCAATCCGGTCACAGGCATTGTTCAGGCTATCCAAATCATGGGTTACCATAAAAACGGTCAGCCCCAAAGTTGTTCTCAAGGTCGAAATCAGATCGTCGAATTCTTCCGCGCTGATCGGATCAAGGCCAGAGGTCGGCTCGTCGAGCAGAACGATCTCCGGATCCAGGGCCAGTGCGCGGGCCATGGCGGCGCGCTTGATCATGCCACCAGACAGCTCGGAGGGATATTTGTGGGCTGCATCCGGGGAGAGGCCGACCAGTTCGATCTTGGAAATGGCCAGTTCATCCATCAGCCGCTGGGGCAGGGAAAAGTATTCGCGCATTGGCACCTGAATATTCTGCATCACCGAGAGGGACGAGAATAGGGCGCCATGCTGGAACAGAACGCCGACCTTGCGTTCGATGCGTTTCTGCTCGGCGCGAGATACGGTCTCGATATCGTTGCCGAAAATGATGAAGGAGCCAGCGCGTTTGGGGATCAAGCCAAGGAGGCTGCGCAGCAAGACAGATTTGCCTGTGCCGGACGCCCCGACAATGCCGAGAATTTCCCCTTGCATGACATCAAGGTCGAGATTTTCGATGATGGTGCGCTCGCCAAAGCCCACCGTCAGGCCGCGAACGGATAGAAGCGGAACCTCTTTGGGGCTTGTGCTTTCTGACGGGTTGATGATGTGATCTGACATATCCAACCCCTAATAGCCAATCGCGGCGAAGAAAATGGCAAAGACACCGTCAATCAGCACCATCAGGAAGATGGATTTAACAACCGCTGCTGTCGTGCGCGTGCCCAGAGATTCAGCGCTACCGCCCACTTGCAGCCCTTCGGCGCAGGAAATGAGCGCAATGATCAGGGCCATGAAGGGGGCCTTGATGACGCCGACCAGAAATGTGTTGACCGCGACCGCGTCGCGCAGCCAGCTGATATAGGCCGCTGGCGTGATGTCAGAATAAACCCAGAGCAGCATGCCACCGCCGATCAGCGCAGAGAGATTGGCCACCATGCCCAGCAGGGGCAGGGCAATGACCAGAGCAATGACGCGGGGCGCAATCAGCACCTGAATGACGTTAAGGCCCATCACCGTCATTGCGTCGACTTCTTCACGCATCTTCATGGAGCCGATTTCGGCGGTAAAGGCGCTGCCGGACCGCCCTGCGACCAAAATGGCGGTCAGCAAAATGCCAACCTCACGCAGGACAAGGATGCCGACCAGATCGATGACAAAGGGTTCTGCCCCGAACTGGCGCAACTGGAAGGCCCCTTGCTGGGCGACAATGGCCCCGACAAGAAAGGACATCAGCGCCACGATCGGTATCGCCTTGAGGCCGGTTTCCTCCAGATGATGGGCAATGGCCGTGATGCGCAGCTTTTTCGGGCTGAGTATGCTCTCAAAAAGGCTGGCAATAACCCCCCCCATCAAATGGGCGAGGATCTTGATATCTTTATAGACTTCTACGACGTCGCGGCCGGTTTCCTCGGCAATTTCAACGAGAGCGCCGGGCTGTGGTGCGATTTCAGGCTTCTGCAGGTTGGTCTCGCAGACCGCTGCAAACAGGGTGCGATGGTCCGGATTGGTCATTTCGACCATGGAGTGGTCGAGCCCGAAGTTGCGGATCAATCGAATGATGGCCCAAGCACCGGATGTGTCAAAAGAGGAAACGTGGGTAAGGTCGATCCCTCCGGGGCGACGTCCGTCGTCAAGAAATGCTGTCACCAGCCGATCTGCATCACGGATCGTGTCAATGGTCCAATCGCCGTCCACGACCAGACTGTTCCGGCCCTGATCCAGTGTCAGAGCAGGTGCCGTTGTCGCTTGGGTCATTTGCACGTGTGATTGGTTCATCGTCCAGTCATTTGCTTAGGGCCGCAGTCCTTGCGCTCAGCTGATTGTCAACTTCGCGTTCTGAGGCTTGCGTGACGTCAGTCTTCATTCTTTTGCCTAAATGGCCTTATTTGGCCTTTTCGCACAAGGGTTAATCCCGGTTTTAAAGGCGAAAGCGCCCGTTTGTGTCATTTTGGTTGTGTGAATCACTGACCTGTTGGGTAGCCATCCGGGCCATGACTTTTGATTTGGCCAAGGGGGAAAAGATGACTGATTGCCACCAGCATCAGAGCAATCAACGAAATGACTGCCATGATTAAGAAGGCATTGCCACCCAGATCGCCATAGAAAATTCCTGACGCATAGGTGGCAATTGCCGTCAAAAGCCCTGTGAGCATGGTGTAGAGGCCCTGCGCCGTGCCAGACAATTCATCGTCGACCATTGCTGCGATGAAAAACATGGTGCCCAGATGGGAGCAGGCAAAGCTGCCGGCATGGAGCATTTGCAGCAGCAAATAACCCGTCTCAGGCATATCAAGAGGCATCAGCCCCCAGCGCAGGGTGGCCAGTGAGCCGCTGATGAAGATCAGTGTTTTCCAGTCAACGCGTGCTGAGATGCGTTTGGAGAAGCTGAAGACAAGCACTTCGCCCAAGACGGAGACGGACCAGAAAATACCGGTCATGCTGGCCGCAACGCCACGCTGTTCCCAATAGATGGTGCCGAATGTATAAAGCAGGGCGTGGGAGGCCTGAATGAGGCTGATGCTGGCCAGCACGATCCAGAAGCCGCCTTGCGCGAACTGGCTGAGTTGAGACCAGTCCAGCTTGGCTCCCTTGCTCATGCGCTGATTGTCAATCAGGCGCGGATCTTTTGGCAGGGTCATGGAAAAGACGATCTGCAACAGATTGCCGCCAATCATCAGCCATATGATCTGGTTGGCGCCCATCAAATCGAGGAAAAATCCTCCCGACAGATTCGCCGCAACGAATGCCAGCGAGCCCCAACGGCGCATGCGACCATAATCGAGATCATAACGGCGGGTTCCTGCCATGGCGAGCGAGTCTGCAATAGGAACAATGGCCCCCTGGGTCATATGGGAAATTGCCATCACTGCCAAAATCCATCCCAGACTGTCATTCACGGTGATGAAGGCGAAGGTCAACGCATAGATGGTGCAGTAGATCCGCAAGGTTAGTCGTCTATCACCAATCTTGTCGGCCATTGTCGCCATGACCGGTGTGAAAAAGACGCGGGCAATCAGGGGCACCATCAGCACCATGCCGATTGATTCGGGGCTATGGCCCAGGCTTTTTAGCCATATTCCTGCGAAAGGGATGTAAATGCCGAAGGGAAAAAAGAATGCCCCGAAAAAAAGCGACATGCGCAATGCATAGTGGGGGGGAGGGGCAGAATACATAGGAAATGGCCTTGGATAGAGTAAACAACCGTTAAGATTTGGGCTGTAGCATGAGTTGGGAATAACTACGTATTAATGGCACTGATTCGCGCCATGCAGGATAGGGACCCGGTCTGACCGATGAGCAACGCTATGCCTCCGACGCCCCTTAGACAAGAAGACTATCTGGCCATCGAAGCTGCGGTTATGGAAACCGCCAGAGGGCGGTGGTTTCTGTCTGAATATGCACGCCGAAACCGGAATTCCGATACAGATACTCTATTGGCGGCGATAGATAAACTGGAAAAAACCGTTGTCCGGGAGCGGTCGCCGGCGACTGTCATGGAACGGGTCAAGATGGACCTGGCCGACATGGCTGGTGCCATTGAGCGGACAAAGAAAGAAATCGCCCAGATCAAGCATGAAGATAACGATGGTTCGGAACGGTTCGAGCGCGCGTCGCTGGAACTCGACGCCATTGTGTCCCAGACCGAATCTGCGACGGGGGAAATCCTTGGCGCTGCGGAAAAAATTCAGGAATATGCCTGGACCCTTCGGGAAATGGGCGCTGATGAAGAAAAGTGCAACGAACTGGATATGGAAGCAACCAACATTTACATGTCGTGCTCCTTCCAGGATCTGACCGGTCAACGGATCAAAAAAATTGTCGACGCGATGCGCTATGTTGAAAGCCGCATCAATTCGATGGTTGATATCTGGGGCTTTGAATCGCACACGGTTGAAGTGGATGCCAATCATGCCCGTTCGCACGATAAGCGTCCCGATGCCCATCTGTTGAATGGCCCGCAATTTGTCGGGGAAGGGGTTGAACAGAGTGATGTTGATCTGTTGCTCGACAATGCGATTGACCATGAAGAGGCGGATCAGAATGATGTAGACGCCTTGTTCGATGCCGCGCCGGTCGAGGCGGATCAGAACGATATTGATGCGATGTTTGATTCAGCTCCAAGTGAAGCTGGTCAGGATGACATCGATGCCATGTTTGACGCTGAACCCGAAGAAGCCGATCAGGATGACATCGACGCGATGTTTGATAAGGCGTCAACCGACCCCGTCGAGGACGTCGCCCCAGCGGAAGCTGAAGGCTTGCCCGCCGAGGCAGGGCAGGATGATATCGATGCTCTGATGGCTGACGCCAACTTTGAGCCAGCTGAAGCCAGTGATGCTTCAGGTGCGGATGTTCTGGACATGGAAGATCTCGACTGGGCGGATGCCAACGTCGAAAGTGCTGACGCTGACGCAGACGATGACGTGGCGTTTGACTCTGCTCCTTCACCGGTCGCTGACAGCGACGAAGGGGCCGCTGATGTCTTTGCTTCTGCTGATCTGGGCGATGATGATGGCAAAGAAGAGGTTGCTCCTGCCGTGCAGGCTGATGTGTTTGCTGGCGTGACCATCGACAATGTTGAAGCGGATATCTTTGCTGCTGCGCCGGAAAGTGACGATGATCTTGATGCGCTGGAAGGCAGCATTGCTGATCTTCGTGACCGGGTGGCAGAATTTAGCTGATTTTTTAAGCTCGCCGAAGTCTTTGCCGTTCCGTGCCAAGGCGTCTCAGTGAGCGCTAAAAAGTCAATAAATGCCAATAAAAAAGGGTGCCATCAGGCACCCTTTTTCTTTGTCTCAGTGTCTCGGTTAACCGAGACGCCCGCTGGCATGGGCCAGCATGGTATAGACCTTGCCGGTTTCCGAGGTGAGATAGTTCATGGTGTTTGAACCATCACGATCCTTGCGGGAAATATCGTCAAGAATGCGCTCATAATCGGCGACATAGCGGTTGACGGTGGTGCGGAAGTCATTGTCCCGCTGATACCGCATCCGCACATCTTCAAAGATTTGCTGGCCTTTCAGGGTGTAGAGACGGCGGGTAAAGCTGCCACCTTCTCCGCGGCGATAGCTCTCCCATGCCTGTTCCTGATTTTGCCCATCAATACCACGGACGATTTCCTTGGACAGTGGTGCAAGCGCGGCGGCATCACCGGGCTGCGGGAAGCCGTCATCAGACTGGGAGGCACGGCGCAGCAGATCTGAGACCCAACCGCCCGACCGGTTGTCATCATCGTCCCTTGGGGCTGGCGCATAGTCATTGCGTGGCTCTGGACGTGGTTCCTGACGCGATTCTTGACGCGGCTCCTGGCGTGGTTCTTGCCGAGGTTCCGGGTTGCGTGCTGGCGGTTCTGGCTGACGCGTGGTCTGAGGTGCGGGAGCTGATTGACGCGGTGCCGGTGCCGAAGCCTGCTGGCTTGAGCGACCAGCAGGCAGGCTGTCAAAGCTGTTGCCGTGACGCTGGACAACACGAGACAGTTCCTTCAGGGCGTCGATTTGCTCGGAGACGACGCGGCGGATCGCACCGGTTGCCTCACGGGTTTCATCAGGCAGCTCTGCCAGGCCGTTGCGCAGCTCGGCACGGGTTGTATCGAGATCGCGGCGGATTTCCTGCGTGATCGTGCGGATATCTTGCGTTGCTTTCTCGAAACGGTTGTTGGCATCGGCCATGGATTGCAGCATTTCCTCGTTGAGGTCTTGCTGGGCTGCACGGATGCTTTCCGCTGCACGGCGGCCTTCGGAAGCGGTGTTGATGCGCAGCTGTTCGAGCTGGTCCATAACTTCCTTGGACACACCCTCTGTGCTCTGGCTGAGCAACATGCCCACATCCCGAGCCCGGGACTCGGCGGTGTTCAGTGTGTTGGCGATGACGCTGGTGAAGCTGTTCAGGACGCCTTCGATTGCTTCGGTGCGCTGGGTGAGATCATCGGTCATGGCGACAAGGGCACTGCGGCGCTCATCGACATTGCCTTCCAGACGCTGGTTGGCAGATTCCATCATCTGGGTGGTGTTGATCAGTGCACTGGCCTGTTCCTCGAACTTGTTGGTCAAGGTCGCGACCTGATCGAGAATATTGCCCGAGACGGACCGTAGATCGGAGACCTGACCGGTGAGCTGCTGGGCGGATGCGCCAGCCTGATTGACGACCGTATCAACGACGTCACGGAACTGGCTGGTCTGGGCCGACAAGCTTGTCTCGATGGTGGACAGGCTGTGACCGGCATTGAGCAGCAACTCGGACAGGGTGTCATTGGCGTTTTTGAGGCGCTCAACGATTTCGGTGCCGTCATTGCGCAGCAACTCATTGGTGCTGTTGAGCGACGAAGCGGCTTCTTCGGTAGAGGTGCGCACCGCATCGACCAGACGCTTGTTGGAATTGTCGAGATTGACAATCGCGTCGTGGCTGCTCTGGGCGATCGACCTGACAAGGTTGCTGGAAGAGGCTTCCAGAGCGGCACGGGCCTGCTCCGAGCTGATGGTGAGAGCTTCGACTGTACGCTTGGAATTGTCTTCCATTGCGGTCAGTGTTTCGTTGGCGCTGTTGGAAAGTGCCTCGGACGCTTTCTGAGCGCTTTCTGCCAGAACCTGCGCCGTGCGATCGGTGTTGCTGTTCAGCGTGTTCACCGTGCGCTGGGTCGATCCTTCCATGGCTTCTACAGCGCGTTGAGCATTCTCGGACAGGACTTGCGCTGCCTGTTCGGTGGTGCCGCTGACCGCACTGACCGTGCGCTGGGTTGATCCTTCCATGGCTTCGACAGCGCGCTGAGCATTCTCGGACAGGGTTTGAGCTGCCTGTTCGGTGGTGCTGCTGACCGCACTGACCGTGCGCTGGGTTGATCCTTCCATGGCTTCGACAGCGCGTTGAGCATTTTCGGACAGGGTTTGAGCTGCCTGTTCGGTGGTGCTGCTCACAGCATTGACCGTGCGATCCGAGCTTTCATTGATCGCCTGAACTGCGCGGTTGGCGCTATGGTCAAGGCTCTCGGTTGCCCGACTGCTATTTTCTGTGATGGCAGCCACCAGTCCGTCGCCGGTTTCAGCCAATGTCTGGGACGCACGGGCGCTTTCCATAGCGACGGCCTTGGCGATTTCGCCACCACGGCTCGACAGGCTCTGGATGATGCTTTCCCCGGCCTTCTGGAAGGTGGAGGTGATGTTTTCAGACCGGCTGTCGAGGGCCTGAATGACTGCGTTGCCTTTTTCATCAAGGATCGAGGACAGTTCTGCAGAACGGGAGCCCAGAACCGCGTTGAAGTTCTCGGTCTTCTCGGTGATGGCAGAGCTTGCCTGGGTCAGGGTCGAGGCGAGGGAATCGCGCGCCTTGGCACTTTCTGTTGCGAAGTTGGTCGAGATCGCATTCATCCGGTCATTGAGGATGGCCTCAATCTGGGCGGAACGGCTGTCCAGCGTCTCTGCCACTTCGAACACTTTGCTACCAAGCGACACATTGATCTCGGCAACGCGATCGGACAGGGTCTCGGTCAGATCATGAGCCTGTCGGGACAGGGTCTCGCCAACCATCGTGAGACGGTTGTCCATGGTCTCGTTGATATCCTGCTGACCTTTGGAGTAGGCCGCTGCAAGATCGCGTGTCCGATCAAGCAAGGTGTCGTTGATCTGACGGGCGCGAACATCAAGCGCTTCGTCGAGTTTGCTGGTGCGTTCGTCCAGGGTGGTGTTGAGCGTGTCTGCCTTGCTGGCGAAATTCATCGTCAGGCCGGAGATATTCTGCTCGAAGCCATCCAGACGGCTGGAAATGTCTTTCTCGAAGTTGGATGTGCGTTCGACCAACGTGTCGGTGACTTCCTTGGCCTTGGTTGCAACGCTGACAGAGAAGCCTTCGAGACGGGAATCAAGAACGGTTTCGATTTCACCAGCACGGGCAAACAGGGTCTGGTCAAGCGCATTGATGCGCTGATCCATGGACTGGGTGAGGGTGTCGAGGCGGTCGCCAAGATGGCTGACAAGGTTGGTGCCCTGAACACCGATGACGTCGTCAAAGGCCTTGACGCGCTCTTCCATCGCCTGGCGAATGCTTTCGCTCTGGCCTTCGAGGGCCGCGGTGAGTTCGCCGCCGGTGGCTTCGAACAGTTCCTTGACCTTGGTGCCGCGCTGGGCGATGACCTTGGCGATTTCCGAGCCGACCATAGCGAGCCGTTCGGTGACTTCCATCGACCGGCTGTTGAGGGCTTCGCTGGCTTTGCCTGCGGCCTGATCGAGCTGCTCGGTAATGGCTGTGGATTGACCTTCGAGCATCGAGCCCATGGTCTGGGTGCGCTCGTCGAGAATGGACCCAAGCGAACGGGCATGCTCGTTAAGCTGCTTGTCGAGTTCGCCACCCTTGACGGCTACGGTTTCGTGGATCCGCTCTGCGGTCTGATCCAGCTTGCTGGTCAGTTCTTCGCCACGGCTGGTCAGGGTTTCGACGATGCGGCCGCCGGTCTCGTTCATGTTGTTGGTCAGGCCAGAACCTGCCTGAGAGATCGACTGAGCGATGTTGGAGCCGGTTTCGTCGAGCTTCTCGTTGATTTCGTTGCCGCGCAACGACAGATCCACCAACAGAGCATCGCCAGTGCCCTTGAGGGCTTCGGAGACCTCGGAAGAGCGTTCGGTGATGGCGGTGACAATCTGGGTGCCCTGATCGCGAATATTCTCTGCCACTGTCGAGCCGGTCTGGGACATGCTCTGGGTCATGGTGGCGCTGATTTCGGTCAGGCTGCCGGTGACATTCTGGCTGATGGACTTGAGCTCGGTGGTAAGCGCGCCGCCGGTATTGGCCAAATTTTCGGTGACTTCGGAGCCAATGGTGCGCAGTTCGTTGGTCAGGGTGCCGCCGGTGTTGGCGAGATTTTCCGTAACCTCGGAACCGATGGTGCGCAGCTCGCCGGTGAGGGCCCCGCCGGTATTGGCGAGATTTTCCGTGACCTCAGAGCCGATGGAGCGCAGCTCGCCGGTGAGGGCTCCGCCGGTATTGGCAAGATTTTCCGTGACCTCAGAGCCGATGGAGCGCAATTCGCCGGTCAGGCTTTGGCCTGTATAGGCGAGATTCTCGGTGACTTCGGTGCCGATAGACTTCAACTCGCCGGTCAGGTTGTTGCCTGTGACGCTGAGATTGTTGGTCACTTCCGAGCCGATGGCCTGCAGGTTGGTGTTCATATTCTCGCCGACCTGCGAAATGTTGGTTGTCACTTCGTTGCCGGTTTGGGACAGGGTGGAGGTCAATTCCTGACCTGCACTGATAAAGCGGTCTGTCACTTCGTGGCCGATGCTGGCCAACTGGCCGGTCAAATCGGAACCGGTGATTTCCAGCTTCTGGGAAATATCGGTGCCGGACATGTTCAGCTGATCCGTGATGGACTGGCCGGCAGTGGACAGGGACGAGGTGACATCAGCGCCGGTTGAGGACAGGCGGTCGACCAGATCGGAGCCGCGGTTGGAGAGCACATTGACCATGGTCTCACCGGCATTGGCCAGTGCGATGGTGATCTGCTCACCTTTTTCTGCCAGCGACAGGGTCACACGGGAGCCTGCGTCGGACACGCTCTTGGAAATGGATTCGCTCGTCGTGCTCAATTCGTCGGAGAGGCTGGTATGGGCACCGTTGATCGAGGCACGAACCCGCTCGGAATTGGAGACGATGGCTTCGCGTTGGGTGATCAGTTCCTCAATCAGCGAGCGAATGCGCAATTCATTCTCAGAATAGGCACGCTCCAGTGAGGAAACCTCATTGTGTACCATGACTTCCAGCTCGGACGCGCGGGCGAGAGCACGTTCGATGCCGTCGCTCATGGAAGCGACTTCGCGGCGAATGGCCTGACCGACATTGACGACGGATTCCTTGGCGACGCTTTCCGGCTCAACCAGACGCATGGCCACTTCGGTCATGGTGTGGGAGACCTGGCGCATCTCATGGGACCGCACAATCATGTAGGCCATCATAAAGAACAACACGACAGGCAACACGATGGCAGCCAGTGCACCCAGTGCCATCGGGCTTTGCAGAATGGCAGCAGCCCCACCGGAGGCGAGGAGCGGTTGGCCAAAGGCAATATAGAAGGCACTGCCAGCGATGCCAGCCCAGATAACGGCGAGCAGGGTGGCAAACCAGTATGGTGCGGAACTTGCCGGTCTTTGCAGGCTGTGCAGCAGATGGCCAACCGATTGCTGGTCGTCATTGGCCGGGCGTGGCCGACCAGATGGGGCGCGTGCCTCCGACTTGCTCTCGACCTCGCTTGGGGCAAGATCCGTGGCCGCAACCTTGGCCATGTCGTGTTTGCCGCCGTCGCCCTTTGCCTCTTGCGTCTCGTCGAAATCGAGTTTCAGCGCGTCTTCAACCGCCGACAGAGCCGCTTCTGTCGGATCCTGAATCTTTGGAGACTTATTGACCATGTCTATACCAGCCTTGTCTTACTCTATACTCGCCACTCCATTGGTCGCCACGGATCGACGAACAATGTCGATCTTGCCTCGCAGGCGCCAATGCTTCCCCTCTTTGCAAAAGGGGTCTTGCAATATCTTGTTCTAGCCGCATCAATTGACCCGCAACCACGACTGTCTCATGGCCTTGTGGCAAGGCGATGGGCAGGGGCTCTCTGGATCAAAAAATTGTCTGTCGCTATCAGTCGATATACCGGAATAGCATCGTACAGGCAGAGCAAAGGCAAAGGAACAAGAAATTTCTGACCCTTGGCCGCATTTGTTCAACAATTGGTGCCAGAGGGGAAGGGACGTCACTGCGTTGTGATAGGGCGTTAAGGTTAAGAGATTGGAAAAATGGAATTTTTATCGACAATCCGCTCATTGACCGGGTTTCGTAATCCAGATGGGGACCGCGGAAATTTAATTTGTAATCGGAGGCCAAAATCGGCTTTTATGGTTAACGCGGAAATGCGGAAGCCGTCGTCGGGCGAATCCTGATCGGAGTGCTTTGAAATGGTCGGCAATATGTAAAAAGGGTGGAACTCCATGGCGCGACTGGACCTTGAGCATCTGGCTCGCCAGACGATGAATGATGCAGAATTGCAGCGGGATGTGTTGCAAATTTTCGAGCAACAAATGAGCGAAAAAGTGATGGATCTCGAGCGAGGCGAAAGCGCGGTGAGAGATCTGGCTCATAGCATCAAGGGGTCTGCTCGCGGGGTGGGGGCGTTTGAGGTTGCGCTATTGGCAGAAAAGCTCGAAGCAAAAGGCCTGACGGACCCGGCGCTTGTGGCGCAGTTGCGGCAGGCGATTGCAGCTGTGCTTGAGGATATCCGGGTGCTCCTTCATCGTTGAGCCGGTCATGCCTTTTTGATACGGGCAAGATGTGCCTTGCGATGAAAAGTGCGTGATGGACCCGCCGAACCCGCTCTTTCCTGCAATGGCGACCTTTGACTCACTGGCAAATTGCGCTATAGCGGAAACTGTGACCAATTCAATCAGAGATGTTATCCAATGCCGAAGATCAATTTTATCGCTTTCGACGGGACCAAATATGAAGTGGACGCTCCCAACGGGGCTACGGTGATGGAAAGTGCCGTGAAAAATGGCGTGCCCGGCATCGAGGCTGAATGTGGCGGTGCCTGCGCTTGCGCGACCTGCCATGTTTATGTCGATGAAAGTTGGGCCGAGAAAACCGGCGATCCGGACCCGATGGAAGAGGATATGCTCGACTTTGCGCAGGATGCCAATGAAGCCAGTCGCCTGTCCTGTCAGATCCGCATGAGTGACGAGCTGGATGGAATCGTGATCCGAATTCCTGAATTTCAGGCCTGAGCACTGATTCTTTGTGAGGACGGATTTTTTCTCATGAGCGAGCTGAATGCGGCGAATCAGGCTTTCCTTGATGCCTATCTAGACACGCTTTCCCCGCAGTTGCGTGGCGCCATGACCGCTCGGTATGTGGCCGCCGACTATTTTTGCGCGGATGAGGAAAATGCCAATCTCTGCGCGGATCTCGTCCTTCGGGATGAGAAAAGAGCAACTTGCGGTCTTGCCCATTGGGCCGATAGCGGACAAGAGCGGATGCCGCAGGTTGGCGATTTGCTGATCGTCCAGAATTGGGACCGTGCCCCCGTGGCACTGGTTGAGCTGATTGCCGTCGATCGTCTGCCTTTCCATGCCATTGATGCCGAGTTTGCCGCCGCCGAAGGGGAAGGCGACAAGAGCTATGATTGGTGGCGGGAAGTCCATTGGGACTTTTTCGCCAGAGAATTTGAAGAGATTGGTGGCGCGATGCGCGATGATGTTGAGATCATCACCGAGCGTTTCCGCCGCCTTTGGCCCAAGGATTCCTCCGTGACGCCTGAAGGCAATTGACGGCGTCCTCTTTATTGCTCTCGCATTCTTGCATTGACCTTGGTTTGGCTGTTCTGGCACATTATTTTCAAATTACTGAATATAATGTCTGATGGTGTGCCATGACTTCGAATTGCTCTTCCACTTGTTGCGGCAAAAAGCGCTCTTTGTTCGGTGGTTTGATGCCGGTCGGGGTGCATTGGATCTGTGGCTTGCCAATGGTGAGCCAGCAGCGACAGAAGATCGTGCCTTTGGCAACCGGGGATGTGGTGGAGATCGGCTTTGGGTCTGGTCTCAATCTGCCTCATTATGATCATGCAGCGGTGTCCAGTCTGATTGGTATTAATCCTGATGATGGTTTGCCCGCGCTTGGGCTCAAGGCGATTGCTGCGCAACCGCTGCCTGCGCAATTGTTGGTCGAGAGCGCGGAAGCCATGTCTTTGCCATCGGCTTCAGCGGATTCGGTTGTGGTGACATACAGTCTATGTTCCATCCCGAATATCACGGCGGCTTTGGCGGAAATCCATCGCATCTTGCGGCCCCAAGGACGGCTTTTCTTTTGTGAGCATGGGCGCTCGCCCAGCAGATTTGTGGCGCGGCTGCAGGATGGGTTGAATGCCCCATGGCGCTTCTTGGCGGCGGGATGCCACCTTAATCGCGATCCCGGAGCCTTGATACAGGCAGCAGGGTTTGAGATTGATCGCTATGATATTTATGACCTGGGGGTGGGCACCGGCATCATCGGCACTCACCATCTGGGTATTGCCCGCAAGCTATAAGTTATTCTGCTGGCTGTTTGATCGTTGGATCGCTAGGCATTGGTGCTTTGGTGATCTTGCCGATCCATTCGTGTCCTTCGACCGGATTGCGCGGCACCAAGCGGGCCAGCACCAGCGAGATGCCCGCCATCCCTGCGCCAAGGAAAAAGACCGCAGATGGGTTGACCAGCCAGATCAGGCCAAACAGCGCGGGAATGAAGACCGCCGCAATATGATTGATGGTGAAGGCGACGCCTGCGGTTGGGGCCATGTCGCCGGGATCGGCAATCTTCTGGAAATAAGTCTTCATGGCAATCGACATGGCAAAAAAGCCGTGGTCGATGACATAGAGCACAGCCGCCGCCCATGGATTGCTGACGAAGGCGTAGGACAAGAAAACGAGGATCAGCCCGGTATATTCAATGGTCAACATGCGGCGCTCGCCAAAGCGGCCAATGAATTTACCGATTTGCGGTGCAAAGAACATGTTGAACAGGCAGTTGATCAGGAACAGGGCCGAGACTTCGTGCACCTGATAGCCGAATTTCTCAACCATCATGAAGCCTGCGAACACAGTGAAGATCTGCCGACGTGCGCCGCCCATGAAGGTCAGGGCATAATAGAGCGAATAGCGCTTGCGCAGGATCAGTTTCTTGCGCTGGGGGTGCGGTGCTTCAAATTGCGGGAAGGTCAACCACAGGAAGCCAACCATGGCAATGGTGAGCAGGCCAGCTATGCCAAACACCATTTCAAAGGATAGATGAAATGTCTTCCAGGTGATGAAGATGATGCCATAGGCGATCAGCTGGGCAATGGCGGCGACCGACAGGATACGGCCCATCATGGCCGGT